>JAJFGA010000092.1 GCA_021776375.1 Hyphococcus sp. | reverse complement strand
GATACGCGCGCAGCTGGACGCCTCAGACCCGCGTCCGGGGCTGGTGATTGTCGATGGCGCGCTGACGCCGGTGCAACACCGTAATCTGGAAACCGCCTGGGACGCTAAAGTGCTCGACCGCACGGCGCTGATCCTGGAGATATTTGGCGAGCGGGCGCAGACGGCGGAGGGTCGTTTGCAGGTCGATCTGGCGCATCTCGACTATCAGCGCTCGCGGCTGGTGCGGTCCTGGACCCACCTTGAACGTCAGCGCGGCGGCGCCGGCTTCCTTGGCGGGCCGGGTGAACGCCAGATCGAGTCTGACCGCCGGGCGCTTGCCGACAAGATCGTCCGTCTCAAGAAGAAGCTTGAAGACGTAAAGCGCACCAGAGCGCTGCAACGCGCCAAGCGAAAGCGCGCGCCGCACCCGGTCGCAGCCCTGGTCGGCTATACCAACGCTGGCAAGTCGACGCTGTTCAACCGCCTCACACAATCTGCGGTCAAGGCCGAGGACCTTTTATTCGCAACGCTTGACCCGACGATGCGGGCGATAGATTTGCCATCGGGTCTGAGGCTTATCCTTTCCGACACTGTCGGCTTCATCTCAGATCTGCCGACCCAGCTTGTCGCGGCGTTTCGCGCCACGCTGGAGGAGGTGCTCGAAGCCGATGTCATCATTCATGTGCGCGATTTCGCCCACCAAGATACGGAAGCTCAGCGCGACGACGTAATTTCCGTGCTGACGGCGCTCGGTATCGGGCCTGAAGACGAGCGCCCGGTGATCGAAGCGCTCAATAAAGTCGACCTGCTTAGCGACGAAGGCCGCGAAAGCGTCGAGAGGATCGCCCAAGCTAGCCAGACCGGCGCGGCTGGCGCTATGGAAGCGCCAGTACGCGTTGCGCTGTCGGCGGAAACCGGCGCCGGCGTCGATCAGCTTCTGGATCTGGTTGAAAAAACCCTGACCGCTGCGCATGAAACCATTCATATCGTGATCGCGGCGTCGGACGGCGCCGCGCGCGCCTGGCTCCATCAACATGCCGAGGTTATTGATGAGCGCGCTGACAAGACAGACCTCATCGTGGAAGCGCGGCTTTCGCGAAAAGCGCGAGGTCAGTTTCTTAAATCTTTTCCAGCGGCCCGCGAAACCCATGCGCGCGCGGCGGGCGAAGTCGCACATAAAACCGCATGATCATCAATCCGGATAAGGTTTCGGCGATCATCGCTGAGATTGCTGAAGAAGAAATCGCCTCGCGCTACGGCAAGCTTGCAAAATCTGATATTGAAACAAAATCCGGACCCAATGATTTTGTTACCGCCGCCGATCATGCTGCGGAGGCAAGGCTTGAGCGCGCCCTTAGCGATATTTACCCGGGTGCGGCGTTTATCGGAGAGGAAACCGCTGCGGGCGCCCCTCATATTCTCGAAGGTCTCAAAGGCGACGGCGCCTTCTGGATTGTCGACCCCCTCGATGGCACGCGTAATTTCGTGCAAGGGCGCGCCGAATTTGGAACCATCGTCGCCCTCGTTGAAAACGGCGAAATAAGACAAGGGTGGATATACGCCATCCCCGACAAGGCGTTCGCCGTCGGTTCCAAAGGCGATGGCGCGACCTGGCGCGGCGAGGCGCTTTCGCCGCTTCCGCTGCCCGACCGCCCGTTCAAGGGGTGCCGCGCTATTGGCAATATGGCCGAACCCTGGAAGTCGCGCTTGATACCGAAACTTAGAGCAAAATTTGAAACAGAGCCCGTACATTGCTCTGCATACGGTTATATCAACCTCGTGCGCGGCCTGAACGACTTTGCACTTTATGCGCGCGTCCATCCATGGGACCATGCAGCCGGCGTACTGATGCTGGGCGAGATTGGCGGCAGAGCGGAATATCTCGACGACGCCAGTCCCTACACGGCGCAAGCGACGCAAGGAAGGCCGTTGCTGGTGGCGGGGAGTGGGGAGACATGGCGTCGCGTGCGTACAGAGGTTATTGGCGGCTAATTGCGGCGACAAATAGCCGAAGCGCCAATCTGCTATTGCAAATTGGCGCTTTTCGATAAGCAATTGATCTCGTGGTGCCGATTAGGCTTTGCGTTTGCGACGTTTCAGAAAACTGGCAAGCCCCATGCCGGTAAGCATCAGTGGGAGCGCGCCAGGAATTGGAATTTCCGGCGGCAATACATCTTCAGTAATGCCGGCATAGCGTACGCTAGGTTGTGAGAAGTTGTAAAAGCCAAATGCGCCGTTGGCGAACGATCCGGCAACTTGCAGTTCCAGGACGCCATCCACCAGCACGCGGATAAGCGTTGATGTAAAGTCGATCTGGAAGGCGTAACTTGTATTGTCCACCCAGCCGGTATTACCGAGATTGTTCGCGCGCGCTAACAATTGAACGCTGCCGACATGGTCCCATGCGTCCGCAGAGGTGTCTGTTCCGCTGGCCTGGATTGGGCCGGTTACGCGAGATATAGCGAGCCCTTTGTCCCATCCGCCCTGCGTTCCTTGTTTCCAATCAACAAGGATGTAATCCGTGCCCGGATTTCCAGCGATGTCGCCTTGTGTGTAGCCAAGCACGAAACCGATAAAATCGTCATCACCGGTTGTCTCGACTGTTATATTACCAGCCAGCGATAGCCCCTGGCTGTCTACGCCGTTGTGAAAGACTGTTGGCGCGCTGTTCAGGCTCTGAAACACAGTGCTAGTGTCGCCCGCTACCGTCCAGTTTCCGCCGCCGTCTACAATCCAGCTCGATAAATCTACCGGCGCGGCGTTGGCGGCGGTTGTAGCAACGACTGCTGCAGCTATGGCCGCAACCGAAATTCGAATGCTGTTCATGGAAAAATCCCCCTCCGTGATAGGGCCCCATGTGATCAGGGCCGACCAAATATTAACATTAATTAACCATAGGCCACAACCGCTATGTTATAACTTAAAGTACCCTTTTTTCTGTAAATGCGAGCCAATCGCATCCGCCGCGTCGGCGGCGGAAATATCCAACGTATCAAGATCAATCTCCACATGTTGCGGCGCGTGTTCTGACGGTCGGAAGAAACGAGGCAGGCACAATCAGTCCCGAGTCAGCCATGAGCCGCGCGCTTTCCTCAAGCCGGCAATGCTCACCGCATTCGCCATGCCTTAAATGGTTTGGCCCATAAGCGAACCGGCGTAAGTGTTGAGCGACAGAAATCAGAAAGCGGGCGGCATGTTTTTAACAATGCAGAAGACGGAATTACGCAAATTTACGGTTTCAATTGGCGCGGCGCTTATGCTCGCGGCGTGTTCTAACGAAGGCGCGGCGGATGCAGAGGGTGCGGCGCCTGGCGAGGCTGCTGTCGCATCGTCGAACTACGATGCTGATATCGACAAAGTCATGGCCGTTTTTGAGAAAATCGACAATCTCGATGCGCTCGAGGAAAGCCTCGATATAGATGCCCTGCGCGCGATAGCCCGTGACGAGAAGGAAGCGTTTGTCAGCGCCATGATGGCGTTCTTTAAGGAAGAGCACGCCGACGCTCACGCTGTTATCAGGCAGATGGCGCTGAACGCCGGATATGACACGCTTGAAGCGTTTGAGCGCGACGGCAATGCGGTCTTTCAGGCTGTCGCGATCACCACTTTCGCCAATATCGAAGCGGCGACCTATGAGGATATTTCCGGTGCGAGCAAAGCCGGGCGTGCGCTCTGGCTCGAAAGCGGCGGCTATGCGCCCATGGCGCGCATGATTTACGCCGTACCCAAATCACTTCTTAACGCCGTCGAGCCTCACTATGATTATCTGGTGATCGACATGGGCGCCGCGGACCCCACTGTAAATCCTGAGTTGACGATATATTACGGGTATCTCGCGCTCTTGCCGGACATGATGGCGTTGATGCCGGAGCCGCACCCGGACGAATTCGCTGCTCATGACGCTATGGCGGACGCCACACAGCCAATGTCGAGCCTCGTTGCTTTTCTGACTGCGCAATATCCCGGCGATATGGCGATCCTCCCCGGCATGATTTCTTCATACGGATTTGAATCGCTCGATGATTGGGCGCGCACGGGTGATCGCGTTGCGGTCGGCATGGTGGTCGCGTCGATGAAACGCGATGCGCCTGAAGAATATGAGCGGGCGATGACTATCTCTGATGAAGAATTGAGCGCGCTCGACGAACTTGAACAATTCATTGTCGCGAGCGCGCGCAACTTTAGTGAGAGCGAAAAGGCGTTTTTTGACGCCAATTTAGACAGATATCGAACGGCGGTGGGCGCGCAATAAGCGAGCCTACCCCTCCAGATATCCGTTGCCTTGCAGATACTCGACAATCGCGTCGGCCGCGTCGGCGGCGGGGATGTCTGATGTGTCGACATCAATCTCCGCCCTTTGCGGCGCTTCATAGGCCGAATCGATGCCAGTGAAGTTCTTGATCTCGCCACGCCGCGCCTTGGCGTAGAGCCCTTTAACGTCGCGTTGCTCGCAGACTTCCAGCGGTGTTGAGATATAGACCTCGACAAATTCTCCGTCCTCCAACAATTCGCGCGCCATGAGCCGCTCGCTTTGAAACGGCGAGATGAATGAGACGCAAACGATCAGACCGGCATCGGCCATCAGTTTGGCGCTTTCCGCAACGCGGCGGATATTTTCAACGCGGTCGGCGTCGGTAAAGCCGAGGTCCTTGTTGAGGCCGTGGCGGACATTGTCGCCATCAAGCGTATAGGTGTGGCGGCCAAGATCATGCAGGCGTTTTTCAACGAGATTGGCGACGGTTGATTTGCCGGAGCCGGAGAGGCCAGTAAACCAGAGCACGCATGGGCGTTGATGCTTGGTGCTCGCCCGGGCGGATTTGTTGACGTCGAGATCCTGCCAGTGAACATTTTGCGCGCGCCGCAGGGAAAAATCGATCATCCCGGCGCCGATTGTCGCGTTAGTGCGTTTGTCGATCAATATGAATGAGCCGGTGCGCCGGTTGTCATTATAGGGATCAAAGGCGATAGGCTGAGCGAGGTTGAAATTGCAAAAGCCAACCTCGTTCAGCTCAAGCGTCTTGCCGGACATATGCTCCAGCGTGTTGACGTTGACCTTGTGTTTCAGCTCGGTGATCGTCGCCGGGACGATGCGGTTTGCGGTTTTTAACAGATACTGCCGGCCGGGAAAGAGTTTGTCCTCCGCCATCCAGAGGAGATGCGCTGCGAATTGATCGGTCTGCTCGGCCGGCGCCTGACCGGCGCAGAGTATGTCTCCGCGGGAGATATCGATCTCGTCTTCGAGCGTTACCGTTACGGCCATATCGGGTCCGGCCTTGTCCATGTCGCCGTCCATGGTGACGATCCGCTCGACTTTGGAGCGTTTGGCTGATGGCAGAACGACGATATCGTCGCCGGGATTGACCGTGCCGCTGGCGATGGTGCCGGAAAACCCGCGAAAATCGAGATTAGGCCGGTTCACCCACTGCACCGGCATGCGGAAGGGTTTGTCATCTTGGCTTTCGCGCACATTGACCGTTTCAAGATAGGGTAGGAGCGCCGCGCCGTCATACCACGGCGTATGCGGACTTTTAGTGATCATATTGTCGCCTTCAAGCGCTGATAGCGGCATGACGGCGATCGACGAAAAGCCGAGCGGCTCAGCGAATTCGCGATAGGCGCTTTCAATCTCGCGGAACGTCTTTTCCGAATACCCCGCAAGATCCATCTTGTTGACCGCAACGACGACATGTCGAATGCCGAGGAGTGAGGCGATATAGGAATGGCGGCGCGTTTGCGTGAGGACGCCGCGGCGCGCATCGATGAGGATGACGGCGAGATCCGCCGTCGAGGCGCCGGTCGCCATATTGCGCGTATACTGTTCATGCCCCGGCGTGTCGGCGACGATGAATTTGCGCTTTTCCGTTGAGAAAAACCGGTAGGCGACATCGATGGTGATGCCCTGTTCGCGCTCGGCGGCGAGCCCGTCCACGAGGAGTGCAAAGTCGATTTTTTCGCCTTGCGTGCCGTGCTTTTTAGTGTCGCTTTCAAGCGCGGCGAGCTGGTCATCATAAAGAAGTTTTGAATCGTAAAGCAGCCGCCCGATCAGGGTGGATTTGCCATCATCGACGCTGCCGCAGGTGATAAACCGCATGAGGCCCTTGCGTTCATGGGCGGCGAGATAGTCGATGACATTATCGTCGGCGGTGAGGGGGGCGTTGGCCATGTTAATATTCACATTTCTTCAAAGAAGCTAATTCAAGTGAGTCCGTGGCTGATCCTTCGAGACGGATTGGATATTTAACAATACCCAACCCTCCTCAGGATGAGGGGAGTGGTTGTTGAGAGAAAATACTTGCAAAACAAACTGCCCTCATCCTGAGGAGCCGTTCGAAGAACGGCGTCGCGAAGGATCGGCAAAAAAGCGCAGGCATCAAAAATACCCCTCTTGTTTTTTCTTCTCCATGGACGCTGACTGATCATGATCAATCACGCGGCCTTCACGCTCTGAGTTTCGGGCGGTCAGCATTTCGGATATGATCTCCGGCAGCGTCGCGGCGCCGGATTTTACCGCGCCGGTTAAGGGATAACAGCCAAGGGTGCGGAACCGCACCGTTTCCATTGTTGGCGTCTCGCCGTCATTTAACGGCATGCGCTCGTCGTCGACCATGATCATCACGCCGTCGCGCTCAACCACCGGGCGCTTGGCGGCGTAATAGAGCGGCACGATCGGGATCGCCTCGCGATAGATATACTGCCAGATGTCAAGCTCGGTCCAGTTGGATAAGGGGAAGACGCGGATCGATTCACCCTTGTTGATTCTCGTATTGTAAATATTCCAAAGCTCCGGACGCTGATTTTTCGGGTCCCAGCGATGCTCCGCAGAGCGGAATGAGAAAATGCGCTCCTTGGCGCGGGATTTTTCTTCGTCGCGCCGCGCGCCGCCAAAGGCGGCGTCAAAGCCGTGCTTGTCGAGCGCCTGTTTCAGGCCCTGGGTCTTCATGACGTCGGTATGGATTTGTGAGCCATGCGTGAACGGATTAATTCCCTGCGCGACGCCATCCGCATTGGTGTGAACAATCAGATCGAGCCCAAGGCGTTTGACCGTCTCATCGCGAAACGCGATCATCTCCTTAAATTTCCAGGTCGTATCCACATGCATCAGCGGGAAGGGCGGCTTGGACGGATAGAATGCTTTCATCGCCAGATGCAGCATCACCGCGGAATCCTTACCGACGGAATAAAGCATCACCGGGTTTTCCGCTTCCGCGGCGACCTCACGCATGATGTGCAGGCTTTCCGCCTCCAGCCGATCGAGGTGGGTCATCGCCTGGGCGGACAGGACGTCAGGGTTCGGATTGGCGGCGGCCGCGCGCGGCCTCTTTGCCGCATAGTTTTGCTCAAGCTCGGCGAGGCGCGCTCGCGCCGTCTCCAGGGTTTTGAGCGTGCACTGCCCGCCGGATTTGAGCCGGGCAAGCCCCTTGCCGTCGTTCAATAGTTTGCGCGAGACAGTGGAGAGCGACAGCCCTGCCTGGTCGGCAACCTTCTCGGCGCGGCGAACGAGGTCGGATATTTCAGTCATATCGGGACGCTTCCCATAAATTTTTTAGTTTCAGCAGTCAGATACATAATCGTGGGACGATATCAACGCAATATTGCTAATATGGCGCCAAGTTTCACTGATTATCGGGAAGGATCCCACGATCGGGGGCGCCCTGCGGCGTCCTGCCTCGTTGCTTTTGGTTACTATATTTCAGATATTTCTGTCATGACAGAAATAACAGATAAAACCGTAAAACTGACCCCGGCCGTTGAGCGCTTCGTGTTGCATTGGGGCGATCTTGGCGGCTCCTGGGGCGTCAATCGTTCCGTTGCGCAAATTCATGCCTTGCTGCTGATAAGCGAGGCGCCGCTGACGGCGGAAGATATCGCGGCGACGCTCGGCCTTGCCCGTTCAAATGTATCCAACTCCATGCGCGATCTGCTGACCTGGGATCTGGTCAGACGCACGCCAATTCTTGGCGACCGGCGCGATCATTTTGAGGCGGAAGGCGATGTCTGGGAAATGGTGAGCAACATCGTCGCCATGCGCAAGGAGCGCGAGCTTGAACCGGCGGCGGAAGTGTTGCGCGCTTGCCTTGCTGACGCGCAAACCGACCCAGCGGCGACAAAAACAGCCATCAAGCGCCTTAAGGATTTGCAGGAACTCGTCGATACGCTGGACAATTGGTATGAGCAGATGAACGCCATTCCAAAATCAAAACTCCTGCCACTGATTAAAATGGGAACGAAAGCGGTTGACCTCCTGACGCCGTTTTTGGGGAAGAAATAACGGACCGTTGGCAACGGAGATAGCTGGAGTGAGGCATGGTACATTCAAATGTGTTGCTAAAACAGCCTGAGCTTTCCTTTCTCGCGGATGACGCGAGTCACGCCCAAGCCATCACAGAAGATGACCGTTTTCGTCGCCTGCTCCCAGAACTGCAATGGAAGGCCTTACCGAAGGAGGTTCAGCGCCGGTTTTCAAGAAAGGCGCAGGCCGGCGCCAGCATAATATATCGCGGCCAAACAACCCATCTTACGATGAGCCTGTTTGGTTCACTTCTTGTGCAGGGTGCGCGATTAATCGGTGCGCCATTGCCGCTTGACAAGCGATCAAACTATCGCGCGGCTGTAGTCCTCATCACGGATAATCCGGTTGACGGCGGTCAAGTCTGGACGCGGATTTATGGGCGGGGCGCCGGCTTTCCGCAGATGGTCAACAGCACCAAGAAATTTTCAGGCCCGACCGGCCTTGAAGAACATGTCGGCGGCGGCGTTTCTATGTCTTTAAAACTCTCTGTCGCTGATGGAGCGCTGTATTTTTCAAGTGTTCACTATTTTCTGACGGCGTTCGGTGTTCGCATAAAAATCCCACACTATTTCACACCAGGCCGGATGGTTATCGGTCATCACGATTTGGGCGGTGGCGCCTTCGCTTTCACTTTAACACTAATTCATCCTGTGCTCGGTGAGCTGATCAACCAGACAACAATTTTCAACGATATGGAAGAGGTGAAACCATGACTAGCACTCTGCTCTGGACTCTCATTCTTATCCAAATGGCGTTCGGGGCTTTTGATACGTTGTTTCATCACGAAGGAACGGAGCGCCTCGCATGGCGCCCTTCACAACGGGGCGAGCTTCGCCTGCATGGCATACGGAACTTTTTCTACAGTCTGATTTTTCTTACCATCGGCTGGGCTGAGCCTAAGGGTGTGCTGGCGATGCTACTTATCGGCGTTTTGGTAGTGGAAATTTTCATTACGCTTTGGGACTTCGTCGAGGAAGATTTGACTCGCAAATTACCGGCGAGCGAACGCGTGTTGCACACGCTGCTGGCGCTTAATTACGGCGCGATACTTGTTTTGTTGATTCCTGTCATAGTGGTTTGGGCTGCTGAACCGACCGCCGTCACATCCGCCTATTACGGTGTTTTTAGTTGGCTATGCACTGGTGCAAGCGTGGGAACGTCGCTGTTCGGCGCCCGGGACCTTGCCGCCGCACGCCGTCTAAAACGAATTTCACTGTTGCCGGCTGCGCGGCTTGCGGAAGATATTGGCGCGCGTAAACGCTTTCTTGTGACCGGCGGAACCGGATTTGTGGGCGCGCGCGTCGTTGAAGCGCTGGTCGGCGCTGGCCATGACGTGACGGTTTTGACACGGCGACCCAAGGTGGCGCTTGAAACGTTGCCGGCGCCGCTGCGCGTCATCACCGACTTAAATCATATCTCTGATGATGATCGCATCGACGCCATAATCCATCTTGCCGGTGAGCCGATCTCCAACGGTTTGTGGACCAAGAACAAGAAAAAACGTGTGATCGATAGCCGTGTGACAATAACCAAAAAGCTCACCGCTCTGGCGGTGCGACTGAAGCAAAAACCAGAATGCATGATCGCCGCCTCGGCGGTTGGGTGGTATGGGATTCGCGGCGCCGAGATTTTGAACGAAAACGCTGCTCCGGAAACCAAGAGCTTCTCCCATCAAAGCTGCTCAGCAGTGGAGCATGCGGCGCGGGAAATGTCGCCGATAGGCGTTCGCGTCGTCAATCTGCGAATTGGTCTGGTTCTGGGCTTTGAGGGTGGGCTGCTTTCGCGGTTGCTGACGCCATTTGAATTTGGGCTTGGCGGGCCGTTTGGCGACGGCAAGCAGATGATGTCCTGGATCACCCGCGACGACCTCGTACGGTTGATCGCATTTACGATTGCCAAGACTTCACTCAACGGGCCCGTTAACGCGACGGCGCCAAACGCCGTTACCAATGGAGCATTCACAAAAGCAATGGCGCAAGCGCTTCACCGTCCGGCGATTTTTCGTGTTCCTGCGGCGCCTTTACGTATTGCGCTTGGAGAATTTGCCAGGGAACTCTTTCTCAGCGGGCAGAATGTGAAGCCGGAAAAGGTGCTCGCGGAGGGGTTTGTGTTTGAGCAGCCAAAGCTTGAGGGCGCGCTGCAGACCATGCTCGGCGCCGCCACAAACCCCTGGCAATCGCGGTTCAAACTTTACGGACGGACCGTTCACGGCGCAGTATAAGATGGTTGCCGTGTTCATTGAAACGAAACGCCTTTAAAGACAATCCTTAGAAATTGTTTGAAAGCGCCGATGGAACTCTGGAAAATTGTATTGCTCTTCACCGCGGGCCTTGCCTCCGGCTGGATCAATGTGCTCGCCGGCGGCGGGTCGATCCTTGCGGTGCCGGTGATGGTGTTTCTCGGCATGCCGGGGCCGGTGGCGAACGGCACCAATCGCATTGGCATTATCGCGCAGAATATATTCGCGGTGTGGGGGTTCTTCCGCAAAGGCTTTTCTGATTTTCGCTTGAGCGCGACGCTCGCGGCTTGCGCGGCGGTTGGGGCGTATTTCGGCGCCAATCTGGGCGTGAAGCTTGAGGGCGTATGGTTCGACCGCACTCTGGCGCTGATCATGATCGGCGTGTTGGTAATCATGTTGACCGGGATTGGCCAGAAACCGACAGCGGCCGGCGGGCAAACAAAAAACCTCGTGCTCGGGCATCTCCTGTTTATTGGCGCGGGGTTTTGGGGCGGGTTTATCCAGATCGGCGTTGGCTTAATTCAACTCCCGATACTCAACCGGGTCATGGGGCTCGATCTTGTTCGCGCGAACATGCACAAGGTTTTTATTGCGCTGGTATTCTCAATTGTGTCGCTGGGCGTCTTTGCCTCCCAGGTGAAAATCGAATGGACGCTGGGCCTCGCGCTCGCCGCCGGGTATGCCGTCGGCGGCTGGCTTGGAGCAAACTCAGCCATCGCCGGCGGCGAGGCGCTGATCAAACGGGTGTTTTACGTCGCTGTCGCGGCGATGGCCGTTAAGCTGATGTTCTTCTAAGCGCGCCGGCGCCAAGGCCTACGGCTACACGAATAAATCGTACGCGCCCTTGAACCCGTCGCCATCGTGAGCGATCGGTAATGTAAGCTCTTCGATCACTGAGGTATCACCCTTGGTGACGAGGTCGCGTTCAGGCGGCAATGGATTTTGCCCTCGGGCCGCATAGGGCGCACGCGCATAAACCTCTCGTTCGACATCCGTCGGCAGATAGAGTTGCGTGTCATGCCGCGTCCATTCGATGTCGCCCATAATGACGCGCACATGGATGTGCGGCAGTCGCCCGAAATACCAACCAGGGAAAATCGATGTGAATTCGACGACGCCGGTCTCATCTGAAACCTGATGGCCGCGTAAGAAAGTTTGATCACGTAAATCAGCAAAGACGCCGGCGGGCTGC
>JAJFGA010000091.1 GCA_021776375.1 Hyphococcus sp. | reverse complement strand
CAGATTCGGGTTCTCATCGGCGAGTTTTTGCACCAGTTCTGATTTAATCATTTTTCCCCTGCGCTCCCGCCGCTATGGTCATACCCTGACCCTGTCGGCCCCAATTGTGGAAAAAATACGCTAATTCAAGTGCTTAACACTGGCAAACCCACCATGCGGCGTCAAGGCCGGTTCTCGGATAAAGGTAGGAAATGTAAGGACTTCTTATGACGCAGCGCAAAGAAGACGACGCCAGCTTTGGATTTCGCACCGTGAAGGCGGGCGAGAAGGCGGGATTGGTGCGCGGCGTCTTTGATAATGTCGCCAGCCATTATGATGTGATGAACGATCTGATGTCCGGCGGCGTCCACCGTATCTGGAAGACGGTCTTGCTTGACCGCTTGAACCCGCAGCCCGGCCAAACACTCGTTGATGTCGCCGGCGGGACTGGCGATGTGGCGCTCGGATTTTTAAAGCGTGCGGGCGCGCGGCGCTCAGCGGAGGAAAAATCACCTGCGCGCGCCATCATCTGCGACATCAATCATGAAATGCTCAAAGCCGGCGCCGGGCGCGATGCAGCGGAAGGGTTTGCAAACCAGATTGCCCGCATCTGTGGTGATGCGGAAAGTCTGCCGGTCAGTGACAATGTCGCTGACGCCTATACGATTGCCTTCGGCATCAGAAACGTCACCGACATGGACGCCGCCCTTAGCGAGGCCTATCGGGTTTTAAAACCGGGCGGGCGCTTCATCTGTCTTGAATTTTCTCATCCGATTACGGACGGTTTGCAAAAAATTTACGATGCGTATTCTTTTAAAGTCATCCCCTGGCTCGGCGAGGTGGTCGCTAATGACCGCGCGTCTTATCAATATTTGGTGGAATCGATCCGCAAGTTCCCCGGCCAGGAGGCCTTCGCTGCGCGCATTAAAAAAGCCGGTTTTGCCCGCGTATCTTATGAAAACCTCACCGGCGGCGTCGCAGCGCTGCATATGGCCTGGCGGATTTAAAAACTCATGCTCACTGCTCTTGCCGATTACGCTCGCCTTGCCCGCGCCGGATGGACGCTTATGCGCCGCGACGCGCTGATCCCGCGCGAATTTGCCCATCTCGCCCCGCCGCCGTTGAAGGCTTTTGGCGCGCTGACGCGCATAGGCGCCAAGGGACGCGGCAAGCGCCCCGGGGAGCGGCTTACCGGCGCGTTTGAGCGCCTTGGACCCGCATACGTCAAGCTCGGCCAGTTCATGGCGACGCGGCCCGACATTATCGGCTTTGAGATGGCCGATGACCTGGGTCGATTGCAAGACAAGATGCCGCCCTTTTCCGAGCGCGCGGCGCGGCGCGAGATTGAGGCGGCGTTCGGCAAACCCGTCGATGATCTGTTCACAGAATTTTCTAAACCAATTGCCGCAGCGTCAATTGCCCAGGCCCATCGTGCGACACTGAAAGACGGCAGCGCAGTTGCAGTTAAAGTTCTGCGGCCGTCGATAGAGCGCATTGCCGCCAACGAATTTCGCGCCTTTGGCCGCGCTGCGCGCAACATCGAGGCGGCGTCAGAAGCCGCCAGGCGCATGGAGCCGGTGCGTTTTATCGAGACCCTGAAGGCGTCTGCCGCGATTGAGCTGGACTTGCGCATGGAAGCAGGCGCGGCCTCGGAATTGGCTGAAAACCTTAAAGACAATCCGCGCATTCGCATCCCGGCGGTGCACTGGCCATTAACAGCGCGCCGTGTACTGACGGTTGAATGGGTTGACGGGACGCCAATATCCGATCTTGCAGCCCTTGATGCGCGCGGCATTGACCGCAAGGAACTTGCCCGGCTGGTGATTGCCGTCTTTCTGACGCAAGCCCTCCATACCGGCTTCTTTCACGCCGATATGCATCAGGGCAACATGATCATCGACGAGGAGGGCCGCCTGGCGCTGATTGATTTCGGGATCATGGGCCGGCTTGACGAGACCGCGCGCCATACGTTTGCCGAGATCATTTACGGCTTCATCACGCGCGACTATGCGCGCACGGCCGATGTCCATTTCGCCGCCGGCTATGTTGGGCCGGGCCATTCGCGCGAGGCCTTCGCCCAAGCCTTGCGGGCGGTGGGCGAGCCGCTACAGGGGCGCAACGCCGACCAAGTCGACATGTCGCGCGTGTTGCAACAACTGTTTGACGTCACCGCCCTGTTCGACATGCATTTGCGGCCCGAGCTGCTGCTGCTTCAGCGCACCATGGTGACGGTCGAGGGGGTGGCGCGCCTTCTCGATCCGGAAATTGACATGTGGGCGGCGGCGACGCCGACCGTGCGCGCCTATATCACCGATGCGCTGGGACCGAAGGCCCAGGCCGACAAGCTCCGGGCGGCGACCAAAAAGGCGCTCGAAATCGCCCCGCGCCTGCCCCACTATATTGAAGAAATCGGCAAGGCGGCGGAGGAAATCTCTCACCACCGGGTCGGTTTAAACCCCGCCCCACCGCCGAAACGCACCCGCACGGCTTTGTGGTTTTTGGGGCTGACAGCTCTAGCGCTCACGGCTGTGCTCGCCTTCGACAAGCTTGGCCTTTAAAATCCTCTATGAACCAAGAGCGGCCGATCCTTCGCGACGCAACCCTTAGGCGCTGCTCCTCAGGATGAGGGGGCTCTTGTTAATATTCAAATCTAGCTCACGCTAGATAAAATGCCGTCCCGCCCCCCGTGACTTATGGCGCCTGGAGGTTTATTTTAGGCCCATGACAGATAACGCCATCCTTCTCATCATCGGCGGCGGCATCGCCGCCTATAAAAGCCTTGAGCTGATCCGCGAGCTTTCCCGCCGCAATATCGGAACGCGCGCGATTTTGACCAAGGCCGGGGCGGAGTTCATCACGCCTTTGTCGGTCGCCAGTCTCACCGGCGAGAAGTGCTACACCGACCTGTTCAACCTCACCGACGAAGCCGAGATGGGCCATATCGAATTATCGCGCGCCGCGGGGCTCATTGTTGTCGCCCCGGCGACCGCGGACCTGATGGCGAAGGCCGCCAATGGCCTGGCGAACGATCTTGCCTCCACCGCGCTTCTCGCCACCGACAAGCCAGTCTTGTTTGCGCCGGCGATGAATGTGCGGATGTGGGAGCACGCAGCGACGCAGCGCAATCTTGAAACCCTGAAAGCCGACGGCGCTTTCATTGTCGGGCCCGACGCCGGCGAAATGGCGTGCGGCGAATATGGTCCGGGGCGGATGGCCGAACCGATTGAAATTGCCGATGCGGTCGAGGCGTATTTTGCAAAGACCGCACAAGGCCCGCTTACCGGACGGCGCATTCTCGTCACCGCCGGGCCGACCCACGAGCCCCTCGACCCGGTGCGCTATCTCGCCAACCGCTCCTCCGGCAAGCAGGGCTATGCGATTGCCGCCGCACTCAGAAATCTCGGCGCCGACGTCATCCTCGTCACCGGCCCCACCAGCATCACTCCGCCCAAAGGCGTTGATGTCGTTTCCGTGGTGACGGCGCGGGAAATGATGACCGCCAGCCAGGACGCACTGCCGGTCGATTGCGCAATTTGCTGCGCGGCGGTTGCCGATTATCGCCCGGCGACGGAGACCGATCACAAAATCAAAAAAGAACGCGGCGGCCTCACCACCATACCGGTTGAGGAAAACCCTGATATTTTGAAAACCATTTCGCAAATGAGCAAAGGCCGCCCGCGTCTCGTCATTGGCTTTGCCGCCGAGACTGACGATGTGCTTTGCTATGCGGAAGTCAAACGCAAGCGCAAGGGCTGCGACTGGATCATCGCCAATGACGTCTCCCCCGGCGCTCAATGCGCCATGGGCGGGGAGTGTAATTCGATTATTCTGATTACGGACAAAGGCGATGAGACCTGGCCGGAAATGCCCAAGCAAGAGGTTGCCCGCAAGCTTGGCGAACGCGTCGCCGACGCGCTTAAAGGTCCAATGCTGGTGAAAGCTGCGGAATAAATCCGCCTCTTGATGAAAAACTCCCCCTGGTGAACGATTTGCTCGATTTTCTTATCGCCATGGTCGGCCAGCGGCCGATTGAGATTGCCGCTGTGGTTTTGGGGCTCGCCAATATCACGCTGTTAATCCGCCGCTCGATCTGGAACTATCCTTTCGGCATCGCCATGGTCTCGCTTTATGCGTGGATCTTTTACGGCGCGAAACTCTATAGCGACATGTTGCTGCAGCCGTTCTTTTTCGTCGTGCAGATTTACGGCTGGTATTACTGGCTTAAGGGGCGCGGCGGTGATGGGCTTATTATTGTTGAGCGGCTGACCCGCAATCAGGCGGTTGGTTATGCGGCCGCCGCTGGCGCCGGCGTTGCTATATGGGGAACGCTGATGGGGCGTTACACCGATGCATCCTTTCCGCATTGGGACGCGTCCATTCTCGCCTTAAGCATCATTGCGCAAATCTTGCTGGCGCGCCGACGGTTGGAAAACTGGCTGGTCTGGGTGTTGGTCGACGTGCTGGCGATCGGCCTTTACTGGACCAAAGGGCTTTATCCCACTGCCGCGCTTTACACAGTGTTTTTGGTGTTGGCGACGCTCGGCTATTTTAATTGGCGGCGCGTCTGGGCGTCCGGCCGCGAGGTTTTTTAAATGACGAACAGCAAAACACACCAACGCCTTTGCCTGTTGGGCCCGGAAAGCACCGGCAAGTCCCGGCTCGCCGACACTCTTGCCGCGCATTTCGGGGCCCCGATAATGCAGGAATATGGCCGCCGCTTCGACATCGACCACATGCAGGGCAAAGACGGAAAAGCCAAAGGCGAGAACTGGACCGAGGCCGACCTCGTTCGCCTCGCCAACACGCATATCGAGATACGCGAGGCTTTACCGCTGGAAACAGGCGCTCCGATGATCGAAGACACTGACATCATCCAAACCGCGATTTGGGCTGAATTTCTCCTTGGCGCGCGCTCGCCAGCGCTTGAAGATATGGTTGCAAGCGCCAACCTCGCCGATCACTACCTTGTTCTGTCTGCGGATGTTCAATGGATCGATGACGGCGTGCGCTACGCCGGCGACGACACTGTGCGGCGGTGGTTTTTTGACGATGCTATCGCCCGGCTGCAAAAGCTCGGGCTAAGTTATGATATCATCGAAGGAACAGATTGGGCGGCGCGCACGGCGCAAGCGATAGATATTGCCGAGCGCAAATTTAATTAAAATAAATCACACGCCCGGCGCCCAAACTCACCCCTCCAGCGCGGACGCGTCCGGCATGCCGACAATGTGGAAGCCGCCATCGACATGGTGGGTCTCGCCGGTGCAGGACAGGCCAAGATCGGAGAGGAGATAAAGCGCTGCGCCGGCAACGCCTTTCGGATCCGTGTCATCGCGCAGCGGGCTGGCCGCGCGATTAAACGAAAACATATGCGCACCGGAAGAAATCCCCGCCGCCGCCAACGTTTTAATCGGCCCGGCGGAAATCGAATTAACGCGAATGCCGCGCGGGCCGAGATCGCGGGCGATATAACGGGTGGACGCCTCCAGCGCCGCCTTGGCGACGCCCATGACGTTGTAATTCGGGATCGTCCGCTCGCTGCCCAAATAGGTCAGCGTAATCATCGATCCGCCGGGCTTCATCATTTTTGCCGCGCGATTGGCCGCGTCTACAAATGAAAACGCCGAGACATCCATCGTGTCTTTAAAAATCTGCCGGGTGGTGTGCTCGACAAACGATCCTTCCAGCGCCGTCTTGTCCGTGAACGCGATGGAGTGGACAAGGAAATCAATCTCACCCCATTTGTCTTTTACGGCATCGAAAGTCGCATCCATGGAGGCGTCGGACGTTACGTCGCATTCAAGGATAAGTTCCGCGCCGAGGCTTTCGGCGAGCGGGCGCACGCGTCGCTCCATGGCCTCGTTCACATAGGTGAAGGCGAGCGCCGCGCCCTGCGCATGGAGTTGCTGGGCGATAAACCAGGCAATGGAGCGCTTATTGGCGACACCCATTATCAACCCTCGCTTGCCCTTCATCAAATCGCCAGAGGGAAAAGGAACTTCGCCGCCCATAATACTATCCTTTGTTTATGCTTGCCCGCGACCGATCAAGATCATGGTCAAAATGAAATAAGCCAGCCACACCAGCGCATATATGCCATAGCGCGTCACCGGCCGCATCTGCCTGACACGGGTGAGCACGAGACGGAACCACCACAGCCCGGTGCAGGCAATGACGGCCGCGGCTATGGCGACGTAAAGAATATTTTCCGGCAACGCGCCTATCCTCAAACCCGGGCCACGGCAAGGCACCCATTGGTGCCGCCGAAGCCGAAGCTGTTGGTCAAGAAGCAGTCGATTTTTGCATTGTCAACGCGCTCGCGGATGATCGGCAAGTCTTCGAACTCTGGATCGATGTTTTCAATATGCGCGGATGCGGCGAGGAATTTTTCGCGCATCATGATCAGCCCATAAACCAGTTCCTGCGCGCCAACCGCGCCGAGGGAATGTCCGGTGAGCGACTTTGTCGATGAAAACGGCGGAATGTCCGAGCCGAAAACTTCGCGGATGGCTTGCGTTTCTTTTTGATCGCCAATCGGCGTCGAGGTGCCATGGGGGTTGAGATAATCGATCGGCTGGCGAGCCGTTTCCAGCGCGCCGCGCATGCATCGCACCGCGCCCTCGCCGGAAAGCTGCACCATATCATAACCATCAGAATTGGCGTAATAGCCGACAATCTCGCCAAGGATATTGGCGCCGCGCTTTTTCGCGCGCTCATACTCTTCCAAAACCACAACCCCGGCGCCGCCGGCAATCACAAACCCGTCGCGGTCGCGATCATAGGCTCTGCTCGCCGTCGCCGGGGTATCGTTAAAACCCGTTGACATCGCGCCCATCGCGTCAAACAAGTTCGCCATCGTCCAGTCGAGATCCTCGCAGCCGCCAGCGAAAACGACATCCTGCTTGCCCCACATGATTTGCTCCGCCGCCGCGCCGACACAGTGAACGGATGTAGCGCATGCGGATGAAATCGAATAGTTGACGCCGAGAATTTTTAATGTGGTCGCGAGCGCAGCGGATGGCGCTGAGGACATCGCTTTGGGGACCACTGTCGGGCCGATTTTTTTGGTGCAGCCGGCAGCGATAGTCTTTTGCGCCGCCTCGACGATAGAGCGGGTCGATGGACCGCCCTCGCCCATGATGATGCCGATCATCGGATCGCTAATCTCGCCTTCGGCAAGCCCAGCGCTCTCCATCGCCTCGCGCATGGCGATATAGTTCCAGCCAACACCCTCGCTCATAAACCGCCGCGTACGCCGGTCGAGCATTTCGTTTACGTCAACCGGCGGCTTTGCCCAGACCTGGCATCGAAACCCGTGTTCGGCAAAATCTGGCGAATGCGTGACGCCGGATTTGCTGTCACGCAAAGACTTTGTCACCTCATCGACATTCGCGCCGATAGAAGAAACGACGCCCATTCCGGTTATGGCTACGCGGCGCATATCAATCCTTTCTTGTGGCTCAACCGAAGGCGAGAATTACATCGCCGTTCCTGAATCCAGTTGTTCCCTGGAAAACAGGCCAACTTGCAGACCATTGGCGGAATAGATTTCCCGCCCGTCAACCAGCATTTTGCCGTTGGCGATGCCAAGGACCATCGGCCGGCGCATCATCCTGCGAATGTCGAGCTCATAGCGTACAACCTTCGCGTCCGGCGTGACCATTCCGGAAAATCTGACATCTTTGCAGCCGAGCGCCCGGCCATGGCCGGGATTGCCCGCCCAGGTCAGAATAAAGCCGATAAGCTGCCACAGCGCATCAAGGCCGAGACAGCCGGGCATCACCGGGTCGCCTGGGAAATGGCAGCCGAAGAACCATAAATCCGGATTGATATCGAGTTCGGCCTCAATCCGGCCTTTGCCAAATTCACCGCCATCGTCATTGATCAGCGTGATCCGGTCGAACATCAACATTTGTGGTGTCGGCAGTTGCGCCGTGCCAGGCCCGGCAAATCCGTGATGACCACATTCCAGCAATTCTTCGCGGGAATAGGAGCTTTTCTTTTCTAACATAATTTACGCCGCTGCTTCTGATGGCCGCTTGGTAACGGCGCGGACGCGGGCGGTCAATCGGGCGGTGCAACCGGTTGCGGTGCAACAAGAACGCCCCAGAACCCAGATTGCGGCGCCCACCCCTTGCGACCATCAACCGAAACCCGAAGCCAACCAGCTTCAGTGGCCTCGACGCGAGCGATCACGCCGTTTCCGAGCCGGGCTTTTTGCGGCGCCGCAGCGCTCGGCCTGGCATGCAAGGTCAGGCCATCGGTCATCACAAGCGCGGTTTTTGCGTTCGATAGCTTGGTTTTGTGGATCCAGCATTCATCGCCCTCAACATCGCGAACCTTTCGCCAATGGTCGGTGGTCTCGGCCACCACCATCACCGGCAGGCCGCGGCGCATGAACGTTATGCGCACCGGATGGCCGAAGGTCGGGCCTGACCGGCAGAAAGTCTGTTTGGCTTTGAGCGACACGAAACGCGGCACCGGCTGGCCGGATGGCGTATCGAGCCGGGTTTCCGGCCAGCTCTGAAGCCTTGCCTCGGGCCCATTGTCTGGGCCCGATTTCTGGTCTTGCGAAGCACCGTCGGGCGCGGCCATAGTGGCCTGCGCGGCGTTTGTGAGAACGCCGGCCAGTACGGTTGCCAGTAAAAATATGCGCGCCATCATCATGGGAAATGGAAAACGACAACAAAGATGAATAAACGCTTAACAAAGCCCATAGGCGTTAATGCAAGGTTAACCACGCCGCAATTCGTGCTGTTTGAGCCGACAAAAGGCGAGCGCCGATGAGCAGCGCCAAACCCAAAGTCGCCGTAACGCGAAAACTGCCCCAGGACGTGGAAACGCGGCTTTGCGATTTGTTTGAGACGACGCTGAATGAAACCGACGCGCCGTTGTCGCGCGCAGCGCTCATTGCGCGCGCTAGCGACGCGGATGTCTTGGCGGCGACGCTTGGCGACCAGCTTGATGCGGAATTTTTTAACGCTGTCGGCAACCGCTTGAAGCTGGTTGCAAACTTTGGCGCCGGTGTTGACCATATCGACGTCGCGGCCGCAAACGCCCATGGCGTGACCGTCACCAACACGCCTTCCGTGTTGGCTGAAGACGCCGCCGATATGGCGATGGCGCTTATTCTTGCCGTGCCGCGCCGCCTGGTTGAGGGCGTCACGGCGCTGCGTGATGGTAAGTTTCACGGCTGGTCGCCAACCTGGATGCTGGGCCGCCGGGTGCGCGGCAAAAAGCTCGGCATTATCGGGCTCGGCCGCGTCGGCGAGGCGATTGCGCGGCGCGCGCAAGCCTTCGGGCTATCCATTCACTACCACAACCGTACCCGGATCAATCCGCATATCGAAGACGCACTCGGCGCGCGCTACTGGGACAGTCTCGATCAGATGCTGGCGCATACCGATATTATCTCGGTCAATTGTCCGCATACCCCGGCGACGTTTCATTTGCTGTCGCGCCGCCGCCTGGAACTGCTCCAGCCGCACGCCTATGTGGTCAATATCTCGCGCGGTGAAATTGTCGATGAGGCGGCTCTGGCCGATCTCATCACCACAGGCCGCATCGCCGGCGCCGGGCTTGATGTGTTTGAACATGGCAAGCCGAATGAGAAACTTCTCAGCGCGCCCAATGTCGTCTTGTTGCCGCATATGGCCTCAGCGACGGTGGAAAGCCGGATTGAAATGGGCGAACGGGTGATCATCAATATCAAAATGTTCGCCGACGGCCACAAACCGCCCGACCGGGTGATCTTGGGGCTCAGCCAGGACCGAGCGCCGAAAACAGATTAATGCTCACCGAAAGACACGCCCATGGGGTTTTATTCGAACCATATCGAGCCAAGACTGGCGTCTGCTGCTTGCGGGATGAAAGCGATCACCCGAGAGCGGGCGAAAATTGTCCCCGAGGCGCAAGGACGCGTGCTCGAAATCGGCTTTGGCTCCGGCCACAATGCGCCGTTTTATGACCCGGGCAAGATCAGCCATCTTTATGCGCTGGAGCCCAATGCCGGTTGGCGCAAGCTCGGCGCCAAACGCCTCAATGGCCTTCCGTTCCCGGTCGAGTGGCTCGATCTGCCGGGCGAGGAAATTCCGCTCGCCGACGAAAGCGTCGATACGGTGCTGGTGACCTTCGCCCTGTGCACCATTCCCGGCGTCGAAAAAGCCCTGATAGGCATGCGCCGGGTTTTAAAGCCCAGCGGCAGACTGGTGTTTCTGGAGCATGGCGCGGCGCCCGACAAACCTGTGCGCGCCTGGCAAGATCGCCTCAACGGGGTATGGGGCGCATTCGCCGGCGGCTGCAATCTCAACCGCCATCCGGATTCACTGATCCGTAACGCAGGTTTCCAGATCGATAAGATCGAGGCCGGATATATCCGCGGCGCACCGAAAATAGCCGGGTTCATAAGCGCCGGCGTGGCTTCGCGGTAACATCCCATCGCAACCTCGTGATCGCGCGCCGATTTTAGTTGTATCGCAAACATCAGGGCTCATCTTGTAGCCTCGCCAGAGCACTCGCTCTTCGTTGTTTAAACCGTCTGCTGTCAGGATTATCGTGAAGTGCGTGGTTTGTTGGGGATAGGGGTGTTTCTGGCCGGCCTTGGCGTCGCCCATGCCGATTCGGCTGATATGAAGCCGACCGAGATCACAACCGTTGAAACCGTCCCGGCTGAAATCGCTCCTGGCGCCGCCATCGCTGGCGAAATCGTCACAACCGATATGGCCGCCGGCGCCGTCGTCAATCTGTTCTCGGTCTATGCCGACCCGGCAATCCCGGTAGCGGCGGTCCAGACCACTTTTGATGTAGACCCCGGCAAAGCCATCCGCCTTGCCGTCTATGACAGCAAAGAGGCATTTTTAGAAAACGCCACAGTCAAGCACCAGGCGCTGGTTGATGCGCGCGGGCTGGCGGTGTTGCCGTTGGGCGGGCTTGCGCCAGGCGAATACGCCTTTGCAGTTTATCTCGACCTGAATGGCGACGGCAAACTCAATCGCGGCAAGATTTTCGGTCGCCCCAAAGAGCCGGTGGCGTTTTCAAACGGCGCCAAAGCCAAGCTGCGCAAACCCCGTTTTGACGAAGCCAAGGTCACCGTAGAGCCCGGCGGCGTTGTGGTGATTACACTCAACGATTAGAGCGGCGTCCGATGGGTTTGTCTGTCTACTTTTCAACATACTAAAGTTTGATGTCGCCCGTGACGACGCTTGTGGCGCGGACATGTCTACACCACCAACCTTGGAACCAACCCCAACCGACAGTCAAAATATTCAATTAACAGAACTCACCGCCTCGTGAGCAAGACGCCAGTTTCACTCACGGCATTACGATTTGTGATTTGGACCTGGGGGGTCATTATGAATCGACAAACATATTCTCATTGGACAACTACACGAGTAGACATTCGTAAAGGGGCGCCGATTGCAAAACAGGCAAGACAACGCAGGCGACAAAGCACGCCGACAAGTCGTAATTGTCGGCGCCGGATTTGGCGGCCTTCAGGCCGCCAAGACGCTAGCCAACACCGAGGTCGATGTTACGTTGATCGATCGGCACAATTATCACCTCTTCCAGCCATTGCTTTACCAAGTCGCGACCGCAGCGCTAACGCCAGCTGAAATCGCATCACCAATCCGACATGTCGTCCGTGACGCCAAAAACGTGACCGTTTTTATGGACACCGTCGACAACGTAGACACAAAAACCAGAACCTTAGGGACGAAAGGCGCGCGGCGGCTTTCATATGATTATCTCATCCTCGCGACAGGTGCGCGTCACAGCTATTTTGGTAAAAACGAATGGGCCAGCGACGCACCGGGGCTTAAGACTATTGATGACGCGTTTGAATTGCGTCGCCGCATTTTGACTGCCTTTGAAAAAGCCGAGATGGAAAACGATCCAGAAAAGCGCAAGGCGTGGTTGACATTTATCATTGTTGGCGCAGGACCAACCGGCGCTGAACTCGCCGGGGCTATCGCCGAATTAGCGCGCCGCTCTCTGATTTTTGATTTTCGACATATCAAACCCGACAGTGCACGGATTATACTTGCCGACGCTGGCTC
>JAJFGA010000010.1 GCA_021776375.1 Hyphococcus sp. | reverse complement strand
AGCGGCGGCCTCAGCTTTCCTTACGAGCACGCCGGCAAGTGCATTGGGCGTTACATCTTCGATACGCACCGGCGCAATGGAGCCTAGCATGGATTGTGGCGCATCAACGTGAACGCTTTGCAAATATGGCGAGCGGCCGATGATCTGGCCGGCATGGCGGCCGGGTTTTTCGAACAAAACCGGGAGAATTTTGCCGATCTGGGCGCGGTTAAACGCCGCCCGCTGCGTTTCCAGGCGCGCCTGAAGCCGGGCGAGACGTTGATTTTTCTCGTCTTCCGAGACCTGACCGGGCATCACTGCGCCCGGCGTGCCGGGGCGCCGGGAATATTTGAACGAAAACGCCGAAGCGTATTGAACCTCATCGACCAGCGCCAAGGTCGCTTCGAAATCCTCGTTCGTTTCGCCAGGGAAACCAACGATGAAGTCGCCGGAAAGGGCGATATCTGGCCTGGCCGCCCGAATTTTGGCGATCTGGCCGATATAAGTCGCCGCGGTATGGCCGCGGTTCATGGCTTTGAGGATTTTGTCCGACCCCGCCTGCACCGGCAGATGCAGATAAGGCATCAGTTTTTCTTCCTCACCCAGCGCGGCGATCAGACCGTCATCAATGTCGCGGGGGTGCGAAGTCATGAAGCGGATCCGTTCAAGCCCGTCGATCTTCGCCAGATGGCGGCACAATTCGCCCAAGCCCCACGTCGATCCGTCCGCCCCGGCATCGCCAACCGGCGCTGCACTGCGCCATGCATTGACGTTCTGGCCAAGCAGGGTGATTTCCTTCACCCCTTGCACGGCTAACGAGCGCGCCTCCGCGGTGATTGCATCAACGCCGCGCGACACCTCAGCGCCGCGCGTATAGGGCACGACGCAGAAAGTGCAGAATTTATCGCAGCCTTCCTGAATGGTGAGATAGGCCGCCGGGCCATCGGCCTGGCGCTTTGCCAGGCGGTCGAATTTTTCTTCGACCGCAAAATCGGTTGCCAGCACATCGCCGCGTTCGCGCGCTGCGCGCACCAAAAGCTCCGGCAACTGATGATAGGCTTGCGGGCCTACCACCAAGTCGACCATCGGCGCGCGGGCGATAATTTCAGGGCCTTCCGCCTGCGCCACACAGCCGGCGACCGCTATAACCATTTCATCGCCGTCACGGGCGCGCGCGGTTTTGATTTTCTTTAACCGGCCAAGCTCGGAATAGACTTTCTCCGCAGCCTTCTCACGGATATGGCAGGTATTGAGGATGACGAGGTCAGCATCGTCCGGGGTTTCCACAAGGCCATAGCCGAGCGGTTTTAACAAACCGGCCATTCGCTCGGAATCATAGACATTCATCTGGCACCCATAGGTGCGGATGAAGACCGATTTTCCATGTTTTTGCCGCTCTTGTGTCATTTTTGGCCGCTATTTCCATCAAACGCGGCTATTTAGGCAGCCGGACGGCGAGATGCAATGACCGGCGGGCAACGATACTCGCGGGAATTTGAGCAGGATTGCTTTGAATGGGAAGCGCAATGGCGGCAGACTGCCGGCAGGGGGACAGGATACGAGTAAATTATGCAGTTTCGGGTTTTAAGAAATTTAGCCAGCACGATGGCGCTGATGGCGGCAGGGCTGTCCCATGGCCTGGCGCAAGATGGCGAACAGGGCGCCGGGCCGGTGGTGGTTGAAATGTTTACCTCCCAGGCTTGCAGCAAATGCCGCACCGCAAATGAGTATTATTCAGAGCTTGCAACCGGCGACGGCGTCATCGCCATCAGCTGGCATGTTGATTACTGGAATGAGTTTGAAACTCGCAATGGTCGCTGGCGAGATCCTTATTCGGACCCGCAATGCACAAAACGCCAGCGCGAGTATAACAAAAACCTGCGCGGGCGCAGCTCGGTCTATACCCCGCAAATCGTAATCAACGGCGCGAGCGAGGCCGTGGGGTCAGACCGCAAAGAGGTTGGCGCTCTGATTAGCGCGGCGCGCGCAGGCCAGCAGCTGGCGGCGGTTTCTGTCCGGCGCGACGGTGGGGAAATGGTGTTTGATATTGCCGCAACGCCGGCGGGCGGCGAGGCGTTTCTGGTGACGCTGAAACCCGCCGTGAACACTGAAATTCATCACGGCGAGAACGCAGGGGTGGTGATCCAAGAAGTCAATGTCGCCACCGAATTACAATTGCTCGGCGAGGTCGCCAGCAATGGCGGGCGGCTAACGACGCCCGCGCCGCAAGCCGGCGATCAATGCGCGATCCTTGTTCAGGAGCCTGATCAGGGACGCATCATCGCCGCCGCTTATTGCGCGTCGTAAGTTTATTCCGCCGCCGTCACGCCTAGCGCTGCGACTTCCTCGACATAGCTTTCGCGGCGGTTTTTGTTGATTTCATCAAACTCCGCCGCGCGCTTCTCGTCGTCTGCCGACAGCTTTTCATAGTCCGTGTCGGCAAATCCAATGACGCCCATTTTTGCGTAGGCTCCCTGAATTTTATCAGACCACAGACCAATATCGCGGACGATCGGCACGATGCGCTGGAAAAGCATTGTTCTGAATAACTTACGCGCTTCGGTTTGCTCTTGCGCTGCAATGATCTCGTCAACCGGAATGTCCATATCAAGGTATAGCTCGCGGCCTTCGAACCGGTCGCGCATAAGGTAACAGGCCTCAACGAGGAACTCCTCGCGCTCGTCGCGTTCGGCCTGGGTCAGCTGCGGATAATATTCTTTCAGCGTTAACCGGCCAAACGCCACGTGGCGTGACTCGTCTTCCATCACGTAAGCATTTAATTGCTGCGTCAGTACGTTTTTCGAAAGCTCGCGAATATTGCCAAAGGCGGCCAACGCCAGCCCCTCGATGACAACTTGCATGGCGAGATAGGTCATGTCCCAGCGCGAATCGCGCAGCGCCTGATCGACAAGCTCCTGCAGCGGCGCCGTCATCGGATAGGCGAGGCCCAGTTTGCTCAGGTATTTTTTGTAGGCCTCAACATGGCGCGCTTCGTCCATGGTCTGCGTCGAGGCGTAAAACTTTGCATCAAGGTCCGGCACTTGCTGCACGATCTTCGCCGCACAGATCATCGCCGCCTGCTCGCCCTGCATGAATTGCGACATCGTCCACGCTTGCGAGTTGCGGCGAAATTCCGTCTGTTCCCTTTTATTCATCTTCGCCCAGTAGGGCGTATGAAAAATGCCCATCACCTCATCAGGCAGTTGCATGGGGTTGTCAGTATCAAGCTCAAGGCTCCAATCGATGCGGTTGAGCGCATCCCACTGCATGTCCTTGCCCTTCTGGTAAAGGTGCATCATGTGCTTGCGGCCGTCGTCATATTCCCAGTCAAACGCCGCCTCAAAATTCTGGGGAACGCTCCAGCAAGGGTCGATGTCGGGAATGGGATAAAGCTCGCGCAAAGACGCCATGGTCAGGTCTCCAAATTTCACCGGCTACTAACCGCTTACTGACAAGCGATTAGAATGCGATTAAACATGAGGTACACTAGTGAGTTTACCTCGGTGCTTGTCAAGATTCTTGGCTGGAATTTGGCCGATTCGGCTAATGGTGGATTTTAGGTTTCGCGCTTCTTGAGCGGTACGCCGTAAAGCTCGAGCCGGTGGTCGACCAGCTTGTAGCCGTGCTCTTCGGCGATGCGCCGTTGCAGCTTTTCGATTTCCGCATTGACGAATTCAATCACCTCGCCGGAGCGCAAATCGATCAGATGGTCGTGATGGTCTTCGGTCGCTTCTTCGTAGCGCGCCCGCCCGTCCTGAAAATCATGGCGCTCGACGACGCCGGATTCTTCAAACAGGCGCATCGTGCGATAGACCGTGGCGATCGAGATATTGGCGTCGATCTCAACCGCACGGCGGTGGATTTCCTCAACATCAGGATGGTCGGCCGCCACCGACAGGACCCGCGCAATGACGCGGCGCTGCTCGGTCATGCGCATGCCTTTTTGGCTGCAGATTTTTTCTAGCCGGTCCATCTGTCTGTCTCCGAAGCGGTGCGAGAGTGAGCGATCTTTTATCCACGCCTCGCCCCACGCTTGCAACCGTAAAGCGAAGTGCGGCTGGGCTCTACAACAATACCTGCATAACTACAGCATCGGCGCCGTTGCGGTAATAGGCCCGCCGCAAGCTGATTTTTTCAAACCCTGCGGCTCTGTATAGGGCAAGGGCGGCTTCGTTGCCGGCGTCAACCTCAAGGAAAAGCCGAGCCGCCCCGGCCTCTGCCGCTTGCTTGCAGACGGCGCCCAACAGGGCCGCGGCAAGGCCCTTGTGCTGGGCCATTGGTTCTACGCCGATAGTCAACAGCTCCGCCTCGCCGCGCAAATCACGCCACATTGCAAAGCCTGATGGCGCATCCCTAGCGCTTCCCCCCAGCAGAATTGTCACGTGCGGCGCGACAAAACTCGCCTTTACGTTGTTTTCACCCCAGCTTCGCTCGCCAAAGGATTGCGCCTCAAGCCGCGCCAGCAGGGCGGCGTCGTCAGGGCCAGCGGGCCGGATTGTATAGGTCATTTTCGCGGCGCCAAAGAAGGCGTCGCATCTGGCGGCCGCAGATAGAGCGGCGGCGGGCGGCCAAAGGGTGGAGCGGAGTCTGCGGCCAGGGCGGCGACGGCCTTGGCGTCGATTTGCGCACCCCCCTCCGATTGGCGCCATGGGCCAGGCGGCAACAGGCCAGCGCCGGAACCGATGGTGATGCGTTGTGCGCCGTGCATGCCGTCAATCAGCAAATTTAAGGCCTGTTCCGGGTCGGAAACGAAAGGCTGAACGCGGCAGAGACCGTTTTTTTCATATAAGGCCGCGTAAACCTGGCCTCGTTTGGCATCGATGACTGGTGCGATCAGCTCGCCCATAGGGACGTCATGCGCATTCCTCGCTAGCGCCGCCAGGCTGGTGATGCCGACGACATCAATCTCAACGCCGATAGCAAGGCCCCGGGCGAAAGCGAGCGCGATCCTGACGCCAGTGAACCCGCCCGGGCCAACGACAACGCCGATCCGGTCAAGATCGGCGATATTGACGCCCGCCTCATCCAGCGCCGCCGCCGCCATAGGCGCCAGATGCTCCGCATGACCGCGCTCCATATCCATGGATTGATCCCCCACCACCGCGCCATCCCTTAAGATAGCAACCGAGCAGCGCTGCAATGCGGTGTCGAGGCCCATGACCAACATGGCGCTTTGCATAGACCCCGCCGGCGCCGGCGCAAATCCCAAATTTCACTCCCCGCCCAAGCCAGGCGGGCAAACCAAGCCCCGCCGCAAGGCGGCGCAACAAAGGAGGACCGCCATGGGCGATCCAAAAGATTTTCAATTCAACCTGCCGGCAGCAGCGCGGCCGGGCGTGCATTCCCTTCATGAGAAAATTCACGCCGCCGCCTGGGCCGCTGCGCCAGGCTCCACGTCGGCGCGGCCAGAGGCCGCTGCAAGCGCAATCCGCACCATCGTCATCCACGCAACCGCAGGGTCATCCACGGAGGGCGCCGTCTCGGTGGTGGCCGCGCGTCGCGCTAGTTTTCACTGGCTGGTCGCGGATGAAGACGAGGCGGCGCACGGAGATTTTGTCTGGGCGACAGCGCCGGAAAGCCGCGCCGCTTGGCATGTGCGTAACACTTGTTTCCACCCGGATGTTTATAACGGCGCGCGACGGGTCAATGACTGGTCGCTAGGAATTGAAATCGTCAATGCGCAACGCGGCGGCGATGGATTTTCCGATTGGCAATTGCAGGCAACTGCCCAGATTGTCCGCTATGCATGGGCAAAATATTCAAACCTCGCCCACGTGGTCAGCCATGCGCGCCTTGACCCGGACAGGCGTACAGATCCGGGCAGCCGCTTTCCCTGGGAGAAATTTGAGGCGCTGGTTCTACTTGATCAGTGCTTACGCACAACAAATAACGTTTGACCGAAAAGCGCTGTCGGCCCTTCAACGATTTCGAAATCCTTAAACAGCGTGTCGCGTAAATAGGCCTCCGGGTGGTGCGCGGTGAAGGTGCGTGAGCCTTCCTTGACCCCGCCGCGCACGACAAGTTCGCCAGCGTCAAATTGGGCCTGTTCGGCAGGCAGGAGCTGTCCCGCCGGCGGCCGCACATGAAAAGCGCCAATAAAAATTCCGCGCGGCGCCAGCACCCGTTCGATTTCGGCAATCCATCGCTTGTGGCCCTCAGCGGACAAATGCGTGAACACCGACAGCGCATAAACGGCATCAAAGGATGCGTCTTCAACCGGCAGAGGAGGCAAGAGGTCGTTT
This sequence comes from Hyphococcus sp., assembly GCA_021776375.1. Lineage (GTDB taxonomy): Bacteria > Pseudomonadota > Alphaproteobacteria > Caulobacterales > Parvularculaceae > Hyphococcus. The sequence goes on along the minus strand of JAJFGA010000010.1, from coordinate 106,321 downwards.
TTTAAAAACTGCACTCCGGGAATATGATCTGTATCCCACGCAATCGCCTGAGGGTTATAATCAAAGCCCGTTCGCTCATAGCGAGCGGGCAAATGCCGGACGACCCGTCCAAGACCACAGCCCCAATCAGCAATGCGCGGGCGCACAGCATCGAGATGCGTATCGATTTTCGCTGCAATCACTGCCGAAGTTTCGCGGCCCGTGCGCCAATACTGGTCAAACGAGGTATGGCGATACATGTCATGCATCCACCACAAAGGCGGCGGTGAAAATCCGGGATTGCCTTCCAGAAACGCCCGGTTTTTTGCCGCGCTGGCCCGCCTTACGCGCATGAAACGAATGCGATCAAGCAGTGGCAATATCCCTGCTGCACGCGCCATGGCCAGCAGATGTTGTTTTTGTGCTCGCTTCACAGAGAGACGGCCTTAAACAACCTTGCAGGCCGCATCAAATTCAAGCCGCGGCGAGCGGGCGAACATATCTTTGTCCGTACCATAACCAATATTGCAAAGGAAATTCGCTTCATAAGATGTGTCAGCGAAAAACTCCTTGTTGACGCCACCTGCGTCAAACCCGGACATAGGCCCGCAATCCAGCCCGAGCGCGCGAGCGGCGATGAGGAAATAGCCGCCTTGCAGCGTGCCGTTGCGGATAGCGGTTTCCTTGATCAGCGCGTCATTGCCGGCAAACCAGCTTTTTGCATCCGTATGCGGAAATAATTCCGGCAACCGCTGATAAAATTCCATATCATGGGCGATGATCACGCAACAAGGCGCAGCCATCGTTTTTTCAACATTGCCCTCGCTCAAATGCGGCTTCAGCCGCGCCTTGGCTTCCGGTGAGGCGACAAACACAAACCGCGCCGGCGAACAATTGGCCGAGGTCGGAGCCCATTTTGTCAGGTCATAAACCGCCTGCATCAGCGTTTGCGACACCGCGCGCTCCTCCCAGCCATTATGGGTGCGCGCCTCGCGAAAAATAATATCGAGAGCCTGGTCATTGATCATTTTGTCAGACATGAGCGGTCACTTCCGGTCGCAACGAGAAAAGATATCAGCCAATTATTATTTTTCGTAGCGGAAGCCAAGCTCGAGGCTGACCTGATAATAGGCGACCTTGTCATTATCGATAAAGCCGCGGGTCTCCTTGACCTCGAACCAGTCGAGGTTTTTGATTGACTTGGAGGCCGTGGAAATGGCGTTGTCGATGGCGTCCTCGATCGACTTTTTCGAGGTGCCGACGACTTTTGAAATGGCGTAGACCTTATCTGACATTATCGCACTCCTGTTTTTCCGTTTTGCGTCGCGTAAAGACAACACCACGGACAGCCAAAAGTTTCAACGCCGTTCGCCGGTAATCACGTCTCCGCGCTCTGGGCGCGCAATTGCTCGAACGCACAGTTGACTGAATTGGCGGTCCCTCACAATCTGCCCCAGGGTGAGAAGGAGGTCTTGATGGCCTGGTCAAAACGCGCGCCGGAACGTGACTACGCCTTGGTGATGTGGATCGTCTCGGTGGTTCTGACGGGCTTCCTGATCGGCCTTGGGAATTTGGTCATCGGCGATTTGCCGCGCGTTGAGGAACCGGTGACGATCGACCAATTTGTCGACCCATCCGCGGCGAGGACGATCGAAGCAGAGACCAAAGCCGCGCGTGACCGCTTAACGATTATCGAGGCTGACCTTCGTGCGGCCCAAGACGACCTCCAGACCGAGCGCGGCAATTATCAAGCAGCTTATGAAAGCTACCAGAATTGGCTCACAACGCGCCAGGCGACAACGGACCCCGCCCAGGATCCGGAAGTCATCACACGCACGAACGCACTCGACATTTTGAAAGAGCGCGAGCGCGCTTCCGAGCGCCAAGTTGAAGCTACGCAAAGGTCGGAGCGCGCCGCCAACGCTGAACTCTCTGAGCTGAAAACGCGCAAGCGCGCCCTCAGAATTGACGCGCAGTCAGACTATGGCCGTGCGCGTTCCGGACAGGAACTGCGCGTCTTTCTTTTTCGGCTCGCACTGACCCTGCCGCTGCTGCTTATCGCATTCTGGATGACAGCGAAAAAACGCGAGAGCCGGTACTGGCCTTTGATGCGCGGCTTTGTGATCTTCGCCGGTTTTGCCTTTTTTGTGGAGCTTGTGCCGTATCTGCCGAGCTATGGCGGCTATGTGCGTTACGGCGTCGGCGTTGCTCTTACCCTTTTGGCCGGTCATTTCATTATCAAATGGATGCGCGCTTATTTGGCGAACCGGCAGGAGGCTGAGCGTCTGTCAGAGGACCAACGGCGAAAATCACTCGCCTATGAAGACGCGCTAAAGAAAGTTGCCGACAACACTTGCCCTGGCTGTGATCGTAAGATCTTGACGACGGATGAGGCGGTCGCTGATTTTTGCGTCCATTGCGGCATGCACCTTTACGACAACTGCACAAATTGCAACACGCGCAAAGTGAGTTTTTATCGATATTGCATGGTCTGCGGCGTGCAAGGCGCATCGCCGTCCCAAGCTTGATGCATCTCAACTTTGGTGCGTCTCAGGCCACCGCTTCAACGCTCGCGACTTCCGGAACATAGTGCTTGAGCATATTCTCAATGCCGGATTTTAAGGTCATGGTCGCGGACGGACAGCCGGCACAGGCGCCTTGCATCATCAAAAAGACGACGCCGGTGCGCGGCTCGTAATGTTTAAAGACGATGTCGCCGCCATCGGCCGCGACTGCGGGCCTGACGCGGGTATCGATCAGCTCGATGATCTGCTCCACCACCTCGCGGTCCTCGCCCTCATAGTCTTCGAGCGGGGTCGCCGGTTTGCCGGATGCGGCCTCGGCGCCTTCGTTCAACACCGGCATGCCGGCGGTAAGGAAATCGGCAATCGCGCCGAGAATCGCCGGCTTGATATGCATCCATTCGACCGCTTCAGCCTTGGTGACGGTGATAAAGTCACCGCCCAAATAAACGCTCATCACCCCGTCGGTCTCAAACAGCATCGCCGCCAGGGGCGAGGCCGCCGCCGAGCCCATGGTCGGGAAATCCATGCCCAGCGCGCCAACGCCAAGCACTGCCTGGCCGGGCAGAAACTTCATCGATTGCGGGTTTGGCGTGTCTTCGGTCTGAATAAACATGCGTGCGACTTTCGTTGCCTGACGGGGCTTTAGAGCGGGGGCCTTAGGTAAGCGCTTTACCGCCCGCCTGCAATGGCCGGCGCCGGGGCGCTTAAGCGAGGTTTTCGATATATGTCTTCAAAACAACCGCGCTATTGCGCTCTTCGTCTTTGGCCGCAAAAATAAATGTCACGACCCCCGCCTTGCAATGCGCGCGCAGCCTGCCGACCTCTTCGGCGTTGGCGGCCAGCTCCTTAGCGTAGCGCTTTTGAAATTCCGGCCATTTCGCGGGATCGTGATCATACCATTTGCGCAAATCCGTGCTCGGCGCGATGTCTTTGGCCCAGACAAACAAGACCGCATCCTCTTTCTTAATTCCTCGCGGCCATAATCGCTCCACCAATATGCGCCGGCCGTCCGATTTGGATGGGCTTTCATAGGCGCGCTTTAATTTAATTGCTGGTGGTTTAACTGGCATCGGCGAGGGGCTTTCTTGCGTCGGGAGGGGCAACCGCTTAAGCGCTAGACCACGTTCACAATTTGCCCGGCCGGAGAACGTGGTCTAGATTCTTTAGTGGTCGCGTGTTCGAACCCGAAAACCGCTAACACTTTTTGTGAACACGCTCTAGATAGGCAATTTGTGCGGGAAAATAAGATGGACGACAACACCACAAAATTCACCGACGAAGAAGCGCTCCTGTTTCATAGCCGTGGCAAGCCCGGCAAGCTGGAAATCACGCCAACAAAACCGATGGCGACACAGCGCGACTTATCGCTGGCCTATTCCCCCGGCGTCGCCGTCCCTGTGCAAAAAATCGCCGACGATCCGGACGCCGCCTATGATTACACCGCCAAAGGCAACATGGTCGCGGTCATCACTAACGGAACGGCAATCCTCGGCATGGGCGATCTTGGCGCGCTCGCCGCCAAGCCGGTGATGGAAGGCAAGTCCGTTCTGTTCAAACGCTTCGCCGACATTGATTCCATCGATATTGAAATTGACACAAAAGACCCAGACGAATTTATCGATGCGGTGAAATATCTCGGCCCAAGCTTTGGCGGCATCAACCTTGAAGACATCGCCGCACCGCAAAGCTTTATCATCGAGCAGCGGCTGAAAGAGCTGATGGATATTCCGGTGTTTCACGACGATCAACACGGTACCGCGATCATTACCGCGGCAGGTCTATTGAATGCGCTCGATATTGCCGGCAAGTCGATATCAGAAGCCAAAATCGCCGTCGCCGGCGCCGGCTCCGCGGCGTTATCAGTGGTCAGCCTTATTAAGGCGATGGGCGTTCGTCACGAAAATGTGCTGGTATGCGGACGAAAGGGCGTCCTCTATAAAGGACGCCCGGACAGCATGGACCAGTGGCGCTCCGCCCATGCGGTGGAAACCGACAAACGCACTTTAGTTGAGGCGATGGACGGCGCGGATGTCTGTATCGGTCTTTCGGTCGGCGGCGCAGTCACGCAGCCGATGGTCAAATCGATGGCCAAAAACCCGATCATTTTCGTGATGTCCAATCCGACGCCGGAAATCCTGCCGGAAGAAATTGAAGCGGTGCGCAATGACGCCATCATCGCCACCGGAAGGTCGGACTATCCGAACCAGGTCAATAATGTACTCGGCTTCCCTTACATTTTCCGCGGCGCCCTCGATGCAAGAGCGCGCACCATCAACGAAGAGATGAAAATCGCCTGCGCCCAAGCGCTCGCCAAGCTCGCCCGCGCCGATGTCCCCGATGAGGTCGCCGCCGCCTATGGCAAACGCCTGCAATTCGGGCCGGGCTACATCATACCGGCGCCGTTCGACCCGCGGCTGATTTCCGAAATCCCTCCGGCGGTGGCAAAAGCCGCCGGCGACAGCGGCGTTGCGAGGCGCCCGATTGAAGACCTGCAAGGCTACAAACAAACCCTCGCCGCGAGACTTAACCCCTCAGCCTCGTTCCTACAAAAAGTGCAGGCCACCTTGCGCGCCAACGAAGAGCCAAAACGAATTGTTTTTGCCGAAGGCGAAGAAGAAACAGTTATCCGCGCGGCGCACGGATTTCAGCAGGAAGGCCTCGGCCGCGCCATTCTGATTGGCCGTGAAGACGAAATCAAAAAAAGGCTCGCTTCGCTCGGCATGGCGGATGATTGCGAATTTGAAATTCACAACGCCCGGCTTTCAGACAACAACCCTGTCTATACTGATCATTTATACAACAGAATGCAGCGGAAAGGATATCTTCGCCGCGACGCTCAACGTCTGATCAACACCGATCGCAATGTTTTCGCCGCCTGCATGCTCGCTCATGGCCATGCCGACGGCATGGTGACCGGCGTAACGCGCCATTATGATGTCGCGCTAGGCAACACGCGCATGGTCATCGACCCGCGCCCCGGCGAACGGATGATCGGGATGTCCATTCTGCTGACAAAGAACCGTACTTTGTTCGTCGCCGATACCAGCGTTACTGAACTCCCCAGCGCAAAAGATCTTTCCGACATCGCCATGCAGGTCGCCCACGCGGTGCGGCGGTTATCTTTTGAGCCAAAACTTGCCTTTGTTTCCTATTCCAACTTTGGCAATCCCGATACGGAGCATTCCCGACGCGTCTCCGGCGCTGTTGAAATTCTCGACAAGCGCCGCGATGTCGATTTTGAATATGAGGGCGAAATGACGCCGCGCATGGCGCTCAACGAGAGGGTTCGCTCAATTTACCCGTTTTCACGCCTCAAGGGCGAGGCCAATGTGCTGATTACGCCGGGCGTTCACTCAGCGGGCATTTCAACAAAACTCGTCGGCGAACTTGGCGGCGCAATCGTCATCGGCCCGGTTCTCATCGGACTTGAGCACTCGGTACAAATCGCCCAGGTCGGCGCCCGCGTCGGCGACGTCCTCGTCCTCGCGGCCATGGCCGCTTATGGATTGGATCAAGAACACCGGACGTGGGCGCAGAAGGCGGGTTAACTGAAGTACGCGAAAGTCAGCGTCATTGTATTTGCAGCCGCGTGGGCGATGATCAGCGGAGTCAGGGATTTTTCCGCCCGCGTCAGAAAATAGATCGCAAGCGAAAACCCGATGGCGCCCGTCAGCACGATGCCGGTGATGCCTTGGCTCGCATGTCCAGCGCCGAACCAGACCGCCTGCGCTAGCGCGGCGACGAAGCCCGCCGCAACGCCGCCGCCGAAAAGCGTGCGGAACCGGCTCAAGACCATCCCACGGAAAAAGAATTCCTCTCCGAACGCCGCAGCGATCCAGGTGAATAGAACAATATCGAGAAGAAACTCGGAAAGGTTTTGAGGCTGCTCGCTTAGCGCAGAGGAGGTTTGCAGCGGGCCGAGCAGCGAGATCAGGATGGGGGCGACGATCAGATAGTTGACTCCAATGACGCCGAGCGCCTCGAAACTGCGTGCAAAATCGCGCCAGCGTAACGGTCGCAAGCCAACCGCCTCAAGAGTAATCTTTCGGCGCAACATTAGGAACGCGCCGACAGCGCCGCCCGCCGCCATGGTAATCGCGCCGATATTGCTGACGCCGGCAAAGCGTAACGCCCAGGCCGACCAGAATACCGCCGACAGAATGAGGAGATCGAAAAGGGCCGCTTTTTTCATTGGTTGACTCCAAATTTAGAATTAGAATATGATTCTATTTCTGTTTGTCAAGGAAGAACCAAAATGGGCGCAATTGCAGGCGACAGCCTTGACGCTCCAGCGCCAGACGAGGAACCCGCCTCTGGCGTACGCCCGGCGCTACAAGAACGCAGCCGGCGCACCCGGGACGCAATTTTGAAGGCCGTTGAGGGCGCACTCGACAAAGGCGCGCTGGACGTCGCCACTGTCCATGATCTCGCCGCCGCAGCGGGCGTTTCAATCGGCGCCTTTTATGGCCGCTTTGAAAACAAGGATGCCGCCATCGCCGCGCTTTATCATGAGCGCCGGTCACAATTTATCAGTAAGCTGACATCACTGAATGCGCGCGCATCTTCACTCGACATATGGACGGAACAAGCCGTCGCGATCGCCATGGACTATGCAGCAACGAACCGGAGCTTGATCGCGAGAGCCGCGCGCCCTGACGCGGTCATTGACGGCGTCAAGAAAGCCGCACGGACAGACTCGCTCGCACTCGCCGAAGATCTGGCAAGTGCGCTCGGGCGACTTGCGCCAGCCATCCCAAAAAACACCTTGCCGGAAGTCGCCGCATTCACGATCGCCATGCTCGGCGGGATGACGCGCGACGCAGCCGTTTTCTCCGCGTCACTGCTTGGGGGGAAAACGACCCGGCCGTGGTTTGAGCAAACGCTCGCTGGTGCGATCAAAAGCTTTGTGCTGTCAAAGTCTGTTGGCGCCGCGCAGTCGGATTAACGCTTCAAATGCTCTGTCGCCTAAAATTCGCCGACTGTCTTTTCACCATCGCCGCAGCCCAGGGGCGCGGCAGGGCTTTCATCAGCGAGACGACAAATTTGTTCCATATGCCTGGCACGTAAACCACGTGCCCTTTTTCGACTGCCGCGATTGCACCTTCGACGACTGGCTCCGGCTGCATAAACATATACTTCGGCATTTGCGAGACGAGCGACCGCGTATCGTTGACGTCATGAAATTCTGAATACGTAAAGCCTGGACAAAGAGCCGAGACATGAACGCCCTTGCCGTCGCATTCTGCGGCCAGCGATTGCGCAAAGCTGACGAGGAATGCTTTTGAAGCGCCATAAAGCGTATGGCCGGAGGAGCCCGGAACCAGTCCGGCGACCGACGAGACATGAATGATGCGGCCATAGCCCCGCGTCAGCATTCCCGGCAGAAACAGATGCGTCAGATGCGCGTAGCCGGTGACCATCAGCTCAAGATAATCGCGATGCGCCTGCCAATCGTTTTCTGTGTAGACGCCGGGCATGCCGAAGCCGGCATTGTTGACTAGAATATCGACATCGACGCCGTCGGCTTTCAGCCGGGCGAAGACGGTATCTGGCGCATCATCGACAGCAAGGTCGGCAGCGATGATCCGCACATCAATTGCGTGCGCCGCCTTCAGTTCTTCAGCGAGAGATTTAAGCCGGTCTTCGCGCCGGGCGACAAGAACGAGGTTGGCGCCGCGAACCGACAAAGCCCTAGCGAAGACCGCGCCGATCCCCGCCGATGCGCCGGTTATCAGCGCCCATTTTCCAGTATAGGTCATATCCAGCATCCAGCATTTTTTGGCTGCTGTCGTCAAGTTTGTCTCACAGGGAATGGCTAAAAGCATAGAGGCGCATTATCAAATATACGCCGTATCCGTATTATTCTTCTGCCGCCCCTGGCTGAGGGTAATATCGGCTTGGCAGCGAGTTGATGTTAAGCAACAAGACCAATTTGCACGGCAATTGCAGGGCAATCGCAGTACGAATGGCACCCCGAAACCACGAACCCCGTGCGAGACCGTTAACAGTGGAAGCTCTTGAATTCATCGCGATTTTGACGACCTTCGCGGTTGTCCTCGCCTGGTATATTAAAAATGCTGCGGCGGACGACAACGGCGCACGCGGTCTTTTGGCTCTGTTCCAAGACCCCGAGACTGCCAGACCGGACGCTGTGCGCGCGTCCTATCGCATCAAAAACCGCCTGGCGATACGCGCCCACGAACGACGCGATGCACAAGAGGGGGATGCGCCGGCAACACCGGCGCCTGCCTTCCGCACGCTTTGCGAAACAGACCATATGCGCCGCAAATTCCGCCTCCAGGATGAAGCCCGCTACCGGGCAAAAGACAAGGCCGCGCGCTATACCCCTCGCGGTGGGCCAACTGCGTCATAAGCATCTCCGATTAGCCCTTCATTTTTTCCGCGCATCAGCGCAAAAACACTGCCGCCACGCTCACCGTAACGCGGGCGGCAAACATACCGCTGAACAGGGGACCGACATCGACCACCCAAACATATCTGCATCGCCCAACCCGTTGCCGTCAGGCCGGGTCGGCGTGTTGCTGGTTAACCTCGGCACGCCGGACGCGCCGACGCCGAGCGCTGTACGCCGCTATCTCGGCGAATTCCTCAGCGATCCGCGGATTGTTGATCTGCCGCGCATTTTATGGTTGCCGGTCCTTTATGGAATTATCCTCAATGTGCGGCCCGTTGCAACCGCGAGGGAGTATGGTAAAATATGGCGTACAGAGAGCAATGAAAGCCCTTTGCGCTATTATACGCGGGCCCAGGCGCTCGGCGCCGGAAAAGCCTTTGGCGACAACACGATTATCGACTGGGCGATGCGCTATGGTCAGCCGTCGGTCGCCAGCCGCATCAGCGCTTTGCGCGATCAGGGCTGCACCCGGCTTTTGATTGTCCCGCTTTACCCGCAATATTCCGCGACCACGACGGCAAGCGTCGACGATGCGGTTATGAAGGCCCTGAAAGACATGGCCTGGGAGCCGGAAACCAGAACAGCAGCGGCTTTTCCAGGCGATCCCGCCTATATCGAAGCGCTTGCCAGCATTGCGCGCGAGCAGCTTGGCGAGGCTGCCCCGGAACGCGTTGTTATTTCATTTCATGGGCTACCGCAGCGCTATGTTGACGCCGGCGATCCTTATTATGCTCATTGCAGCGAGACGGCTCAGCTATTGCGCGCACAAATGGGATGGACAGATGATTATGCGCCGATGGCGTTCCAGTCGAAATTCGGGCGCGGCCAATGGTTGGCGCCGGCGACAGAGGAAACGGTTATAAAGCTTGCAGGCGAGGGCGTTAAAAACATCGCCATGATAACGCCAGGCTTTGTCGCTGATTGCATCGAAACTCTTTGTGAAATCGATATCGCTCTGCGCCAGACTTTTCTGGCGGCGGGCGGCGCGCATTTCCAAACCATCGCCTGCCTTAATGATGCGCCCGAGACGATCGATCTTCTGCGAACCATCATCCTCCGTGAGGCGGGCGGTTGGATTTAGTGTATGCCGCCGGCTCGGCCCATCACGACATGTGAACCGCTCACCGCTTGACATCTTGCCGCAATCTTGTCGTCAGTTAATGCTACGCGCCATTTTTGGAATAGACTTGCATCGCAATGGAAATATTCGACGCTGAATTCTGGTCTTTATTTTTGGACCCGGAAAAATACCGGACGATGATCGATCAAATGGGACCTTTGGCGCCGCTGGTCGCTGTCGGCGCGATGGTGGTTGTGTCTTTTTTGCCGCTGCCCGCTGAGACAATCGCGGTTGCCAATGGCGCCGCCTTCGGTCGGCTTGAGGGTTTTGTATTGACCTGGATTGGCGCAATGATTGCCGCCGCGCTTGCATTTTACCTCGCAAGATTGCTGGGTCGGCCGATCGTCAACCGCCTACTGCCGAAAGAAGCGTTGGCGCGTTTTGAAAAACAGGTGAACCAGCGCGGCGCTGTCTTCCTTCTGCTCGTGCGGATGATCCCGTTTGTTCCCTATACGGTGGTTAATTATGGCTCCGGCCTCAGTCCGGTGAGGTTTCGGACGTATCTTTGGACCTCAGCGGTTGGCATGGCGCCGCCGATTTTTGCCTTTGTCAGCGTTGGCGCCTTGGTAATGGAGCAGGCCTGGATCGGCTGGGTTACGCTCTTTGCCGTATTCGGGTTTTTTGCCTTGTTTGCCTATTACACGCGACCATGGTGGCGCGAGGGCCCGTCAAGCTAACGCTTGGGCAAGTCCAACAACAATCAATTCATCCGTATATGGTCTATATATCGCACCTCTGCGCGCGTGTCTCCAGTGACCACATTATCGAGTTTGTATCCCCAGAAGTAAGGTGCTTTTCCGCTAACATAATAGTGGCCCCCATAGCCGTCCTTACGCCATAATGAAAACACGTCCCACAGCGTTCTTTCCTTGCCGCCTTCGTCCGTAACCTTAACCTTCCCGCGAATATAATATTCCTGATGCGCGATCGCGCCACCACTTGAGTTAAAGTAAGGCAGTCTAAATTTTTGTCCGGCTTTAAGGCCGTGTTTGGCGTCGTACAAACCGAGTATCTGACCGATATTCAACGTGTCATACCCCGCCATAGCGCGATCGATAACTTGGCTGGATGCCTCACCCTCGTTTGAAACCGATGCGCCAACGCTTTTTTCATCAGTTAAGTTGGAATAGGAAAGGCTGCCGGCGAATGTGCCGACATATTGGCGCATCTGGAATGTTTCCAAATCCGATATCGTGCCAATAAACTGAGCCGTTGCGTCGCTAACGTCTTCTTTGTCGCCATCGCCAGAGGCGCTCCATATAGTTAGCAAGGCAGGATCGCCATTCCAATTCGCTACGTCATACTGAAAGACTGCCTTTTGCGAATGCACGTCTGCGTTAAGGTTTGTACGACGCTGATAGACGGCGCGTAGACCGATCAGTTTTTCAACATCAATATCCAGATCTCCGACTTCCACCGTTGGCCATTCAGCGCGATTTTCCCAGGTTGATCGCAGCTCATCAGAACCCCAGTCTATGTCCTGTCCGAGCGCGGCAGGTGCGGTAAAGACAAATAGCACCACTATCAAAGTTTTGGTCTTCATCTGCTTTCCCCTTTAACTCGATCATCCGTATAAAATGTTTTGGCGCAAAAAACGCAGCCTCCGATTGCATCGCGTAAATTGCCCCATGAACGGGACTATTTCTAATATTTGGGTGAAGCAAGTCGGCTGGCCTTATGTGAATACCAGCTCACCGTATCCGCATGCCCCTCGCGCAAGCGTGAAGGGCGAAATAAATGCATGAAAAGTTTAAGTCATGGTGATTTGGCTTTGTCGACAGCACTCAAAAACAAATCGACGTCGCGCGGCGTCGTCCTGAAAGAGGTAACAAGGCGATGCATTCTGCCATTTGCCGGGTCGCCAGGCGTCACCCATGGAAAGAACATCGCGCCCTGGTCTTTTAATTTCTCGGCGACGCCGTCAGGAAAGCATGCAAAAACTTGGTTGATTTCGGTCGGGTATGAAACCTCAACGCCGTCTGTCGCCGTTAATCCGTTTGATAATTGCGTCGCCATAGCATTGGCGTCGCCCGCCAGCCTCAGCCATAAATCATCGGCAAGATAAGCGTCGAACTGGGCGGCGATAAAGCGCATCTTTGACCATAGATGCCCAGCGCGCTTACGGCGAAATTCAAAATCTTTAGCCATGGCTTTGTCGAAGAAAACCACCGCCTCTGCAGCAAGGCAGCCGTTTTTCGTGCCGCCGAAACACAAAACATCAACGCCCGTCCGCCAGCTTAACGCCGCCGGGGAGGCGCCTGACGCCGCGACGGTGTTCGCAAATCGTGCGCCGTCCATATGAACCTTTAAGTCCGCGGCATGGGCAAAATCGCAAAGCGCCTTTAGTTCGTCAGCGGAATAAATCGTACCGCACTCGGTTGCTTGCGTCAGCGACAAAACGCGTTCTGGCGCACCATGGGGCGGGCGGTGAGGGAAACCGGCAAGCGCTTTGGCGATACCTTGCGGCGTCAGCTTTCCAGCCTCGCCGGCAATTGGCAGGAGCTTCGCGCCACCGGTAAAAAATTCCGGCCCGGCGCATTCGTCCATCTGCACATGGCTTTGTTCATGGCACAAGATCATGCCGTAAGGCGGCGTCATCACCGAAAGCGCAAGACCGTTTGCCGCGCCGCCGGTGGCGACAAAATAAGCCGCGCAATCGGTCTCGAAGATATCCGAAATCCGCGCCTCAACACGTGCGGTCAATTCATCGCCGCCATAGGCCGGCGCCGGGCCTTCATTGGCGCGCGCGATGGCGTCGATAATCTCCGGCGCCGCGCCGGCCCAGTTGTCGGAACCAAAATTCATGCGCTCAGCCTCGACTTCCCGGGCTCAACCGTCAAGCAAAGAGGTGAATTCGCGGAAGTCGTTCACTACACGGTCGGCACCGGCGGCGGCGAGCCGTTCTCCGTGACCATCAAAACAATGGTCGCCGCCGAGAAAACCTGCCTTGACGCAATTTCACCATAACGGTCAACAGGTTCCCCACAGCCAACCGATTTGCGGATGGTCGAGTTTCGCTCTTTTCTCTCATAAACTAATATGAGTGCTTGTTCAATGATGGGGTCAACACCACATGGCGCTTGGAGTAAATGCATTCACTGCACTGGAAACAGAGCCCATCCATAACTATACCTACTATTTACGGTGAGTTATGGTGCCTGCTGCAATGAAAAAACTACCGTCATAGGTGCCACATGATTCAACAGGGGGTGGCAGCGATACCCGGTCTTCGTCAGGTAGGTTGCGTCGTTGATGGAGTTGCCGCGTCCACAAACAAATTATGAAGGTTTCAGTCAAATTTGAACAACAGAAACGAGGGCTATTTTGGTTGATAATCCGTACTTTTGGGAGCTTTTGAGTCAAAAAGAACAGGATGAGATACGAGAAATCGTTCAAAATTCAGAATACGCCTGCCGTTTTTTAGAAAAGAACTTATCTAGCGCCGGCTTCGAGAAATACGCAAGCTCCCATTCGCTCAGAGCAAAGACGAATTTAAGTATTGCCAGAAAGCTCGTCATGGGGCGGAAAAAATATGGCCACAACTCACGTCTCGATAAACTCAACGACTATGTTGGTTTAAGGCTAATCGTCAATTTTGAAAGCCAGCTCGAAGATATTTGCAAACAAATTGAAAAGAACTTCTGCCCCGAAGCAGCTCCTCTCAAAGACGGGCCGTTCGTAAAAGGCAGTCTTTATCAAGTCTTTATATATGAATCGAGTTTTATAGGAACCGATAGCCCGGGAAAGGAGATCTATTATCACCTTAACAGCCTAGGCGAACGTAAAGGGTTTAGCGTCAAGCTTGAAACCAAACATGGCCTTTACTCAGGCATTCATTTCCTGGGCAGATTGTATTGTGATGAGAACGCCAGCGATAACAAGGTTGACCACCATACAGTTGCATTTGAGGTTCAGGCGCGCACGATTTTTGAGGATGCGTGGAGTGAAATCGCCCACAAGATTTATGAAATAGATCGCGAGGAGATATCTTCGGAGTCTTATGAAGAAAAAATTGATGCCCGAACGCGTCAACACTTAGACGTCCTTAAGAACATGTTGGACGCGGCATCTCGATATACCGTCCTTATCAAGCAGCAAGTTCACGAAGACGTAGACGGCAATGAAAAAATTGACCGCAATCCCAACAAACCGGATTTAAGTTCGCCAGAGGAGATTCAGGGAATTCTCTCATCACATGATATTCCTGTCGAGGAGGTCAACAAATTCATGGCGCTTTTCAACGAAAAGGCGCAAATTGACAAACTTAAGCCGAAAGAGCGGGAAGCGCAAAAAAGAGCCCGCCGCTACCTAGAGCTGGCCGACTCTTTTTCGGATTTGCGCAACAGAATAATTCATACCGGTTCGTTATCCAAAGTCGAAGAGTGCGCATACTCAAAAGCGCAACACGTTTTCTTCTACTATCTCAGCTTAGAAGAGCCGCTGTGCCGATTGTTTTCAAACAACGACGAAGAGGTAAAAAAAGCGCGCGCGCTTTATCTCGATCTGGAGCGCGACTTCCCAGACTCAGCAACTGTAAAATTCCGCCTTGGTCAATCTTATGAACGGCTATTGCGGTTCGATAAAGCAATTCAGAAATACCACGAGAGCTATACTCATATGCGTCAGCTACGCGGTGTGCCGGAAGAAGATCGCCAGCTCAGCCTCACACCATGCCAACAGCGTTACCTCGAAAACAACCTCGCTCGAATGCTGAGCTTCGCACATTGGATAAGAGCCCGGCAGTCAATGCGGCAAGACGAATTTGAGCCTCGAGAAGTATGTGGCTGCTTCATGGCTGCCTATCAATTTGCCACCGAGGGGTTGGCCGATTGGCAAGACCAGAGTGAAGATTCCAAACCCTATCGAAAGCGGTTACTAAATTCGGGCATTTACTTCGGCGCTGAAGTCTTACTTCACGAACCGACTAAACGTAATGATATTTCTGGTCTCTATACAGAACTCGTTTCGGAGTTTGCGCAGATGGTAGACCATGAAGAACCCAAGGATTTGCGATGTTTGGACACGCTTAGTTACGCTTACTTCGTGCTTGGAGAGCAGGTCCGCGCCAAGAAGCTGGCCGAAATAATTCTCGGGATTATAGCCAAATCCGACGACCCTCGCGACCTATTGAAAGGCGAGAAATACTACACCCGTGATGAACAACTTGCACTAATTATGGACAGAGCAAACAAGCTATCACGGGATGCTTCGCTTAAACCACAGTTCATATTGGATGGCTAATTTTCATTGTTAGATCAAACCATTAGAACGTTAACCGCAAGTATCTTGATTCATGCTATAATAATTACTACTTTATAGTATGAATTAAGGGGGGAGTATCTTATGAAGGCGATGATGCTCCGGTAAAAGACAAGAGACATAAAGATGATTTTTCGAGATTGGCCGGACGGCGACGAATAGAATCGCCTGATTAGATTCACATTTGGGAACAAGTAATGCCTGCGACCAGCAGTAACTTTGCTGTGTCTGGATACTAATTTGTGCGTTGAGATGATAAACTCCGCGCCAATTCCTCAAAACTACCCATCACGGCATGAGCTCCTGATTCCACCAAGCGCTCCCCATGGCCGTCAAAGCAGTGGCCGCCGCCAACAAACCCCCAAACCGTCATCCCAGCAGCGCGGCCCGCCAGAACGCCGTTTTCACTATCCTCAATGACCAGGCATTGTCCTGGGTCAGCGGCGATTTTTTCTGCTGTATAAAGAAAAATATCCGGCGCCGGCTTGCCGTCAGCGACGCGATCAGCGGAATAGATGTGGGGGTCAAAAAACCGGTACAGGCCGGTGCGCTTCAATTTACTGACCAGAAATTGCGTGCGCGAGGAGGACGCAACCGCTATCGGCAAAGCCAGCGCGGCGAGCGCCTCTGCCGCGCCAGGAACCGGCAACAGCTCGTCGCGGCGCGAACGCCGAACCGCCAACAAACCGTCAAAAAATGTTGCTTTAGGCTCGCACCCATTAATTGTGCGATATTCCTCAGAAAGTCGCTCGAAGAAAACATCATCGCGCAACCCTGTAAATAATCGCACGAGATCGGCCGGCGACCATTTAAATCCGTGCGCGTGCAAATAAGACGCAGAATCACCAAGCCCCAGTATTTCGCTGTCGACGAGAA
This sequence comes from Hyphococcus sp., assembly GCA_021776375.1. Taxonomy (GTDB): domain Bacteria; phylum Pseudomonadota; class Alphaproteobacteria; order Caulobacterales; family Parvularculaceae; genus Hyphococcus. Next base: position 90,147 of record JAJFGA010000010.1, on the reverse strand, counting down.
CTCCGTCGCAATCAAAAATCACCGCTGCATAATCAGCTACCGTCATTGGCGAGCCCCCATGCCACCACTCGCCAATAGCGCGAAATCTGATTGAAAATTCACTGGTTGTTCCTTGATAATCGGGTCTATCCGGTTTGAAATGCTGTTGCGGGTGTACAGTTGTTTAAAGTGGGTGGACCATATGAAAAAGCTTTTATTGCCGGCCGTCGGCGCGATTGCGGTCGCTATGATGGCGCATTCATCAGCGCTTGGCGAACGCGATGATGAGCGCGACGACCAACAATCTTCACAAAACATTACGCGCGACGACGAGGCGCAGTCGAAAGCAAAGCGCCGTGATCGACAACGTAATTGGCGGCGCCCTTTCTCCCGCGGCCGTGAAGTGCGCTCCTTTGACGGCATCGGCAACAACAAGCTGGATCCAACCGCCGGCGCAACCCACCAACCGTTTCAACGGCTGATGCTAAACGATTATTCGGACGGCATTGGCGCCATGGCCGGAACCTTGCGCAAAAGCGCGCGGGAGATCAGCAATATTGTCGTCGATCAGGGTGAACGGACATTTCCAAACTCGCATGGGACTAGCGACTTCCTGTGGCAGTGGGGCCAGTTTATCGATCATGACATCACGCTTGGCGACGGCGTCGCGGATCCGGGACCAAACGGACGCGATTTCGACATTCCCGTTCCTATGGGCGATCCCTATTTCGATCCCGCCGGGGCGGGCGATCGGGTCATCCCGTTTAATCGTGCGATATCCGATCCGGAAAGCGGGACGGATCTTGAAAATCCGCGCAGGCAAATCAATGAAATCACAGCCTGGATAGACGGCTCCATGGTCTATGGCAGCAACGAGGACCGCGCCGCCGCGCTTCGAACCCATGACGGTACGGGCCGTCTCAAAACCAGCCGCGGCGCCCTGCTGCCTTTCAACACGGATAATTTGCCGAACGCCAACGGCCCGGCGCCGGACCCGGCGAAATTGTTTCTCGCCGGCGACGTGCGCGCGAACGAACAGGTTGGCCTTGCAACGATGCACACGCTGTTTATGCGCGAGCATAACCGGTGGGCGGCGAGGATTGCGCGCCAGCGGCCTCATTTTTCCGGCGACGACATCTATCAGGCGGCGCGGCGGATGGTGATCGCGGAAATTCAGATCATTACGTATAAGGAGTTTCTACCGGCGCTGATTGGGCGGGACACGATGCCTCGCTATCGCGGTTATCAGCCGGGAAACCCGGCCATGATGGCTGAATTTTCCGGCGCGGCTTATCGGTTTGGCCACAGCGCCATCAACACGGAGCTCCTGCGGCTTAACAAAGCGGGCGAAGAAGCCAACGGTGGGGATCTCTCTTTGAGCAACGCCTTTTTTAACGCGCCGGAAATCATCAACCGCCGCAATGCGCTTGACCCGATCCTGCGCGGTCTGGCGGCGCAGAAAAGTCAGAGCATCGACGTGGTGATTGTTGATGATCTCAGAAATTTTCTCTTTGGCCCGCCGGGCGCCGGCGGTTTTGACCTTGCCGCGCTCAACATTCAACGCGGCCGGGATCTCGGGCTCCCCTCCTATAACGCCGCCCGTGAGGCGCTCGGCTTTGGGCGTGCTTCTGATTTCAACGACATCTCGTCAGATCCCGCCATCCAGCAGGCGCTCTATGCGGCTTATGGGTCCGTTGACGATATCGATCTTTGGGTCGGCGGGCTTAGCGAAGATCCGCTCGAAGACGAGGGCTCGCAGCTGGGGCCGGTTTTCCAGGAAATCGTGAGCCGTCAGTTTACCGCCCTGCGCGATCATGATCGCTTCTGGTATGAGCGTGACCTGACACGGGCCGAACGCGCCATGCTCAAACATGTAACGCTTGCCCGGATCATTCATGCCAACACCGGCATTAGCGTGCGAGAAATTCCTCGGAACGTTTTTTACGTGCGTAAAAAATACAACCACCGGACATACGATAAATAAAAAAGGGCCCGCGAAAGCGGGCCCTTTTATTTGTTAAGCGACTTTGCGCAGTTACCCGGCGAGAAACGCCAGTAACAACAAGGCCACGATATTGGTGATCTTGATCATCGGATTGACGGCAGGACCGGCGGTATCCTTGTAAGGATCGCCGACCGTGTCGCCGGTTATGGCGGCTTTGTGGGCCTCAGAGCCCTTGCCGCCAAAATTGCCGTCCTCGACATATTTTTTGGCATTGTCCCACGCGCCGCCACCGGCGGTCATGGAAAGCGCCAGGAACAGACCGGTGACAATTACGCCCATCAACATCGCGCCAACAGCCGAAAGCGCGGCCGATTTATTGGCAACCAGATCGATTACAAAATACAACGCCAGCGGCGAGAGGATCGGCAACATCGACGGTACGACCATTTCCTTGATCGCAGCGCGTGTCAGCATATCGACCGTACGGCCGTAATTGGGCTTGGATGTGCCCGCCATGATGCCCGGATCCTCGCGAAATTGCTTGCGCACCTCATCAACAACGGCGCCGGCCGCACGGCCCACCGCCTGCATCGCCATGGAACCAAAGAGGTATGGCAATAGCCCGCCAATGAAGAGACCGACAACCACGTAAGGATTGGAAAGCGAGAAATCGACCGCCACATCGGCAAAGAATGGAAACTCCACCGGGTGTGCAGAAAAGTGCTTGATGTCTTCTGTGTACGCAGCAAATAGCACCAAAGCGCCAAGCCCGGCTGAGCCGATGGCATAGCCTTTGGTGACCGCTTTCGTCGTATTGCCCACCGCATCGAGCGCGTCAGTGGTTTTGCGAACCGATTCGTCAAGCTTCGCCATTTCGGCAATGCCGCCAGCATTGTCAGTGACCGGACCAAAGGCGTCGAGCGCAACAATCATACCCGCAAGCGCCAGCATGGTCGTAACCGCAGTTGCAATCCCGTAAAGCCCGGCAAGGTTTGAGGTGATGACGATGCCGACAACGATAACCAAAGCCGGCAAAGCGGTCGACTCCATAGAGACAGCAAGGCCCTGAATGACGTTGGTGCCGTGACCCGACTCAGAGGCTTTCGCCACCGACTGCACAGGGCGGAAATTCGTGCCTGTGTAATATTCGGTGATCCAGACGATCAGCCCGGTGATGACCAGACCAAGCGCGCCGCAGATGAACAGGCTGAGGCCGGTAAATGAGGCGCCGCCATCGGTTTGCCCAATGGTCTCGCCGAAGCCAAAGATCAGATAGGTGACGCCCGCGATTGCAACCAGTGACAACACGCCGGTAACGACCAGACCTTTGTAAAGCGCGCCCATAATGTTGGTTGAGCCTTTACCGAGGCTGACAGCGTAAGTGCCGACGATTGAGGTGACGATGCACACCGCGCCGATGGCCAGCGGGTAGAACATGAAATTAGCAGCGTTCGCAGTGAACAGGATCGAGCCGAGCACCATGGTTGCCGCAAGCGTTACCACGTACGTTTCAAACAGGTCGGCCGCCATGCCGGCGCAATCGCCAACGTTATCGCCGACATTGTCTGCGATGGTCGCCGGGTTGCGCGGATCATCTTCGGGGATGCCGGCTTCAACTTTGCCAACAAGGTCACCGCCAACGTCAGCGCCCTTGGTGAAGATGCCGCCGCCGAGACGGGCGAACACGGAAATCAATGAGGCGCCGAGCGACAGTGCGATCAGTCCGGTGACCACGTCGCGGCTTTCCGGCGCATGGCCGAGACCTGCTGTTAACAGCGCGTAATAACCGGCAATGCCTATCAATGCGAAGCCGGCGACCAGCATGCCGGTGACCGCACCGGAGCGGAAAGCCACCGAAAGACCTTTGCCAAGGCTTTCGCTCGCCGCATGTGCGGTGCGAACATTGGCGCGCACCGACACCTGCATGCCGATAAAGCCCGCCGCCCCTGACAGGATGGCGCCGATGGCAAACCCGATGGCGGGAATCAACTCGCCGAAGGCGACAAGCAAGACCAGGAACACTACGCCGCCGACAATGGCGATGGTTGTGTACTGACGATTGAGATATGCCGTTGCGCCTTCTTGAATGGCGGCGGCGATTTCTTTCATCCGGTCGTTACCTGCTGGCATCGACAGAACGGAATTGATGGTGAAGGCGCCATATCCAATGGCTGCCAAGCCGGCCAAAATGACCAACCAAAGCGACATGCTCATGTTATTTCTCTCCTGGGAGTTGGTTCAGTAATCGTGGGGTGATTGCTGATATGGCCGCAGCGACGTGTACCCACGCGCGCGCTTCAACCAGGCCCCGATGAATGTCCGCGCGGAAACTGGCAAAGCCGCCGGTTAAAATCAACCCAAACTTCGCCCGATGTCGCAGCAACGCGAAAAAGACTGTGAATTCGCGGTCGGGTTAGGCCGCGCCCGAGCGCATCGCCCTTTTATCACTCGGCTCCGCCTCGGTTGCTTCTTTAACCCAAGGGTATGCCTTGGCCATTTCGTCTGTGTAACCAAGATTACGGGCGGTCGGGCTGCGCGGACGGTCTTCGGTTTCAGCATAAAAAGTGCCAAAAACCCGGTCCCAGAAAAATTCAGAAATTCCGTAATTCCCGTTCTCATTATGAAAGTGATGGGCCAGGTGGCGTTTTTTGAGGTCTTTCCAAAACTGCGCCTTCGGCTCGAAGGCGAGATGCTCGCCCGCATGGAGGAATTCGGTGACGCATGTCATCAACACCGTGCCTGAAATAGCGCCAGCAGCCCCAGAGGCTCCGTGGATTAAGTACCCTATCGGGCCTGCAACGAATAAGATCGTAGGCAGAGTTGTATGCAGTCCGCCAAAAAGCACCGACAGATCATTTGGAAACCGGTGATGATCGTAATGCACGCGTTTCCATAATTTCGCGAGGTGGGGCGTTTTGTACATCCAGCTGCCATGCAAGATCAGACGGTGAACACCGTACCAGGCAATCTGGAAAAGCAGCGCGCCAACGGCAAATGACGCGGCAAATGCGACAAACGAGCCCATGGTCGCGAGCCCCACCGCCAGGCCGACCGCCAAAATCACGGCATAGACCTGAATGGCCGGGTAGGTCACATAGGCCCGTACGAGATCGTTAAAATTCATGCGATTAAGGAGGTATTCCTTCTCTTTCCAAGCTTTATAGCCAACAAAAACCTGCATTTCCTACCGTCCTTGATTAGATCCCGCCGGCGCGACTATCCGCTCGCCTGAAGTTAAGGAAGGCGAAAATATGCTCCTTACACCGTGACCGCAAGAGTGGCGCACCGGCGCAAACCCACAATTTGCTTCATTTGTAACATCCATGCGCAAATCTTGATGCGTTGCAAAAAGGCTTGGGCTTGCCGGTTGACCTACGCACCTGTATCCGCTCAAAATCACTGTTGCGCGCCGGCTGAGAGCTATGGGCTGGTTTGATGCTTCCAAGAAGGTGCGTTTGAAATTATTATAACAGCGTCCGGCCAGGGGGATGGCCCGACGCATCGTCTTGAGCTGGCTATGCGCTGGCGCAGTACGGGGGCGTTGATGGCAGTTATCCCTGAGCCGAGTAGGCCGACACCGACCCTGAATAAGGGATTGCAAACCCGTGTCGGCGGGTTTGAAACTATTGCCGACGCACTTGACTATGCCGCGCAGGGCGAGACCGGCTACAATTTTTTCAATCTCCGCGGCGAAGTCGCTGCACAACTGCCGTACAGCGAAGCGCGCAAGCGCGCCCTTGATCTTGCCAATCGTCTGGCCACGCGATTCAAGCGCGGGGACAGGTTGGCCATCGTTGCAGAGACCAGCCCTGAATTCATCATCACCTTTTTCGCCTGTCAGTATGCCGGGCTGGTGCCGGCGCCGATGCCAATGCCCGTCAATCTCGGCGGCAAGGACGGCTACATTTTACAAATCCGCCAGATGGTCGCCGGCGCTTCTGCATCGGCGGTTATCGGCCCGTCGGCGCTCACCGATTTTTTAACCGAAGCTGCGGCGGATATTCCTGACGCAGCAATTTTCGACTTCCAGAAGCTTTTTGCACTTCAGGGAAATGGCGCCGTCGCTGAACCCTTCGGGCCAGATGAATTTTGTTATATTCAGTACTCGTCCGGTTCAACCAGCGCCCCCAAGGGCGTCATTGGAACACAGCGCTCCGTCAGCGCCAACCTGACCGCGATAACCCGGCACGGAATGCGCGCCGGCGCCGGAGATCGTTGCATCAGCTGGTTGCCGCTCTACCATGATATGGGGCTAATCGGCTTTTTGCTGGCGCCTTTGGTTGCGCAGATGTCTGTTGATTTTCTTGCGACCTCAGACTTCGTTCGCCGCCCGCTTTTGTGGCTTCGCTTGATGACAGAGCAAAACTCGACCATCACCTATAGCCCGTCTTTCGGGTACGACCTCGCCGCCAAACGTGCAGAACGCGCGGAACCTGGCTCAATCAATCTGAAAAACCTGCGTGTCGCCGGCATTGGCGGCGACATGGTGAGGCCCGAAGCCCTAACCGCCTTCGCAGACGCCTTCGGCTCGCTTGGGTTTAAAAAGTCGACCTTCACGCCAAGCTACGGCATGGCCGAGGCAACGTTGGCGATCTGCTTTCCAGAGCTTGGCGCGGCGGTAAGCGTCGATGAAGTCGATATGCGCCATTACACGCGCTCCGGCGTCGCCCAACCGGCATCTGCCGTGACCTCGCCGGAACACAAGCGCGGGTTTGTGCTTTGCGGCCGCGCGCTGCCGGACCATGCGATCGAGGTGCGCGGCGATGATGGGGCTGCGCTCGGTGAGCGTGATGTCGGGCGGATTTTTATTAAAGGCCCAAGTCTCACGCCCGGCTATTACTCCGACGCGGAAAGCTCAGCGGCAATGTATGAAGGCGAGTGGCTCAACACCGGTGACATGGGGTACCTGCTCAACGGACAAATCGTTATTACCGGGCGCGCCAAAGACCTGATTATTATCAACGGACGCAATATCTGGCCGCAGGACATTGAGTGGGCCGTCGAAAAAGTTGCTGGCGTGCGAAGCGGCGGTGTTGCCGCGTTTTCCGTCGATGACGGCCGCGGCGAACGTATTGTCGTTGTTGTGGAACGCCGCGGTATGAACGACGAAGCGCTTGCGGCCTTAAAGCGCGAGATTGCAGTCGTCATCCAGAACGCTGCTGGCGCGCCGGCCGAGGTTGTGCTTGCACGGCCGCATTCGATGGTCATGACCTCCTCGGGCAAATTGTCGAGGGCCAAGGTCAAGATCAAATATCTGCACGGCGCCTTTACGGAAGAACGCACGCCCAGCGCCGCCAAGCCGCAAGCTGTTGCAGACGTTCGGGCTTAAGCGTTGCGTGTTGCGGTCACCGGCGGGACCGGTTTTGTTGGTACAGCCCTCATCACCCGCCTCATCGATAAAGGCATTGAGGTTCGGGCGCTGGCGAGAAACCCGGATCGGTTCAACGCCCCCCAAAATATAACCGTCCTTCGCGGCGGGCTTGAAGATGAGGCGGCGCTCAGCGCGTTGGCTGAGGGCGCCGACATTTTCTTCAATCTCGCCGGCGTCACCCATGCCCGCAAGGCGGATGAGTATTATCAGACGAATGTCGACGGCGCGGCGCGGGCGGCGCGGGCGGCGGCGGCGCAGGGTGCAAAGCTCGTTCATATCTCTTCGATTTCCGCGCGGGCGCCGGAAGTCTCGCCCTATGCGCGCAGCAAATATGAAAGTGAGGCGGCGATCCGGGCGGCATCTGGCGACAATCCGTGGCTGGCTCTACGCCTGCCGGCTATCTATGGCCCAGGCGATCTGGTGACGCTGCCCTATTTCAAACTGGTCAAAATGGGCCTGGCGCTGGAGCCGAGAACGCCAACGCCAGCGCATGCGTCCATTCTTTACGTTGAAGACGCCGCCGCCGCGATTGTCATAGCATCAAGCTCAGCGCCACCACGTGCGGTTTATGAAATTGGCGATGATCGCCCTGAGGGGCACGCCTGGTCGGAAATTGGCGCCATATTAGGCGATCAACTGGCAAAGCGGCCGCGCACTATTCGTGTGCCGCGCACGCTTATTGGGGCCTATCACAAGATAATCAGCGCCGCGGAGAGAGCCTTAGGGCGCAAGCCCAGCGTACGCGAAGGCCAGGTAAACGAATTTTTTCACCCCGATTGGGTCGCGCGGAGCGACCTTTTGAGTGATGTTACACCCTGGCGACCAACAACCCCGCTAAAAGAAGGGTTTGCAAAAACCGCCCTTTGGTATCAGAAAAACGATTTGCTATAACAGCCCGCCACGCGCCCAGGAGAAACGGCCATGTCCAGCATTCAGGAAGACGACGATCTCGTATTTCGGAAGATCTCTTCCCTGATTGAACCCCTGAACGAAAAGGGTGTGAAATTAACGCGAGAGACCGACCTGATCGCTGATCTTGAGATCGATTCCGTCGCGGTTCTCGATGTCGTCATGGATATTGAAGACAGTTACGACATATCAATCCCGGTCAATACGATCTCGGAAATCAAAACCATTGGCGAACTAGTAGACGCCATCCACGCAATAAAAAAAGAGCAATCATAAGCTATGGGCCTTTTCGATAAATTTCAGACCACCGCTACGCAATACAAGGCGCTGCTTGAGGGGATCGGTCGCGATCCGTTCGGCGTTTCTATGGACGAAATGAAGGGGCCGACACGCGCCATCGTTAATGGCAAGGAAATCGTCCTTGCTGGGACCAATAACTATCTTGGCCTTACCTATGATGAGCACGCCGTCGCCGCGGCGAAAGATGCGATTGACCAATCCGGCACCGGAACCACGGGCTCGCGATTTGCAAACGGTACTTACGCCGCGCACCGCCAACTTGAAATCGATCTCGCCGCGTTTCTTGGTTTTAAAAACTGCATGGTGTTTTCCACCGGCTATCAGGCCAATCTCGGCGCGATTTCTGCGCTCGCTCAGCCGCCAGAAGATGTCATCCTGCTCGACGCCGACTGTCACGCCTGCATCTATGACGGTGCGCAACTCAGCGGCGCGGAGATCATCCGCTTCCGTCATAATGATCCAGAAAGCCTCGACAAACGCCTCGCGCGCCTTGGCGACAAGGTGAACGGCAAACTTGTGTGTTTCGAAGGCATGTATTCAATGTTTGGCGATGTCGCGCCGGTCAAGGAGCTCATTGAGGTCGCCCACAAACATGGCGCCTATGCGCTGCTCGACGAGGCCCATTCCTTTGGCGTCTTCGGTGATCATGGCCGCGGCGTTTGCGAGGCGGAAGGCGTGTTGGATGAGGTTGATTTCTACACCGGCACTTTTTCCAAGAGCCTTGCTTCGATTGGCGGGTTTGTCGCCTCGAACCACCCGGAACTTGAATATTTAAGATTTTCGAGCCGGCCTTACATGTTCACCGCCTCACCTTCGCCGGCCAATGTCGCGGCCGCCTCAGCGGCGCTGGCGCGGCTCAAATCCGACCAAACCATGCGCAAGGACTTGTGGCAAAACGCAAAACGCATCCACGCCGCCTTCACTCAGCTCGGCTTTGATCTATGCGCACCGGAAAGCCCGGTGATCGCCGCCAGGCTCGAAAACCGGGAACAGGCGTTTATGGCGTGGAATTTCCTTATGGAAAACGGCGTTTACGTAAACCTCGCCATCCCGCCTGGCACGCCCAATGCAACGTCGATCCTACGCCTCAGCGTCTCTGCGGCACACACTACCGAGGATCTTGATGCAATTATCGGCGCTTACACCGCTTTGTCAGAAATCTTGCCAAACTAAGCTGGGTAGGGTTTCATTCATACATGATCACATTTTCGTTAGGCATAAAATCTCCACATTTAGGCCCTTGGCTGGTCGTTCTCGGGTCCAAAATGACGTTTACCCAGTTCAATAGTAAAGGATGTGTGGCGTGTTTAGTTCAATCCAAAAACTTCTAATTGGCGGCGCTGTTGTCGTTGCCCTTACAGCTGGCGCATCCGCTAAAAAAACAGAAGACCCCGAGAAATTCCATTTTGAACATGTCAGCTGCAATGGCGCGGATAACCAAATCCGACTTGTCGTGATGGGCGTAAAACGAAATGCCGGGCGTATTACCGCAGACCTTTACCCAAACCAGGAGGACGGGTTTTTAAAAAAACGCGGGCGCCTTACCCAGGTAAAGTTCGCCGCCAAGTCGCCGGTAACCAGCTTTTGCATCATCGCACCGAGTGCCGGATCTTTCGCCATCGCCGTTTACCACGATGAAAACGCCAATGACGGCTTTGACAAGGGCCCGCTTGGCATGCCGGCCGAACCATGGGGAATTTCCAATAATCCAAAAGTCCGGTTTAGCCCTCCGCCCGTCGAAAAGGCGCTGTTTGAGGTTAACCACACCGGCGCAGAGGTGGAAATTAAGCTGAAGTAGGACCCGCGTTCAGGAAACAATCTAGCGCAATGGATGATTCCTGTTAATCACGCATTGTGCTAGGCGTAGCAGCGCCGCCGCAGCACCCCAATCATCGACGGCGCCGTTCAGCAGCCACATGCGAGCCGTCCAACAATGCCTAGCCAAACAATCGACATTCGCCCCGTCCAGAGCAACGCTGAGCGCAAAACCTTCATCCGCCTCGCCAGCCGCCTCTATGCGGACGACCCCCATTACATCGCGCCGCTCGAATTCGAGCTTAACGCGCGCCTTGATCCGGCAAAAAACCCCTCGCTGACAGACTCACCGCATCAATTGTGGATTGCCTATCGTAACGGCGAGCCCGTCGGACGAATATCAGCGATCGTTAACCAAGCGCATCTCGATCGGCACAAGGATGCTGCCGGGCATTTCGGCTTCATCGAAGGGGAGGACGATCCGGCAATTTTCGATGCACTGCTTAAAACCGCATCCGATTGGCTGCGCGAGCACGGCGTCCACAAAATCGCCGGCCCGTTTAATTTCTCGGTCAACGAAGAATGCGGGCTTCTCGTCGATGGCTTTGACACGTCGCCCTATGTGATGATGCCGCACGGCCGGCCCTATTACGCCGGCCATCTTGAGCGCGCTGGGTTCAACAAAGCGATGGACATGTTTGCGCTTGAATATTATCCGGTGCGCGACTTCATCCCCGAACGGCGCATGCAGTTCCTCAACAAAGCGCTCGACAAACCGAATATTACTATCCGCACACTCAACACCAAGGATGTCCTTGGCGACATCCGCATGATTGTCGATATCTTTGATGATGCATGGTCGGATAATTGGGGATTTATTCCGTTCTCAGAGGACCATATTCGCCATATGGCGGACGAATTGAAACCGATCATCGCAAAACACAATATCGTTTTGTGTTTTCTGGACGGTGAGGCCGTCGCTTTTGGGCTGGTGCTGCCCAATATCAACCACGCTATTGGCGGGTTCAACGGCAAGCTATTACCGTTCAATTGGGCGAAGTTTCTTTGGCGCCTCAAGGTCAAGGGGATAAAGCAATCGCGCATGCCGCTGATGGGCGTCCGACGCAAGCTCCACAAAAGGCCGCTGGGGGCAGCTTTCGCCTATAAGATTATCGCTATGGTCAACGAAGCCAACATGGATCACGGCGTCACTCATTCAGAGCTTTCCTGGATTCTGGAAAACAATGAATCGATGCTCACCATGCTGACCGACATGGGCGCGAAGATTTATAAGACGTACCGGGTCTACGAAAAAGCTCTTTAGCCTTACCGCAAAAACGGTTCGTCAAAACTTCTGAGCTTTCTTGAATGAAGCGTACCGGCTTTAAGCTCATCGCGGAGAAGCTCGATCGCGCGAATGCCAATCTCCAGATGCTGGCTGACGCGCTCTTGGTAAAATGCATCCGCCATGCCGGGAAGCTTGATCTCGCCGTGCAGCGGCCGATCGGAGACGCATAACAACGTTCCATAGGGCACGCGATAGCGATAGCCGTTCGCTGCGATGGTCGCCGATTCCATATCGATGGCAATCGCCCGGGCCTGATTGAGACGTACGGCGTTGCGTTCAAAACGTAATTCCCAGTTGCGGTCGTCTGTGGTCACCACCGTGCCGGTGCGTAAATGTTCTTTCAGCTGTCCATGAGCGATGCCGCTCACCTCCGACACCGCCTGGGTAAGCGCCAGCTGGACTTCCGCGAGTGTCGGCAGCGGCACAGACGGCGGCAAAACGTCGTCCAGCACGTTGTCCTCGCGCAGATAGGCGTGGGCCAGAACATAGTCGCCGAGACGCTGGGTGCGTCGCAAGCCCCCGCAATGGCCGATCATCAACCAGACCTGGGGCCGCAATACCGCCAGATGATCGGTGATGGTTTTCGCATTAGAAGGGCCAACGCCGATATTGACGATGGTGATGCCGTGTTTGTCGGGTTGCGTCAGATGGTAGGCCGGCATTTGCGGCATCTTACCGGCGGCGCCTGTCGCTGGCGCGCCCTTGCGCGTGATCCGGCCATTCGGCTCGACCAGCGTATCAGCGCGGCCAGCCTCAACTTCCTTTTTACCGAAAGCAACAAATTCATCGACATAACGCTGATAGTTTGTAAACAGAATAAAATCCTGAAACTGATCCGGGCTTGTTGCCGTGTAGTGTTGAATACGATGCAGTGAGTAATCCACACGCTCAGCGCCAAACAATGAAATCGGTAATGTACCGCTGCGTTTTAAAACAAACTGCCCGTCGACGATATCGTCATTGGTGGCGACAAGGTTGGGCGTGTGAAAATGATATTGAAGCGCGCTGCGCTGCTCCTGAGAAAGCGCGACGGTGGCTTTTTCGAGCGCAAAGGCAAGCGGTATCGGCGCGAAGGACCGCCCGACAAATATCTTTGCCGCGAACCGGCCCATAATCCGCTCTAGCTGGCCTTTCAGATAATCCGAGTACAGCGCCGGCCGCGTGATAGTGGCTCCATAGACGCTGGTGGAGGCAACCCGGCCAAGCGCCAATCTTGAGGTCTGCGACGCGCTCTCCGCCGGCACGACAGCGCATAAATAAGGATAAGTTGGCGTCTCGCCCGACTCCGGCGTCAATTTTCCGGCAACATAAAGCTCAAAGCGCTCTTTTAATTGCGAATGCGCCTCATCATACAGCGCAACAAGGCGTGTAACTGCTTCATCAGGCGTTTCACACGCAACGAGATCGCTAGCGGGAGCATCAACGGGCGGCGATAGGGTCATCTATTTTGTCCTTGGGCGTCATTGGTCAAGAGAGCAAGTCCGCCTGCATACACCTTTTTGTGGGGGCTGCGCCAGCGCCCCGGATATGCGGCTTAGTTTCCCGAGGCTGGAAACATCGCCCGCAAATCTTCCAGTCCCTGACAGAGCCGGACAATCGCCTGTTTAGCCGGCGCCCGACCGCTAATATTGACGCCCATAATGGCGCGCCGACCCCTCCACAAGCGGTTGATCATCGGATGATCGCGGGCGGCGCAGGAATCCATCATCACAAAGCCCGGATCGCCTAGAAGCTCTTTGGTGTTTTCAATTTCAAGCAGCACACCCGGTGAATAGCGCGCAAATTCGGGGTCGTAACAGGTCTTCAAACAGACCCCCACGGCGGCGCCCCAGCCAACCAGCATCGCAATCGGGCGGCCGTCAAGATCAAGCCGCATGAACCGAAGCTTGCCGGCTTCAAGCGCGCCTTTGATAGCGGCGCGAAACCAGTCTGCGTCCCGGCGGCAGGAATTTAGCGAGGTGCCACGTTGGCCCTTCCAGCCCTTACCCTCAAGCGCCAGAAATTCTTCTGTCCAACCGCCGCACTCTGACACATCGATTAGTATACGGACTGATAAATTGCCGCGTTCACTGAGGCGCTTGCGCAGCCTTTGCAGTTTTCCCATTCTCTTTTTGCACAAACCGGTTACGGATGTAGACGTTGCATCGCTTCCGGCAATCAGCGCCGCGCGTGAAAATTCTCCGATAGAGTAACGGTGGCGCTGGTCTTCATCAGCGGCGGCTGCGACAGCCGCCGCTGTTGCGCCGGTCGATGATAAATGTGGCAAGCGCAGCATCACCTGACTGTGCGGGCCGTCACATAATAGCTCAAAAAGCGTGGCCAGCGCAGCCTTTTCATGTCCGCGTTGGATCAGCGGCGCTGCATAATAGCAATGGCGATGCATCCAGGTCGCCCAATAGCAGACCGGCAGTCTGGCGTAGCCGCGCATCACCCGCATCGGCGCAAATCCAACAAGCTTTTGGCGTCCGGGACCGCTCCAGATGCAGGCAAGCTTGACCTCTTGATCGGCAAATTGCTCCAACGCCGGCAACAGCGCCCAAGGTTCAAAAAATGGGTTTTCCTCTACCAGATCATCACATAAGGCCCGCCACGGCCCGATGATCAATGCGGCGTCATTAACGCTGATCAGCTCACCATGAAGCTTTGCATGGTTAACCGGCCAAATCGTCCGGACGCTGAGCGGTGCGGCATACCTGTGCCGGGTTGCTACATTTTCTACATCATAGAACAACAGCATAGGCCGGCGCCCCCATAATTCCCGACCTCAATAACGATTATTCAGGCCGCACCGGATAGACAATGCATGAGGCGCGCCGAGGGGGAGGGTTAAAGCTTGCCGATCTCACTGTCGCTAAGGGTTCTGGCCTCCTCGACCAGCATGATCGGGACGCCGTCGCGAATTGGATAGGCAAGGCCTGCCTTCTTGCTTAACAGCTCCGCATGCGCGCGATCATAGACCAGCGAGCCTGCCGATTGCGGGCACACCAGAATTTCTAAAAGACGCGGGTCGATTTCATCCGATTTATCGCTATCCGCCATTACCCTTACCCTCCAAAGCCGCCGTCATTGCAACGGCCCGTACTCGCCCGGTTCATCCGCGGCGCCAGACATCTCCATAAGCGCCATCAGGATTTTCGCCCGGTCGGCGACCGTTTTAGCTTCAAGTAGCGCCTGCTTTTCATTCGGTGCAAACGGGCACCCCATCGCCAGAGACGCCACAAGGGACTCAATCGGCGCCTCTTCTACAGCGTCCCAGTCGGTTTTTAAACCTTCCGTATCAAGATAATCGCTCATGACCCCAACGAACACCTCGCGGTCAACTTCCTCTCCAGAAGCATCCTTATGTGCATCAATGTCAAACGCATCCCAATCGATTCGTGCCGTGCGATAAGGCGCCTCAACGTCGATTTCTTCGATCAGTCGAAACCGCCGCACGCCTGTCAGCGTTACGAGATAACGACCGTCACCGGATTCTCGAAAAGACGTGATCCGCCCTGCGCAACCAATTTTGTATAACGCAGGGGCCGCATCGGTTTTTTCCGGTAAATCCCTCGGCTGGATCATGCCAATCGTCCGCGCGCCGCCGAGCACGTCATCGATCATTTTCAAGTAGCGTGGCTCGAAAATATTGAGGGGCAACTGACCCTCGGGAAGCAGCAGGGCGCCGGAGAGTGGAAATAGCGCAATCGTTTGCGGCAAGGTCGCCTTTGATTTTGATATCGGTTGGCCGGTCATGTGACGGGAGGAGCCCTCCTGGCGCTAAGAAAACAAGATTGAGGACAGTTGGCGGCGTGCGCGGATGGCCGCCGGGTGCGCTACGCCAAGCGCTTCAAACACCGTGAGCAGCTTTTTGCGCGCAGCCTCGTCGTTCCAGTCACGGTCGCGCGCTATCACTGCAAGCAATTGATCAATGGCAGGCTCCATTGAACCGGCGGAAAGATAGGCCCCGGCAAGCTCAAAGCGGGCATTTAAATCATCGGGGCTGGCTTCGACTTTAGCTTTCAGCGCCGCACTATCGGCGCCGCCTGGATTGTCTTCAGCCAGCGCAATCGAGGCCTTGATGCTCGCAAATATGGCATCCTTTTGCGCCTCTGGCGGCGCCATATCGAGCGTCTGTTTTGCTTGTTCAATATCGCCAAGCGCCAGGTGACAACGTGCGAGCCCGGCAATCGCACGGACATTTGCAGCGTCCGCTTGCGCCACTTGCCCGAATAGCTGCGCGGCGGCGGCGACATCGCCTTCTTCAAACGCCGCTTCGCCAGCGTTTAGGTAATCTTCCGACGGATCGCCTTGCTCCCCGCCATCGTCACTTAACGCGCTCAGCCGGTCGATGAACGCCGTGATCTCACTGTCCGGCAACGCGCCCTGAAATCCGTCCACCGGCCGGCCCTGATAAAATGCATAGACCGTCGGGATTGATTGAATGCGCAGCTGGCTTGCCAACATCTGGTTTTTATCGATATCGACCTTGACCAGGGCGACCTTGCCGCTGGCGGCTTTCACCGCTTTTTCAAGCGCTGGCGCAAGTTGCTTACACGGCCCGCACCAGTCGGCCCAAAAATCGACGACAATCGGCTTGGTCATAGACGCCGCCACGACGTCTTGCTCAAAAGTCTCAATCGTGGCGTCTTTAACTGCCGCTTCTGGCGCGGCGGCGCCAGCGCCCAGTATTTCACTCATCTCAGCTCTCCGGGGCTCTTCATCCCCAATAAATGAGGCCGCGCTCCGCTAAACGCAAGGCCGGTTTGCGCCCTCGTCTATGCATCCGCCGCCAAAGGCGCGCAAAGGTCGATTAATCGGGGCTCAAAGCCGCAATGGCGGATAAATTTGAGCAGATATTCAGCCCTGAGGCCTGTCGTAGCGTTGTTTTCAAGAGGGTGAAACCAGACCTGGTCGAATTGCAACAACGCCCGATCGAGCACCACGTCCCGTATCTCCTGCGCGGTCTCATTGATCAACGCGAACGGCGTCACCGCGCCGGGAATAACGCCGAGGGTATCGCTCATCAGCTCAGACTTGCCAAAAGACAGCCGGCCCTTCGCGCCAAGCGCCTTGCCGAGGCCAACCAGATCGACCGTCGTGTCACACCACGCAACCGCCAGATAAAGCGACCCTTTCTTGTCTTTCAAAAACAGGTTCTTGGAATGCCCTCCCGGCATGCCGGCCTTCAGATCGCGCCCCTCATCAACGGTGAACACCGGGCGGTGCTCGACGGTCTGGTAGTCGATCGCGAGCTTTTCAAATAACGAAAACAGGTCTGCTCTGGTAGCGGGCTCAGCTGTGGCGGCGGACATGGCGCGGCTCTCCGGTGTTTTCCGGGAGTGTGCCCGATCCCGGTCTGTGAGAAAACACCCACACCCGATTGCGCGGGAGGCGCCCCTCCCCTGAGTGGCGGCCTTGCCCCTTTCACCCCGCATGAGGCGCGGAATAGCGCTTGATTTTGCAGCCCCGTTGCGCCATATCACGCTCCCTCCGCGGCAGGTAGCCGCAAAACGGAGCGCGGGCGTAGCTCAGGGGTAGAGCGAAACCTTGCCAAGGTTTAGGTCGTCAGTTCGAATCTGATCGCCCGCTCCAGTTTTTTCAAATACACGCCCTGAGCCCCGCCGCGCCGACCAAGGGCCGGCAGGCGCTCGCCCGCTTCCACTCTAAACCATTCTCAAAAAGAGCCGGCGGCAATGCGCACCACGTAGCCGTGCCACAATTTAGATGTCTTGAAGACTATCTTACATAGGCCGGTTGCGGTCCGCTTGCCGCTGGACTATTTGGCGCTTGCATCGCTATCGCCTTGCTGTAGTTCGAAAATTTTAATTTGAAAATATTTCCATCCGCCTGCGGCTGATGTTCAAGCGCGCCGCCAACAATTTCCGCCGCGCGCGCGACCGTGCGTAACGCCATCGGCATTTCCGATCCAGCGCTGGTCAAATAGTTATCGATTTTTGTCAACGGTTTAGTGTCTTCGA
The DNA here is from genome assembly GCA_021776375.1 of Hyphococcus sp. Taxonomy (GTDB): domain Bacteria; phylum Pseudomonadota; class Alphaproteobacteria; order Caulobacterales; family Parvularculaceae; genus Hyphococcus. The sequence goes on along the minus strand of JAJFGA010000010.1, from coordinate 72,580 downwards.
GAAATTTATCATGCGCGAGAGCGCCGCCATTATCGTGCAGGGTGACGCATGCCACAGCGTTGTTTTCAACGCTCAATTCAATTTCTATCGCTGGCGCCTTGTCGGTCATTTCATTGTAGTAAAGCGAAAGACTTTCGAACAATGTCCTCATCGCCGCCGCGCTTGTTTCGACGTCGCCTGCAGAGCCTTCAATTTTTGTCGTTATCTCGGTGTCCAACATGTCAGAAAAATCGCGCAACTGTTCATCGATATCTATTTTGTCAAACTCATTCTGGCGTTCAATTTCGTCGAGACGGTGATACGTCAAGAGCCGGTTGACGCTGTTTGAAAGATTGGATGTTGCATTTTTGATATAACGCGCACTTTCAATACAGCCGTTGTCGGAAGCGGCATCTTCTTCACCGACGAGGTTGCTCATCAAGATTTCGGAAAACCCGTTAATCTGGTGAAGCGGCGTCTTAACGAAGTGCACAAGCATGTTCATCGCCGCCAACTTGCGCTCATGATCCCGGCGGACATCATCAAGGAGCGCGCTGAGTTGCTGGTTCTGGTTTTCGATTGTAAGGGCTTTGAGAAAGTCCGTGCGCTGATAACCCTGCAGCAAGTAGACGCCAACAACACAAATTACTGCAACACCACTCAAATTCACAAACTGTAACGTCGCTGCAGCGATGTCCGGTTTTGTAAATGTAGCAAGCGCAAATCCAGTGAGGCAAGCCGCCGCCGCCGCTGTCATGCTGATAAAACTCAGCCGCAACAAAAGCCCGAACAGGATGAACCCCTGAATCAGTCCGATATAATAAGTGTTGTCGAGCATGGGTTGGCGCCAGATAATCAAATTCATCGCCGACGCAACCACCGTTATGAAGACAGCGGTCACTACGTCGTGATGTTTTACAAACCGCTTGGAAAACAGAACCGACATTATCGCCAGCGCGATTACACCCGTGACAATGCGGATCATGATTATTTCTTTGGGATCTGCCGCATCAATAAAATCAGAAAATGCATAGAGCATGAACAGCGCCAGCCCAACCATGGCGCCCCAAATATTGTTCTTGAGATTGCGATGGAAAACAAACGCCTGAAAGGCCGCTTCGGATTCATCCGAGGCGAACCGGGCCGTTAACCAATTTATTTTTTCCGGGCCTTGCTTGGGCATTTACGGTCCACTTCCGCTACCGTCTATAGGGGCTCGGCTTTATATTTTGGTTAAGAACAAGGGCGCTGAGACGGGCACTCTTTTGACGCAGAGGGTCTCTGGCAATAAGTATTGAAACATATAATTTTATCTTGTAAATTAATACTTTGTTAACAATTAACAAACCTTGAGCGAGAGCAAGAAATGTTCGAAAAACTAGAAAACCGTTTCCAATCTGTCTTGGCCGAGTTCCTCTCATCGCCCGCGATGGCTCATGTGGGCGGAGGACATTTGACGGTTGATGAGTATCGCTCATTTGTTAAGCAGACCTACTACTATGTTCGCGAAAACCCACAGCTGCAGGCCTTAGCGACGGTGTTTTTCCGTGGCGGGCAGCGCGATATGGTGCTCGGCTTCTATCAGCACGCGATGTCGGAAATTGGTCATGAACAGCTTGCGCTCAACGATTTCGTCACCCTTGGGGGCGACGCTACGCAAGTTCCCTACAAAAATCCGTTGCCGGCGACGACGGCGCTAACCTCATTCGCATTTTACCAAATCTATAATGGGAACCCGCTCGGTTATCTTGGTTATCTTTATTTTCTCGAATTTCTTCCCACCCTTTCGGGAGACGCGATTTCCAGCCAATTGCTCGATGCAGGCGTGCCCGAAGGTGCATTAACGTTTCTTCGTGATCATATCGAGATCGACAAATCGCATAACCGGCTGATGAAGCGCTATGCCGAAAAGCTGGTAACGTCGGATGCTGACGTCGATTGCATTGAATATGCAATGAAGACGACGAGCTATCTTTACGGCAAATTGATTGAGGCGTCAGTTGAGGATGTAAAATCGCCAAAAGAGACCGGCTGGAATTGGGAAGAGCTGAAGGCCGACGGCAAAATCCCTGATGATATTTCGCGAAAGATTTCCGTCGTCGCCTGAACCGCCTCGTCGCTCTTTCCTATTTAAACGCCTCAACACCTCACTGCTCTTACGCTAGGTACAGGTCTGTATCGGTGAATGCTTAGTCTTGCTTGAGCGGCGAGGTTAGGTAGCGGGCAAACACGGACTGCTTACGGTCATAGTGTTTTGGGTCATGCAAATTGAACCGCATGACCGTGACGTCGCCAAAGCTTGGGTGGGTTTTGTTGGACCTTTGAACTTCATAGCCAAGCTTCTGGAAGAATGGCAGCACGTTATTATTGCAGTCGCAAAAACACCATTTTACGTCGCGCTCTATGCCGAGCTTGAAACATTCAACGCTAACCAATAACGGCAGGGCGGCGCCGCGCGCCGACGGCTCAACCATGATGCGGGTGGAATAGGAAACCTTATCCGGATAGTCGACGCCAACGCTATCAAGCTCGTAGAATTCGCGATATTCTCCAGGATCTCCGTCGGAGCAAAAATTCACTCTGGCGACGCCAACAACTCGGTCGTCTTTATAAGCTGCGATGTTGTAGGCATGGCTGTCGAGCGGGTCGATAATGACCTTCTTTTCATGATCCGCATAACGGTCATGACGCTGCATTTCTTCTTCATAGATTTTATAGCGAAACCGGTAAATATCGGCGGCGTCTTCTCCCGGCTTGATAATGCGAAAACTGGTCACAAAAATACCCTAGTTACTAAAATTTTGGCCGGCCTCACTATCAGGCCGCATCCTCTCCTACAAGTATTTGGCGCTTCCCGGCATGGTTGGCGGACGAAATGACGCCTTCTTCTTCCATCTTTTCAATCAACGTCGCTGCACGATTGTAGCCGATTTGCAGGCGTCGCTGGACATAGGAGGTTGAAGCCTTCCTATCGCGCAAAACCACCGCAACCGCACGATCGTAAAGCGCATCACCCGACGATGTGTTGCCGCCAATGTCGAAGCCGCCATCGTCGCCCTCGCCGTCGCGTATTTCGGTGACATCCTGGACGTAGTCCGGCGCGCCCTGTTTTTTGAGAAATGTAACGATCTTTTCGACTTCATTGTCCGAGACGAAAGCCCCGTGAACACGCCGCAGGCGCCCGCCGCCAGCCATGTGCAGCATGTCGCCCTGACCGAGGAGTTGCTCAGCGCCAGGCTCACCAAGAATAGTACGCGAGTCGATTTTTGAGGTTACCTGGAAAGACACGCGGGTTGGAAAATTCGCCTTGATGGTGCCGGTGATCACATCAACCGAGGGGCGCTGTGTCGCCATGATCAGGTGAATACCGGCGGCGCGCGCCATCTGCGCGAGACGCTGAACCATACCCTCGATATCCTTGCCGGCGACCATCATCAGGTCGGCGACTTCATCGATCACGACAACGATAAAAGGCATGGTTTCATATTCAAGGGTCTCGGTTTCATACACCGGTTCGCCGGTGTCTTCGTCATAACCGGTATGGACCGTCCGTGTCAGGGTCTCGCCGCTTTCCTCCGCTTCTGCGATGCGTTCATTGAACCCGGCGATGTTGCGTACCCCGACTTTTGACATTCGTCGGTAGCGTTCTTCCATCTCCCGCACCGTCCATTTCAGTGCGACAACAGCCTTTCGCGGATCGGTCACGACAGGCGATAGAAGGTGCGGGATATCTTCATAAACCGATAATTCGAGCATTTTCGGATCAATCAGGATGAGTTTGCACTGATCGGGCGCCATACGATAAATCAGTGACAGGATCATCGTGTTGATGCCGACCGATTTGCCCGATCCGGTTGTCCCGGCAATCAGGAGGTGGGGCATCCGCGCCAAATCAACAAACACCGGCTCACCGCCAATGCCCTTACCGAGCGCAATCGTTAGATCGCCGCCGGAACTTTCATATTCACCAGCGCCAAGCAACTCGCGCAGGAACACCATTTCGCGATCGTGGTTCGGCAATTCGATGCCGATAACATTGCGCCCTGGAACCACTGCGACGCGGCACGCTATCGCGCTCATCGAGCGGGCGATATCATCAGCCAGCCCGATCACCCGGGACGACTTGACCCCCGCGGCAGGCTCCAGCTCATAAAGCGTAACCACCGGGCCGGGACGCACATTGATGATTTCGCCGCGGACGCCAAAATCCGACAGCACATTTTCCAGCATCCGTGCATTTTGTTCCAGCGCTTCGTCGGAAATAACAGCGCGATTGGAATGATGCGGTTTGGCGAGAAGGTTTAGCGGCGGCAGCTCATAGTCGCCTGCAGAAAATACCGGCAGAACCGGTTGTCTTTCGCGGCGCTCGCGTTTGCTTTCTTGTTCCTTCAGCCTTTTACGGATTATTTTCCGCTTACTGGACAATGCCTCGCCAGCATCATCTTCCTCAAAGGCGGCTCCATCTTCGACGTCATAGTCAGCGTCATCGCCGGCCTCCGCATCGCCTCTGAGCGCATGGAGCCGGCCGGATACAAAGCCTGCAACCGCAAGATAGGCGTCTTCAAGCGTCCAATAAGCCTCCATGAACCGCTCGCGGGTCAGGCCGCAATGGATAGCGTAAGCAATCACCGCAATAACGGCGAAGCCGCCCGCAGATATTGCACCCAGAAAGGGCAGGCCCGTCGGGGACAGGATCGCGGTTATGCCCGCCAACCACAAATCGCCGATATATCCGCCGGGACCGGCGACAAATGGCCAGATCGCTGGCGGCGGCGCGGCGGCAAAGGCTGCGGATGCGGTCAACAGGGCAATCGGCAGGCTGATCAACCGCCGCCAGAACCCCGCCGGAATATCCTCCGGCGCGCCATGAAACAGCGCTGAGGCCCCCCAAATGCCTAATGGCGCAATCAACAGAAACGCCGCCGCTCCGAAGGTTTGAAACAATAGGTCTGCAAGGCTCGCCCCTGCCGGGCCGGCCAGGTTCTGCACTGGCGCAGGCGTTGCCGTATTAAAACTCGGATCGCTGATCGAGAATGTCGCCAGCGCCGTCGCCAGCCAGATACCGAGCAGGATCATGGAAAGTCCGCCCGCGCGCATCAGCACATTACGGGCAAAGCTGCGCAGGCTGGCGACCAGTTCGGCAAATTGGTCGCGATTGCGTGCGGAACGACGGGAGAGGCTTCTTGGGTGTTTTGACATAAGACGGGTACGGAGCGCTAGTGTTGAGGATATAGTAAGAGACGTTAAGGGAATATTGACATGGCGAGCATGAAAAAGGGTTAACGGCTATTAACGAATTATTGCCCTTAATCGCTCATCCGAGCCTCATCTACACCACCACCCGTATTGGGGTCGCTGCGCAGGCGCACTCCGAGGGAATATTTCAGCGCCACCCAGAACAAAGCGCTCAAGGAAAAGGCAAAAACCACAATCGCGCCGGCGCCGATCAGCTGGCCAGGGAGCCAGGCGGCCGGATTGTACCATGGCGCGATAATCATCGCCCATATGCCGCACAAAAGGTGGGCTGGAATAACAAAGCCGGCGTCATCTATGCGAAACCTGTCGAGAAACGGCGGCGCGACGGTGACAATCACCCCGCCTACGGCGCCGACCATCGCCGCCTGCCAAAGCGCCGGATGCAAAGGATCGGCGGAAACCGCGACCAGCCCGGCAATCACCGCGTTGATGACCGTGACCAGCCCGGCGCGATGATAAACGATTTGGGTGAGGAACAGCGCCGCCAACACCGCGCCGGCAACCGCGAGCACAACGTTGGCTGAAATGACGCCGAGGGAAATCGCCGGTTCTATCGATGAAAAAGACCCGATCTTACCCGCCAGAATAACGATCCACGCGGTTAAAATGAAGCCGGCGGCAAATGCTGATAGCGGCAACGCGGTCGACGCCGACGGGCGTGGTCCGTGCTCATGATAGCGCCCCGGGCGTGGGCCAATCACCAAGGCGCCGGCAAGCGCTGCCGCGCCGCCGGTCATGTGGATGACCGCCGCGCCGCCAAAATCTGCCGTACGCCAAACTTCAGCAAAATAGCCCCCGCCCCACACCCAGGAGGCGGTAATCGGATAGATGAGGCCGGCCATGGCGGCGGCAAACAATATGAACGGCCAGGTTTTAACGCGCTCCGACACGGCGCCGGAAACGATCGCCGCCGGGATCACCGCCAGACCCATTTGAAAAAACCACACTGAGCCGGACGCCCGGCCGACCGCCATCGGGTCAACATCATTGGGCCGCCAGGGCTCAAAAGCGCCCAGAAACCCGCCGGTCTCAACCATGTGAACGAGATTGTACCCGATCAGCCAGAATGCGAAAGCGCCGACACCGACCAGACCAATGGTCCGTAGGCAGACCGCCGGCGCATGTTGGGTGCGGGCAAGGCCAACATCGCGTAGCCCCAGACCAAACACGAAAAGGATAGCCGCAAGGCCTGCGACCACAAACAGCGTGGTGTCGAGAAGGTAGCGGGTCTCGTCGCTGGCGGCGCTGATATCCTGCGCCTGCGCCACGCCGCCCACGATGGGTATTGCCGGTATTGCTATGATCCAAACCCATTTGCGCATCGCCAAACTCCGTCGCCCGTTCTTCCTGCTACTTCCTATGCCGCGCTTTTCGCCGCAGCTGCAAGCACCAAGCTGGACGCGGGGAGCTTAACGCGCGATCCTTGGCCAGTTATGGCAGAAACCTTTCAATTTGATATTGCTATGGTCGGCGGCGGGCTGGCGGGCGGGCTTGGAGCGGTCGCACTGGCGCGGCAGGGCTTTAGTGTCGCGGTGATTGACGCAGCCGACCCAGCGGCGATGCGCAACGCTGCGTTTGACGGGCGCACTACAGCGGTCTCCTACGCCACGGCGCGGGTCTTCAAGCGGCTTGGCCTGTGGGAGCAGATTGCGCCCGGAGCCGAGGCGATCCGCGATATTCTGGTCACCGACGGGCGCGCGAAATCACGGTTTGACCACGGCGCCATGTCAATGTTTTCACTCCATTTCGACAGCCGCGAGCTCGGCGAGGAAACGCCGCTCGGCTGGATCGTCGAAAACACGCTCCTCCGCGAGACTTTGCTTGATGCCGTCGCCGCCGAGACAGAGATCACGCTATTTGCGCCGGCGCGCCGAACCGCAACGGTCTATGGCCCGGCCGATGCGACGGTGACGCTGGAGGATGGCCGCGCCATCAATGCGAGCCTGGTTGTGGCGGCGGATGGGCGGTTTTCTACCCTGCGCGCTGAGGCCAATATCAAGGTCAATCAGTGGCGCTACAAACAGGCCGGGATCGTCGTCACCGTCGCCCATGAGCGCCCGCACGATGGCGTTGCTCAGGAGTTCTTTTTGCCATCCGGCCCGTTTGCGATTTTGCCTTTAACCGACAACAGATCGTCGCTCGTCTGGACCGAGCGCGAGGATGCTGCGGCGGCCTATCTGGCGCTCAGCGATGAAGACTTCGTCCGGGAGATCGAAAACCGCTTTGGCGATTATCTCGGCGCCCTATCGCTCGCCAGTCCGCGCTGGTCTTACCCGCTTGCGTTCCACCTTTCCCAAAGCTTCATCGCACCGCGCCTGGCGCTAATCGGCGATGCGGCCCGCGCAGTTCACCCGATTGCTGGGCAGGGCTATAATTTCGGCGTCAAGGATATCGCCGCGCTGGCCGATGTATTGCGTGAGGCGCGCGAAGTTGGACTCGACATCGGTTCGCTCAGCGTTCTGCAAAACTATCAACGCTGGCGGCGATTTGATTCCACATCGCTCGCGCTCGGCATGGATTTACTAAATCGTCTGTTCTCGAATGATTTCGGGCCCTTGCGCCTCGCCCGCGATGTCGGCATCGGCGTCGTCGGAAAAATTGCGCCCTTGCGAAAGCTCCTAATGCGCCAGGCCGGCGCCGATTTGGGGACGCTGCCGAGTTTGATGGCGGAAGAAGGATAGATATTTTGTGCTGGCCTCTTCGTTCCGTATTTTGGGAAATATCTAACACACAAGGTCTCGCAACATTAGTCACCTTGATGAAACATCTCAATTATTGAAACAGCCATTTCGCCGGACTGCAGAGATGGCAGAGGATGCTCGATGCGAACAATATAAGGCGCCTCTTTTCGCACCCAAAAAGTCCAGTTTGAATCCGGTGCGGTAATTTTCCTTGCTGTAAAGGTTTCGCCCATTGCTTCAAGCGTCTCCTCGCCGTGCACTTGATATGTTTCACTCCCAATAGTTTCCCCCCCAAAAGTATAGGTGGGAAACTCAACGACGAGCCCCTCTTCAAACGGCAGGCTCATCGCCAATGTAGCCCAGAAAGACCCTTCAAATACTTTTTGGCCCAAATCGGCCTGCAGCACCCTGGCCGGCGCCTCGGGCTGTGCAAGCAGGATTTGCGTGATGGCCGTTCCATCAAAATCAACATGTGAAACACCCGAAAGGCCATCACCAAAGGTCTGGTGGGAAGCGATTGGCCCCATCGTATCCGCATTCGCAGTGGTTGTTCGGGAAAAATCTGCAGCGCCGTCCAATGAATAGCGGATCACTTTGCGGCGCAGGACGGTCTTGTCGTCATTGCCGGTCACAGTTACGTCATCCGTCCACGTACCTAGTAAAACGCGCTCATCTTTTTCGTTTACAGAATAATACTTGAACGAAGCATCATAAGGCTGAATGAAAATTGCGCTAACTCGGCTGTCTCCAACAGCCACGCTTTCCGCCGCCGCTGTTAGCGGCAAAGCAACTAAGCTGTATAAGCACAAATACGTCAAAAACTTCATGCTGGTTATCTCCCTTTTTGTAGATATTTTATTGTCCTTCAAATTGTGAGGTGCGCTTAATCCTGCTTTGCTCGCTCTTCCTAAAACCGCCCTCAAAACTCACCTCCATCACGCGCCGCATCTGAAATAGCGAGCGCACTATTGACGAGGCCTGTGATGACGCCTTGTACGGAAATTGCGTTTACGGCCGGCGGACGCATTATTGCGACGGAGCGAGCCGATGCTGATCGCCATCAAGCTCAATCACAAGCTTTGCTTACCAGCATACAAGGTTGACGACACGGGGGCCGATCGTTTGTTGCCGGGGAGGGGCGCGCAAAAGACGCTACCCCCGCAGCACCAACTCTCCGGCGCGTGCCTCAACGCTTTCTATGCGCGATAGAAAGCTCATGCCCAGCAAATTGATTGCGAGCTGGTTGTCGGGGAGGATGAAGGCTTTAACACCTTCGACGCGGATACCGTTTATCTCGATCTCATCAAGGGTGACGAAGGCCGCATTCGTCTCGCCATTGGCAGTGCGCACTGGATATGTATAGTCTGTGTGCGATGTATATATTCCGGCTTCTCGCGCGTCTGTGTCTCGCAAGGCAACGTAGCTTGCACCGGTATCGACCAAAAATTTTGCGTTGCGTCTGTTGACCTCAGCGTCAACATAAAACTGGTGATCGCGCGAGGCGGCGATACGCACTTCGCGGCCCCATTGGTTTTGCGGCGATGCTGGCGTTGATGCGGTCATCGCCGCGAGGTTGCGCGCCTGCGGCTCCGGCGCAGCCATGTCGAGATAGCGCACGCCAAGGACAGCGCTGGCGACCATAACTCCGGCGGCGATTATTTCTGTGCGCATGAAGACCCCTGAAACTCCGGCCCACCTTGGCAGGTCATGGTTTCAGGAAGGTCTTTGAGGTTGTTCGAATTCTATGCTTTCTACGTTTTGTTTGTCGTGTTGGCGCTTTCTCGCCTCACTCGAACCGCAAAACCGCACACGGTTTTGCTGAAAGCGCGCCTAGAGCCCCAAAACATCGCGCATGGAATAAAGCCCTGGCGGTTTGCCAATCGCCCATTGTGCGGCCGCTACGGCGCCTTTGGCGAACAAGCCACGGTCAATCGCACTGTGGGATAGGGTGATCACCTCCTGCGCGCCGGCAAAATAGACTGAATGCTCGCCAATAATGCCGCCGCCGCGCAGTACCGAAAACCCGATATCGCCGGCCTTGCGCTTACCGCTCCTGGGCCCGTCAATGCCGGCGGCTTTGTCTTCCAGCCGGACGCCGCGCCCGCGCGCCGCCGCCGCGCCCAGCATCAGCGCCGTCCCGGATGGCGCATCGACCTTAGACCTATGATGCGCCTCAGTTATTTCGGTATCGTAATCATCCCCAAGCGCGCTTGCGGCATCCTCCACCAGCGCCATTAAGAGGTTCACCCCGAGGCTCATATTGCCGGATTTGACGATCGCAATTTTCTCCGCGAGCGCGGCGATCTTACCCTCTTCATCGGCGGAAAACCCGGTGGTGCCGATTATGTGCGCGGCGCCGGTCTCGGCCGCCGCTTTTGCGTTGGCGAGGCTGGCCGCCGGGGCGGTGAAATCAATCAGGGCGGCGGCCTTTTTAAGACCCCTGGCGGCGTCTTTTTCGACGTTGAGGCCGATCGCATCAAGCCCGGCGAGAACGCCGATATCCTTGCCGATATCCGGCCCGCCCGGGCGCTCAAACCCGCCGGCAAGCGCCGCGCCCGGCGTGCGCAAAACTTCGGCCACAACGGCCTTTCCCATGCGCCCGCCGGCGCCGGCGACAAGAATGGAAGATTTGGGCATTCGCTCAGTCTCGTTTTAACAGCCCCTTAGCGGTAACGCATCAGTCTTAAAGCGCAACCTCCATATTGATAAGGCGGCTTGCTGTGCGGGGTGTCTTTTGCCAGCCTTGCGCAAGGTAAAACCGGATTGCGCGCTCATTGCGCGGCGCCACATTGAGCCGCGCCCGCGACGCTCCGGCGCGACCAAGCGTGCGCCGCGCATATTCATCAAGCAATCCGCCAAAGCCCTGGCCGCGGCGTTCCGGGACGACATAGAAATGATGCACATGCCCGAGCGCTTTACGCCGGCTCATCCCAAGCACGACCAGGCCGATGGCTGCGCCATTTTCAGTAAGCATCGCGGCAAATCCGGGGTCGGCAGCGGCGCAGGCGGCGATCCACAGTGGAAATTTTTCTCCGCATGCACCGTAGTCATGCCAAAACCCAGCATCACTGCCAAGACTTTCGCGATAAAGATCGCGGGCGAACGCAATCAGTATTGAAGCATCACCTTGCGGACAGGCCGGGCGAAACGCCAGCGCCTTTGCGTATTTATCGCGTGCACTATCAGGCATGGGTTCAACATAGGCGCAAACACCGGTCTTTACGACCCGCGAGGAACCGGAGCACCGTAACGATGGGCAAAATATTTACCGATGTCGCGGGCGTTATCGATAAACCTTTGCCCATTCGCGGTTTTGACAGCCGCACTCGCGCCCGCCTCAACGCCTTCAGCCAAAACCAGTGTCGGGCAGTTTTGATGATCCGCACCCAGCATACCGACCATCTCCGCGCGCGGCCGCGATATCGGCTGATAGCGAATATCGAGGCCGTGGAGGATCGCCGGAAAGTAATTCAGAACACCCCAAACCTCCGCGCATTCCGGGCAATATTCGCGGCGGCCATTATCTTCAAACCCAGGCGCAAGCAGAAAAATAATATCGCGGTTCATCCGTACTTAACTCCCCAGTCGCGCATCGCGCCGATGATCGCGCTCATCTTCTTGCCTTTGGCAGTCAAAATATATTCCGCACGCGGCGGATGCGTCTCGTAGATTTCGCGCGCGACCACATCGCTTTCCTCCAGCATTTTGAGGCGGTTCGACAAAGTTGTCGGCGCGATGCCGTCAAGCGCGTCCTGGAAATCTTGAAACCGGCGCGGCCCATGGTCGAGAAGCTCGCGGATAATCTGCGCCGTCCAGCGCGATCCGAGGATCATCGCAGTTCGGGAAATCGGGCAAAGAGGCAGGCGGTCGCTCATGTGTAATATTTTATCGCAGGCTATTGAATTTTGCTATAGACTACGTTTTTAATAGTTACTAATAAAAAAGGAGTTAGGACATGTCTATAGAGTTTCAGGCGCTCTTCGGCGTCACGGCCCTTCTGCTGGCGCTCTTGTGTGTGCAAGGCGGGCTCGTGCCTGCAACGCATGGGTTTAAATGGGGTCTTGGGCCAAGAGACGAGCCCCGCGATCCATCGGTCCTGCAGGGGCGCTTAAGCCGCATCGTCGCTAATCACCTGGAGGGCATGGCGATGTTCGTTCCGCTTATTTTGATTGCGCATTTGTCAGATATATCGACATCACTGACGCAAGCCGGCGCGCTGGTTTTCCTAGCCGGGCGGGCCGCTTTCGCCGTGATCTACTTTATAGGCATTCCCGTTCTTCGCTCCGCCTCCTGGACCGTTGCGATGGTCGGCCTGTTCATGATTGGCTTTGAACTCATCAAAGCCGGTTTTTAGCCTCTATCCAAAGGGTGCGGCATGGTCCCCGGTTATCCCCGGGGACCGGCTACAGCTTGCTATGCCTCTGGAAAGCAACCCGCCAACGCGTCCTTGGTCGACTGATCCCAGTTTTCAGTTTCATCGGGGCTCGTAAGCGCGAGGATCGCTCCCTTTACATCGGAATTTGCCTCGCCCACTTCGCCAATACATTCGCATGGCTCCGTACCCAAATCATGTTCTCCAGCGAAAGCGACACAAAACTCCTCTGTTTCGTTCGCGAGCGCCGGCGCAGCTAGCGCGGCCCCAGCGACAACTGCAGCTAAAATAAACTTGTTCATGTTCATTCCCTTTTCTTAGTGATGCCGCCCAGCGGATTGTCTTACGCAACTTTAGCGGACGGATAATGGCGCGCAGACTGGCCCCCATGTCGATTGGCGGTCAATCGCCTAAGCGGCAGAGTGGATGGATGTTGCGGCAGGGCGTGGCGCCTTAAGCGCCGTCACCGATGACCGTCCTCAGGCGCGATCGACGACGGTTAGAGCCCAAGTTCAGTTAGGCCGGGGTAGTCCGCCGGACGCGGCGCCGGCGCCGGCCAATAGAATTTGCGGTCAGCCTCGGTGATCGGCACGTCGTTGATCGACGCTTCGCGCCTTCGCATCAGGCCGCTCTCGTCAAACTCCCACTGCTCATTGCCATGGGCGCGGAACCAGTTCCTGTCCGCGTCGTGATACTCATACTGAAAGCGCACGGAAAGGCGGTTGTCCGTATACGCCCAAAGCTCCTTGATCAGGCGGTAATCCTGTTCACGCTCCCATTTACCGGTGAGGAACTCCACGATCTCCTCGCGCCCAGTGACGAAGCTTGAGCGGTTGCGCCAACGGCTGTTCGGCGTATAGGCGAGGGAAACACGCTTCGCGTCGCGGCTGTTCCAGGCGTCTTCGGCGAGGCGCGTTTTCTGGATCGCCGTTTCCAGCGTGAAGGGCGGTAAAGGCGGGCGGGGTTCGGTGGTCATTTTTGGGCTTCCTTGCAGTTATCCGTGCAAGATTTAGGGCGGTCTACCCCGTATGCAATTGCGCCCGACAACACGTTTTGTTGATGGCGGCTGTACTAACTTACCGCCCCGCTGGCTGATGTTTCAGACGCTTCATTTAAACACGAAGCGCACGATAAGCGCGAACGCCACCGAGACCGGAACGAACAAAATGGCCAGGCGAATAAATACATTGAGCGCAAAGAGTTCGGGTGAAGCCATAAACCCCTCTATCGCAGCAAGTTCTTGCGCAACATCGTCTCCTGCGGCGGCGCGCTCACGGTACGCCTCATAGGTCTCAACGAGCTGCGGGATCGGCCCGCCGATCAAAAAGCGTGAATTAAAGACAACCCAGACATTGTAGAGCGCCGCACCGCTGACGGCGGCCGTGACGCTGGTCCAGATCAGCGCCATGGTCAATAACCGGCTTTCAAGGGCGTTGCGCGCAACAAAAATGGCAGCGAACAGGACCACAGGAAAGACAATATAATAGCCGATTGTCGATGGCCCCGTTTGCTGGCCGATGATTTTCAAAACAATTGCATAAACGACCATCGCCCCCGCCACTATTACGCCGCCCCATAGCCCGGCTTTGCTCGCGCTGCCAATTACTTCACCCATGCTTATCTCCATTGCTACGCGCCAGCCGCACTGACGCGCACAACAATGGCGTCGAGAGATGCGCAGGACTTGTACGGAATTTGCGTTTACGACCGGAGGATACGGTATTGCGACGGGGCGTACCCGAAGCCGCGCTTGAAATGACGGTTGAAGTGGCTTTGGTCAAAAAAACCGCGCTCGGCTGCGATGTCGGAGACCGTTTTATTTGTGTGAACAAGATCGTGGGCGGCCCGGGAAAGCCGCACCCGGCGGCTATATTCACCGATGGCGCAGCCAGCATGTGCTTTGAACGCGCGCGCCAGGTGGGAGGGGTGAAGCTGTAAGGCTTCAGCGGTTTGCACGAGACCTATGGCGTTCTCATTCTCGTGCAAGATGTTGAGCGCGTCGCGCCACCAGTGTGGCCGGGCGTTAACATCTTCGGCGCCATCAGTCAGTGCAGAGAGGAGTTCGTAAACGGCGCTTTCCAGCTCCATCGGGTTTGCATCGCCAGCGCCGAGCGCCGATGCATTCAGCCCCGCCGCCAATTTTAAAATATGCGCATTCGCGACAACGCCAGGTTTGACGGGGAGGCGTGCACATAACTCCATCCGCGCAAGCCAGCCGGCGTCTATGTCGGCCCAAAGAAAGTGCTGCGCTGTGTTATGAAAAGCGGCGCCGGCGCGCGTGAGGGATGGGTAATAGACAAGCGCCGGGCCGGCCATTTCAAGGCCCTCATCACCGTCGCCCGCATAGGCGCCGCGCATGAGAAATCCGAGTTTCAAATTGTCGTGGATATGGGGCGGGATACGAAAAGAGCCGTTGATCCTGTATTCATGGAGCCGGACGCCGTGGACAGAGTTGCTAGATGTGAGGCGAAGGTCTGTCATGGAGTCAACCGCATGCCCTACCGCCCGTCGGTTACGTCTTCCCAGAAATTCTTAGCCCGGTCGAAAAAGCCGCGCGATTGCGGGCAGCAGTCTTCACCGCCGCCGGCTTCACAGAATTGCTTGAGCAATTCTTTTTGTTCCGCGTTAAGGCCGGTTGGGGTTTCGACCTGGACTTCTACGTAAAAGTCTCCGCGACCTTTTGAATTGAGTTGCGTCATGCCGCGTCCGCGCACGCGGAAACGCTTGCCGGTCTGGGCGCCCTCGGGCACGGAAATGCTGACGCGGCCACCATCAATCGTCGGGGTTTCAAACTCACCCCCAAGCGCGGCGGTGGTCATCGGGATCGGGAATGCACAATAAAGGTCGGGGCCGTCGCGCTCGAACAAGTCGTGCTCTTTGACGCCAACGAAGATATATAAATCCCCCTCCGGTCCGCCGCGCGGGCCGGCCTCGCCCTCGCCGGAAAGCCTTATGCGGGTGCCATCTTCTATCCCGGCCGGGATATCGACCGAGAGGTCGCGCTGGCGGCGCACGCGGCCCTGCCCGGAACAGTCTGTGCACGGATCAGAAATCATTCGACCTTCACCGTTGCAGTGCGGACAGGTGCGTTCAATCGTGAAAAAGCCCTGCTGGATGCGGACCCGGCCTGCGCCCTTGCAGGTAGTGCAGGCCACCGGCCCGGAGCCGGGCGCCGCGCCTGAACCTTCGCAGGTCTCGCAAGAGACCGAGCCTGGCACGCTGATTTCGGCTTTTTTGCCGCCAAAGGCGTCTTCAAGGCTGATTTCGAGATTGTATTTAAGGTCCGCGCCGCGGCCGGGGCCGGCCTGTCGCCCGCCGCGCTGACCGCCCATAAATTCGGAAAATATGTCATCGAAAATATCTGAGAAACCGGCCGCTGCGCCGCCCGCGCCCATGCCGCCGCCAAATCCATTACTCGCCCGGCCGCCGCCATTTTCAAATGCGGCATGGCCAAAGCGGTCATAGGCGGCGCGTTTTTGGCCGTCGGATAGGATTTCGTAGGCCTCGCCAAGCTCTTTGAATTTTTGTTCTGCGTCCGGATTGTCCGCATTGCGGTCCGGATGGTATTTCATCGCACGCTTACGGAAGGCAGACTTAATCGCCGAGCCGTCCGCGCCGCGCTCAACACCCAGAACTTCGTAAAAACACTGTTGCGCCATAATCGCGCGGCCCCTTTCAGGGTTCTAATTCCGTTGCGCCCCTCAAAACCGCCCCATCACGCAATATACGCGAGCCCAAACCTTCACCGGGCCCCGCTTTTTGCGGGGGTGAGCGGGGACGGGCCGTTCCAGTTTAGTCCTTCTTGTCGCCGTCAACTTCTTCAAAATCGGCGTCGACCACATCATCATCGCTTGCGCCGGCATTGGCCGCATCTTCTTCGCCGCCGTCAGCGGCAGCGTCTGCCGCCGCGTCGGCTTCTGCGGCCTCTGCGCCTTCTTTATACATCGCCTCGCCAAGTTTCATTGAGGCCTGCGCCAGCGTCGTCGCGTGGGTATTAATCTCCTCAAGGTCCGCCTCTTCCTTCTCAAGGGTGGCCTTCAGCGCGGCAACCGCTTCATCGATCGCCTGGCGGTCTTCGGCGGTGATTTTCTCGCCATATTCCTCAAGGTTTTTCTCGGTTGAGTGAACCAGCGCTTCAGCGCGGTTTTTCGCCTCCACCGCTTCGCGGCGTTCTTTGTCCGCATCGGCGTTCGCTTCAGCGTCCTTGACCATTTGTTCGATATCATCATCCGACAGGCCGCCAGATGCCTGAATGCGGATCGATTGTTCTTTGTTGGTGGCTTTGTCTTTTGCAGAAACATGGACAATGCCGTTGGCGTCGATGTCGAACGTCACTTCAACCTGGGGCACGCCGCGCGGCGCCGGCGGCAGGCCGACGAGGTCGAACTGGCCAAGCGTTTTGTTATCCGCCGCCATTTCGCGCTCGCCCTGGAAGACGCGGATGGTGACCGCCGACTGATTGTCTTCCGCGGTCGAAAATGTCTGCGACTTCTTGGTCGGGATGGTGGTGTTGCGGTCGATAAGGCGGGTAAAGACACCGCCAAGGGTCTCAATACCGAGCGACAGGGGCGTCACATCAAGGAGAAGGACGTCTTTGACGTCGCCTTGCAGGACGCCTGCCTGAATAGCCGCGCCAAGCGCCACAACTTCGTCCGGATTAACGCCTTTATGCGGCTCTTTGCCAAAGAACTGTTTTACAGTTTCCTGCACTTTCGGCATCCGGGTCATGCCGCCGACCAAAATTACTTCTTCAATGTCGCCGGAAGAAAGCCCCGCATCTTTCAGCGCTGCTTTGCATGGATCAACCGTACGTTTGACCAGATCTTCAACAAGGCTTTCCAGCTTGGCGCGGGAAAGTTTCATTGTCAGGTGTTTCGGACCCGACGCATCGGCGGTGATGAAGGGCAGGTTCACACCATATTGTGACGTGGTCGAAAGTTCTTTCTTGGCTTTTTCAGCCTCTTCTTTCAGCCGTTGCAGCGCAAGTTTATCTTTCCTGAGATCGATGCCCTGTTCTTTTTTGAACTCATCAGCAAAATAATTGACGATGCGAAGGTCGAAATCCTCACCGCCCAAAAACGTGTCGCCATTGGTGGAGAGCACTTCAAAAACGCCGTCGCCGATCTCCAGGATCGAGACATCAAAGGTGCCGCCGCCGAGGTCGTAGACCGCGATTTTCTGGTTACCGGTTTTCTTGTCGAGACCATAGGCCAGCGCCGCCGCGGTCGGCTCGTTAATGATCCGCAAAACCTCAAGTCCGGAAATTTTACCGGCGTCTTTGGTCGCCTGACGCTGGGCGTCGTTGAAGTAGGCCGGTACGGTGATCACCGCTTGTGTGACTTCAGAGCCGAGATAGGCTTCGGCCGTCTCTTTCATTTTTTGCAGGATGAACGCTGAAATCTGCGACGGTGCATATTTCTCTCCGCGGCTTTCCACCCAGGCGTCGTCATTGTCGCCTTTGACGATGGCGTAGGGCACCATGCCCTGGTCTTTTTTAACGGTTGGGTCTGAGAAAGGGCGCCCGATCAGCCGCTTGATTGCAAAGAATGTATTTTCCGGGTTGGTTACCGCCTGGCGCTTGGCCGGCTGACCGATCAGGCGTTCGCCATCTTCGGTAAAGGCAACCACCGACGGCGTCGTGCGCACGCCCTCGGCATTTTCGATCACTTTCGGCTCTTTACCTTCCATGACGGCGACGCATGAGTTCGTCGTTCCAAGGTCGATGCCAATTACTTTAGCCATTTTATCTTCTCCCTTAAGCGAGCCGCCGTTTTTAAATTCCAGCCTTCAATCGGCGTCAGCCGGGAAATCCCCGGCCCTTGCCTGAAAAGCGCCGGAATAAAGCGCGCCCCTTTGATCATCATCAGATTGTGCGCGATCCGCCATTTCCGGCGACCCACACGTTCGAGCGGGATATAAGCAGGAGAAATGAAGGCTGCAACCGGCGCCGGGCCCCGCGGGCATAAAAAAATGCAGCCGTTAAAACACTGGTAACATTTAGCGCGCCTGGGACCCGCTATTGGGTCCAATTCTAGTTCAAATCGCGCACCACGCGAAAGCCGTTGTCATATTCGCGCGCAGTGCGCGTTTTACCGATGCGATGGGCTGAGCGCAGGCGCCAGCCGCCGGTGTTCCAGGCCCCGCCCTTCAGGACCCGGCGGGTGCAATCACCACTAACAGCCGCAGAACCGTCCTGCGGCGCAGCCTCATGGCTGTCACCCCAGCAATCTGCGGTCCACTCCCAGACATTACCGTGCATATCAAAAAGGCCAAAATTATTTGGCGCAAAGCTCGCTACCGCCGTCGTCCGCTTGCGGTATTCACCCTTAGTCCCGCCATAAGCATAAAACGCATTGTAGTTCGCGGTTGCTGACGACAGGCTCGCGCCGATGGCGAACGGACCTCTGCTTCCCGCCCGCGCTGCATATTCCCACTCCGCCTCGCTTGGCAGCCGGTAAGTCTCGCCGGTTTTTTTCGACAGCCAGTCGGCATAGGCCTTGGCGTCATCAAACGAAACATTGACCGCTGGCCGGTCAGCGCGGCCCCAGCCCTGGTCCGGCGGCAGATAACGGCATCCGCCATCGGCAATGCAAGCATCCCATTGTGCGAAGGTGACCTCGGTCGCAGCGATAGCGAAGGGTTTGGAAATCGACACCGGCGTCACCGGGCCTTCGGAAATGTGGCGCGCAGGCTCCGAGCCTGGCGCACCCATGCGAAAAGCGCCGCCCTCAAGCCGCACCATTTCCGGGCAATCGGCGCATTCTTTAAAGCCGTTGCCGGCAGCCGGCGGCGTTAAAGTTTGAATGGGCGGAGCCTGGTTTGTAGCCGGCGCCGCATCCGGCGCAACGATATCGAGCCCAGCCTCGTTTGACGCCGTCTCCTCTGGCGCGACGAGGTCAGGCGCAGCTTCTTCCGGCAGGGCCTCAGCATCGGCGCCGTTAGACGCCAATTCCTGCTTGCCGCGGGCGATGGCTGCAAACAGCTTTATCTTTGCCGCCTCTTCTTGGGCCGCCGCCTCTAAGGCTGCATCCTCCGGAGAAATCTCATCCGGCAACGCGGCCTCTTCCGTCGTCGACATTTCCTCGCCGTATTCGCTCAGGCCAAGCGCAGACGCCAGCTCCAGTATTTGTGCGTCTTCTGCTGCAACATCAGGCTCTGGCGCAACACTCGCCAACTCGTCAGCCTCCCGCAAGGCAGGCGGCGTTAGTCGCATTTCCTCAGCATCAAGATTAAGCACTGCAGCAACATTAACGTTTGCGCCCGTTGTTTCGCTATCGGCGACATTAAAATCATCTGAAGGCTGAACAAAAGCCAATGCGCCCAATTCCGGCGGCGCTGCGGTCTTAACCGCATCGGCCTGAGCGCCCCCTGGCGTCGCCAGAAAACTCGGCGCCAGCAAGATCGCCGCGCCTGCCACAGCGCCAATCACAAGCCCGCCGGTCAGAGCAACCGCCATGGGATTAAATTTTCTGCCAAAACTTCCCGGCGCCGGGCGAGCCGGCGGGGGCATGAAATCTTCACGCGCTTCAATAATTTCAGCGCGCTGGTCGAGGGCCGGAATATCCAGCCCCTCATCGTCCAACGCGACCTCACCCAGGGGTGGGTTTTCCCATGAAGGGTCTTCCGGATGGGGCTCATCCACAACATCGGGGCCCGCATGGGACGCAGCCCAGACGTTTGAATCGCCGAGCTGTTGGCGCTGGGCGGCAATTTTGATCTCATCAAGAACAAACCGCCAGCGCGGGTCATTGTCGTCGCCGGACCAGCCCGACAGATCCACCGGCTCCGGCGCGTCGATCCCCCGCGGCGCTGACGCTCCCCCAACCACTACAGGAATCAGCGCACCGCGGCGGAGCGCATCACGCGCTTGTTCATGAAGCCGGACAAGCTTTAACGCCGCCGCCGACCAGATGACAATCGCCGCATTGTCTGCAAGCGCCAGGTCGCCCGTATACGGATCACCGCTGATGCGGCGCGGCGCATGGCCATAACGCGAAAGCGCGTCGGCAATTTTCTGGCCGAGGGCTTTATCGAGGGGCGCATGTAGAACGGAAATTACAGACATCGGATTGCTCTCATGACGCTAGCGTCCCTATTCCGCTGGCGCGGACTGCAAAATGGCGCATTTTTGCTGCGCGCCGCAAGCATCCGGCGCATCCTTGCGGCTTACAGTTTGGCAATAAAAACCTAGGGTTTAGGCATTTCGGCGCCCGAAATTCTAGGTGGGTGAAACTATCCGGGCAGATTCAACGGCTTGGAGATATAGAGCATGCGCCAGTCCATGTTTTCCATAAGCATGGCGCGCGCGGTTTCTTCAACCCGCAAGCGCAAGACTTCCAGGCGCGGCGTTTGCGCTGCGCTGAGCGCCTCAAACTTTTCCGCAAGGGTCTTGAGTTGCGCGGCGGTGGCGTGAGAGCGCTCCGCTGTTGAGCCGAATTCGCCCTGCACCCGGACACCAAAAAACGCCGCCCCGAGCGCGGGCAAGAACCCGGTCATCATTGTCACTACCCCTTTAGCGCCGTTCTTGGTTTCGTAGGCCCAAGTCGCCAGGCCCGGCTCCTTGCCGGCGAGGACAACGAGACCGAGATAAAACAGGCAAACCAGCAGCGTTGCGCCAAAAGCATATTCACCAAGATGGTGCAGACGGTGTTCCAGTATATGGAGCGTGCCGGCTTTTTTCTCGTGATAGGCGATTTGCGGTGTGATTTCCTCTTTCAAAACGGTGTCGGCGGTGCGGCGGATGGAGGCCGCGTCGAACACGCCTGAGGTCATCCCCGCCTCACGGCAAGTTGCAGCGAAATACCAATCAACCCAACTGGCGGCCTCGCCTCCCTCGCCTTTAGAAAGGTCGCTGCCGGCGTCACGGCCGAGCGTCAGGTAATAAAGCCGGTATTGGCGAAGTTCCTCCGCAAGCTGACGGTAATCGATCCATTTTTCATGCCAGCGGCCACGCTTGCCAGCGGTGGTGACGATCAGGATCATAACAATGATCGCCACCTCGCTGCCGATCCAAAGCGTCTTGCTGCCAAAGCCGAGACCGCCTGCGACCAGATCAAACAAAGCCAGAAAAACCGCGACCGCCGCGAACAGGTAATTGAAGAAATAGGAAGAACGATAGAGGTTGCCGTAATGAACGGCGAGATGGTCGGCCCAGGCAAAGCGCGGGATGATCAGCTTGTTAAAAATGTGCTGATCATGGTTTGACGATTGTAGTTTTTGCGCCAGTGTCGATTGGCTCGCGTCAAAAATCTCTTCGGTCGGCGTTGGGCAGGTAAGCCTGACGCTAAATGGCCATTTGCCGGCGAATAGTTTTTCCCAGAATTGAAAAAACGACCCGTAATTGAAGCGATGCGCTGTCTCACTCGCGAATGTCCGATATGCTGCCAGCGCATGGGTTTTCTCGCCGGAAAAGGCGTGTTCAATTTCGCTGCTTGGCGGAGGCGCGACCACCGCCTCGATAGCTGCATGAACAGCTTCCGGCGACGCAGGACCCTCAATCTTTTCCGCCGCCAAAAAAACCGGCGGTTTGTCGGCCGCGGCGTTTACCCAGATCACGGGCTTGCCCAAAGACAAGGCTTCGTCCTTTATCATTGCCGTGCCGCCAACGCCGCGGGCGCCCTTGCCATCCCAGACGGCGATGACAATGTCAGACTGATCGACCGTGACGAGACCGGCTTGAAGATAAGCCCGCTCTTCATCCGCCGGCGTCATGCGCAACCCATCAAGCTCGGCGACAGCGTCCGCCTCATTCAAAAGCGCCTCAAACTGCTCGCGGTCCTCTGTCGAGAAATCCCGCGCATAGCTGGCCCTCGAAAACGGCAGCGGCGCCAATAAGCGCCATCCCGCGTCTATGGCCCGCTTGGCGGCAAGCGTGTCGGCGCCATCGGCAAGCGCGCTGACAAAAAACAATTGGCGCGCATCGTCAGCGTAGTCATCCGTATACTGCGCATATGCTGTCGCCAGCCCCTTCGCCGCCAAATCCAGTATCATTTGGATTTGATCGCTAATCCGGTCGAACTGGTCGGCCGGCAGACGAGCCTGGCGGTGACCGGTAACTCCGACACGCAACGTCATAACCGGCTTGGGCGGGGATAAGGCGATTGTCATGAAGTCCGCGCTCTAGGTTTCTGATTCTTTGCTTAGAGCATGCTCGCAAAAAGTGGAATCCGTTTAGTGTCTTGTGACAAAACTTCCCGGCCCGCAACTCGGCTGGCTTATTTGCTGTGAATAGCTGCTGATTTCTGCCGTGATTGCAGCTTAATTGTTTCTGTTCTTGTAATGTTCTCTTTTTGCCTGCAATATGGTTCACTGGCGTAACGACAAATCGGGGAAATCTATGGTCGCCCAGATTACTACTTTCGCATTTCACGGGGTCGAGGCGGCTCCGGTGACGGTTCAGGTGCAGCTCACCGGCGGCAAGCCCGCCTTCGCCATTGTCGGTTTACCGGACAAGGCGGTTTCGGAGGCGAAAGAGCGTGTTCGCGCCGCATTGTCAGCGGTCGGGCTGGGCATGCCGCCGAAACGGATCACCGTCAATTTGGCGCCCGCCGACCTGCCGAAAGAAGGCAGCCACTATGACCTCGCCATCGCGCTCGGGGTGCTGATTGAGATGGGCGCAGCGCCCCATGACGCCGCGGACGGCTTTGCGGTGATGGGCGAACTTGGGCTCGACGGCTCGATTGCGCCGGTCGCCGGCGCTCTGCCGGCGGCGGTGTCGGCAAATGCGCTTGGGCTCGGTCTGATCTGCCCATCCGCCAGCGGCGCCGAGGCGGCCTGGGCCGGCGGAGAGGCGGATATTATTGCCCCGAAATCACTGATCCAGCTGGTCAATCATTTCAAGGGTACGCAAATCCTTTCAAAGCCGGAACCGGGCGCGCTTGAGGCGCCGGCGCCGGTCGCCGACTTTATTGACGTGCGGGGCCAAGAAACCGCCAAGCGCGCGCTCGAGATCGCCGCCGCGGGCGGTCATAATCTCCTCATGGTTGGTCCACCAGGGGCCGGTAAATCGATGCTGGCGGCACGCCTTGCCGGGCTGTTGCCACCCCTAACCCCGGCGGAAATGCTTGAAGTCTCGATGGTTCAGTCGCTTGCCGGGCTGTTGGAAAACGGGCGGCTGACCCGAATGCGCCCCTACCGTGCGCCGCACCATTCCGCTTCGATGGCGGCGATGATTGGCGGCGGCATTCGCGCCAAGCCGGGCGAGGCCTCGCTTGCCCATCACGGGGTCCTTTTTCTCGACGAAATGCCGGAATTTTCAGCCCCCGTGCTGGACAGTTTGCGCGCGCCGCTGGAGACCGGCGACGTCTTGATCGCCCGCGCCAATTTCCATGTCCGCTATCCGGCGCGCTTCCAGTTGATTGCGGCGATGAACCCGTGCCGTTGCGGCTATGGCCGGGCGAGCGGACGCGCCTGCGGGCGCGGCCCAAATTGCGAAGAAGTTTATCAATCGCGCATTTCCGGACCGTTGCTTGACCGGATGGATTTGACCGTCGCGCTGCCAGCGGTGACCCCGGGTGATCTCGCTGCACCGGCAAACGGCGAGACCACGGCAACGGTCGCCGCGCGCGTCGCCGCGGCGCGCGAAGCGCAAATATCGCGATCGGGCGCCACCAACGCGGCGCTGAGCGACGCAGCACTGACACAAGCCGCCGAACCGGATGTGCAGGGCGCCGCGCTATTGTCGCGCGCCGCAGAAGCGCTCGGTCTTTCGGCCAGAGCCTATACAAGAATAAAGCGCGTCGCCCGCACGCTCGCTGATCTTGATG
The DNA here is from genome assembly GCA_021776375.1 of Hyphococcus sp. Lineage (GTDB taxonomy): Bacteria > Pseudomonadota > Alphaproteobacteria > Caulobacterales > Parvularculaceae > Hyphococcus. The sequence continues at coordinate 48,527 of JAJFGA010000010.1, read as the reverse complement.
GCGCCGCCGGCGTTAAGCGCCGCCACATCGCCGAAGCCGTAAGCTATCGCCGTCGTGAGGGTGCAGTCGCCTTATCATTATCTCAAATTGCAACAGCGGTTTAACCGTCTTTATTAACTACGCCTCTCAACTCTTTTTCAAAGCCGCGCTCCCATAATTGGCCATCACCACCTAGGGAATGGTTTAAATATGCGTGCAAGCGATCGTGGCGATCCTCGTCACATCCGTGAACTGATTGTTGTGTGCGATCGCGATGGTGCGATACGCTTTGTCTCGCGCGCATTTGCGCGACTGTTCACAGCGCCGCCGGAAAAATGGCTCGGGCAAGCCTTCGCTCCTGGCAACCATGCCGCCAGCCGGGGCGCGCCAGCAGCTTATAGAACATCGGCGCAAGTCGGCACGCGTGATCTGATTATCGATTGGGAAGAAAGCGTTTTAAGCGCCGGTGAAAGGCTTTACGCCGGCGTCGCCATAGACCCTTCGGATACGGATGATGACGGTCTCACGCGAGATCGCGGAGTGAGCTCCCGAACCGACCCCCTCAATGGCCCGGAAGCCGCTGGCCCCAACGCCAACAGCGCCGCCAGAATGCAGTTCCTGGCGACGATGAGCCACGAGATGCGCACCCCCCTGAACGGCATCATCGGCATGACCGGCTTGCTGCTCGACACTGTGCTAGAGCCGAACCAACGCGCATACGCAGAATCGGTGCGCGAATCCGGCGCCGCACTGCTCGCGCTGATCAATGACCTTCTGGACTACGCAAAGATCGACGCCGGCAAGCTTGAACTTGACGCGCAAGCATTTTGTCCGTTCTCCCTGATCCAGGGCGTTGCAGAGCTTCTCTCTCCGCGGGCGGCGGATAAAGGCGTCGAGATCACTGCTTATATTGATGAAAACATTCCGGCGACATTGTTCGGCGATGAAGCGCGTTTACGCCAGGTGCTGATCAACCTCACCGGCAACGGTGTCAAATTTACCGACAGCGGCGGCGTCAGTATCGAAGCCCACCTTGTCAAAAAAGACGCCGCCACCGCAACCGTGAGAGTGGATGTGCGCGACACCGGCATCGGCATTCCCGGAAAAATGCGGGCGAGGATCTTTGACGAGTTCTCACAAGCCGATTCAGACGCAGATAAGAGAAAAGAGGGAACCGGGCTCGGGCTCTCAATTGCGCAAAAAATTGTTCGCGCCATGCAGGGCGACATCACCATTGACAGCACCGCCGGCGTCGGCAGCACCTTTTCGTTTGAAGTCGATTTTGACTATGATGAAGAGCAACAAGCCGAGCGGCCGCCCCTAGACGCGCCCGTCATTATTGCGACCCGGTCGCCGGTTCTGCAGCGCAGCCTCGAATTACAACTTCAAAGCATCGGCGTAAAAAACGTTTTCTGCGCCTGCTCAGCGCGCGAGGCGCATCAGGCCATTGATGAAAATCAAAATGCTATTTTGCTTTGCGATATCTATCTTGCAAGCGAAGGCGCTACGTCATTGGCGCGGGCCGTCAGTCGGTCTTTTGTGATGCTTTCTCCCTTGACCCGCGACCGTATTGGCGAGTTGCGCGAGGCCGGGTTTGAGGGATATTTTATCAAGCCGATTCGTCAGGCCTCACTTTATGACCAGCTTGCGGGCAAGCCCGCGAGAACTGCGCCGGCGGCGCCGCCGCCGCGTGCTGATGCTACAGAGCCCAAGGCGGTCTTCAACATTCTGCTTGCAGAAGACAATCAGATAAACGCCGTGTTAGCGACGGCGATCATCAAGCGCGCTGGCCACAAAGTTGACGTTGCCGTCAATGGCGGCGATGCGGTGGGGGCGCTGGAGCGCGGCAATTATGACGTCGTCCTGATGGATATGCACATGCCCGAGATTGACGGTCTGATGGCGGCGCGGCGCATCCGCAAGCTTGAAAGCCGAAACGCGCGCGTACCAATCATCGCGCTCACCGCCAATGCGATGGCGTCCGACCGCCAAAAATGCGTCGCAGCGGGTATGGATGACTTTATTTCCAAACCTTTTGAGCCGGACCAACTCATCGCCGTAATCGAAAAATGGGGCGGCGCAAAAAGCGATTTCTCCGTCGCATCATGAACCGCCTTTATTCTGACGGAAAACTCCCCTAGCCTTTTCGGTCTATAAAGGGCTGAGAAAACTATGTCGGCGTCAAAAAAATATGCGTGGGGCGACCTCTTCCGTGCGCTCGGTAAAAGAAAAACCGGGGCGATGTTCGTGCTCGGCTTCGCTGCGGGGCTGCCTTACGTATTGATCACAGGCACGCTCAACGCCTGGTTTACCAACGAGAACATTTCCGTCGCAACGATCGGCGTATTCTCGTGGATCATCATTATCTACAGTTTCAAGTTTTTGTGGTCGCCCGCGATCGACCGCGCCCCGACCCCCAAAATTTTTAGCATGGGCCAACGCCGCGCAACTATCTTGCTGTTGCAGGCCGTCATTCTTGCAGCCTTGCTCGCGATTTCTACCCTCAGCCCGGCATCGCAGATCGGCTACATCGCGATTGCCGCCGTGGTCTGCACTTTTGCGTCCGCCTCACAGGATGTTTTGATCGACGCCTGGCGTATTGAGGTGGCGGATGAGGAAATTACCGTTGATTTGTTGTCCGCTGTCTACCAGCTTGGTTATCGAATGTCGGTCATCCTCGGCGGAGCGGGGGCTTTAATTTTTGCTGCGCGCATTGGCTGGAATAATACCTTCGTTGTACTGACATTTCTCATGGCCGCCGCGGTCAGTGGTGTTTTTGTTGCGGCTGACAGCAAGATCGCCGAACGTGACCGAACGCTCGGCGCCGCGCCGCCGCCGCTCTGGCGCAATCTCGCCTTGACGCCGGTTATTTTAGGTTGGGCGTGGTCCTTCGCCGCCCTTTTCGGGTTTATGGCCTTCGCGCTTAGCGCTCCGGACCAGGCCAACGCCAGGGTTTTCACGCGCCAGACAGGACCTTTGATCATTGTTGCATCGATTATAGCGCCCGCAATCGCCGCCGCACTCATGCTTTATCTGACCGGCAAAGGAACGCCGCAACCATCCGCCCTAAAAGCTTGGCCCGGACAAAAAATATTTGATGCGCTTTATGGCTCTGTTTTGACGCCCCTGGCTGACATCATCAGCCGCCTCGGCGTTGCTTCAATCCTGGTGCTTGTTCTTGTCTTATCCTATCGGTTTACCGATCTGATTTGGGGCGCTTTCGCCTATCCGTTCTATCTCGGCGAAAACTATGGCGCCCTCGGGCACACGCTCGACGAAGTTGCGGTCGCATCGAAGCTGTTCGGGGCGTTGATGACTTTCGTTGGGATCGGCGTTGGCGGCGCGGCGATCCTCAAGATCGGAAGGATGCCTTGTTTGTTTGCTGGCGCAGTGCTCGCCGCAGCAACCAACTTATTATTTGCAGATTTAGCTCTTGGCGGCGCATACACTGATGCTTTTATGGCCGCAACGCATCTTTATGGCCTGTTTGGTTTCATGCAGCCGCTCGCCAATTTTCTGAGCCTTGACGTTACTGTCAATGACGCCTTAGCGCGGCTGATGCTTGTCATTGCGGCGGAAAATCTCGCCGTTGGTTTCGCCAGCGCCGCGATCGTCGTTTACCTTTCATCGATCGTGAATAAAAAATACGCTGCCGTGCAGTATGCGCTGCTCGCCTCATTAGGGTTTCTGCTTGGCTCGCTAGGGCGGGGTGCGGTTGGCGAGCTGGTGGAAATTCGCGGCTTTGCTTACGTATTTTACTTAACGGCCGCCTTTGGGTTGGTCGCTGTTATCGCTTCAGCGCTGGAATGGATGCGCCAGGCGCGCGCTAACAACAAAACAGAAGCATTCTAGAGCAGGGTTCTATTTGATTGGGTCGTATCCTGCTTCAGGTTGTTTATGGTCACATGATTGAATCATAAAACATCTATCCGCTATTTCCTGATCACGCCTTAACCTGCCGCTAAGCAGGCCTCAATGTTTGGTTTTTCATCGTCTGAGGTCAGCGCTGCAGCATCGACATGGGCAGCACGCACCACGCCCGCATCATCCGGGTAGAGAATAACAATCAACGTACATGTCGACAGACTGTAGCGGCGATACTCACCGTCGCCCTCGCGGCGCGTCAAGGCGGGAGCGCCAAGCCGGGCGTCAAGCGTCGCCGGGGCGGCCCCTAAAACCTCGTTCAGTCGAAATACTGGCTCTGGCGGTGCCGTGGGACCGGCAATTGTCAGAGGCGAACTCTCGTCTGTCGATGCGCATGCTGTAAGAAACAGTAGCCCCACGAGCATCGCTAGCGTCAGCGGTAATCCTGACTTCCGATACATCGCTGGCGTCTCTGACATACTCATAGCGCTTTTCTACCCATTGGCTGGCCGGGCCGGCGACGGTAGCCACCCCCGCCAGCGCCATCAACACCATGTTTGGGTTAATAATCAGACAGCAGCGCTGCAGTCTTGCCGGACCGGCCTTGCGTGTGAGCATCCCTTGCGCCGGCGAGGGGCGCTTTCTATAAGCGCTGCTTTATTAACTTCAAGCTTGGCGACAAGTTCGCGAGGGAATTTCATGAGCGGATCACAACTCGACGTCATCGGCGTCGGCAACGCAATTGTCGATGTTCTGGCCAAAGCCGACGACGCATTCTTGGCGGCGCACGATATCCCCAAGGGCGGGATGATCCTGATTGATGAAAGCAAGGCGCGCGATATTTACGCCGACATGGCGGCTGCGATTGAAATTTCCGGCGGCTCGGCGGCCAATTCTATTGCCTGCATCGCCTCGCTTGGCGGCAAGGGTGGGTTTATCGGCAAGGTCGCCAATGACGAACTCGGCGAGATTTTCCGGCATGACCTTCGCGCCCTCGGCGTGGAATTCGACACCGCGCCGCTAAAGGACGGACCAGAAACCGGGCGTTGCCTGATTAATGTCACGCCGGACGCACAGCGTTCGATGTCGACATTCCTTGGCGCTGCCGGGTATGTTTCTCCCGACGATGTCGATGAGGCGCAGATCAAACGTGCGCAGATTACGTTTTTTGAAGGCTATCTGTTTGAGCAACCGATCGCACGCGAGGCGTTTGTTTCGGCTTGCGCGCTTGCAAAAGCAAACGGCAAACGCGGGGCGCTAACCTTGTCGGATGCAAGCGTGGTTGAACGCCAAGCCTCCGTCCTCACCGATTTTATTTCTGGCCATGTCGATATTCTCCTCGCCAATGATGTTGAGGCGGCGGCCCTGTTTGGTAGCGAAGACTTAAACGTCATTGCGGAAAAGGCGCGGCAATTGTGTCCGCTGACGGCGGTTACGCGCTCGGAGAAAGGATCGCTCTTGATCCCTCGCGAGGGCGATGTGGTTGAGGTGACGGCAATAAAGCCGGAAGCGCTGGAAGACACCACTGGCGCCGGCGACGGCTACGCCGCTGGCCTCTTGTTCGGTCTCGCGCGCGGGTTTTCTTTACAACAGGCAGGGGCTATCGGTTCACTCGCGGCTAGCGAAGTTATCAGCCATTTCGGCGCGCGGCCGGCGCAGTCATTAAAAGCACTGGCGGAGAAATCCGGCCTCTTATAAGGCAGCCCACCGATGAAGCTTTGGCATTATAGTGTCATCCTCATCGCTGTCGCCGCTGCGACGCTCGCATGGAAGCGCGAGCCGATGATGCTGGCATTGGCCGCAAGCAAAGTCTCGAAGATATCTTTGGAAGACCGCATCAAACTGATCAAGGATGCGGTTGAAATACACATTCCTGAGAAGGGCGCAGCGCCTTATCCGGTGGTTCTTCAGTTTCACGGCTGCGCCGGCATCAATGTGCCGCACCATCGTCAGTGGGCGGATGTCGCCAACCGCGCTGGCTATGCGGCAATGATTGTCGATAGCACGGGTCCGCGCGGTTATTCGCGCGAAAGCGCACTCGATATTGTTTGTCAGGGCAAGGCGTTGCTCGGTCAGGAGCGTGCCGGCGACGTGTTGGCGGCCGTTCACTTAGCCGAAGCTGATGCGCGGCTTGACGCCAACCACATCATCCTTGCTGGCTGGTCCCATGGCGGCTGGTCGGTGATGGATTATATGACTATGGACTTTAAGCACCACTGGCCGGCAGGCCTTAAGCACACTGATGAAAACCCACCGGAGATCCGCGGCGCGCTTTTGTTTTATCCCTATTGCGGTCCAGGCGCGCTATCACGGCTCCGTCAATGGCGCAGCCATCCGGACGTTTTGGCTTTAATTGCCGGTAGCGACACTATCGTCGACGCCGATCAATGCATTTCTTATTTCGAGGACAGAAAACGCGCTGGCGAACCAATTGACTTGATGGTTTATCCTGATGCTGAACATGTGTTCGATGACCCATTTCCAGAACCTGATTATGGTGATTGGTATAATAAACAATATGCTGATGATGCTATGGCGCGCTATGTGGCGTTTCTGGAGCGGATTAAGGTTTCGCCCGCGCCATAATTTTTTCATATACTCGTCCAACATCCGCCCGCGTCGCTTCTAGCGATTGATCCGTTGAAATTACATAGTCGGCTTTGTCACGTTTTTCCGCATCCGGCATTTGCTCTGCGAGAATTGCGGCGAACTTCTCATTGCTCATCCCCGGGCGCGCTAGCGCTCGTGTGCGCTGCACATCGGCTGGCGCGCTGACAACAACAATAACATCAAAGAATTTCTCCGTACCGTTTTCAAACAACAGCGGAATATCCAAAACCACGGCCACCACGCCGGCATGCGCCGCGGCAGTCATAAACGCCTCTCTGTCGGCGGCGACAAGCGGGTGTACCACCGCTTCGAGTTTTTGGAGGCTCGCAGGCGCGCCAAGCGCCACGGACGCCAGCCGCCGGCGGTCTACAGCGCCGCCTATAATCACGTCAGGAAAGAGCGCGCTTACCGGCTCAACGGCTGCGCCCCCGCGCTGATACATCCGGTGAACCGCGGCGTCTGCATCCCACACGGCCGCGCCGAAACCACCAAACATCTTTGCGACGGTCGACTTTCCCATACCGATAGAGCCGGTAAGGCCGATTTTGATCATCATCGCCGCCTTTCTAGCTCACCGACCAGTGCAGCTCGCAAAGCCTCATCGACTTCGGCCGCACCGCCAAACCAGGCGCGAAAACCAGGCGCCGCCTGATGCATCAACATCGTCAGGCCATTAACGCCAGGGTTGCCTGCGTCTCTCGCAAGCTTCAAGAACGGCGTTTCCAGTGGTGTGTAAACAATATCGGCAACGACCGCGCCGGATTTTATTTTGGCGCCGTCCAATTCAAGTGGCGGTTGCCCGCTCATGCCGAGACTGGTTGTGTTGACGATAAGCTCCGCACTTTCAACGGCGCCCTTGCGCTGCGCCCAGGAAACGGCTTTCAAGCCGAATTTTTCCGCCAAGGCAGCGGCTTTTTCTTCGGTTCGATTTGTAATAAAAATATTGTCCGCGCCAAGGTTTTGCAGAGCAACAATGATCGCGCGCGATGCGCCGCCGGCGCCGAGGACGAGACAGGCGCCTTTGGTTGATAAATCCGGCGCTGCGCTTTTCACGGCTTTTTCAAACCCTGTAACATCTGAATTTTCTGCATAGGAACCATCGTCGGTGAAAGTCAGCATGTTTGCCGCACCAACTCTGGGGGCAAGGTCACTCGATTTGTCGCTATAGCGCAACGCGTTTTCTTTATGCGGTATCGTCACATTCACGCCGGCAAAGCCGATCGTTTTTAGCGCGTCCATCGCTCGGGAGAATTCGTCATAGGATGCGGGAACCTCGATCGGCACATAGTAGCCGTCTATTTGCGCACGATGCGCCCAGATCGTGTGTATGAGTGGGGACAAGGAGTGGGCGGCGGGCGATCCGATAACGCCGGCAAGAATTGGTTTTTTCTCCATATTAAAACGCCAGCGCGCCTTCGCGGCGCAGACAGTCGAGGACAGGAAATAGACAAAGGCCAAGGACCGAGAAATAATCTCCGTCTATTGTTTCAAACAACCGCGCCCCAATGCCTTCAATCTGATAAGCGCCGACGCTGGTTAAAATTTCAGGCCCCGCAGCGGCGAGATAGGCGATGATTTCCGTCTCAGTCAAATCCCGCAAACAAAGCTTTGGGCGCTCAAGATTCCGCCAGATGATGCGGCCCTGTCTTGCAATCGCCACCGCATTGATCAGCGTATGGGTTGCGCCCGCCATTTCCGCGAGGCGCGTCCGCGCCTCGCCCATGTCTTGCGGCTTGTCATAGGCGCGGCCTTCAAATTCCAGAATCTGGTCCGCGCCGATGACGATAGCGTCCGTGGTTTTGGCGACATCAAGGGCTTTTGCTTCCGCCAGCATCATCGCCATTTGCTCCAGCGTTCTGCCCGCGCCGACGGCTTCGGTTTTGATGACCGCCTCATCAACATTAGGCTTTGTTATCTCGAATGAGACGCCAGCGCCGCGTAAAATATTGGCGCGGATTGCGCTGCCGGACGCCAGAATGATTTGTGGTGCGGCGTTCATTGGTTTTGGCGCGCAGAGAGTTTGGTGAGAATGGCAGCGGCGGTTTCCTCCACAGATTTGCGCGTCACATCGATCACTGGCCAGCGATGTTTGGCACAAAGGCGCTTGGCGCGAAGCACCTCAGCCCGGATCAAATCATGGTCGGAATATTCTTCAGCGACGCCAGCGGCGTTAAGGCCGCCAAGACGGCTTTTGCGAATTTGAGCGAGGCGCTCCGGGCTTGCGACCAAACCGACAACCAGCGGCTTTCGTAATGTAAACAATTCCGGCGGCGGGTCTGAGGTCGGTATCAGCGGCACATTCGCCGCCTTCACGCCACGGTTTGCGAGATACATGCATGTTGGTGTTTTCGAGGTGCGGCTAACCCCGACCAACACGACATCGGCCGGCTCAAGGTCCCACACCATCTGCCCGTCATCATGGGAGAGCGTGTAATCAAGCGCTGCAATGCGCTTGAAGTATTTCTCATCCAGTTGGTGCTGAGCACCGCGCTGATGGGACTGCTCAAGCCCCAGATAATCGGTAAAGGCGTTCAATAGCGGGTCAAGAATAGAAATCGCCGGAGTTTGCAATTCGCTGCAGCGGATCTCCAGGAGCCGACGCAATTCCGGGTTAATAACTGTATATAGCACGATGCCCGGAGAGGCTTCGATCTCGGCCAGGGTTTTTTCCATCTGCCCGGCGGAGCGCACCAGCGCATAAATATGTTCCAAAGGCTTGGCCGCAACAAATTGCGAGGCGGTCGCTTTCAACATCGCATTCAATGTCTCGCCGGTTGAATCGGAGACCAGGTGAACATGAAAAAACGTCGCCAGCGGCGGGGTTTTGCGCGCGGTTTTCTGTTCTGTGTCAGCGTCTGGTGCGGGTTGAGACATTGGGGAACTATAAGGGAAAACTGATCTGTTTCGCGAGTGTTGAATTTTGGCTGTTAATAACCCCAAAGTCCTACCGCGCTGGCGCCCAGGGGAAATAGAAAAACTAACCTGGGCAGCTTTGCGGCTTCGCTATATCACCGCCGTCTGGAATTTTTGGGTTATCCATAGGGTCTATTTGCCGCTGGTAACATGATTTTAAGGGCTTAACTCTCTTTTCACCATGGCGTTGAAAATATATTCCCTGCGCAAATAACTGTGAGTCTTTAAGGTGCTTATTGTGGATGAAGAAGCGCTTGCCTGTTATCCCCTAAATCCACGGTCCTTCTTTAAATTAATCCTTTATTAAGATTCCTTTATGAAAAGTTAATAGGTAAAAAATCATCCGATGACACGACAATCAAAATTTCTTAGCGCCCTTGCCGGAGAGGTGCAGGCCATACCGCCGGTTTGGTTTATGCGGCAGGCGGGGCGTTATCTTCCGGAATACCGTAAGCTGCGCACGAAAGCCGGCTCGTTTCTGGAGCTGTGTTTTAATCCGGAGCTTGCCAGCGAAGTGACGCTGCAACCGATCCGCCGGTTTGATCTTGATGCGGCAATCTTGTTTGCTGACATCTTGTTGATCCCGGATGCGATGGGCCAGAACCTGACGTTTGGTGAAGGTGAAGGACCGCGGCTTGCTCCGGTGATAACGCCTGAGAATATTGACCGGTTTCGTAGGCAAGATGTTTTGAAAACCCTCGCACCGGTGTTTGAAACGGTGCGCAGAACCAGAGCCGCGCTTGATCCGACAAAAGCGTTGATCGGCTTTGCTGGGGCGCCTTGGACGGTGGCAACCTATATGCTGGCGGGTCAGTCGATGCGTGACCCGGCGGCGCTTCGCGAGTGGTATTACCGCGACCCGGCATTTTTGAAGACCCTGATTGATCTCCTCTCTGAGATAACAATTGACTATTTGAATGCACAGATCGAGGCCGGCGCAGATGCGGTGCAATTGTTCGATACCTGGGCTGGAGGACTACCGTGGCCTGTCTTGAATGCAGTCTCGGTAGGGCCGCTCAATAAAATTGCGCAAGGAGTTAAAAAAGCCCACCCGGAAACGCCGGTGATTTTGTTTCCTAAGGGGGTGGGTGAAAAAGCGGCTGAATATGCAATGCTGGCGACATGCGATGGGCTGAGCATTGATTACGGTATGAACCCAGCCTGGGCGCGCGGTTATTTAAGCGGCCATACCACGGTTCAAGGCGGGCTTGATCCGCTGGTGGTGATTAAGGGCGGCGAAGAGATGAAACGGGCCGCAGATAACTTGCTGAAAATATTCAGCGACGTTCCTTATATTTTCAACCTCGGCCACGGATTTACGCCAGAGACACCGCCAGAAAACGTAGCAGCGTTGGTGCGCCATCTGCGCGGAGCGGAATGATGGGCCCGGCCTTGGCTGAGTACTATTTATGGATTAAGGCGGTTCATCTGATCGCGGTAATCGCCTGGATGGCTGGCATGATGTATTTGCCGCGGCTTTTTATTTACCACCACAAGTCGGAAAAGAGGGGTGAGGCGGAGCGCTACTTCGTTCAAATGGAGCGCCGGCTGCTCAAGGGGATTATCAATCCTGCGATGATTGCCGTCTGGGTGCTTGGTATATTGATGCTGATTGCCAATCCGGCCCTACTTTCGGGGACATGGCTGCACATCAAGCTGACGCTGGTGGTGGCAATGTCAGCCATTCACGGCTTTTACGCCGCCTCCCGGCGTAAATTCGAGGCTGGCGAGCGACCGCGCAGCGAGAGATTCTGGCGCATCATCAACGAAGCTCCGTTTATCCTCTTGATTGTAATTGTCATTCTGGTGATCATAAAGCCGGTTTAGTCTGCGGTCTTTTATCATCGTGGATTGACGTTGTGTTGCATCGCCCTATATCTAGGGCAACGTTCCCTTCTCGGGCGCAAGGCTGGCTTTACTGCCGCCGCCGCGCCGCCGCCATTTTCTTATTTAGCCTTTTGCCCCCGCCGGTTCCGTGCGGGCATTTTCCGACTGAGGTCTTCCATGTTGCCTGAAAAAATGACGCTCGACGAGCTGAAGCAGAAGTCACCTGCCGAGCTCTTGGCTTTCGCAGAAGAGCTGGAGGTTGAGAACGCATCGACAATGCGTAAGCAGGACATGCTGTTTTCGATCCTTAAAGAGCTGGCGGATCACGACGTAGAAATTTCTGCCGGCGGCGTGCTGGAGGTTTTGTCGGACGGCTTTGGTTTCCTGCGCTCGCCGGAGGCCAACTATCTCGCGGGGCCGGATGATATTTACGTCTCGCCAAACCAGATCCGCCGTTTTGCGTTGCGCACCGGCGACACAGTCATCGGTGAAATCCGCAGCCCCAAGGATGGCGAGCGCTATTTTGCGCTGTTGCAGGTTGCGACGATCAATTTTGAGAACCCTGAAAAAGCCCGCCACAAAGTCCATTTTGATAATCTGACACCGCTCTATCCGGAAGAGCGGTTCAACATGGAAGTTATGTCGGAAAAAGCGAAAGACCTGACCGCGCGGGTGATCGATCTTGTTGCGCCGCTGGGCAAAGGCCAACGCGCCCTGATCACAGCGCCGCCACGAACCGGTAAGACGGTTATTCTTCAAAACATCGCGCACTCCATCGCGGAAAACCATCCTGAAGCCTATCTCATCGTGCTGCTTATTGATGAGCGGCCGGAAGAGGTGACGGATATGCAGCGCTCGGTGAGAGGCGAGGTTGTCTCCTCGACCTTTGACGAGCCGGCGACACGCCACGTTCAGGTTGCGGAAATGGTGATCGAGAAAGCCAAGCGCCTGGTTGAGCATGGCCGCGATGTGGTGATCCTGCTCGATTCCATCACCCGGCTCGGCAGGGCTTACAACACCGTGGTGCCATCCTCTGGCAAGGTCCTTACCGGCGGCGTAGACGCCAATGCGTTGCAGCGGCCGAAACGCTTTTTCGGCGCCGCGCGCAATATTGAAGAGGGTGGGTCGCTGACAATTATCGCAACCGCGTTGATCGAGACCGGATCGAAGATGGACGAGGTGATCTTTGAGGAATTCAAAGGCACCGGCAACGCCGAACTGATCCTCGACCGCAAGGTTGCCGACAAGCGGACCTATCCGGCGATTGACATCGCCAAATCCGGCACGAGGAAAGAAGACCTCATCACGCCGCCAGCACAGCTGCAGAAAATATTTGTTCTGCGCCGCATTCTGTCGCCCATGGGGGTTTCGGACTCAATAGAATTCCTTATCGACAAACTCAAACAAACCAAAACCAATCAAGACTTCTTCGACTCGATGAACACTTGATTGCAGCACATGCTGCACAAAACCGTTGCACAGCGCATGCGGGCGGCGGACCATAACCTTCGTTGATAAAGCGAGGATTGTGATGGAGATCATCGATGTTTGGGCGCAGCTGCCGACGGTGCGCTTTATGCGCGAGCCTTGGCTAGCGACGTTGTTGCGCTGGACCAGCCAAAGTGACGACCCACCCATCCCTAAACCTGAAGCACTGATCGCAGAGATGGATGCGGCGGGTGTTTCGACATCGCTGATTTCCGCCTGGTGCGGACCTGGCGGTGATTTAATTTCGAATGACGATGTTGAGGCGGCGACCGATGCAGCCCCGGGCCGCCTGAAAGGGCTTATGTCGACGGACCTGAACGACCCCATGGGCGCCGTCAGGGAAATCCGGGCCCGCGCTAAGACCGGTAAATTTGTTGGCGTACGGATTGTGCCGTGGCTGTGGGATCTACCGCCGAATGATCGGCGCTATTACCCGATATATACCGCTTGCGTTGATGAGGGCCTGCCGTTCTGCACACAGATTGGCCATACCGGACCCTTAAGGCGGTCGGAAACCGGGCGGCTCATTCCCTATCTTGAAGATGTTCTGCTCGACTTTCCAGAACTGAGCATTGTTGCCGGTCATGTCGGTTTTCCATGGCTTGACGAGGTCGTATCGCTGACCCACAAATTTGAAAACTTCTATGTGGATACAAGCGCTTATGCGCTTCACCGACTACCGGAAAGCTTTGTCTCGTTTATGAAGGGAGAGGGCAAAGACCGGGTCATGTTCGGCACCAATTATCCGATGCTGTCACCTTCCCGGTGCCTGAAACGGCTGGACGGCCTGGGGTTGGACGAAGAAACAAAAGCCAAGTTTCTGGCGCAAACAGCCAGGCGGGTTTTCAAGCTGTAAACGACGCGCCGCTCAATACCCGCTGACCGAACCGTCTTTGCGCATTTCCGTCGCCCCGACATAAACGCCGGTCTCCGGGTCGCGAATGATCGCCTCATAGCCGCCAAAGACAATGCCGTTATCGACAACGTTAACGCTGTGTCCCATCGCCTCAAGCTGTTTGATTGTCGCTGGCGGAATGCCGGGCTCAACATCAAGGCGGCCGACGGGGTCGAGATCTATGCCGGTTGGATGGCGCCCGCCCGTATGATTGATGCGCGCAGCGTCGCCGGCTTCTTGAACATTCATATGGTAGTCGATGATGTTGATCAGGACCTGAACATGGCCTTGCGGCTGCATCGCCCCGCCCATTAGGCCGAATGACATATATGGTGCTCCGTCTTTCATGACGAAGGCCGGAATGATGGTGTGGAACGGCCGCTTGCCGGGGGCGTAGGCGTTTGGGTGGTTTGGGTCGAGCGAGAAAAGCTCGCCGCGATCCTGCAGCATAAAGCCGAGGCCGTCAGGCACGAGGCCGGAGCCCATACCGCGATAGTTCGACTGAATGAGCGAGACCATCATGCCGTCGGCGTCGGCAACCGTGAAATAGGTGGTGTCGCCCGGCCCTTCTAGTTTGTCCTCAATAAGTTCATGCGGCGCCGTCATCGCGCGAGCGGGATCAATGCGGTCAAAAAGTTCGCGCCCATATTGGTCAGACAGCAGCCAGTCCGCAGGAATGTCGGAGAAGTCCGGATCGGCGTAGAACCGCGCGACATCTTCAAAGGCAAGCCGTTTGGACTCAACGATATAATGAAGAACCTCGGCGGAGCCGCGCGACCATTGTGTCAGGTCAACGTTTTTCAGTATGTTGAGCATTTGCAGAGCGGCAAAGCCCTGACTGTTGGGCGGTAATTCGCACACGTCATAACCGCGATAATCAACGCAATCCGGGTCTACCCATTGGCTCTTATGTGCGGCGAAATCCTCATAGCGTAGATCGCCGCCGATGCGCTTCATATAAGCATCGATGGTGCGGGCGATCTTTCCTTTATAAAAACCCTTGCGGCCCTTTTTGGCGACCACATTAAGCGTGCGGGCAAGATCCGGATTGCGAAAAACCTCTCCTGCCTTTGGCGGGCCATCAGAAAAGTAAGTTGTCTTGGCGTTTTCGTATTCGCTTATCATGTCTTCGCGGGAGGCAAACCCCGCTTCATTTCTAGCCAGATACATCGCGATAACCGGCGAGACCGGAAAACCGTTCTTGGCGTAATCGATTGCGGGCTTGAGGTTTTGGCGCATTGAAAGTCTGCCAAACTTTTCATGCAGCTCAAACCAGGCGTCGACCGTTCCTGGTACTGTGACCGGCAGATGGCCTAAGGGCGGAATGCCGTTTCCCGCGCCGACGATGGCGGCGGATCGTTCAATTGTTTGCTCAAGTGAGCGCCCCATAGGCGAGCGGCCTGATCCGTTGAGGCCATAGAGTTTTTTTGTTTTTGGATCCCACACAATAGCAAAAAGGTCGCCGCCGATGCCATTTCCGGTCGGCTCCATCAGGCCTAGAACGGCGTTGGTTGCAATTGCCGCATCGACTGCGCTGCCGCCCTTTTTCAATATCTCTATCGCGGTCTGAGTGGCAAGCGGGTGCGCGGTGGCGGCGATGCCACTGGCAGCGAAAACCGGGCTGCGCGACCAGCTTTCACCGACCGGGCGGCCGCCAGGTCCAATGTCCTGCCTCGCTGCGGCCTCTTCAGCCAGCGCGGCCGGGCCAGCGCTAAACGCCAGAGATGCTGCACAGGCGGCGGCGAGGATATTGCGAAGGGAGGGGGGGCGTCGCGGAAAGTTTGACATGTCGGGGCCTTTTTATGTCCGTGTCCGCCTTGCTTGCGGCTCTTCACCTTAATCTACCGGTGTGGTCAGCGATAGTGCGGTCACGGGCCTGGAGCGCTGCTGTTTTGTCTGGGCGTGTTGGTCTGTGGTGATATAAAGCGCAGACATCAAAAAAGGCGGCGCGCAATGACGTTGAAACTATTCCATTTTCCAAATACGCGATCACTACGGGTTTTATGGGCTCTCGAAGAGCTAGGCGTAGATGCGGACATTGAAACCCGCCCGATGGACCGGGAGAAACTGAAGGCGCCGGAATTTCTGGCGCTGAACCCGCTTGGAAAGACGCCGGTGATGTTTGACGGCGATGAGCGCATCGTTGAATCGGTGGCGATGATTGAATATGTGGCAAATAAATACGCAGACGGACGGTTAACACGGCGCCCGGATGACAGCGATTATGGGCGCTACCTGCAATGGTTGCATTTTGGCGAGGCGGGCATGGGCGGTTACATCAACATGCTGATAGGGCAAACAGCTCTTTTGCCGGAGGAACAACGCATACCGGCGATGAAAAAATGGGCGGAAAAAGAGACCAAAAACTGCCTTGATTTTATCGAAGCGAATTTGAGCGATGACGGCTACTTATTGGATGCGTTTTCGCTAGCGGATATCTCAGTTATCTATCCGCTTTTTCTGGTAAAGATTACGAAGAACGGGGCGCTCATGGGAGACAAAACAAACGCCTATTTCAAGCGCGTAACGGCCCGTGAAGCCTGGAAAAAGGCCTGCGCCCGGGTTGATTAGGGGGGTGTTAAGTTGCGGGTCCGGGGCAACCGATTGTTAACCTTCGATTTACTCTGAAACGTCAAAATATCGTCCATATGAAAGGGCCCCGCGATGTCGGCTCCGGCAAAACCAAGCTTTGGCAAACGCGTGACAAAGTCCGCCAAGATTACGCCACGTGAGATCGTATCCGACCCCAACGACAAGCGGGAGAAGGGCCGGGCGGCGGCATTTAAAAACGCCAAGTTGATTTTGAGAAATCACTCCGTGATCGAATGTATCACCCGTAATGTGAGTGATAAGGGTTGTTTGATTTCCGCTATTGGTGCGGAAAATCTGCCAGACGAAGTCTGCATTCGTCTTAGCCCATTATCCGAACCGCTTAACGCAAAAGTCGTCTGGCGCGATAAGGGCGAGGCTGGGCTGGAGTTTATTAAGCAGCCCTGAGAAATTCTATTCATGCTGATAGCAACCCGCCATTACGCCGCCACACAATATTGTGAGCTGCTTGCGGCGCGGATCATATGGGCGGCGTATGGAGTAACGATGCTGGATAAGGCATAAGCGCTGGACGATCTTTTACAGGACCGGCCGGCTTGATCCCAAAGAAAGCGAAATTTCTCGACGGCGACTTGATGCGCCACATTACCGTCATGTCGCTTTCTGCGAGCGCCGGGCTTGTGGCGATTTTCCTGGTTGATTTTGTCGACCTCTACTTCATTTCCCTGCTCGGGCAAAAAGAACTGGCGGCGGCGGTTGGCTTTGCCGGCACACTCATCTTTTTCAATATTTCGGTCACTATTGGTTTTATGATTGCGATGAGTGCGCTGGCGGCGCAGCGCATCGGCCGCGGCGAGGAGGAAGACGCAAGGCGCATCGCTATCAGCGTGGCTGTGGTCTCAGTTTTTTTGGCGAGCGTGATTGCCATCGCCTTCTGGGTCGCGGCGCCGGCGCTGCTGGAATTGCTAGGCGCCGCGGGTGAGACCAAGGATTTAGCGACACGGTATTTGCGCATTGTCGTGCCGGCCCTGCCGGTCTCGGCAATGGCCATGGTATGTTCCGGGCTGCTGCGCGCGCATGGAGATGCGCGACGGGCGATGAACGCTACGCTCGCCTCAGGGGCGGTTAACGCGGTTCTTGATCCGATATTGATCTTCGGTTTGTCGCTTGGTCTTGACGGCGCCGCCTATGCATCGGTTGCTGCACGGTTTGTGATGTTGGCGACCGCGCTCTATCCGGTAATACGCCATTATGGCGGCTTTGCGCCTTTCGATGCGGCCCGGTTTCGCCAACACCTCGCACCGATATTTGCTATCACCATACCGGCGGTGTTGACCAATGTGGCGACGCCGGTTGGCGCTGCGATTGTAATGCGTGCGATTGCGCCCTTTGGCGACGCGACGGTGGCGGGATATGCGGTGATTGCCCGGCTGACACCGCTCACATTTTGCGTGATTTTCGCGCTTTCCGGGGCGGTTGGGCCGATTGTTGGGCAAAATTTTGGCGCCGGCAATTTCCCACGAGTGCGCGAAACGTTGCGTAAGGCGGTTATATTCACCGGCGCCTACACGCTTGGTATATGGGCGGCGTTGTTTTTACTTTATGGCGTCATCGCCGCTCAGTTTGGGCTGTTGGAAGACGGACGTATACTGATTTTCTGGTTTGCAGCCATCGTCACGCCGCTGTTCTTTTTTAACGGCATGTTATTTGTGACCAATGCTGTCTTCAATAACCTCAACCGACCGATATGGTCGACAATGTTGAATTGGGGGAAGAACACAATTGGGGTTGCGCCATTTGTGTGGCTTGGGGCGAATTGGGCGGGCGCGCCCGGCGTCCTGGTTGGTCAGGCGATAGGCGGGATTTTCTTTGCGTTGCTGGCGTTATGGCTTGGCTTCCGGCTCATTGATGATTACGCAACCGGGCGCGCCGACCCGGAAAGGGGCTGGAAAACGCCATTGATGCGTCCGCGTCCAACGCCGCCTTTATCGTCGCCGCGAGGCTGATGATGTGTGCGCGCCGTCTTCGACGACAAAAGCATTAGCTTCGGGAAATACCGCAAGCACTATTTTCCGGCGCCCGGCCGGCCTTGACGAGGGCGGCGTGCGCTTGTTTCGGGCGGTCGGTAGCAATTATGTCGACGCCCGCGGCGGCAATCTTGGCGTAGCGCGCCTCGTCGCCAGAGCGTGCAATATCATTATCAATGGATGCACCGCCGCCAAGCGTGCCGAAAATCACCTCGACATCGCGGGCGTTGAGTGTTGAGAACAGGCGTGGGCGCGGCGCCTCTATGCCGGTAAAGCCCATCAGCCGGTCAGACGGAATGCCGGCGGCGACCGCTCCGTTGAGCTCGGATTGGGAGTTGATCCCGAGAGAAACCATCATCTCTGGCGCGAGGCGGTGAAGTTTGGTTGCAGACGCCAAGGTGTAAGCGATCAAAATTACTTCACCCTCCGCACCCTGATTATTAATTTCGGCAATGACATCTTCATAATGCGTCGAGGGCTTGAAATCGACCTGTAAAATCGTCCGACCTTTGGCCCATCGCAAGACTTTAGAAAACTGCGGCGGCGCGAAGTCAGTTTGGCTCCCATCTTCGTCCTCAAGGCGGAGTTTTGCGATCTCGCTCCAGGCAAGCGCGTCCGCCGGCCCGGTTCCGGTGGTGGTGCGGTCAAGCGTTTCGTCATGCATAAGATAGAGAACGCCGTCAGACGATGTTGCGACATCGATTTCCATGAGTGTTGGAACGGCAGTCAATATCTCGGCCATGGTCTCCGCCGCGTTTTCCGGATAGCCGGGATAGGGCCCGCCGCGATGAGCTGAGAGGAGTGTGACGCCTTCGGCTTCCAGGCACTCAAAGAAGTCGTTGAGGCTCCCTTTGGGTGCGACGGTCCAGCCTTTGAACGAGTGTTGGTCGCCGCTCGTTGCTGGCTCTCCGCTATTATTGCCACAAGCCGCCAACAGGCCAGCCGAAGCGATAAGCACCCATTTAAGCATATATATTGCCTTTGTTGTTACGGCTTCAAAACAATAGCGCCGACGCTCTTTCCGCTTTCCAGGAGTGTATGCGCGGCGCTGATTTCGTCGAGTTTGAAATGATGGCCGATCCTTGGTGTCAGTGCGCCCTCGACGATGAGGTCGAACAACGTTGCGGCCATTTTCGGCAACCGGTCCGGGGTTGCGTAGTGAAACAGCGTTGGCCGTGTCAGCGTTATTGAGCCGCGCCGGCATAGATCAAGCGGCTCTACCGCCGGAACCGGGCCGGACGCATTGCCATAAGTGACCATGTGACCACGCATGGCGAGAGCGTCGAGCGACGCCTGGAAGGTCGCGGCTCCGACCGAGTCGTATACCACATCCACGCCGCGGCCTTCGGTCAGTCGCCGTACGTCATTTGAAATGGATTTTGTGTGTGCACGAACTATAACATCGTCAGCGCCATTATCTTTTGCTGACGCTGCCTTTTCTTCCGAGCCGACTACGGCGATGGTCCGCGCGCCAATATGGCGCGCCCACTGACAAAGCAGCGTGCCGACGCCGCCAGCGGCTGCATGGATGAGGCAGGCATGATCGGCGGTCAGCGCGAAAACTTGCCGGACCAGCATCTCCGCCGTCATGCCTTTTAAGAACACTGCCGCAGCGATTTCATCGGATACGCCATCCGGGATTCTTGCAGCGATTGCCGCAGAGACGTTGGCGGCCAGCGCATAGGCCCCGCCGGTGGAGAAATAGGCGACACGGTCTCCTGCAATGAAGCCGTCAACGCCGTCGCCGACAGCCTCGACGACACCGGCGGCCTCACAGCCAAGGATTGCCGGCAGGGCTACAGGATAGAGCCCGGTGCGCTGGTAAATATCAATAAAATTCAAGCCGATAGCGCTATGGCGCACGCGTATCTCACCAGCGGCTGGTGGCGGTAAATCGTGGTCGCGAAGAGTGAATGCTTCCGGCCCGCCATGGGCTTCGATAAAGACGGCTTTGATCTTGGTTTTGGTCATGGGCGTCCTCGCAATCATTTTCGGTTTAACGGCAATCCCGCCCTGAGCGCAACTGAACTACTTGTTGCGCGCGCCGTTCTGTGCGTTGACGATGGCGCGAACTGCGGACATGTTTGGCGTTAATGTAGACGTGGTGGGGCCTATTGCATGCGAAATATTCTATTCCTGTTGATAGCGACGGCCGGGCTTGGCGGTTGCGCCACGCAGATCATGAGCGAAAGAGAGTGCCTGGCTGGAAACTGGTACGCTGCCGGGTTTGAAGACGGCGCCGCCGGTTTGCTCGAAGCTGCAGCCGATGAGCGCGCGGCGCGATGTGCGAAGTTCGGGGTTGCTGTCGATACGCGCGCTTACATGGATGGGCGCAAGGCGGCGTTGGCGCGGCTTTGCACCGATGAAGGCGGCTACGGTTTCGGCCGTGACGGGAGCGTTTATCGTGGGGTGTGCAGCCTTGATGTGGAACCGGCTTTTCTAGGCGGGTATCTCTCCGGGCGGCGGATATATGCGTTGGTGCTGGACCGTGACGCCGCTCAGTCGGCCTATGATACGGCCAGCAGTCAGGCGGGCTATCAGAGTAACGCCATCAATAAAGCACGTTATGTGCTGGGTGACGCCGAGGCGACGGCGGAAGAAATCGAAGACGCCAAGGGTGCGCTCGATTATGCTTTGCGGGCGCATAAAAGGGCGACACATGATGCAGAAGATGCGCTTTACGCGCTTGGTCGCGCTGACGAGGCGCTCGATCAGGCGATTGCATCAACGACACAATGGCGGCGTAGCCGCGCCTTTGCCGACGCCAGCCTGATGCTCGCCGAGGCCCATATGTTTGCTCGTCAGGAGACGGCTATAAGTTACTGTACGGATGAAGTGGGTTCGTTCAGGCCATCTTGCTGGCTGCGCGCGGGGGCGGCATTACATGACCGCGACACCGGCGTCTTGTGTGTTGTCGGACCCGGTGAGGCGCGGCTTGTTCGTCGGCAAAGCCGGGTGCCGGGTTGGGCCCACGAATATGCGTTCTATGCCGGCGAGGAGGGGTCAGGGCGTACTGCGAGGCGGCCCACTGATGAATTCCAGGCACTTTTTGAGGGCGACGCGGCGCATACTTATCTCGGCGTTTCCTGTCAGGCAACGAGGCAGATCTATTAGGTCGAGAGGCTGTTGTACGCTGTTGATTTAGGCTATATCTCGCCTCCGCTTCAAGCCAGACGTGAGGAGACGCGCCAATGAAACTGACCATTAATGTAGAATGCACACCCCAGGAAGCGCGCGCCTTTGTCGGGATGCCGGATGTTGAACCGCTCAATAAAATGGTCATGGACGAAATGGCCAAGAAGGCAAAAGAAAACCTCGATACGCTGGCCGATCCCGAAAAGTTGATTGCGGCCTGGGCGAATATGGGCGGCAAGGGTCTGGAGCAATTTCAAACCCTGGTCGGCGCGGCGATGGGGAAGGGTAAATAGGGATTAGGGACTAGTTTTATATTTCTGCCCTCGGCGCAATTATGACGACTTCTGTCTTCAGTGACACCATTTACGCGCGCGCCTCCGGCGCCGGCAAGGCGGGCGTTGCGGTGTTCCGGTTGTCGGGTCCGAAATCTCACACAATCGCCAATAAGTTAATTGGTAAACGGACTAAAGTCCGCGACCCGAAACTGGTCGCTTTGCGTGCGCCTTCGGACGGCGTGGTGATTGATCACGGATTGGCCATACTTTTTAAATCGCCAGCAAGCTTTACCGGCGAGGATGTTGCCGAGTTCCACCTTCATGGCGCCCGCGCAGTGGAGATGGCGCTTTATGAGGCGTTGTCGGCGCTCGGCGCCCGGCCGGCGGAAGCGGGTGAATTTACCTATCGAGCCCTAAAGAACGCCAAGCTGGACCTTGCTCAGGCAGAGGCTCTGGCCGATCTTATCGATTCCGAAACGACCCGACAAAGAACGCAGGCTTTGGGTCAGCTGGAAGGGCAATTATCGGCTGTTGCCGAAGGCTGGAGAAAGCTCATTTTAGAGACATTGGCGCCGCTTGAAGCCGATATCGATTTCCCAGATGAGGGCGGCGTTCCGGCAGCCGTCGCCGCCCGCGCGGCGCCGGCCATCGCCGCACTGAAGCGCGAGCTCTCCGCTTTCATTCTCAATTCGGGACGTGCACGGACTATTCGGGAGGGCGTCATGACGGCGATCATTGGACCGCCCAATGCCGGCAAGTCGTCTCTGTTGAATGCGCTTGCCGGATCTGACGTTGCAATCGTTAATGAGGCGCCAGGCACTACCAGAGATATTGTTGAGACACGTCTCGACCTTGGCGGAGTTGTTGTGACGCTCGCCGATACGGCGGGCCTTAGACAAACGACCGCTGACGATATTGAACGGGAAGGTATTGCGCGCGCTCGCGCCCGCGCTGGGGCCGCCGATATTCGCATCTTGGTAGTTGACGGAGCGCAATGTGTTTCACGTGAAACACTAATTGCCGGCGACGATGAAAACGTTCCCCGTGAAACGTTGGCGCTGTTACAGCCCGGCGACTTCCTCATATGGAACAAAGCCGATATTGCCAGCGGCGCCGGTTGCGAGGGGGATTCAGCGTTTCACGAGCACACCGTCTCAGCAAAGACCGGCGCAGGTATGACGGAGTTCCTGGCGGCGCTGACACAAAGCGTTGCCGGTCCGGCAATTGGTGGTGACGGTCCCGCCCTCACCCGCGCACGCCACGTCAAAGCGGCCGAAGACGCCATGAATGCGCTCTCCCGCGCGGAGGCGCATATTGAGACGGCTCCGGAACTGGCCGCCGAGGATGCCCGCCTTGCGGTGCGGGCGCTCGGTGGGATTACCGGCGCGGTTGGTGTCGAGGACGTTCTCGGCGAGATTTTTTCGAGTTTCTGCATCGGGAAATAATGCGGACGCGCTTGTGGATCTCAGTTTTTCCCGAAATTTCGCTTTCAGCCCGATGGATTAAGGTTCCGGGCCGGTTTGGCGGTGATGTGGCGCAACCTGTCCGCCGCCCGGTGCAGGACCTCTGCGGCGTCGCCATCACCGCGAATTTCAAGCTTGGCGGCGGCCCGCTCATAGTTTTTGGCTTTCTCCGCCAGCCGCCGGGCCAACATGCGCTTCACACGCATATCCTCCAGCTTGTCGGCAGCTAGTGTTTCTTGCCCAAACGCTTGCGGCTTATGCCTGGGTAATTGTGTATGTGACGCGGTTACTATTTTTGAATCGTTCATAAGATGTCCCACAGAGATCGATTCCCCCTTTATTGATGGAAGGGTCTTTGCAGCCCCCATGCCGAGGCGGCCCTACCGGCTCAATCCTTTCCAATTTGTAAAATTAGCCGCGACAGGCTGGCGTGGGCCCGAAAGGGGATGCATTCGCTCCGGCCCCGGCCTATATGGGCGGCGATATGGCCAAAAGTTACGACGTCATTGTGATCGGAGGCGGGCACGCTGGGTGTGAAGCCGCGGCAGCGGCGGCGCGTGCTGGCGCCAAGACGCTACTGGCGACCCACCGCATCGACACAATCGGCGAAATGTCCTGCAACCCGGCCATTGGTGGTCTCGGAAAGGGCCATCTGGTACGCGAGATTGATGCGCTGGACGGGCTGATGGCGCAGGTAATTGACCGTGCAGGCATACAGTTCCGAATGCTGAACCGCTCTAAAGGCCCTGCGGTGCGCGGCCCCAGAGCTCAGGCCGACCGCCGACTCTACCGCGAAACCATGCAAGCCCTGCTTGGCGCGGTTGAAAACCTCGAGATTGCTGCAGTCTCAGTCGAAGACCTCGATGTTTCACGTGAAACAAATGGTGCGCCGAAGGTTACCGGTGTCGTAACCGCTAATGGGACACTGCTCCGCGCCGGGGCCGTGGTCCTGACCACTGGCACCTTCCTTAAAGGCGTCATCCATATTGGCGATCGCCGTATCGCCGCTGGGCGGGCCAATTCGAGAGCCGCCGACCGGACATGGGGCGGTGTCGAGCCTCCGGCATTGGGGTTGTCGGACCGGCTATATGCGATGGGTCTTAAAATGGGCCGCCTGAAGACCGGCACCCCTGCCCGGCTGAACGGCGAGACCATCGACTGGGCAAGCCTCGATATGCAGCCGGCTGACGACCGGCCGGTTCCCTTCTCATTTATGACGGACGAGATTTCTGTGCCACAGATCGCCTGCGGCGTGACTGGGACAACAAAAGCCACGCATCAAATTATCGCAGACAATATCGAAAAATCTGCCATTTATGGCGGCGGCATCTCCGGACGCGGCCCGCGCTACTGCCCATCGATTGAGGACAAGGTTGTGCGCTTTGCCGAGCGCGACAGCCACCAGATATTTCTTGAGCCGGAAGGTCTGGACCAGGCGACGGTCTATCCCAACGGGATTTCGACGTCGCTGCCGGAAGATGTTCAGGCGGCGTTCCTGAAGACCATCCCGGGTCTGGAACGTGCGGAGGTCATTCGCTATGGCTATGCGATTGAATATGATTATGTCGATCCGCGCGCCCTCACCCAGGCGCTTGAGGTGAGGGCATTGGGCGGACTGTTCCTCGCTGGACAAATCAACGGCACCACAGGGTATGAAGAGGCGGCCGCGCAGGGCCTGATGGCCGGCGTCAATGCAGCAAGGCTTGTCGCGGACGCCGCGCCATTCAGCCTCGACCGATCTGAGGCCTATATTGGCGTGATGATTGACGATCTCACCACCCATGGGGTCACCGAGCCCTATCGGATGTTTACCAGTCGGGCGGAATACCGCCTGACCCTGCGGGCCGATAATGCCGACCAGAGGCTAACGCCGAGCGGTATTGAGGCCGGCATCGTCAGCGCTTCGCGCGCGCGCGCGTTTCACACGAAGCAATCGGCGCTTGACAAGGCGCGCAGGTGGGCGAAGGAGACGACGCTGACGCCCAATGCAGCGGCAAAATACGGGCTTAAAATTAATCAGGATGGTCGACGCCGTTCAGTGGTCGATCTATTAGCCCTGCCCGGGATTGCGCTTGACGAGCTTATCGGCATCTGGCCGCAACTGGGCGGCATGGCCCCGGCGATTGCCGAGCAAATTGAATTCGATGCGCTCTACTCCGGTTATCTCCACCGTCAGGAGGCCGACATTGTCGCCTTCAAGAAGGATGAGAGCCTGCAGCTTCCGACCGGTCTCGACTATGCAGCGATTAAAGGGCTATCCAACGAAGTCCGCGCCAAGCTGATTGCGGCGCGCCCGGCGACGCTGGGTCAGGCTGGCCGTATCGAAGGGGTGACGCCTGCGGCGCTAGCGCTTTTGCTGGCTTGGGTGAAAAAGAATAAAGCCCGAGCGGCAGGATAAGCGGAGAGTAGCGTGACGCCTGAAGAATTCGCCGCCGCCGCCAATGTTTCACGTGAAACACTTGAACGGTTGAAAGCCATGGACGCGGTATTGCTCGACTGGTGTTCGCGGCACAATCTTATCGCCCGCTCAACCATCAAAGACCGCTGGCACAGGCACTACCTTGATAGCGCGCAGATTATCCCGCTCTTGCCGACGGGAGTTAAAACCATTGCTGACCTTGGTTCCGGGGCCGGATTTCCCGGCCTTATTCTGGCGGCAATGTTGGCGGAAAAGGACGTACACGTCACATTGATTGAATCAACCGGCAAAAAGGCGGCGTTTCTCGTGGCGGCAGGCGAGGCGATGGGGCTCGATAACCTCAAAGTCATACCGGCGCGCATTGAGGCGGCGGCCCTCCCCTCACCACCCGATATCATCACTGCGCGGGCCCTCGCCCGGCTTGATAAATTACTCCGCTATGGCCATGGAATTGCGGGCAAAAGCACCCGGTATTTCTTACTAAAAGGACAAGATGTTGCGGATGAATTGACCCAAGCTACTAAATCTTGGCATATGGAGGTCATACGCCATCGCAGCATTACTGATCCCGGCGCGACCATTTTGGAAATCGGAAACCTAAAGCCCGCTCATGACCGCTAGCTCCCCCCGGATCCTTGCGATTGCCAACCAGAAGGGCGGCGTCGGCAAGACGACCACGGCGATTAACCTCGCTACTGCGCTGGCGGCCGTTGGCGAACGGGTTTTGTTGATCGACCTTGATCCACAGGGAAACGCCTCCACCGGGCTTGGCGTCCGCGCGGCCGATCGCGGCGTGACCACCTATGACGTTCTCGGCGGGGAATATCGTCTCGAGGCGGCGGTGACCGATACCGATATTCCGGGGTTGTCGCTGGCGCCCGCCGGCGTTGATCTTGCGGGTGCAGAAATTGAACTCATCGATGCGGACCGGCGCCATTACCGGCTGGCCGATGCGATCGAAGAATATCGACAGTCCGCCGGCGGCGATCCGGTCTCTTACGTGCTGATCGACTGCCCGCCCTCTTTAAGTTTGCTGACCGTAAACGCGCTGGCGGCGGCAGATGCTGTGATCATTCCGCTGCAATGTGAATTTTTTGCGCTTGAAGGCTTATCACAGATTTTACGTACTATCGACACCATTCGTGAGCGGATTAATTCCCGACTTGAGCTTCAGGGTATTGTTTTGACCATGCATGACAGGCGAAACAATCTCACTAATCAGGTGGAGGACGATGTCCGAGGCCATCTGAAGGATAAGGTCTACAAGACCGTGATCCCGCGTAATGTGCGGATTTCCGAAGCGCCGAGCCATGGCAAACCGGCGCTGCTTTATGATCTGAAATGTCCTGGCAGCCAGGCCTATATCCAGCTCGCCTCGGAAGTTATCCAACGCGAACGTGCGCGACCGCAAGCCGCTTGAGGGGAGATATGAATATGGCTGTAACTGCAAAAAAACGGAACCAAAGCAAGGGCTTAGGTCGAGGCCTCGACGCGCTTCTGGGTGATATCCGGCCTGAAGCGCCTGCCCCTGCCGACGAGCCAAAACGTGAATTGCCAATCGAATACCTGAGCGCCAATGCCGACCAGCCGCGCCAGGTTTTTGATAAAGACGCCATAGAAGAGCTTGCCGCCTCGATTAAGGCGTGCGGACTTTTGCAACCTATATTGGTGCGGCCGCGCGGGGGCGACAGTTACGAAATTGTCGCTGGCGAGCGGCGCTGGCGGGCGGCGCAACGCGCGCGGCTTCATACCGTTCCGGTAGTAGTCCGTGAGCTGACGGATGTTGAGGCGGCAGAGATCGCATTGGTTGAAAATGTCCAGCGCGTCGATCTCGGTCCGATTGAAGAGGCGAACGCTTACGCCCGCCTGGCCGAAACCTATGGCCGCACCCAGGACGACATCGCCCGCACGGTTGGCAAGTCGCGCAGCCACGTCGCCAATATGATGCGACTGTTAAAGCTGCCGAGACGCGCCCACGAAGCGCTCGCTGCCGGTGAGATTACCATGGGGCATGCGCGCGCGCTGCTCGCGTCCGCCGATCCTGATGGGGCCTGTGCGCGGGTGTTGCGTGAGGGCCTGTCGGTGCGTGAGACGGAAAAGCTGGTCCGCGCGAGCGCCCCCGCCACGACCGCCCAGCAGTCGGCCAGTGAGGCAAAAAGTAGTGTTAAATCAAAGCCTTCAGGCGGCAGAAAAGACGCTGACACGCGCGCCCTGGAACGCGATCTCTCGGCCATATTAGGCCTCGATGTCGTGATCGACCATTCCGCGAAAGGCGCCGGGTCGCTGAGCGTTAAATACCTCACTCTTGATCAGCTCGACGATATCTGCCGACGGTTGATGGGCGCCGGGGTTTGACGCGGCGTCAATGTCGGACGTTATAGGGCATCCGCATCAATCAGCGGCAGCGCAGCTTTTGGCCGATGCATTTTTCGATAACCCGGCGCATGTTTATATCTATCCTGATGATGAGACGCGGCGCCGCAAACTTGAATGGCTGATGCGCGCCAATCTCAATGCTCAGTTTGATGTTGGCGTCAGCTTTGGCAAGCGCGCCGCTGATAGGTCTATCGCGGCCATGGGGTTTTGGCATCCGCCGTCTGCGCCAACAGCAAATCTCGTAAAACTTGCACAATATGGCTTCCTCGTCATGCCGTTCCTACACGGAGTACCTGCATTCCGCCGCATGCTGCATGTCGTTGAGCAGATTGAATCGCGGCGAGTTGCGGTCCTGGACGGTCGCGAGAGTTGGTACTTAAATAATATGGTTGTGGCGCCAGAAGCGCGCGGAAAGGGCCTTGGTTCTGAGGTGTTGCGGGCGGAGTTGCATACCCGTGTTGACGCATCCAATACGCTGGCGTCACTGACCACGCAAAAGGCTGAAAATGTTAAATTCTACAAAGGGTTAGGGTTTGTCGTCGTCGATGACAGACGGGTCTTGGACAGCAAAGGCGGTGGCTTTGATAACTGGATAATGTTGTATCAACCACAGCGTTAACGCCCGGCCATCATCGCCAGGCGCAGGGCCGCGCGCTCTACCAGTTCGCGTTGCGGTGCGCCGGTAGTCTTAGCCTCGAACTCAGTATCAATCAGCATACGAAGCGCTTTATCGAGCTTTGCGCCGCGCCACTTATAGAGCCTGGCTTCAAAGGCGCGCTGCTCGGCGAAGAATACTGGCGGGCGCAGTTTCTTCATCGCGCTGGCGGCGCTCTCGCCGCGCTCGACATTCCCTGACGCCGCTTTAAGGCGTGAGAACTGGCGTTGTAGCGCGCGTAACAGGCTGATCGGGGCGACGCCAGCGGTCGCAGCTTTGTGGAGCGCGGTAGCAAGCCGGGCTGGATTGCCGTCAGCGGCGGCGCCGGCGGTGTCATCCAGTGCATCGCCGAGCCCTGATACTAGTGAGGCTCTGACGTCTTCAAGACTGATGGTTCCGGGCCCGGAACGCAGACCTTTGGGGCCTTTATAGACAATCAACTTGCCTATTTCCGCGCGCGAGACGCCATGATCCTCACCGAGTATCGCAACGACGAGGTCAAGCGCGTCGCCGTCAAAGCGAAGGTCTTCCGCGCTTGCGGCGGCGACCGCCATGTCACGAACATCGGCCGGGCCATCAACATAGCATGGCAATGCGGCGGCTTTTTTCGCCCTCTCAAAGGCCTTTCGAAGCCCAGACCGGGGCGGTAATTCGCCCGCCTCGATAAGGACAACTCCGTTGGGTCTAACATGGCCCGCATCAAGGTCGCCGATAAATGCCGCTACGGATTTCGCCGATGTCTCGCCGCTCGTGCGTAAGCGGACCACCCGCTCGCCGCCGGTGAACGACAGCGCCGCTGCCTCGTCGCCAATCCGGCCAGGCTCGGCTTTGATATCGGCGTCGGTAAGCTCGATAAAATTAAACGGGTCTTTGAAATCCTCGACAATGAATCGCGCCAGCCTATCGGAGCGCTCGCGCACCAGCCCGCTGTCGGGGCCGTAAATCAAGATCGCGCCAACCGTTTTGTCGCGCCCAGCGAGAAAGCTCTTAATTGCGCGACCTTTAAGGGCTGCCATTAGTTATCTTCTATGAAGTAGATTGTATCGATTTCCGGCTCCGGCGGCACACTGGCTGTATCCTCAAGCGTCGTTTCAGACCCGTTTTCCTCAGAAGCGATGGCGTCGCCATCATCTGCATCAGGAGCATCTATAAGCTGAAGCAGGAGGTCGCGCTCAATTTCTTCGGCAAGTGAGCGAGCGGCCTTTTCCCGGGCGGCGCGCTCGGCAAACAGCGTTGAATATTGTGAACTAACAATATTGTAGGAGGTGACGGCTTTGGCGCGGCCAGTCGTTTTCTTGCCGGTGCGCAAATCCAAAAGGGCATAATTTGCATTGAGGCGGTAATTATATCGTGTGACGGTAGCATCAATTTGAACCGCTAGCCGCTCAGCTATTTCTTTTGCGCTGACGGTTAATTCATAATCCGCTTTCTCACCGTTTTTTTTGGCCATACGATCGGTAAGGGCGCCGACGATCATCGGCTGAATTTCTTCCGGTGCGCTTACGGCGCCGATAGCGATGCGCTGGTTGAGCGGTGCGGCGCCGTCTTCGGAGATTGCGTAAATCGGTTTGAAGCCGCATCCGGCAAGCGCCAGACAGCCAGCGATTACAACGAATAAAAGGCCGGCTTTTTTCTGTCCCACAATCCGCCTCCTAATTCGCAACGATATTGACGATCCGCCCGGGCACGACAACGACCTTGCGGACTGTCTTGCCCTCAATATGACGCTTTACGGCCTCATCGGACAAGGCCGCTTTCTCAACAGCTTCATTATCGGCGTCTGCGGCGACCTCAAGCTCGCCCCGGCGCTTGCCGTTGACCTGCAGCCCTAGAATGACGCTGTCCCTGGCGAGAAGCTCTGGATCGGCTTGCGGCCAGGGCGCATTGCAGACGAGGCCCTCGCCGCCCAGCGTTTCCCAGCATTCTTCGGCAAGGTGCGGGGTAAATGGCGCTGCCAGCTGCGTCAGCGCCGATAAGGCTTCCGCGCGGGCCCAATCGCTTGATGCTGCGTTCTTTTTCAGCGCATTCATGAATTCATAGATCCGTGCAATCGCCTTGTTGAAGCGGAAGTTTTCAATGTCGTCGGTGACGCCGGCGATCGTCGCGTGGGTCGTCTGGCGCAACGGCTTGTCGGCGTCGTCAGCAGCGGGGTTGGAAAGATCGACGTTTTTGAGCAGACCTTCCGCCGGCGAGACCGCATCCCAGATGCGATTGATCAATTTCCAGGCGCCTTCAACGCCGGAATCGGTCCATTCCACATCGCGTTCAGGAGGCGAATCTGACAGCATGAACCAGCGCGCCGCATCCGCGCCATAGGTTTCCGCGATAGCTTCAGGAGAGACGACGTTCTTTTTTGATTTCGACATTTTTTCGATAGGGCCGATGGAAACAGGCGCGCCATTGTCAGCGCGCCGGGCGGCGCCTTTCTCAATAACCACCTCTTCCGGCAAAAGCCATTCGTCAGCTTCGTCACGATAGGTTTCGTGCACCACCATGCCTTGTGTAAACAAGTTCGCAAATGGTTCGTCTACGGACAGGTATCCGCAAGCCTTCATCATCCGAGTGAAATAACGCGCATAAAGAAGATGCAAGATCGCGTGTTCGACGCCGCCAATATATTGATCGACCGGCATCCAGTAATCGGCGGCGCCTTTGTCGATGGGCTTGTCCGGATCAGGCGCCGCAAAACGCGCGAAATACCATGAGGAATCAACGAACGTGTCAAACGTGTCGGTCTCGCGCCGCGCCTTACCGCCGCAGTTGGGACAGCTCACATGTTTCCAGGTCGGGTGCCGGTCGAGCGGGTTTCCGGGCTCGGAAAAATCCGCCTCCGCAGGCAATCTCACCGGCAAATCCGCTGCCGGAACCGCAACAATGCCGCATTGCTCGCAATGGATCGCCGGGATCGGACAGCCCCAATAACGCTGACGTGAAACGCCCCAATCGCGAAGGCGATATTGCGTCATCCCCTTGCCCAGCCCCATATCCTCGATTTTGGCCGTCGCCGCAGCAATCGCCTCCTCGGTTGTCATACCGTCGAGAAACCCGGAGTTGAAGAGCGTGCCTGGCCCGGTATAGGCCTCAGTTTCAATCTTGAATGTCTTAGCGTCAGCCTCAGGCGGCAGCACCACGGGCGGTATGGCCAGGCCATACTTGTGGGCGAAATCGAGGTCGCGCTGGTCGCCTGAGGGGCAACCGAAGATCGCGCCGGTTCCGTACTGCATCAGAACGAAATTGGCGACATAGACTGGTAGGCGCCGATCGTCGAACGGGTGGCTCATTTCGACATTAAGTTTGTGGCCACGCTTTTCCGCCTTCTCGATCACCTCTTCGGAGGTGCCGAGTTTTTGGCAATCGCTGATGAAGTCGCGCAAGTCGGAATCGTGCTCAGCATAATGCATCGCCAGGGGATGATCTGGTGCGATAGCGATGAAGCTGGCGCCAAAAAGCGTGTCCGGTCGGGTCGTGAAAATTTCTATACCGTCTTCAAACCCGGATGGCGGCGCGTTGGTGTTGGCGCCCTCTTCCACAGTCGTTGCGGCGGCAAAACGGAACTTCATGGCCAAGCCGTTTGACTTGCCAATCCAGTTGCGTTGCATGGTGCGAACATTGTCCGGCCAGCCGGCAAGACGCCCATCATCGAGAGCAGCTAGAAGGTCGTCGGCCGCATCGGTGATCTTCAAAAACCACTGCGAGAGCTTGCGCCGTTCCACCGCCGCGCCCGACCGCCAACCCTTGCCGTCAATCACCTGTTCGTTGGCGAGAACGGTGTTGTCGACTGGGTCCCAATTGACGGAACTTTCCTTGCGATAGGCAAAGCCATGCTTCCAGAACGCAAGAAACAACCGCTGCTGATGGACATAATATTCCGGATCGCAAGTCGCGAATTCACGCGACCAGTCTATCGACAGCCCCATCTGTTTGAGCTGACTGCGCATGATGTCGATATTGGAGTATGTCCAATCGCGTGGGTGTGACCCGGTCTGCATTGCTGCGTTTTCGGCGGGCATACCGAAGGCGTCCCAGCCCATCGGGTGGAGAACGTTAAAACCGGCGGCTTTTTTATAGCGCGCAATAACATCGCCCATGGCGTAATTGCGCACATGGCCAATATGGATGCGCCCCGACGGATAGGGAAACATCTCAAGCACATAGTATTTCGGTTTGCCGCTGCCGGTGCCGGCATTAAATGCGCCGGCCGCTTGCCAGCGGGCCTGCCATTTCGGTTCGGCTTCTTTTGGATTGTAACGGGACATGACAGATAGGATTATTCGTTAGGGATTGGAGGGGGCTGGAATTAGCGATATCATCGCCAATCCCCACTCCCTAGCCCCTACTGTCTCAGTCGTCGAGGATGTTTAGCCGCAACTGGCGCGCCCGCGTGAGGATAGCATTTTCGATTTCCCGCCCGGTCGCCGGGTTAACGGCGGCGTCGGTCCAGTCTGCGCCCTCGGCGCGGGTCTGGCGAAACACCGAGACCCGCAAAGCGTCAGCGCGCAGCGCGCTGTCGAGAATATAGACCGTCGTCTTGAAACGTTCGCTTGGAGATTCAGGGTTGCTGTACCAATCGGAAATAATCAGGCCGGCAATCGGATCCGCAGAAAAGATCGGCAGAAAATCAAGGGTTTCAAGCGAGGCGGCCCATAAATAACGGTTCACGGTGGTGGCCTGAGCGCCTTTGCCGGTTGAATAGGATGGCAGCGAGGCGTTGCGGCTATCGGCAAGCCCTTTTCCGCCGCCACAGGCAGCCAGCGACAAAGCTGCGCTGGCAAGGGCTAGCACTTTGAAAAAGGGGGCTTTTTCACGCGTCATGGTCGATATTCCAATTCTGTCTTGGTTAACGGGGCAAGCGGGGTAAACGACCCAGGCGGGCCCGATTTCGTGGCTTTCCTACCACAACCGCGCAATTAGACAACGCAGGTGCGGCCAGAACGCTTGAACCTTCCAATTTCGGGCGCCATTATCCCTGTAGGTCATAAAGCTGTTAACTTTATGCCGTTAAACAGTGTCGCAAATTAGGCAAGGTTTTACGGTAGCGGCCGGCGGACCGAGGGGCGTTGCGTGGGGCTTTCTGGCGAAAATCGCATAATCGCGGTTTCTGGCGGAAATTTAAGTTTTGTTCGAACGGTTGACGGGGCAATCGTTTGAAGCGTGGCGCGGCTTAATACTGCTGATGGAGGCAGGCCGCTGATAGAGATTGAGCTATGACCGTTCTACGGATGGCATTTTTGAGCGTGAGTGCTGCGGCTTTGACCGTCGGCGCCGCCTATGCCGCCGATCCGGTTGAAATTGAAGTTTCAGGCGAAGCCAGTGTCGTCGCCGGCGTGACCGAGGGTGATGCTAAAGCGGACGCCAATGCGGAAATCGCCGTTAAGGGGTCGACCATCCTTGATAACGGCGTTGAAATTGGCGCCGTAGTAGAGGGCCGTCTCGATGCGGACCAGCCCGACCAGGGTTTTGGCGGTGGACGTTTTTCGAGCCTTCTGATTGGTGGTCCGCGCGGTATCGCGCCGCTCGGTAGCGATGCTTATTTGCAAGGCGCTTACGCTTATGCGCGCGGCAGTTTCGGCCAGGTTATTGTTGGCCGCGATCGCGGCGTCGCCCGCGCGCTTGCCGTCACCTCACCAACAATTTTCAGTGCGACCAATGTTAATGATTGGCGAACGGACCTGTCTGGCCTGAACGACGTTCACACAGTGAATGATTTCACCGGCTATTCGACAAAGATTACCTATATGCCGCCGGCAAATTTATTGGGCGGCGCCCTTGGCGGCTTGCAGCTTGGGGTCTCCTACTCGCCGTCCTTGCGTAATTGTGGAGACCGCCTATGCGCGCCGGAATCCGGGTTCCTGATTTCACCGGACGGAACTATGCTGACGGAGTCCTCGCGATGGGAGGATGCAGTAGAAGCGGCGCTCTATTACCAAAAACCGATCACGCTGGGTAACGACCGACTTCTGCTCGGTGTTGGCGCCAGCTATGTGACGGCCGATGAGGATACCGTGGCGGCGTTGCCGGCCTATGATGATTACGAGGCTTATTCCGTTGGATTAAACCTCGCTTATCGCGGCATTACTCTCGGCGGCTCCGTGAAAACCACCAACTCCGGACTCGCTACCGTCAACGACGACGCTTACCTCGCCTTTGACGCCGGCATCACCTTCCAAACCGGTGAAGACAGAGGGGACTGGGGATTAATGTTTGGCTATGGCCAATCGGAAGCCAATGCGATCGGCCCCAACCCGCTTGACCCGACACTATTTCAGGATACGCAGACAGCACAGGCCGGTGTTACCTATGTGCTGAGGCGCGGCATAACCATCGGCGCCGCCGCCCAATATGTTGAATCCACAAAACCTATTGCCGCAGGGGGCCCGGAAGAGGCCACCACGGTTGTGATCGAAAGCTCGATCAAGTTTTAAAAACTCTAAGCGCCTAAAGCTTAGAGGGGATACTGAACCGGGATGGCCTTTGCGCCATCCCGTTTTTCTTTTGAGCCGTATCTTTTTGGGATGGATGATGAAAAGCACATCAAAAACATTGATGGCCAGTTTTGTGATTGCGCTTGCAGGTTGTGGCGCTCAACATGAGACGAGCCTTAATCCATCGGAGGACGTCGTCGTGACCCGCACAAACAATCACATTGATTATGTAGAATTTGCTGCAGAAGATTTAAGTGCGGCCAAGAAATTCTATGCTGCAGCGTTTGGCTGGGAGTTTCAGGATTGGGGCCCGGACTATGTAAGTTTTTCCGGGGCTGGTGTTGAGGGCGGCATACGCGGCGGTGAGGCGCCAGTAAAGGGCAGCACGCTAATCATTCTTTATGCAGATGACCTTGAGACATCGGAGAAGCAGGTTGTTGAAGCTGGCGGCGAGGTGATTGAGCGCCACGAATTTCCTGGCGGCAGGCGCTTCCACTTTCGCGACCCATCTGGAAATGTTCTCGGCGTTTGGATGCTAGTTGAGGCACAAGATTAACTCGGCAAAAAGGCGCTGATTGCCGCAAGGCCAGTGACGTTGCGCCCGGTGAGGCGAGCAGCGTTGGTCTCGTCAACACCGCCAAGCGCCAGCACCGGCAAAGGGGATGTGCGGGCGATAGATGTAAACAACGCTACGCCAAGCGGCTCGCTATCGGGGTGGCTTTGCGTAGCGAAGGCAGGCGATAAAAACGCCAATTGCGCGCCAGCGGCGGCGGCGGCCTCTAGCTCCCGCGCTGAATGACAGGCGGTCGTGGTAATTTTCCCCGGCGTCGAGAGGATATTTGTCCAGGACGGAAAATGGACGCCATCCGCGCCAATAGTATCGGCAAGGGCAGGATCGGCGCCGACCAGAAACAGGACGTCGCGCGCCGTGCACAGGGCTTTCAGATTTTGCGCCAGCGCGGTGCGATGCGGGGCATCATAATCGCGCAAGATGACAGCCGCGCCCGGCGGTAGTGCGCCAATGATGATTTCCGGCTCTGGCGCGCGCGCGCGATCAGTGAGAAAAGCCAGACAAAATGCCGCGCCGTTGACGCCTGACGTCTGTTTGAGGCTTTCAGCGGCGGCGGCTAGTTTTGCACAGCGCATATCTGCGTTTTGTCTAGGTTTTTTCAAAGTGGTCCTGTCTCCGTGAGCCCTAATTCTATCGACCCCGCCGCCAATCTTCGAGCCATTAACGAAGAACTCAATAGCGCGCTCAAAGAGGCTGGCCGCAAGGGCGACGCTGTAACCATCACGGCGGTCACGAAAAAGCAAAACCCGGAGCGCATTTTGCTGGCTCTAGCCGCCGGCCAGCGGGTTTTTGGTGAAAATCGTGTGCAAGAGGCGCAGGAGAAATGGCCGGCCCTGCGAGGGCAGTTTCCAGATATTGAGTTGCGGCTGATAGGCCCTTTGCAATCGAACAAAGCGGCGGACGCTGTGCGGTTATTCGACGTGATCGAAACAGTGGACCGGCCGAAAATTGCCCGCGCACTGGCGCAGGAGATGGAAAAACAAGGCCGCCGCCTGAAGTTGCTGGTGCAGGTCAATATTGGCGAAGAAGACCAGAAGGCGGGCGTAGCGCCGCGCGAGGCGGACGCCTTTCTGACGCTCTGCCATGAGCAGTATGGGCTGACGATAGATGGGCTGATGTGCATTCCGCCAGCGGACGAAGGCCCATCGCCATATTTTGCGCTGTTGGCTAAAATCGCTGCGCGTAACAACCTTGCTGAGCTAAGCATGGGCATGAGCGCTGATTATGTGATTGCCGCGCAGCTTGGCGCGAGCTCTGTACGGATAGGTACGGGCATATTTGGGCCCCGCCCTTGATTTGTAGCGGGCAAAACCCTTCCAGAGTGAAATATCTCACCCGAAGACTTGTTGCTCGCTGCGCTCGTGACCAGGTTAGGGCGCGGCTTTTTTTGGATTTTGGATTAATTCTGCTTCACACTGAGTAACGAAAGCCTATCGTGGATGTGAATTCCATTTGCACTGGAACGGGCTAAGAAAACCGCTGCCAAGATAAAGATGATTGGACCTAACACTATGACGCGGGCCAAACGAATTCTTCTCGTTGATGACGACGAGCTTTTGACCGAAACCTTGATCGACCAATTCAAACTTCACGACGAATATGCGATCGAGCCTGTACCGGACGCCAATACGGCGATCGAGCGGGTGAAGGAGGAGGCGCATATCGACTTGATGCTGCTCGATGTTGGTCTGCCCGACATGGACGGGCGTGAGGCCTGTCGGGTGATGCGCAAAAACGGGTTTAAGTCGCCGATCATTATGCTGACTGGCGCCGATTCTGACGCCGACACGATTCTCGGGCTCGAAGCCGGGGCCAATGATTATGTGGTCAAGCCGTTCAAATTCGGGGTTCTTCTGGCGCGGGTGCGCGCGCATATGCGTAGCCATGAGCAAAGCGAAGATGCGATTTTTAAAGTCGGCCCGTATGAATTCCGTCCGGCGGTGAAGATGCTGGTTACGGCGGAAGATAAAAAAATCCGGCTGACCGAGAAGGAAACCTCGATTTTAAAATTCCTTTATCGCGCTGGCGGCAAGCCGGTGACGCGTGATGTGTTGCTTGACGAAGTGTGGGGTTATAATTCTGGCGTCACGACCCACACGCTTGAGACCCATGTCTATCGGTTGCGTCAAAAAATCGAGCCGGACCCCTCAAATGCGACGATCCTGCTGACCGAAAGCGGCGGCTATCGGCTGGCGCAATAAGGACGACAACCTTATGGGCGTTACGATTTACCACAATCCGCGCTGCTCCAAATCGCGCCAGACGCTGGCGCTACTGGAGGGCAAGGGCGTGAAGCCGCACGTTGTTCATTATCTCGAAAACCCACCCTCCGTGAGTGAGCTAACAGCCATTGTCGCCAAGCTTGGCGTTGGCGCGCGCGGCCTCATTCGCACCGGCGAGGCGGCGTATAAAGAGTTGGGGCTTGGCGATATTTCCAAACCGGACACCGTGGTCATTAAGGCGATGGTCGACAATCCGGTCTTGATTGAACGGCCAATTGTCGTGAACGGCGCCAAGGCCGCCATCGGCCGTCCGCCTGAGGCTGTGCTGAACATTCTGTGAGTGGTCCTGGAAATTGACTGCGCACAGATAAAGCTCGGCGTCAACGACGATAGTTTTTCCGTATACGTAATTTTCAATGACTAATCAGCGCTCCAGCAGCGTTTCCAGCTCGCCGCGTACGTCTTGCAGCGCCTTGCGACCCTCTTCGATAAATTCATCAGCGCGGTCGAATGATGTCGGCATCGCATCGCGCATATCCGGGCGCAGTAAAATATCCGGCGGGTCCGTTCGCGCTCTGGCGCGGGCAAGGTGCATTTGGAAGATATCGGCCGCCGCATAAGCTGTCTCGAACAGATGTGGCGCGGCGTCAGCGCGGGCTTTAGCGAGGTCAAATTGTCGCCGGACACCGCCGCGCGTGTCCTCGATCAGCTTTGCGACAGCTCCGCTAAGGCCAGGCTTTGGCGCCGGCGCGGCGGTGATGGCGGCGGGTTTTGCGATCGCGGCGCCGAAGCGGTCGAGGACGCGGGGGACAGCGTTTAGATCGACGGAAAGGACGATGTCGGCGCCCATGGCGCGCGCATGCGAGACTGGCGCGGGATTGGCCAGAGCACCATCGACGAGCCAGCGGCCCCCGTGCTGAACGGAATGGAAGATCACCGGGATTGCGCTTGATGCGCGGGCCGCATCGATCACTGAGCCGGTAGTAATCGCAACCTCTTCGCCAGTCGCAAGATCGGCGGCGACCGCAGCGAATTTCACCGTCAAATCCTCGATATTTTTGTCATGGCCTCGGAAAGCATTGAAGGCGGGCGCGGTATCAATCAACCCGCCGCGATGGACTTTTAGGGTGAAGCGTTCCAGCGCCGAAAGCGGCTTTAGCTCGCGCGCCCAACTTTCGAATTCATCAAGCGCGCCGATCACATAGGTGCCGCCGACCAGCGCGCCGACTGAGCAACCGGCGATGATATCCGGTTCCACGCCGATCTCTTTCAGGCCGCGCAAAACACCGACATGAGCCCAGCCACGCGCCGCACCGGATCCCAAGACCAGTCCCAGTTTCTTAGCCAATCGTAATTCCCGTTGCTATTCAGTATAAGGATTTACAACGGCGCCACACCACGCCGCCGGGTCATCCATAACAGAAGGCTCAGACAGCAACGAAGTAGGGCCAAGCGGGCTGTTTTCAATGGTCACGATCTGGATTTAGCCAAAACCTGCAAAGGCAGCCAGAGACAAACCCAGCGGGCTTGCGAGGCTGCGGAAAACCAGACCAATAAAGCCATAAAGCTCAGTGGCTTCGCCTAGCAAAGCCCGCCATAATAACAGATTCGAATCACCTGACCTCCTGGAGACAAGTCCCTCGTGCCGAGTGCGTCCTCATCAAAACGCCCACCCCAATCAGGGAAACCCTCCGCCGAAAAAGCGGCAGCCGCTGATTTGACCAAGGCACCGACACCCGCAAGCCGCCCGCATACGCCGGCGGAAATCATCGCGTTGTTGGACGAGGCGGCGGCCAAGAAAACGAAACCGGCCGAACCAGACGCCGCCAGCGGCGGCATTGTCCATGTCGCCACCTTCTGGCTTCTATGGGGGTGCATATTTGTCGGCCTCACCGCCGTTGTCTATTATGTTCTGTCCTCCGCGGAGGTGACTGGTCCGGCTCTGGTGCTTGCGGGCATATTGGTGTTGATCGTTGCGCTGTTTGTTGTGGCCGCCGCTAAAAGCAGGTTCTCGCCGATATTGTTGTCCGGGGCGATGTTGCGGCGCGCCAGCGGCAAATCTTCTTCAGATGTCGCCGAGCTGGCGGGGGCTGATATTCTAGGTGCGCTAGGCTTGGCTGAGCGTGTTCTCGACGCCGATCAGGATGCGCGCCTTGTCACTCGTCGCGACGGTGTCGTCACCTATGCCAACCGCGCCTATTTTCATCTTGCAAAAGAGGCCAGCGTCACAGGTCCGGCCGGGCTGCCGCCGCGCATCGACCGGTTCTTCGCCCAGCAGGGCGCAGAAGCAACCAAAGTTTTCCGCCTCTGCCGCGCCGCAAAGGGCGGGGAGCCGGCCGAGGAGGTTATCTACCAGCTTATGGGACTTGAGGGAGGCGGCAAGCGGCGTCGGTTTGAGGTCAGTGTGCGTCCTATTCGCGGTGAGGATGATCATGTCGCCTGGCGGTTGCGTGAATTGCCAGTTGATGAAGAAAAACACGATGTTCTGGCATCGGCCTATGCTGATTTCCCGCGGCCGGTGCTGGCGCTCGAAAAGTCAGGACAGATCCCGTGGGCCAACGCCGCTATGCGCGAGGCGCTCGGCGTAGCGCGCGGCGCCATTTGCCATATCGATGATGTTGTCTTGGGGGAGACAGCCGACCTTGTGCGTTCACTATGGCGGCTTGACCGAGCCCAGCTGCCGGCGCTGATCCGCAGACATGACGCTGACCCTATTGACGGCGCTTTTGTCGCTTTTCGGCGCGGCGGCGTCGGCGAGGGTTTTGCTTGCGTTGAATTAATTATCGACGAAGCCGCCGATGAGGTTGAAGAGGTGACGCTCTCAGGCGATATCTCTGAATCGCCGTTCGGGATCGCCATTGTCGAAGGTGAGATCAATCGCGAAGGACGTGTAACGCAAGCCAATAAGGCGTTTACGGACGTGTTTGGCGGCGCCAAGAAAAATACGCCCCTGGCGAAACTTTTGAGCCAGGCTGCGCTTGATGAAATCGCCGCTGAAGTCAGGCGCAAAGGCAAGGCCGGCACGGCGCTGACGCCCATTGAAACAACCATCGGGACCGGCGTTGAGGCGCGGACATTTGCGATCTATCCGCGCCCTGTGCGGCGCAAGCGCGGCGCTTATGGCGTGCGCAAAACCCTTCTTTATTCCGTCGATATTACCGACCGCAAGCGCATGGAAGAAGGCTATGCGCAAGACCAGAAACTGCGCGGCATCGGCGAGGTCGCCAGCAATGTTGCGCATGATTTCAACAATTACCTGCAAGTCGTTCTGGGCCAGTGCGAACGATTGATGTTGAAACATCCGGCGGGCGATCCGTCCTACACCGAGCTTGTGCAGATCCGCGAGAACGCGCAGCGCGCCGCCAACACAACAAAACAGCTACTCGCATTTTCGCGCAAGCAAACGCTGAAGCGCGAAGTTCTGTCCGTAACAGAGATATTGCGAGACTTCTCCCGCTTTCTCACCCGCGCAATTGGAGAGAAGGTTCGCTTTGAGCTTATCAATGGCAGGGCGTTGCCGCTGGTGAAGGTTGACCGGTACCAGCTGGAAACCGCGATTATGAACCTTGCGGTCAATGCGCGCGATGCAATGGGCCCGGGAGGGGGGGCGCTGACGATCCGGACTGAGAATATTCCAGCCGATGACATCAAGGCGTTGAACATCCCTGGCCTTAGCGAGCAGGACTATGTTTTGATTGAGGTCGCCGATATGGGGCCCGGCGTGTCGCCGGAAATTGCAGCGAAAATTTTCGATCCATTTTTTACAACCAAAGAATCAGGAAAAGGCACTGGGCTCGGCCTTTCCACGGTTTACGGAATTATCCGGCAAATGGATGGCGCCATCGCGCTCGCCAATCGCGACGGCGGTGGTGCGGTTTTCAGTATATACCTGCCTGCTTATACTGGCGCCGTAGAAGAAAAAGTAGATGTCGCCGCGGTTGCGCCCAGCCAGTCACAAGACTTGACCGGCGCCGGGCGGATCTTGATTGTCGAAGACGAGGATTCCGTGCGCACCTTCGTCGCCGCCACCCTCACCGACTGCGGCTATGAAATCACCGTTGCTGAGGACGGTGAGGACGCGCTTGAAATCCTTGAGGAAGAAGGCGTCGATTTTGACCTAGTCATCTCCGATGTCATGATGAACGTTCTCGACGGGCCGTCGTTTGTCTCTGAGGCGCGCGAGCAACTTGGTCTTAAGGCAAAAGTAATTTTCATGTCGGCCTATGCCGAATCTGCCGTTCGTGAACAGCTCGACGTCATCGACGGCGCCGAGTATATTCAAAAGCCGTTTACGTTGCGTGGGCTCGCAGCCCAGGTGAAGACCACGCTCTTTCCTCCTGCAGAATAAATTCGGGGTACGAGGTCACATGCGTCAGGTTGTATTCGATCTAGAAACCACAGGGTTTAAGTTTTCCG
Organism: Hyphococcus sp.; assembly: GCA_021776375.1. Classification (GTDB taxonomy): domain Bacteria; phylum Pseudomonadota; class Alphaproteobacteria; order Caulobacterales; family Parvularculaceae; genus Hyphococcus. The sequence goes on along the minus strand of JAJFGA010000010.1, from coordinate 6,420 downwards.
AAGGCCACCGGATTGTCGAGATCGGGGCGATTGAGCTGGTCAATGGTGCGGTGACGGGGAGAAATTTCCACATCTACGTCAATCCGGAACGTGACATGCCGGATGGTGCGTTCCGGGTTCATGGCCTCTCACAAGCGTTTCTTGCGGACAAGCCGAGTTTCGCGGATGAAAAAGTTGCACCCGCTTTTTGCGCGTTTATCGGTAAGGCTGAGCTGGTCGCCCATAATGGCGCCGGCTTCGATATGCCCTTCCTGCAAGCGGAGCTAAAGGCGGCGGGCCTGCCAGTGCTGGGCAATAAGCTCGTTGATACGCTGCTTCTTGCGCGGCGAAAGTTTCCCGGCGCCCCGGCGAGCCTTGATGCGCTTTGTGGGCGCTTTAGTATCGACACCGATGAGCGCAAACGCGATGGGCACGGCGCGCTTCTCGATTCCAGGCTCCTCGCCGAAGTTTATATTGAGTTGACCGGCGGCGCTCAGGCAGGGCTGAATTTCGCGCGCGACGAAAATGGCGACGGCGACAGGGCCGCCAATGGCACGGGGCTATCGCGCCAGGCGCGCGCGCGTCCAGCGCCATTGGCTCCGCGGATTACCGAGGAAGAAAAGGACGCACACGAAGCTTTTTTGGCCGATCTTGGCGCCGAGAGTTTGTGGCGCACGCCCGCAGAGTAATGGGCTTAGGCTTGTCCGGCGGCGTTGCTTTGTGCGCGGTCTTTATTGGCGAGAAATATCCCCATGAAGTCTATCGGCTCCAACATCAAGGGTGGATAATTTCCGTTGCGTGTCGCATCAGCAATAATCTGGCGCATAAATGGGAATAAAAGCCGCGGGCACTCAACCAGCATCGCCATTTCGAGCTGTTCACGCGGCAGGTTCTTGATTTCAAAAACACCAGCGTAAGACGCCTCAACGACAAATACCACTTTGTCGTCGCGTGTTGCGCGCGCTGACGCGGTTAGCTCAACTTCATATTGGTCCTGCGCCAGCGGTCGCCCCTCAACGTCAACATTGACTTCCATCTGGGGCGGGGAACTGGTCTGAAAGCTCGCCGGCGCATTCGGATTCTCAAAGGACATGTCTTTGAGGTACTGGGTAAGGACAGCAAATGACGGGCCGTTATTGCCTGGTTCTCCAGTTGGGGTTTGGTTTGGGTCTTCGGGCGTTTCAGACATTGCGTCACCGTCTCATTTTACGAAGCGCGCTCTTTACACGCCGACCCCGCCGCCTGCAACCCGGCGCCTGCTTTTCACTCAGAGTTCTATGGCCGGTGGATGGTTATTGTCGCATCGCCACGGCCTATGCGGCGCTTGATTTCCCGCAGGGCCATTCGCCCAATAAGCTGGCGGATAGGCGGCGCCAGCAAGGCAAAGCCTACTGCGTCCGTCAGAAAGCCGGGCGTCATCAGGAATGGCGCTGCAACGACCAACAGGGCGCCATCGAGGGCGGCGGCTACCGGCGGCCTGCCCTCTCCCAGCTCCCGGCGGGCATTTTCGAGCGCCGTTAGGCCCTGCATCCGGATAATCCAGCCGCCGATAAGCGCCGTCGCCAGACAGGCGCCGACGACCGGTAAAACCCCAAATGCCGAGCCGGCGGCCAGAAGTACGTAAATTTCGGCAATCGGGCCTAAAACGAACACTATCAGAAGGATAAAAAACATAAGCTGTGGTGTTTCCCGCAATTTCCACCCTATATAAGAAGGGCTCGCGCATTTTTAAGATTTTTCAGTGTAAAATCGACCAGATATGGATCCAGTTCTTCTTTTCTTCGCCGGCCTTACGGCCTTTATCCTATTTCGGCTGATGTCGGTGATGGGTACGCGCTCAGGCCATGAGCAGCGCCATGATGTAGACGGCTTGCAGGCGAAGGCGAGCGCGAGTGAGCGCCAGGCCGATGATGCGGACGAGGCTCAACATGGCGATGAAGCGCCGCCGGCGCCGGTATCGACCAATGCGCGGGTGCTGCGCGAGGCTGAGCCGGAATTTAGTGAATCTGAATATCTCGCCGGCGCACAGGCGGCCTATGAGATGATTGTTGAAGCTTTTGCCTCCGGCGATCTGCGGTCTATCCGCGCCTATCTCAGCGATTCTGTATACGATGCTTTCAAGCTTGCAGTCGTGGCGCGCGAGGAAGCTGGCCAGAGTGCTGATCTCAAATTTATCGGCGTTGATCATGCCGCCATCGTTGATAGTCAGGTTGATCAGGGCCGGATGCGGGCGACCACAGAGTTTACCTCCAACCAGGTGCGCGTTACCCGCGATAAAGAGGGCAATGTGGTTGACGGGGACCCGAACCGGATTGAGCTGGTTAAGGATCGCTGGACCTTTTCAAAGAAACGCTCAAGCCGAGACCCCAACTGGATTCTTGTCGCGACAGGCGGCGCGGCCTAGACCATCAGGCGATTAAGAAGTATCGCCCATGGTCTAGATTCTTTGTTGCGCGCCGGATTACACGAAAAACCGGTTTCCACTTTTTCGCCCGGCGCTCTAGACTTTTCAGCGTCAATTGTGAGAACGCTGAAACTTGTTCATACCGAACCATATCCAAATCAGAGCGGCTTTGCTCGCCAGCACAATTTTTGCGCTGCTCGCCGGCTTCCTTGTGTTCAGCGGGATCGTTGCGCCGTTCTATGACAGGCGGCACGTTGATGCAGCCTATGGTGCGCCGGGCATCGACTTTCGGCTCGCTGATTTTTACCAGCTTCGCGATTGGCAACAAGATGACTCTCTACCGGCTTTCGCCGCCTTTTTAAGGTCGTGCGAAGCGCTCCTGGCGCGCGATCCGTCTGAAGCGGCGAACCCGCAAGAATACCTTGGCGACCGGTTTCAGAATTTAACGCTTGCAGGATCGGTGGGGGATTGGCGCAGGCCATGTGAAGAGGCAGGGGAGATCAATAGTCGCTATTACTCGGATCTGTCGGTTAAGCGCGGCGCCTTTCGGGTGTTCTTTGAAAATAATTTCCAGCCGGTGCAAATCCTTCAATATCGCCCGCCCCTGCCGGATAGCCCGATCCGCCGTAAGGGGCCGAAAATCGAGGAAACAGGCCTGTTCACAGGCTATTTTGAGCCGATTTATGACGCCGCCCGAACGCCCGGAAAGGTGTTTACAACACCGGTTTTTCGGCGTCCGGGCGATCTTATTGAAGTCGATCTTGGCGTCTTCCGCGAGGAGCTATCGGGGCAGCGCATTGCAGGAAAGCTGGCGGGGCGCCAGCTTGTTCCTTATGCGGACCGCAAGGCGATCAATCAGGGTGCGCTGAACGGCGCCGCTGCGCCGATCGCTTGGCTTGCCGCCGATGATTTGTTTTTCCTCCAGATACAGGGCTCAGGGCGGTTGCGATTTAAGGATGGCGGTGAAATGCGCGTGGGCTATGACGGGCAAAACGGACATGCCTATACGTCCATCGGGCGGGTTATGGTTGAACGCGAGATTATGCCGCTTGAAGATATCTCGATGCCGTCGATCCGTGGATGGCTTGCCGGCTCCGGCGCGGATAAGGCGCGCGCGCTGCGTGAGGAAAATGCATCTTATGTGTTTTTTCGCGAACTCGGTCCGCCGGAACGCGATCTCGGCCCGCCTGGTGCGCAAGGCGTGGCGCTGACGCCGCAAAGAAGCCTTGCCGTCGACCGTCGCTATCATGCGCTGGGGGCGCCGGTGTGGATCGATATTGAGCCGGTTGATGGTGTCGGGCCCAAGCCCCTTCGCCGCCTTATGGTGGCGCAAGATACAGGCGGCGCCATTCGCGGTCCGGTGCGTGGCGATGTTTTTTGGGGAACCGGCAAGGGCGCTGGCGCGGTCGCCGGGGCGATGAAGGCGCGCGGTGAAATGTATGTACTTGTCCCGCGCAGCGTTGCCGACAGGCTTCCCCGGCGATCCGAGCGATGAGCCGGCGCAGGCTGAGCCGGGGCGAAGATGACCTGTGGCGCCGCACGGTTCGCGATGTCGCGCCGTTGCGGCGGCCGGGCGTGGATAAGGCAAGCCCGCCGACAAGCCTGGCTGGCGGTTTGACCGGGATATCGTCCTTGCCGCATCGCTCGTCGGCGGCGCTTGCGGAGCGGCGCACACAAAGCACCTCGCAGGACGCATTTTCCGCCGGCGACCCGCGGCTCGACCGGCATGCCAGCCGCGGCCGCCTCCCCATCGATGCAACGTTTGATCTGCATGGGCATAATCAGGCTTCGGCGCGGGCGGCGCTTTATGGGTTTTTGCTGGAGGCGCGCCGGCGCGGCCATCGTTGCGTGTTGGTGATTACCGGTAAGGGCGCACGTACGATCGCCGGGCGTAAAACCGGCGGCGTCTTACAGGCAAAATTGCGCGACTGGCTGTTGGAAGACGCCTTCCGCCAACACATCATCCGCGCCAGCGCCGCTCACCCGCGCCATGGCGGCAGCGGCGCGGTTTATCTATTTTTGAAAACGACCAAGCCGAATAAATCCTGACCGCGCGGCAGCCTTAGCCGTTAAGGAGAAGCTTCCACACCAGAAAACCAATTCCAAAGGCTGGCAGCACATAGAAGAATAGCACCCGTGAGAGACGGATAAACATTGTCTCGGTAAAATCCGCTGCCCATGCGCCGACTGCTTCGTTCCACCAGCGGCGCGGGGTGTGCTTGGGCAATTGTGCCTGGTCAGCCTCAAATGGCATCGCCGCAAGAATAGTGACGCCGCGGTTTTTCCAGCGTTGAAAAGCCTTCTTGAGCGCGCCGTTAACGACTGAGCCACGCATGCGCTTAGTTACCGCTTTAATGGGACCGTAGCTAAAGTCTTCCGGGAAAAATTCGACGTCCAAGATTACGGCGGCCGGCGACTTCGCATCACTGTCCTCGTCCAGGCGCACAACAGTGTGGCGGACGCCATAGTTGCGCAGGAAGTTTTCAATGTCGCCAATCGAGGCGGCCGTTTTGTCCCGGCGAAACAAGAACATGACGCGCACGCCCCGCGAGCCGGTATTCTGTACCGAGAGCAGCATGAACGCTGCAAAGGCCAGCCCGCCGCCAAGCAGCATCATGCCGGTCGATGTTAAAGAGGAGAGCCACGACAGCGCTGCAGGCAACTCAAGCGCCGCATATGACGCGGCGCTGACCCCATAAAAGCCGGCGACAATCATGACCACCGCCAAAGTCGCAGCGACATAGCCGAGCATATTCATAAAGCCCTGGCCGAAGGCGCCGGTTGGGTTTGCGACCGCCGCCAGGCGTTTCGTCCAGTAGCCTGTTTTGGCGTCGGTTGTGCGGTACTTGTCTTCGTAAAGGGAATGGTCCGGATTGTTTTCAACCACCATAAACCGCGTCTTCAAGGGCGGTGCGTCGTCGATATTGTGATCGATGATGACATAGTCGGACGAGCGCATGGCGACTTCATACGGCAACGCCATGGCAAACAGGCTACCGCTTTGCGCTTCCGCGCCAAGGGTGGAAAAGTGGCGGGTGTCGCCGGTGATCGGATCGAAGACCGTATTTGTCTGGCGGGACGTGTTTATCGTTGAGCGCGCCAACCGCGCGAGTTCGCGATGGGGCTCTATGGTGAGCGGCATTTCTTTGGTTTCAACGCCAATAGCGCGCATGCCATCGAGTTTGGATTTGCAGCGCCGCGCCGCCTCGGGGCCGGCAAACACAACATCAATCCGGTCACGGATTAATTTTTGGTCGGCCATGTCAATCGGCAGGCCAGCGCGCGGGGCCTCGCCATTATAATCGTCGCCAGGCTGGTTGCCGCTATCTGAATCGGTCGCGCCCCAGGATTTGCGAACCCGCCGCTGTAGCGAGGAAAATCCAGTGCCTGGGTGGGATGACTGCACTATGTCGTAAAGCTGTGATTCATGAACGGCGAGGCAAAAATGGTCCGTCGCCTCGACTTGTTGGATGCCGCGCATACGGGCGAGGCTGGAGACAGCGCGCAGCGCTTCGTAATCATAGCCCGCATACGGATTATAAAACGGAACGAGCGCAAAGTCCGCCGTTCCCTGTTGAACCGCCATGAGCGCTTGTTCTTTTGTGCGCAAGGGCTGCGTGACCGGCGCATTGTAATCAAACGCGTTATTTTTGCTGGCCTCTTCAAATTCGCGCTCAACGCGCACATTGTCCATTGCGCCGAAACCGGCGTCGGGCACTGTGCCGCGATGTCTCGCAATATTGATGAATTTAGAGGCTGCCTGATATCCGAACCCCCACTCCTCGCCGGTGAAAGCAATCTTAGCGGGGGGTTTGGGCTTGTCGCCAAAAGTGGCTTTGCGTTTGCCATTATCCTTGTCGGCAAACCGGTCCGGCGCGCTTGCAAAGCGCGGGTCGGCGTCCTCCGCATAGGCGGCCATCGACCGTCGTTTGAATATTTTCGGCGATCCGTCAGCCATGACCGGGCCCCACACTTAATCTCCCTCAGACCAGATAGATTAACCTGCTATTAACTTTAGCGAAAGCCCGCTTTTACCG
>JAJFGA010000090.1 GCA_021776375.1 Hyphococcus sp. | reverse complement strand
CCCTTAGCAGGGGAGCGCCTTCGACCACTCGGCCACCTCTCCGCCGCCGGTTCTGCCCGGAAAAGAGCGGCTTTGCAAGACGGGTAACGACGCTCCAGTTATGCTGATAATCGGCCCGGCGTGCGCTTGAGGGAGAGCCTGCCTCTCACACGGAGTTTTCAATAACAGGGGTCAGTTGCACTATCGCTGTCGCCTTGCATTTCGGCGAGCATGTTTGCGTTGAGGTCTGCGGCGGCGATCTCTTCTTTGGCCTTTTGCGCCAGAAAGTAGTCATAGGTCAGGCACTCGTCGGTGATGTCGTCGCGGTCATCATCGACGCTGGCGAGGTACGGGTCAAACGCCGCAGGCGCCGCCACAATCTTGTCGGGCTCTGCAGCCAGCGCCGGAAAGTCATAGGACAGCGTGTCATTCTCAACTATTTCGGTTGTCGGCGCCGGCGCCGTGCTCAAAGGTTCAGGCCTGTCGGCTATCGCCTCGGCGGCGAGGCGCTCTATCATGTCTGTGGTTGCATCCGTCGCCAGCGGCGGCGGCGCAACGGCGACGGGCAGCGCCAAAGGCTTCTCAGTCGGCGCGATATCTTTGGCGGGCTGTTTTTGTGCTATTCCGCCTACGGAGGATAGTATAATGGCCGCGGGGGCTGCAACGGGTTCGGCGGTGATTGCTGAAGGTTCGGAAATATCGGCGACAGCAACAGTATTCTCCGGCGTGTAAGCGGTTTCTGGCGCAGCCTTCGGGGCTGGCGCCGGATTACTCGCTTTCGCGTCCAACGGCGAAATATTCTGGTCGTTAGCCTGAACAATATCAGGCAACGCGACAATCTCGGTTCGCGCCAGCAGGAATTGTGCTGCGCGGTTGGCGGTGTTTGCGGGCAGGGGCGCCAGTTTTTGCGCGCCTTTGCCGGCGGCGAGTGCTGTGAGATGTGCGTTGGGCGTGTGGGTTGCTATACGCCCGCGCTTGCCGCCGCGTTCCAGGTCAGAGGCGAGCCGGCCGGGAATTGGTTTGTTATTGAGCTGGCCGCGATAAACTTGCGTGTTTTCCAGCACCCGCTGGATATAGTTGCGGGTCTCAGAAAACGGCACAAGCTCAATCCAGTCGACCGGATCGATATCCGGCCCGCGCGGATCGCCATAGACCTCGATCCATTGCGCGGCGCGATTAACCCCGGCGTTATAGGCTGCAAAGGTCAACACCAAAGAGCCGTTAAATTGCTCCAGAAGATGAGACAGATGCGCCGAGCCTAGGGTGAGGTTGTATACCGGGTCGTCGAGAAGCGCGGTGCGCGAATAGCGTATGCCTTCCTTGCGTGCGGTGATTAGCGCCGTAGACGGAATAAGTTGCATCATGCCTCTTGCGCCGGCCCTGGAAAATGCGCGGGGGTTAAATTCACTTTCCTGACGCGACAGACCCAAAATGATTTCCGGCGAAACGAAGCGTTTTGCTTCTTCTGGAACGAAGACGGCGGGATAGGCGACATTGGCGGCAAAGGCCCCCCGTCGGATGGCGACCTTGCCGGCGCGCACCGTTAGATGCGGGGCGCCTTCACCATTGGCGAGTTTAGCAAGCTCGACATATTCGCCGGGGCGCTCAAGCCGGTCGTCAACGTGATAGGCAAAGACCATAAACTCATAATCGAGGCCGAGATCGGAAAGCATGCGCAGCGCTGCGACCGTCGGGCGGGCTGAAAACATTGCGCGGTCTTTCGGCGTTGCGACAATCACGGGGCCGAACCTGTTTTGTAGCGCCGCCCCGCCCAGTTTTTCCGCCGCAAGCTGTCCGTAGAAAGAATAATAATAAGGCGTCGCCGCTTGATAGTAAGATGTTGCAAGGTCTGGCTTGCCTTCCGCCGCAGCGGCGCGGCCAAGCCAGTAATAGGCGCGTGAAAGTGAAATCGGCGTCCCCACAACCGAAGCCAACGCTAGAAAGTGCGTCTCCGCGCGGGCCGGCTGGTCCAAAAAGCGAAGCGCAATCCAGCCGGCGTTGAATTCCGCTTCGGAAAGATCTTCGCCCGCTTCCAGCCCATGATTGGCGGCGAGGGCGTAGGCGTCGCCAAAGCGGCCTTGTTTCAGCGCCCAGCGCATCAATAGCTGGCGCTCATCCCACCAGCGCGCCGGATTGCGTAATGCGGCGGTTTCGCTCGGCGCCTTGGCGGAAAGCGCGAGTGCTGTTTCCTCAGCCCCGCTGCGACGGTAATAACGAACGGCGGCGTGTAGAACGCCGGCGTCCATCTGGCTGTCCTTCGACAGGTTGCGATAAAGTTTCGGCCCGGATGTTGCGCGCAACAACAGAGCTGCGCGGGCCTGGGCTTTGCGGCGCTCGTTGGTAGACAGCTTTGAAAAAACCCGCCGCGCATTAGTCACCTGACGCGCCCATAACAGACGGTCGACGCGTGCGGCATGGTCCTCTTTGGTTAGCAGCCGACCATAGATTTTAAGAATGCGGCGCTCTTCTTTCACATTGAAATTGTGATGCACCCATGCATCGCGCAGGTGGAATTGCGCGGCGTCGTTCTCGTCCGTGGCAAAGAGCGCGCGCGCCAGTTGAATTTTGCCGGCGCCAGTGATCGGATCGCGGCTGTCGAAGAAATCCAGTACAGTTTTGGCCGGAGTGGCGTTGCTAATGCGTTTTTCGACAAAGCTTTGAATACGGCTTGCAGCAGGCCAGTCGCTATGAAAGTCAAAAAACCGGTCTGCGGCGGCGATATTCACCAGCGGGTCTTCGGCCTTGAAATACATCCACTCGCCAAGGCTGGCTGCAATCGGGTCGCTGATCTGCGGTATGTGGTTGCGGGCGTCAGAAAAATGTTTGTGCTTTAACGCGTCGGCGATCAAGGACAGAGCGGCATAGTCGGCGCGCGACAGATAGACCGGGCCGGGGGGCGGCGGTTTGAGCCGTGGCGACGGGCTCGCAGAAGCCGCGCCATTGAACGCAAACATCGCGACGGAAAACACCGTCAAAACCACAAAAACCAGCTTCATCAAACGCTTGCGCGCTGATTCCATCATTTCCGCTTCTCCCACACAACGAACGCAGCTGCCCCAACCTACCCCAAAGTGGCCAGGTTCAAAATAGCCCGTCTCTTGCTGATTTTGAAATAGGACGTTATCGATCGGTCACAATTCAGAAAAATGAGCTCATGAACCAAATTAAAGGGTCCATCACCGCCCTCGTTACTCCCTTCAAAGACGGCCGCATCGACGACGATGCTTTCCAGAAAATGGTTAACATTCAAGTTGATGCGGGCACGCATGCGCTGGTGCCGGTGGGAACGACCGGCGAATCTGCGACCCTTTCTGACCCTGAGCACGAGCGGGCCGTCCGGCTCTGTGTCGAGGCGGCGGCCGGTCGCGCGCCGGTAATTGCTGGGGCCGGGTCCAATGACACCGCCTATGCCATCTCGATGGCGCAGCGGGTGCAAGAGTTTGGCGCCGACGGTATTCTAGCGGTGACGGGCTATTATAACCGCCCCAACCAGGCCGGTCTGACCGGGCATTACGAAGCCCTCCATAGCGCCACCGACATGCCGATCATCATTTACAATATTCCTGCGCGCACGACCGTCAGCCTTTCTGTTGAGACGCTGGCGCGGTTGTCGAGATTGCCTAGGATTGTCGGCATCAAGGATGCGACCGCCGACCTTGCGCGCGTTGCGCTGCAACGGCTTGCTTGCGATGCGGATTTTGTGCAGCTGTCGGGCGAGGATATGACTGCGGTTGGCTTTAACGCGATGGGCGGGCGCGGATGTATTTCGGTGGCGTCCAATGTTGCGCCGGCGCTGTGTGCGCAAATGCAGGACGCGACATTGCGCGGCGATTTTGCCGCCGCGCTGGCGCTTCAGGACCGGCTTGCGCCGTTGATGGAAGCGTTATTTTTCGACGCTTCGCCTGGGCCGACGAAATACGCCCTGTCGCTGATGGGCTTATGCACCAACGAAGTGCGTCTGCCGATGACGCCGCCCGGTGATGCGGCAAAGGCGAAAGTCCGCGCCGCGCTTGAAGGCCTGGGCCTGATTGATTGATGGCCGACAACAAGACTGAAAACAGGAAAGTCATCGCAGTAAACCGCCGCGCGCGTTTTGATTATTTAATCAATGATGTTCTGGAGGTCGGCATTGTGCTGACTGGCACCGAAGTGAAGGCGATGCGCGAGGGCAAGGTCAACATTGCCGAGAGTTACGCCTCGCCGGAGAATGGCGAGATCTGGCTGATCAACGCCAACATTCCGGAATATTCCGCCGGTAACCGTCAAAACCACGAACCCAAACGGCCGCGTAAGTTGTTGCTGCACAAGCGTGAGATGGCGCGATTGGTCCAGGCGGTTGAGAGAAAAGGCTTCACGCTGGTGCCTTTGCGCCTGTACTTTAATGCGCGCGGCATGGCCAAGCTCGAAATTGGCATCGGCCAGGGCAAAAAAATGCATGACAAACGCGACACCTCCAAAGATCGGGACTGGGCGCGGTCAAAGCAGCGGCTGTTGCGCGACAGAGGATGATGATGAGCACAAATGATGAAGACCACCCGCATGTCTCGATCCATCCGCCGACGGTGTTTTTTTCGGCGCTGCTGATCGGCTACATCATTCGCGTTTTCGCCGGCGGCTGGCTCGCCATGCCGCGCATCCTCGCCGAAGCCGCCGGTGGTGTTTTGTTGCTTGGCTCGGTCGTGCTTGTGGTGACGGCGATCTCCGCTTTTGCTGAGGCCGGAGAAACCCTGCCGCCGGGCACGCCCTCGCGTCAGCTCTTTACCGACGGCGTTTACCGCTATTCCCGCAACCCAATTTATCTGGCGATGATGTTGTTCGGCATCGGGTTTGGCATTGCAACGCTGAATGTGTGGGTCATTGTAACCACCATCGCCGCCGGGGTTATTTTCAATTTCTTTGTCATCCCGCCGGAGGAAGCCTATCTCGCGCGCCGGTTCGGTCCGGAATACGATCACTACCGCACCAAGACGCGCCGCTGGATTTAACGCGTAGCTATGTAGCGCTGGCTATTCATAATAGGGAACAAATGCGAGCACGGTCTGGAACGCCGCCGCCGCGCCGGCGCCGCCTGAGACGCATAGCAGCAATACGCCGATAATGTCCGGCGTCAGGATATGGGCGTATTGCCCGACGATTAAAACCACAAACAAAACGATTGCAGCGCGCACGTAAAACCGCAACAGGCCTGAAAACGCATCGCCCTGGCCGGAGAATTGCGCGGCAAAGCGCGGCCTCGCCAGCCAGATATAACTCCAGCAGCCAAACCCCGCCGTGATAACAGCGGCGATCAGGCTCGCGCCATGAAAAAGATCGGGCAGAAGGGCGCGCGCCTCGGTAAAGCTGACAGCGGCAACCGAGGCGCCGATCACGCCGAATATCGCAGAGACCATCAGCGTCAGCAACGGCTTGGCGGTCTTTGCGTTGATGAACGCAGCGTGTTGGTCTTTCGCAGGCAGGCCCCAATTTCTGGGCATGGCAAGCTCTCTCCGCCGGAATTTTATTCGGCCGCGATTGCGGGCGGGATTTCTATACAGGTTTTCATCGTTGCGAACACGTTTTCAAACATTTTGGCGGTCAATCGCCCTGTATTGGTGTTGTATCGGGAGCAATGATAGCTGTCGAACAGTATAATTTGCGTCGCCGGAACCGGATGGCGGGCGCCATGGCTGAACGGTGCATCTTTCTGCTTGATGTCTAGGGCGGCAAGCGTGGATGCGTGGGCGATGCGGCCGAGACACAAAATCGCGCGCAGATTTTTCATGCGCTTGATCTGAGTTGTTAAAAACTGCCGGCAAGTCCTGATTTCCTGGCCGTTCGGTTTGTTGCCAGGCGGCAGGCAACGCACTGCGTTGGTGATGGCGGTTTTTTTAAGTCGCAATCCGTCATTGGCCGCCGATGCATATCGGCCTTTGGAAAGTCCGAATTTTGCCAGCGTTGCATAAAGCAGATCGCCGGAAGCGTCGCCCGTGAAAGCCCGCCCGGTGCGGTTAGCGCCATGGAGGCCAGGTGCGAGCCCAACAATTAAAAGCGAGGCAGTGCGCGGCCCAAAAGATGGCGCCGGAGCGTTGAAATAATACGGATAGGTAGATTTATTTTCGGCACGAAACTTTGCAAGCCGCGGACAAAGCGCGCAGTCGGGCGCTGGGTCTATCGCATTGCCATCACTCAATCGAATATCCTTACTCTATGTCTTCGTACTCTTCGTCTAATTCATCATCATATTCATCTTCGTAATCAGCTTTCTCCGCCTGCGGTTTGCGCGCCGGCGCGCCAGAACGGCCGATGACCTTTTCCAGATCGGCGAGGTCGATAAAGCTGTCGGCCTGCCGGCGCAGATCGTCGGACGCCATCGGCGGCGAGGACTTCACGGTTGAGACCACGGTGACGCGCACGCCCTTGACTTTCACCGCTTCTATAGCGCGGCGGAAATCGCCGTTACCGCTGAAGATGACGATATGGTCTAGCCGGCTGGCAAGCAGCAGCATATCGACAACCAGTTCGATGTCTGTCGAGCCTTTAAATCGCTTGCGGCCCTGCTGGTCTGTAAATTCCCGCGTGGCTTTGGTAACCATGGTGTAGCCATTGTAATCAAGCCAGTCGACGAGAGGGCGGAGCGGGGAATAATCCTGGTCGCGATCTTCTTGGATGGATGTGTAATATGAAGCCCGCAAAAGCTGACAGCTTGACTTCGTTTTCTCCAGCAAGTTTTTGTAATCAATATCAAAACCAAGGTTGCGCGCGGCCTTGTATAGATTGGCGCCGTCGATAAAAAATGCGGTTCTTTCAGTTTCGCGCAGTCCTAAGAAACTTGCCATAAATGCCTCAAATATTACTTTTTATATCAGTTTCGGGCGGGTAGTTTATCGGAAGGTAGAAATAATGATTCTAATCGCCGCCGGTTCGAGTTTGCCTTTTTGCGGCATTGATTCGCAACAGATTGTTTTAAGCGCCTTTTCTGCCTTGGCGCGGCTAACCGACATGCTTGCGGTCTCCCCACTCTATCACACGCCGGCCTGGCCCGACCCGGCCGAGCCGCCATTCGTGAATGCTGCGGCGGTTATTGAGACCGATCTTCAGCCAGAGACCTTGCTTGCGGTGTTGCATGCTATTGAGGCGGGGTTTGGGCGTCTGCGCCGGCGCAAAAACGCGCCGCGCACGCTTGACCTCGATCTCATCGCCTATGGCCGGGAGCGCCGCAACGGACGGCGCGAAGAGGGCGGTGGCGGCTTTCAGCTGCCGCATCCGCGTCTGGCGGAGCGGGAATTCGTGCTGGCGCCGCTGGCCGATATCGCCCCGGATTGGCGCTCGCCGGAAACCGGTAAAACGGTGCGTGAAATGCTGGCCGCCCTGCCAGTGCGTGCGGCGCAGCAAATTTTGCAATAATTTGGCGATTTTTTGCATTGCAGCGCTTGTATCTCGCCAAGAGGGGCGATATCTCAGCAAGTCCGATTATCAGGAGACTAGAATGGCCCGCGTCACGGTAGAAGATTGCGTCGAGCAGGTTACCAATCGCTTTGACCTCGTCCTTTTGGCGGCTCACCGCGCCCGCATTCTCGCCTCCGGCGCGCCGCTCATGGTCGATCGCGACAATGATAAAAATCCGGTCGTTGCGCTCCGCGAAATTGCCGAAACCGTGCTCACGCCATCAGAGCTTGATGAAGAGCTGGTGCAATCCCTGCAGAAACAGGTTGAATTCGACGAGGGCGAAGACACGGAAGCAGGATCTGAGCGCGCCGATGCGCCGGAATTTGATCAGATGAATGAAGATGATTACCTTAAGGCGATCCAGGCTGCCGGGATGACGACCCCGCAGACATTGCCGAAAGGCTAAGCGTCAAAGAAGATAGCGCAAATACCGCGCAGCGTTTCACCGGACCGGTTTTGAACGCGCCGCGAACATGGCCGATGGGAAATGGCTGATAAACTGACGGCCAAATCAAAATCCGACACCGGTCCTGCGGAAAAGCCGCACGATTCATCTGCGCCGCTCGAGACGCACACTTCTGAAAATGAAACCAAAGGTTCGCCGCCGTCGAAAGCCTCGCATCCGGTCGGGTTTATCAGGCAGGCTGAACTTGTCGATCTGGTGCGCGCCTATGATCGTGACGCAGACGAAGATATTCTCAATCGCGCCTATATTTTTGCAATGAAAGCCCATGGCGACCAGACCCGTCAGTCTGGCGATCCGTACTTTTCTCATCCCCTTGCGGTGGCGGCGATCCTGACCGAGCTGCGCGCCGATGCGGCAACCGTAGTCACGGCGTTGTTGCACGACGTTGTTGAAGATACCGATTATACGATCGGCGATATCCAAAAGCATTTTGGCGCAGAGATCGCGCGGCTTGTCGATGGCGTCACCAAACTTTCGCGCATTGAGTTGCGTGATGAGGCCAGTAAACAGGCGGAGAACTTCCGCAAATTTGTCGTCGCCATGGCGGACGATGTTCGCGTCTTGCTGGTCAAGCTTGCTGACCGTCTGCACAATATGCGCACGCTCCATTACATCGCCAATACGGAGAAACGACAGCGCATCTCGCTTGAGACAATGGAGATTTACGCGCCGCTCGCCGGGCGCATCGGCGTTCAGCGGTTTCGCGAAGAGTTGGAAGATATCGCTTTCCGTGAGTTAAGCGCTGACGCTTATGCAACCATCAGCCGACGCCTTGATGAGTTGCATCAGCACTCGGTCGGCGGCGTTGTCGAGCTTGCCAACGTGCTGCGTCAAAAGCTCGAGGTCGAAGGTCTCGATACACAAGTCTATAGCCGCGAAAAACGCGCGTATTCAATCTGGCGCAAAATGCAGCACAAGAATGTCTCGTTTGACGATCTGGCTGATATTTATGCTTTCCGCGTGCTGGTTGATACGGTGCACGATTGCTATCGTGCGCTCGGGATCATTCATTCCAACTGGCGCATGATCCCGTCGGAATTTGACGATTATATCTCAGCGCCGAAGCCGAATAATTACCGCTCCATCCATACCGCGGTGGTCGGTCCGCCATGGCGTGACGGCCGCCGTCAGCGCATTGAGATTCAGATCCGCACGTACGAAATGCATGAGACCGCCGAGCGCGGCGTCGCCGCGCACTGGCAATATAAGGACGTAGGCGGAAATGGCGCCAGCGTTGAAATTGTCGGCCCCAAACAATACGACCCCTATGAGACGCCGCGCCGTCTGGTTGAAATGTTTCAAGGCGGAGAAGACCTCGACGAAGCGCTGCAATACGCCAAGCTTGAGCTGTTTCAAGATCAGGTGTTCTGCTTCACACCCAAGAGCCGCGTCATTGCCCTGCCCAAGGGCGCAACGGCGCTCGATTTTGCCTATGGCGTGCATACCGATGTTGGCGACCAATGCATCGGCGCAAAGATCAACGGCGTGCAACGTCCTTTGCGCAAATTGCTGGAGACCGGCGATGTGGTTGAAGTCTTGCGCTCGGAAAATGCACCGGTGCCGGCGGAATGGGAGATCATCGCCGTATCGGGTCGGGCGCGCAGCGCCATCCGCCGCCGCATCAAGAAGATGCAATATGACGAACATCTGGCGCTCGGCCGATCGATTGCAGAGAGTGTTTTTACCGGCGCGCATCTGCAGTTTTCGCTGAAGGGCGTGCGTGCGGGCTTGCGCAAGCTTGGCAAGAAATCGGTCGAAGACGTGTTGGTGAGCGTCGGCCGCGGTGACTTGCCGGTCAATCAGCTGATTGAGGCGGTCTATCCGGGCGCCTCGGCGGCCAGCGAAGGTGAAATCCGTCCGGCGAACCTGCATGAATTCAAGCCGCGCGTAGCGATTTCCGGCTTGACCCCTGGCGTTTCGGTTCGCATTGCGCGGTGCTGCACGCCGCTGCCCGGCGAGCGCATTGTCGGCATTCGCGGCGATGACGGCGGCATTACTGTTCACACCATTCATTGTGAACAACTGGCAAAGCAAGATCCGCCGCAAAGCCGCTGGCTTGATCTCAAATGGCGCGACACTGACGAGGAGCAGCAAAACGCTTTTGCGCGGCTTACCGTGACGGTGCAGAATGGCGTCGGCGTTCTCAGCGAGATCGCCGGGATTATCGCGCGCTACGGGATTTCAATCGCCAGCATGCGGCTGCAAAATCGCTCTAAAGAGTTTATCGACGTCGTGATGGACGTTGAGGTTCATGATGCGCGCCAATTGGCGCAGGCGTTGGCGGGGCTCCGCGCGGCGCCGACGGTTTTGTCTGCGGAGCGAATAGGGATCGAAGACGATGAACAGCTCTGAGGCGTTACGCGAGTTTGAACAAGCCGGCGCCTTGCAGAAGGGCCACTTCATCTTATCGTCCGGTCTGCATAGCGATACTTATCTCAACAAGTCCATCGTCTCGATGTATCCGGAGCGCACCGCGCGCTTGTGCAAAGCGCTGGCGGAAAAGGCGGGCGCCGCAATCCCAGGCAAGATCGACTATGTGATCTCTCCGGCGATGGGCGCGATCATCTACGGTTATGAGGCCGCGCGTCATGTCGGCGCGCCGTTCATGTTTCTCGAACGCGTTGACGGCAAGTTTTGTTTGCGCCGCGGCTTCACGTTAGAGCCGGGTGCGCGGGTGTTGGTTGTTGAAGACATTGTCTCAACCGGCCTGTCTGCGCGCGAAGCGATTGAAGCGGTGAGAAATGCAGGCGGTGAAGTGTTAGCGCTGGCCTGCCTGGTTGACCGCTCGAACGGAGCGGCGGAGATCGGCGCGCCGGTGATTGCCCTGGCGCAGTTGAAAGTCGATGCTTGGCCGGCCGATGATCTCCCGCCGCATTTGAAAGACACGCCCGCCGTCAAACCCGGCAGCCGCGGAGTAAGCCAGTGAATAAGAAACCGCTGCGCCTCGGCGTTAATATTGACCATGTCGCGACGATCAGGAATGCGCGGGGCGGGGCGCACCCCGACCCGGTGCGCGCTGCTGAACTGGTCGCCTGCGCCGGCGCTGACGGCATCACCGCGCATCTGCGCGAAGACCGCCGGCATATTGTCGATGATGATATGCGCCGTCTCAAGGAAGAGATCGACCTGCCGCTTAATTTCGAAATGGCGGCGACGGCGGAAATGCTGAAGCTGGTGAGCGAAGTCAAACCCCATGGCTGTTGCCTGGTGCCGGAAAACCGCAATGAACGCACGACCGAGGGCGGGCTTGATGTCGCTGGCCAGCATAACTTTATCGCGCCCTTTGTCCGTGAGCTGACCGATATAGGCGCGCGGGTGTCGCTGTTCATTGATCCGGAGACAAGCCAGATCGAGGCGGCGAAATCCACCGGCGCGCCGGTAATAGAAATCCACACCGGCGCCTATTACGAGGCGACGGCGGCGACAGAGCCCGCGCGCATCAGCGCCGAGTTTGAGAAAATCAAAACCGCCGCCGAGCTCGCCGACAGTTTGGGGCTTGAAGTCCATGCCGGCCACGGCCTGACGTTTTTGAATGTCCAGCCGGTCGCGGCGATCCCTGAGATCGTCGAACTCAATATCGGCCATTTCCTCGTCGGCGAGGCCGTGTTCGTGGGGCTGGGCGAAGTGGTGAAGGAAATGAAACGCCTGATGCAGGACGCGCGCACCGGCGCGCATTATTGAGCGCGCTCTAATGGATTTTCCCTGGCCTTGGTATCTTGCGGCTACATTTGGGATGCCGGTTTTTGGTGCAGTATTATTATTGGTAGCGGTTGCGATAAGTAGTGGGGTTTATTTTTCTAGCAAAACCGGTCGAAGCTTGGGAGCTGATGATCCCAAAATGCTGTTCCTTATTGCTTTGGCGCTTATTGTGATCCCAACACTATTATTTTTACTAGGATGGATAGAACTTATGGCGAGTGCAGGCGGCTCATGATCATCGGCATCGGCAACGATCTTATCGACATTCGCCGCGTGGAAAAGACGCTGGCGCGCCATGATGCGCGCTTTACCAAGCGGGTGTTCACTGAGATTGAGCAGGCGAAGTCGAACAAACGCCACAACCGGGCGGCGTCCTACGCCAAGCGGTTCGCCGCCAAGGAGGCCTGCGCCAAGGCGCTGGGCACCGGGCTCTCCCAGGGCGTTTTCTGGCGCGATATGGGGGTTGTGAACCTGCCCGGGGGCAAACCGACCGTCTCCCTCACGGGCGGGGCGGCGAAAAGACTGGCCGAAATCACGCCCGACGGCCATGAGGCCGACATTCACCTTACCATCACCGACGATTTTCCCCTGGCCCAGGCCATTGTCATAATCTACGCGCGGGCTAAATAGAGCCTTCGTAAAGTTTATCGGGTGGGGCAGAGAGAGGTTTCGGTTATGGGGTTTTCCCTGAAGAGTTTGTTTGGCGGCGATAAAGGCGTTGAGGGTGAGACGATCAAGGTCGAAGCCCCGAAAATGACCCCCGCCGAAGAGGCGTGGGATCTTGCCAAGACCATCTTCTTTGCCGTGGCGATCGCGCTGGTGTTGCGCATCGCTATTTTCCAGCCATTCAATATTCCTTCGGGATCGATGAAGCCGACCCTTCTCATCGGCGATTTCCTCGTGGTTTCGAAACCGACCTTTGGCTATTCCCGCGCGTCGCTGGTCTACCCGTTGACGCGCCTGCCGGTGCATGGGCGCATTTTTCCGGGCGAACCGGAGCGCGGCGATGTTGTGGTTTTCAAAAACCGTAAAGACGGCAACAAGGATTACATCAAACGCGTCATTGGCCTGCCTGGCGACGAAATCAGAATGATCAAAGGGCGTTTGCACATTAACGGCGGGCCGGTGCGAAAGGACTTTGTCGAGATGAGCAATCTCATCTGTGATCGCAGCTTGAAGAAGAGGCCGACTTATCGTGAAACGCTCCCTAACGGCGTTGCCTACCTGGTGCAGGAATGCGATGGCGACAATGGACGGCTGGATAATGTCGGCCCGTATCAAGTGCCAGCTGGGTATTTTTTCATGATGGGCGACAATCGCGACCAGTCACAGGACAGCCGGGTCACAAGCCAGGTTGGCTATGTGCCGCTGGAGGATGTTGTCGGGCGTGCAGAGCGGTTATTTTTCTCCGTAGACGGAGATGATGCCAGCCTCTGGCAAGTTTGGAAATGGCCCTTTGTAATCCGCTATGGGCGCATCTTTGCTGCGGTGGAATGACAAAACGCAAATTTTCAGCGCTTGAAGACCGCCTTGGGTGGCGCTTTAACGACCCGAATCTGCTGGTGCGGGCGTTGACCCATTCAAGCCTTTCGGGTGGGGCCAGGGTCGTGCACGACCTTGAACGGCTGGAATTTCTCGGCGACCGGGTGTTGGGGTTGTTGACTGCGGAAGAGTTGTGGCGGCGCTACCCTGAATTTGAAGAGGGCGATATGGCGCCGCGGCTCAACGCGCTGGTGCGCAAGGAGACCTGCGCGAAAGCCGCTCTGCATTTCGGCATCGATGAGTTTATCATGATGTCGGAATGGGAGGAAGGCGCGGGCGGACGCAGGAAAAAAGCTATCCTCGGCGATGTGATGGAGGCGTTGCTGGGCGCGATTTATGTTGATGGCGGGCTTGATGCGGCGCGCATTGTCTATGAGAAATATTGGACGCCCAATCTTGAGGCGCTGTCGAGGTATCACCGCGACGCTAAAACCGCGCTGCAGGAATGGTCGCAGCAGAAAAAACTCGGTACGCCTGATTATAGTGTTCTCGATGCGGACGGCCCGGCGCATGCGCCGGCCTTTACCATTGAAGTGCAGGTGAAGGGTAAGAAGCCAGCGCGCGGTGAAGGCAAGTCAAAACGCAAAGCGCAGATGGACGCGGCGCGCAATTTTTTAACCCGCGAAGGGATTTGGAACGGTGATGAATAATCCCGACACGAAATGCATTATGGTCGCCGTCATCGGCGCGCGCCCCGACCGCGAAGGCGGTCAAACTAATAAGCGTTGGGGATGTGAGCAATGAGCTTGGAAACGAAATGCGCGATGATCGCCGTTATCGGCGCACCCAACGCCGGCAAGTCCACGCTGGTAAATGCGCTGGTTGGCGCGAAAGTGTCGATAGTCACGCAAAAAGTGCAGACCACGCGCGCGCGTATCCGCGGCATTGCCGTTGAAGGCGACGCGCAACTGGTCTTTATCGACACGCCGGGCATCTTCGCCCCGCGCCGGCGGCTTGACCGCGCCATGGTCGCGGCGGCCTGGGAGGGAGCGGGCGGCGCAGACCAGACGCTTTTGATCATTGATGCGCCGGCATATCTCGAAGGTGAAAATGAACGCGGCGGCGCCGGTAAGTCTCGTATCGATGCGGACCGGATTATCGAGGGGCTCAAAAAAGCCGACGGCAAAGCCGTTCTCGTGCTCAACAAGATTGACGAAATCGCGCGGCCGAAACTGCTGGCGTTGGCGCAGGAGCTGAACGAGACCGGCGTGTTCAGCGATGTTTTTATGATCTCGGCAAAGAACGGCGACGGGCTGGGGGATTTGAAAGCATTTCTCGTGGGCAAGGCGCCCGCCGGGCCATGGCTCTACCCGGAAGATCAGCTCTCGGACATTTCCGACCGGTTGATGGCGGCGGAAGTCACGCGGGAGAAACTGTTCCTGCGTCTGCATCAGGAATTGCCCTACGATTCCACGGTCGAGACCGACGACTGGAAAGAAACCAAAAAGGGCGTGCGCATCGAGCAGACAATTTTTGTTGCGCGCGACAGCCAGAAAGGCATCGTCCTCGGCAAGGGCGGGCAAACGCTAAAAATCATCGGCCAGGCCGCGCGCGAAGAACTGACCGAACTCTTAGGCCGGCCGGTGCACCTCTTCATCCACGTAAAAGTCCGCCAAGGCTGGGCCGATGAGGCGGCAAGGCTGAGGAATATGGGTTTGGATGTGGTGGAGTGAGAGGCCGAAAGCGGCTCCAAACCGCCAGACGTTCTTAAAAACACAATGACTGATTTTCGAGTCAAAGCGGTAGTTAGACAGTAACGTGCGTTTATTCCTCTTGCGAGGCGATAAATGCGTTCAGAGCCGTCAATTCATTCGAGCAAAGTTCCGCATCAAGCCTGGAGCATTGTTCTAGAAGCCGCACCGCCTCGCCAGTTGGATTCATCGCTTCAGTCATGCCCGAGAGATGCATTAGGGCCAGAGATTTCATGGCAAGTGTATCATCGGCTGTAGCTGCTTTTTCCAGCCAAGTCTGCGCCGCCAGAGCGTCTTGTTGCACGCGCTGATAGCAATAGAGCAGGCTTGCTCCAATCTCATTCATAGCCGTCGCGCTTCCCTGCGAGGCTGCTTGTTTAAATAAGAACATCAAGACCTTATCTCGCGTCTTCGTCGGTATCTCGCTTCCGGGGCCCTCTGCATAATTAATGGCGTAAAGCGCTAAATCCTCGCCAGAATACGTTTCAAGGACGGCGGCTAGTTTTGCTTCTTCAGTTTCTGACAACACCCATATCTTTTCAATCGACTCAAGGTTACCGGAATTGCAATTTCTGAAATCATCAGGGTCTAGCCAGTTGGCCAATATTTCCAGAAAGCTGACGCTCTTAGCAGTCGGTTTATCCGAAGTGCGTTCGAACGCATCCTCGCAATCAACGGCGGATGTCGGGTCGATCATGCACTGTAGCGAATGCCCGATCGGCGCACGGTCCATTCTGATAAATGACAGAGCCATCTCGATACCATCGATTAAGACCACCCTTTCGGAGCAGAGTATTATACCTACATTTTCCATTAGCCAGAATTCACATGGCCCTTCTTTGTCGTCATCAGCGACAAACCCTGTCTCGCTGCCTTGGTCATAATATCCAGCCGTGACAGGCAAACCGTAAATTTTGTTCAATTCCTTCCGAATGGCGGAAGCATGGTTTCTTCGTTGCATTTTGTTTTTACGGTTATCATTGGGAAGAACACGATGAAGGAATGAGTAATTGTACAAAACAGGTTCTGACTCACCCCGCAACACGACACTTAATTCTCCTTGGCGAAGCGATGGCGATAATCGCTCGCCGGGCACGAAAATTATTGTGTGCTTTTCCTGGGCGCATTTTTTTACAAAATGTTCGCTTTCACTAGGGGCGATTAGCCCGCCTAGCTGCGCAACCAAATCACGACATTCAGCCCAATGATCTCCTATTTGTTCGCCTTGCCCGTCATAAGAGCGCCAGCTAAATCCGAAGGGATTTTGAAAATCAAGGTCGGTGGGTTCGATCCGAACTTTTGTCTCCCCGCATGAAGAGATTGTCAAAATAGACAAAGCGGCAACACTGACAAAGATATTCCCTAGCCAAAACCTAAATGCAGCCATCTTGCCAATCCTTTTGCCTCATGTTCACCCAGATGAACTAAAATTATAAGGTCAAACGTCAAATATCTTGGCTACACTTTTGTTCAATCAATCTCTCTTCGTCTCATCCGACCAAAAACTTCCTTCCATATGATGGTTTACCGACACAATACCGTCGTTCATAGAGCGCAAGCGAATGCCGCCTTTTGGCAATACCGGTCGTTGACTTGCAAGCGGCCATAGCCACACTCCGAACATGAACTTCACAGACCAAGGCATCATCCTCGACGCGCGACCGCACGGAGAAACTGCGGCGATAGTGAACATTTTCACCGAGCTGCACGGGCGCTGGGCCGGGCTTGTTTATGGCGGGCAGGGCAAGCGGATGCGGCCGGTGTTGCAGCCGGGCAACGAGGTCAAGGTTGACTGGAAGGGGCGCGGCGAGGATTCGCTCGGCCACTTCTCACTCGAAATGGAGCGCGCGCGCGCGGGCGAAGCGA
This sequence comes from Hyphococcus sp., assembly GCA_021776375.1. Lineage (GTDB taxonomy): Bacteria > Pseudomonadota > Alphaproteobacteria > Caulobacterales > Parvularculaceae > Hyphococcus. The sequence goes on along the minus strand of JAJFGA010000090.1, from coordinate 99,570 downwards.
TGCAGGATCGTCTGTCGCTGGCGGGCTTGTCTGCGGCTTGCGCACTGGCGCTGGCGACTTTGCCGGAGCGCGAGGCGCATGCCCGCGCTTATACGGCGATGGCGGTGCTCCTCGATAATCTCGATGAGCCGGATCTCTGGCCGGCGCTGATGGCGCGCTGGGAGCTGGGGCTGTTGGCCGAACTGGGCTTCGGCCTGACGCTCGACCGCTGCGCGTCGACTGGCGTGCGCGACAACCTCATCTATGTGTCGCCGCGCTCGGCATGCGCCGTCTCCGCGGAAGCGGGTGCGCCGTATAAGGATAAAATGCTGCCGCTGCCGGAATTCCTGCGTGGACAAAGCGTGGAGGCGAGCCTTGAAGACGCGCTCGATGCACTCAAAACGACGGGCTATTTTATTGAAACCCGGATATTGCACCTCACAGACAAGCCGCTGCCGGAGGCGCGGATCAGGGTTGTGGAGGTGTTGAAGGCAGGGCTTGAGGCATAGCCGGCGTCGCGCTGTTGGCTTGAGGCTGCGTGGGAGTTTGAGACAGAATGTCGACAACCATTTCCAACGTTCTTTGGTTGTTGGTGACGCCGTCAAATTTCACCAGCCCGAAATAGCCGCGCGCGCCGGCGTGGATCATGCGGCAGATCTTGTGAAACACGATGCGGCCTTGGCGCTTTGCGGTGTTCCATTCGGAATAGGCCATCACCGCCCAGCGTTCGGGGAACATTACCGCGCCGACTTTCTGGATATTATCGTGGTCGGCATAAAGATAATGCAGCCGCCGGACGAAATGCAGTCCTGGGTCGGAGGCGATAACGCCGCCAATAGAGATGACGTCAATCGGCGCCTGCAGATGCGATTTCAAAAACGCCGCCGCGCCGATGGCGATCTGTCCGCCGCCGCTATAGCCAATGATGATCACCGGCGCGCCCGAGCCCTGTCTGTAGCCGGCGCGCGCGAGCGCTTCTTCAATCACGGTCGCCGCGCCCTGGTTGAAGATCGGGCCATAGCGATGGTCGGCGGAAATCATCACCTGAAACACGTTGCGCATATGAATCAGTACCGAGAGCACCGTCGCGCGGCCTTCGAGTTTTATCTGCTGTACAAGTCGCCAGACCCGGTCAAGCAGCCGCGTGCTGGCAAGCAGCGGCAGGCCCGCCGGCGAATAGGGAAAGACGTCATCGATCACTGCAGCATCAGGAAAGTGTTGGGCGAGGCCCTGCACAAAGACCTTTTCCCGCGGGATGAGGAAGCGTCCGGAAAGCGATGAAATGCCGGAGAGGTAGACAATATAAAGCGCCTTGCTCTTGATGTCGGCGGGTCTGGCGCAGGGGCTGGCGGCAGCTTCCGGTGCGCCGCCCTTTTCAATTTCCGCCTCCGTCCAGCCCGCCCACCAGCTCAAGGTTTCAATTGGCGAGAGCGCAGCGGTGATCAGTAGGGCTAACACTGCGAGCGTGATGGCGGTTATCAAAATCGTTGAAATCATGATTTTTTCTCATCCCTTAGCGCGTGGACAAGGTCGTCGATGATTTGCTGCGGCGTGCGATCGAGCGCCGAGCCGCTCACCAGAACGCGCAAGCGCCCGAGCGGGACCGCGAGTGCATGGCCCAAAAAGCTGCGCAGCCCGTAAGAGACCAGCCAGCCAGCGCCGCCGCAGAACACCGCCGCGCCAAGCGGCATGTCGAGCCCGACGCGCAGGCCAAAAATGGCCAGCGCCATCGCCCAGACTTCGAAGAGATTGCCGAGCGCGGCCCCAAAATAGGGCGCAACGGACAGTAAGCCGAATAATCGCGGCGCGAAGGCGAGGGCGATGATGCCGGTGACGCCGGCGATATCGCCCGGGCCCAACATGCCGACCCGGGTCAAAGGCGCCACCGCAAAGACGCTGAGCCCCCAGATCAAGGCGGTAATAGCGTAGGACACGCCGGTGAAGGCAAGGCTTGCCAGAAACCGGTACAATGCGACCCGGTTGATCACCAAAATAACGCTCTGGCCGAGCATTTCCGAGACCCCGGCGAGAAAGGCGATGACGAAGGCTGCGGTTTGCGCTTCCGCTGAGCTGGCCACGCGCAGGAATGCGCCTGTGGAAAACCCGATCGCCGCCATTGCAAGCTCGATGAGGAGTAGCGGGAGTGTCAAAACATCAGCCAGAAACGACGCCATGTGTCGCAAATAGCCGATCTTCGCCCTAACGCAAAACGCCTCCCTTCTCAGGGCGTCTCGTTTAAGACCAGCGCGCGCTTGGGGCCTTTGCCGGCTTTAAGCGTTCGAAGAAGTGTTTTTCGCTCCGCGTCAAAAACATAAACGCTGTCTTCGTGAGCGGCGGCGACAAAGGCGTAGGCGCCGTCTGGCGAGAAGATCAACCAGTAGCCTTTTGCGCCCAAGCGGCTGCTGAAGGTTTCTTCGAAATTGCCGCTGCTCAATTCATGGATCGAAAGGTGTTGTCCGCAGACAGACCAGACTTCCTCTTCTCCGGGCCGCACAGCCAGCCCATGACACCGGCTGAATCCGTCGCGCCCCAGAAAGCCGAGCTTTGCGGGCGCTGCGCGCATGCCGAGGCCGGCGCTGTGTTCGATACGCGCGATCACGGATCTGGTTTTGATATCGGCGACTTCAAATCCGTTGAGGCTGTCGACATGCTGGAAGAATAAGCCCCGGTCATAAGCCAGCGCGGGCGGGCGCACGGACGCAGAAAAGGGGATTTTATCGACGACGCGATGATCGTCCCGGAGGTCGACAATCGTGACGCTTTTCGGCTTGCCCATGGGAGAGAGAAACATGAACCGCCCATCGGGCGAGGCGACCGTGTTATGCGGGCGGCCGCCAGTGGAGATTCGCGTCACGACGCGGCGCGCCTCGGCGTCGACCACCCAGTAGTCGCCATCACGGCATGGAACATAGACCCAGCGCCCGTCTGGCGAGATCGCGATCGCATGGGGCTCCGGCCCAACGTCAAGCCGGCCCGTGATCGCAAAACTCTCAGGGTCGATCCACACAAGGCTGCCGGCGCTGGCGCCGTTATTTTCCACAGAGACGACGACGAAATGGCCGTCATCGGGCGCCGCAACGCCATGCGGGTTTTTCCCGACGACAAGCCTTTTTACGAGCGCGCCGGTAGCGACGTCGAAAATGTGGATATCGTCCCCTTCGGCGTTTGTTTGCCACAGGCGCGATGGGGGGCGAGATTGGGCGTCGACGGTCGGTGCGCTCACTGTGATCGTAACGGCCAAAATCAGAGAGATAAGCAATCTGAGCATGTTGAATTCCAGTCTTTCTTGCAAAGGCGCGTCTAAACGGTGGTGTAAATTCCACAGCTCGGCCCCGCCGTCTTGCCGATTTCGAAATCGACGAGAGTTTTCCGCCAAAAATGCCGCCCTTTAGGGGAAATTGCCGGGCTGGCGGCGCCCCAAGACTCTGCTATGGGATGCGCCATGGCACGCACGAAAAAAACCAAACCCGCAAAATCTACCACCCCGGCAAAGCCGGAGGATATCTTGCTGGAGCCGTTCGACGAGGCGCTTTCAAATCGCTACCTCGCCTATGCGCTCTCGACGATCACGTCGCGCGCACTCCCCGATGTTCGTGATGGGCTGAAGCCTGTCCACCGGCGCATCCTCTATGCGATGCGGCAGATGAAGCTGAACGCCAGCGGGAGCTTTAAGAAGTCGGCGAAAGTCGTTGGCGAGGTGATGGGGAACTTTCACCCCCATGGCGACCAGGCGATCTATGACGCCATGGTGCGGCTGGTGCAGGATTTTTCCGTGCGGGTGCCGCTGGTCGACGGGCAGGGGAATTTCGGCAATATCGATGGCGATAACGCTGCAGCGATGCGCTATACGGAAAGCCGGCTCACTGAGGCGGCTCAGCTTCTCCTTAACGGTATTGACGAAGACACGGTTGATTTTCGTGAGACTTATGACGGCGAGGACAATGAACCGGTCGTGTTGCCGGCGGCGTTTCCTAACCTTCTTGCCAATGGCGCCACCGGCATCGCCGTTGGCATGGCGACCTCAATCCCGCCGCATAATGTCGCTGAGCTGATCGACGCGTCGCTGCATCTCATCAAGACGCCGAATGCGCGCACCCAAACATTGTTGAACTATGTCAAAGGCCCCGACTTCCCCACTGGCGGGGTTTGCGTTGAAGACGCCGCCTCCATGCAGGAGGCCTATGAGACCGGGCGCGGCGGATTTCGTGTCCGCGCGCGCTGGGAACGCGAAGACCTTGGTCGCGGAAAATATCAGATCGTTATCACCGAAATCCCCTTTCAGGTTCAAAAATCGAAACTGATCGAGAAAATCGCCGACCTCATCCAGACAAAGAAAATGCAAGCCGTCGCCGATGTGCGCGACGAAAGTGCGGAAGACATTCGTCTCATTCTTGAACCGCGTTCAGGCAACGTCGATCCGGCAGCGCTTATGGAAAGCGTCTTTAAGCTGACCGATCTGGAATCGCGGTTTTCATTAAACCTCAACGTCCTCGACGCGACCGGCGCGCCGCGCGTTATGGGCCTGCGCGACGTTCTCCAGGCCTATCTCGATCATCGCAAGGAAGTTTTGGTGCGCGGCGCTAAATTCCGGCTTGAGAAGATCGCGCGGCGGCTGGAGATTCTCGATGGTTTCCTTATCGCCTATCTCAATCTCGATGAGGTGATCCGCATCATCCGCTATGAGGATGAGCCCAAAGCGCAGATGATGAAGACATTCAAGCTGTCGGATATTCAGGCCGAAGCGATTTTGAATATGCGCCTTAGAGCGTTGCGCAAGCTCGAAGAGATGGCGATCAAGACCGAACACAAGGATCTCAAGAAAGAGCAGAAGACGCTGCGCGCCTTGTTAAAATCCGACGATGCGCAGTGGGCGAAAATAAGCGATCAGCTGCGTGAGGTGCGTAAGGTTTTCGATCCGAAATCAGACCTTGGCCGTCGGCGGACACAAATCGCCGATGCGCCCGATATTGACGATATCGATCTTGAAATTCTGGTCGAAAAAGAGCCCGTCACTGCCGTGATTTCTGAAAAGGGCTGGGTGCGGACCATGAGGGGGCATGTCGAAGACAGGAAGGCGATCAAATATAAGGACGGCGACGGCGAGGGTTTTGTGATCCACGCGCAAACCACCGACAAGCTGATGTTGTTTGCGACAAATGGGAAATTTTACTCCCTGGATGTCGCGATGCTTCCCGGCGGACGTGGTCATGGCGAGCCCATCCGCCTGATGGTGGATATGGGAAATGACGATGCGATCACAGCTGCATTTGTCTACCAAGGGATGCGAAAATTTATTGTCGCCTCATCATCCGGGCACGGATTTATTGTCGCCGAGCAGGATTGTCTTTCCAATACGCGCAAGGGAAAACAGGTGCTGAACGTGCCAGCGGGCGCGGAAGCGGCCGTGTGCCGACCGGCGCCAAGCAAGATGGATGCGGCGCATATGATCGCGGTCGTTGGCGACAACAAGAAATTCCTGGTCTTTCCCGCCGCCGAATTGCCTGAAATGTCCCGCGGCAAGGGTGTAGTTTTACAGAAGTTTCAAAAAGGCGGGCTTTCCGACGCCAAAGTCTTTTCCAGGAAAGACGGCCTGACCTGGACCGACCGGTCAGGGCGCATCCAGACGGTGGAGGGATGGAAGCCATATCTTGGCAAACGCGCCCAGGCTGGACGCATTGCGCCGAAGGGATTTCCAACCTCGAAGTCATTCGGTCCGGATCAGGAGTAGACGCCAGTATTTTGACTGCGTTGTTTGGTAATATTCCTTACAAATTTAATAATACCACCAAGTAACCCCGCTTTACCTTTTTTAGTTTATCCGCTTTGATCCCTTCGCACGGTTTTGGGTGGCGGCTAGATGGTTTTCAGTACCCGTAAGAGCTTGCTTGCAGTGGTCCTTGTAGGCGCCGGCGCGATGCTCGGCGCCTGCTCCTCGGGCGGCGGAACCGCGCCGATGGCGAGCTTGCCACCGCCGCCTCCACCGCCTCCGCCTCCACCACCGCCACCCCCTCCGCAGAATTTCGACACCGCTGAATTTCGCAATCAGCCAGGCCTTACGCAGATCAACGCATTGGCGGCCTATGATCAGGGTGGGAGCGGCGAGGGTGTAATTGTCGCGATCGTTGATACCGGGATTGATCTGAATAACCCGGAATTTCAAAATCGCATTCATCCACAAAGTGCAGATCTGGTTATCGCTGGCGTGGTGCCGGCGGCTGATGTGCGAGCAACGCCCTCATTGCAGGATGAAGACGACCACGGAACGCCAGTGGCGAGTATTCTTGGCGCAGAGCGCGACGGTATTGGTGTTCACGGCGTGGCGCCGGAGGCGCAGCTGCTGATTTTTCGTGGCGACGATGATTCTGTTGCAGACCCGATCATCTTCGGTCAGGCGATCGATGAGGGCGCAACCCGGGCGATAGCACTCGGCGCCGGGGTTCTTAATCTTTCTCTTGGGACGGATGAAGTCGGCGCGCGGCCGGAATTTGCCTCCCTTTTTGCATTCACCGGGGCCAATGACCTCGTTTCAGTGATCGCCGCGGGCAATGAAAGCGGCGCTGACCCGCAAGCTTCTGCGCTTGGCGCGTTTGATGTTGCTGGCGCCCCGGCGACAATTATTGCCGGCGCGGTCAGGGCGGACAATACTTTGGCGAGCTTTTCCAATATGGCGGGGATTGCAGCCGATATTTATCTGGTTGCGCCGGGGACGTTGATACCAACCGTCGGACTGACAACAGCGCCTGGGCAGACGCTGCCTTTTTCCGGCACCAGCGCTTCGACCCCGCATGTTTCCGGCGCAGCGGTACTGGTGCGCCAGCTTTGGCCTGCCCTGACGGCGAGCGAAGTGGTTGCAATCCTTCTCGATACGGCGACCGATCTTGGCGCTCCCGGGACCGATCCGGTATTTGGGCGCGGATTGTTAAATGTCGGTGCGGCGGTGGCGCCGGTTGGCGGCATAACAGTGACGAGTGTTGTCGGGTCCGTTGCAGACGTTTCCGGCGCGCAAGCGCAGATGTCGCCCGTATTTGGCAGCGGCCTTGCGGCAATCGGCGATGTCGTGGTGCTGGATAAATATAATCGCGATTTTCGCGCCGACCTTGGCGATACTGTGGGGCTTGCTGAATTGGCCGCGTTTAACGTTGAACAGGTGTTCAGCCCATTTGATAATCACGCATACGCCAGCCAGCGGGTAAACGAGCGCATAACCATGCGCATGCGCCTTACCTCTCGTGATCGTTCTTATACTGATGTTGGTTTCAACCAGGCGGCCGCGTTTGACGGCGCTTTGGCCCAAAATGATGTTGTTGAGGATACGATCGCGCTCGCCCTGACCAATGACCTTGGCGCCGGGCGCTCGGTGATGGTTGCGCAAGGCTTTACCGCCGAGGCCGCCGACCGGATGGTCGTCCCAGAACGGCGTACGCCATTTCTTGCCGGCAGCGCCTTTGCCGACGCCTATCTGCCAGAGGCAAAGGCTGCGGTCACGACATTCATGAAGACACCGCTTTCAAAACGCGTCGCTGCTGACTTTCTGCTCTCTTACGCCTATGATTATTATACTGACAGCTTTGGCCTGGTGTCGGATGGAGCAGCCGCGCCAGCGCGCAACGCCGCCACTATGCGCGCGGGGTTCAGCTTTAATGTGCGCAATCTCCACATGCGGTTAGAACAGGGGCTGCGCCGCGAACAGGGCGCGATCCTTGATGCGCGTTTTTCCGGCGAGCACACTTCCAGCTCAACCGTATATGGCGCGGTGGAGGCGGATTGGTCGCCGGCGAAAGGATGGCGCTTGAAAGGGCGCTATGCAGCCGGTTACACCCGCGCTGCAACCGACGGCTTGGGCGCGTTGATTGACGATTTTTCAAATTTGACGACGACGCAGTTTTCGGTTGCGCTGGCGCGCGATGGAATAATTGCAGCAAATGACAGCCTATGGCTCGGGATATCGCAACCGCTTCAGATTGAAACCGGCGCTGCCCGCCTTACCTTGCCGACGGGCTTTAACAAGCAGACAGAGGCGTTGTCATTTGAAACCGTGTCCGCGCCGCTCGCCTTTGCAGGCCGGCGTCTGGATTATGAAGCCGGCTACCGGCTCCAGAACGGGCCGCTCGGCGCCCTCGACATCAACCTTATTCATCAAACGTTCGGCGCCTATGAAACGCCGGCGGCGACAACGCTGATCTTGCGCAGCGGGTTTGGTTTTTGAGGCGCTGCAGCCAAGCTTTTGCACGGATGGCTTTTCTCTGAACGACCTGGACGGTGTAATTTTTTGTGATGTCGACGTGTTTATCTTAGGGCCATGCACCAAATGGTGGTGTTTTCACGACCAACGCACAATATTTCACTTTGACCGGGCCCTGCCAGCGCGCTAAGAGAGCGGCCCACTTCCAAAGCCCGACGGGCTTTCCTGGATGGCCACGTGGCGGAGTGGTTACGCAGCGGCCTGCAAAGCCGTGTACGCCGGTTCGATTCCGGCCGTGGCCTCCAATCTTATAGCAAAACCTGCCTATTGCGTGCTTTCAGTGCGCTAATAGGGCAAAATGAACCTTATTTAGCGCTTGCGCGACCTTATATTTGCTAAGTTGTTAACCATGATGTCAGAGGCGGCAGATAGCCTGCTGGCGCGCAAGCCTGCCGGGATGTGTCGGGCGTTCATCGCATTCTCCGAACTGCCCGCCGAATATGGCTTGCAGTTCTGTCTCCGGGACTACAAGTAACGCTTAAATACCGATGAGGGGCCAAAAAATGCGTTTTACTGACCGGACAAACAAGGCGCGAATTCGCACGAGCGCGGTTGTGTTATCTGCGCTGCTTGCTTCGTCCTGTGCAAGCGTCAATCAGGATTTGCTGGAAGCGCAGTTGCCGGACATGCCCAAGGCGTGGTCGAGCGAGACGCAAGCGGCGACGCCGCTCACTGGCGACTGGGTTGCTGCATTCAATGACGACACTCTTTACCGGCTGATCGATGAAGCGCTTTTGCGCAATAATGATTTCCTCGCCGCCGCTGCTAATTTGAAGCAGGCGCGCGCGGGTTCGAAGATTGCGAGAGCGGATTTGCTGCCGTCGCTGAACACAAGTTTCAATTCCAGCCGCAACGCCATCGTTACCGATCCGACGACGGCCGCCACGGCGGGCGGCGGCGCCGGGGGCAGTGGCTCCCGGGTGCGTGCGCAGGACCTTGAAGACCAATTCGGCATTGATGTAGATGGCGACGGCGAGCTTGATGGTCTGGATGTTGATGGCAACGGGACGGCCGAAACGGACTTGCCGAACCGGCGGTTCTACATCAACAATTATTCCCTCGGCGCCCAAATTCGTTGGGAAATTGATCTTTGGGGTCGCCTGACCGACCAAACCAAAGCGGCCTATCGCGATGCGACCGCGGCCGAGGCCGATCTCATCGGCGCACGTTTGTCTATCGCCGCGCGGGTCTCGCAAGCCTGGTTCGGGCTTATCGAGGCGCGCCAGCAACGTGAGCTGGCTGAACGCGATGTTAAGGCGCGCGAGAGCAATTTGCGGGTTACCGATCGGCGCTATGAGCGCGGTGTTGCTTCAAGTCTTGATGTAAGGCTGTCGCGGTCGGCGCTTGGATCGAGCCAGGCCAGTCTTGCCTTGCGCAAGCGGCTGGAACTTGAAGCCTCGCGCCGTCTTGAGGTTTTGCTTGGGCGCTATCCCGCCGCCGAGCTTGCAGCGGCAGAGAGCTTGCCTGAACTGCCGACGCTCGCCGGCGCTGGTGCGCCGGGTGACTTGCTGGCGCGCCGTCCGGATCTGGTCGCCGCTGAGGCGCGCATGGAAGCGTCGGGTTTGCGTGCTCGCGCCGCGCGCAAGCAAATGTTGCCGCAGATCACGCTGACATCGCAGATCAACACGTCCGGTCCGGTGCTTGCCGACCTGATCGACCCGGAACGCCTGGCCGGCAATCTTGCCGGCGGTCTCTTCCAACCGTTGTTTCAGGGCGGTCGCATCCGCGCCAACGCCAAGCGCGCCCAAGCCGTCGCAGAAGCATCGCTTTTCAATTACGCACAAACCGTTCTGGTCGCTTACGAGGAAGCGGAAAACGCGCTTGCCGCAGAATCATTCCTCGCAGTGCGTGAAGACGCGCTCAAACTGGCCTATGAAGAAGCCGCCGCCGCTGAAGAGCTGACCGAACGGCGCTACGCCAGCGGCGCTGCAACTATTTTTAACCTCCTGGACGCCCAGACCCGCCGGATTTTGGCGGAGAGCCAATATATACAAGCCCAACAACAGCGGGTTTCCAATCGCGTTTTACTCTATCTCGCGATTGGCGGTGATTTCCTCACCGATGCAAAACTTGCAGCGCTGTCAATGGGAGAGAGTGAGTAAGCGTAATGATCCGTAAATTTTTCACATTGTTCGGCACGATCGGTATTTTGGCCGGCGGCGTCGCTCTCATTTTCATGATGGGACAGTTGCGCCCCAAGCCGGAGCGCCAGGAGCCGGATATCGCGCCGCCGACGGTGTTTTATACGACCAGTGAGACCCGTTCGGTTACTCTTGATGTGACTGCGCAAGGCGAAGTTCGTCCGCTTACGGATATCTCGTTGACCGCACAAGTTTCCGGTCGCGTGGTCGCCACCGCCGAGAATTTTGTCAATGGCGGCGCTTTTGACAAGAACGATATGTTGATCCGGATTGAAGACGCTGAGTATCGCGCCGGCGCCGCTGGCGCGAAGGCCCGGGTTGCGCAAGCGGAAGAAGCGCTGCGCCGCGAGGAGGCGGAAGGCGCGCTGGCGCGCAGGGACTATGATGATCTTGGCCGCGAGAGTGATCCAACTGAATTGGCGCTACGCATTCCACAATTGGCGCAGGCGCGGGCTAATTTTGATGCCGCGAAAGCGGAACATACCGCTGCGCTTTTGAACCTTGAACGCACCCGTATTCGTGCGCCGTTTACCGGTCGGGTGCGTGAGCGGATCGTCGGTATTGGCCAATTTGTCTCGCCCGGCGCCCAGCTGGGGCGGATATTTTCAACCGATGTCGCTGAAATCCGGCTGCCGCTGACCGACACTGACCTCACCAAGCTTGGCCTGCCAATCGCCTTTGTAGCAACTGAGGAAAACCCCGGCCCGCCGGTGGCGTTGACCGCATTCGTCGCCGGCGAGCAACATGAGTGGACCGGGCGCATCGCTCGCGCCGACGGGTCGATTGATGCTGCGACACGGCAAGTCTTTGTCGTCGCAGTTGTCGACGACCCTTACGGCGCCGGCGCCGATGACGGCATGCCGCTTATCATGGGATTATTTGTCGATGCGACCATCCGCGGCAAGCCTTTTCATAACGCCATCGTTTTGCCGCGCTCGGCGCTTTATGGGCGCGATACGGTTTATGTCATTACCGACGAGGCAAAGCTCGATGAGCGCACGGTCCGCATCGTCTCAACGGATCGCGACACGATTACAATTTCCGGCGGCGTGAATGCTGGTGAACGCGTTGTAACCTCGCCGCTGCGCGGCGCTGACGACGGCGATCTCGTTACCCCTGTGGACCAGACCACTCTTTCTTCGCCTGAGGGCTTCGAAACCGTCTCTGTGACGACGTCTAACGCCGCCGCCAACACGGGAGAATAATTGTGAACGGAATAATCGCATGGTGGACACGCAACACCGTCGCAGCGAACCTGTTAATGGTCGCGATTATCATAACCGGCGCGATTTCATATTTACGCCTCGAAAGGGAGGTTTTTCCATCGGCAAACTTTAATGGCGCAACTGTCAGCATTGCCTGGCCAGGCGCGTCGCCATTAGAGATTGAAGAGCAAATCATTTTGCGCATTGAGGAGGCCATCACTGATATCGATGGCGTCAACCATACAGACTCAACCGCACGTGAAGGCATAGCGACCGTCAATATTGAAGGCATCGACAGCGTTGACGCGACGACTTTTCTCAATGAAATCAAAAACCGTATCGACGGCATATCGACATTACCACAGGACGCATTCCCGCCTGTCGTTTCGCAATGGCGCAATGATGGCGGCGCCGTTTACATGGCGCTCTATGGCGATTTGACCGAGCGGGAGCTTAACCGGCTCGCCCGCGAGTTGCGCGATGAGGTTGCGCAAATCCCGAATGGCTCGCCACTCGTGGATTTGTGGGGCGACTTAACAGAAGAAGTATCGGTCGAAGTTTCAGAAACGGCGTTGCGACGCTATGGATTGACTTTTGATGATGTGGCCAACGCCATTCGTGGTTCTTCGCTCAATATTGCCGCGGGGCAAGTGCGCACCAAAACCGGAAGCATTCAAGTCGCCGCCCGGGCGCTTGCAGATACAAGAGAAGAATTTGAAAAAATTGTCGTGCGCCAGTTGCCCGACGGCTCAGTCTTGCGCGTGCGCGATTTAGCAACAGTAATCGATGGCTTTGAAGACCGCAAAACCAAACGCGAAATGAACGGCGTGCCGTCCATCACCATCTCTGTAAACGCGCCGGACACGCTAAATATTGTTACGCTTTCGGCTGCGGTCAATGAGTGGATGGATGAAAAGAACGAAGAGCTCGAGGGCACGGCGCAATTATTGATCTGGTTCGATACGGCAGATCTTTATTTTGCAAGGATGGAGCTGGTTTCATCAAATGCGGTGATCGGGCTTGTGCTTGTTATGGTCGTGCTTCTGCTTTTCCTGCGGCCGGCTGTGGCGTTGTGGGTGACGGTGGGGATAGCGGTATCGTTCGCTGGCGCTTTCATCTTTATGCCCATGACCGGCGTTTCGTTAAACATGTTGTCTCTATTTGCCTTCTTGCTGGTGATCGGCGTGGTCGTCGATGATGCTATCATTGTTGGCGAAAGCATACACAACGAAACTGAGGTAAATGGCGGCGGCTTGGATGCGGCGAGGATTGGCGCCCAGCTTGTTGCGAAGCCAGTATTTTTTGCCGTCCTGACCACAATGATTGCTTTCTTGCCATGGCTGTTCATGTCCGGCGGCACGTCGCAATTCACCAAACACATCACGCTGACGATTGTATTTGCGCTTACCTTCTCGCTTATCGAATCGTTCTTTATTTTACCGTCGCACCTTTCTCACATGAAGCCGCAAAACAAGAACGGGGTCTATTTTCGATTGCAACGCGTCTTCGCGGAAGGGCTGGTAAATTTTGCTAATAAAATATATCGGCCGATCATCAAGACGGCGTTGCGCCTTCGTTATTTTACCGTCGCTGGATTTATTGTCGCCTTCGCTGTTGCGGCTTCTTTGCTTGCCCAGGGCTGGATTTCCTTCAAATTCATGCCGGAAGTTCAAGGTACTTTTATCTCCATGACGGTGCGTCTGCCGGAAGGTGCGCCTTATTCGCGAAGTTTGCAGATTTTTGATGAAGTGGAAGCTGCCGCAGCCCGTCTCAAAGCCAAAAAAGGTCAGGTGAAAGGAGAGGACTTTGTACAATCTGTCTACATCCGCGCAGAAGAAGGCAGAATTGTTTCTTACGTCACTATTATAGAGGCCGAAAAGCGCCGGGAATCGACTCAAGATGTCGCTGAACAATTCCGCGCCGAGCTTTCTGAAATTCCCGACGCAGAAGAAATCAATGTTACGTATACGATCAACAATAGCGGCCCAGATTTCTCATTTGGCATCGAATCCGATGACCTTGAAGAGCTGCGCTTGGCCACCCTCGACATACAAAATTATCTTCGCACACTGCCCGGCGTTTATGATGTTCGCAACAATCTTCAAAGCGAGACGCCTGAACTTCAAATCAGTCTAAAGCCCGGCGCAGAGAGGTTTGGCTTCACCCTGGCGGAGGTCTCACGCCAGGTTCGACAAGCGTTTTATGGCGAAGAGGTTCAACGCCTGCCACGCAAGGGTCAAGATGTACGCGTTATGGTGCGCTATCCGGCTTCGGATCGTGAATCGTTGACCACGATCGAGAATATGCGCATCCGCACCCGTGACGGCCGCGAGGTGCCGCTTACGGCTGTTGCCGACGCAACTTTTGCGCCGAGTTTCAAACGTATTGAAAGACGCGACCGCCACCGATCAGCGCGTATCACAGCTGAGCTAAAGGAAAATGTCGACCGCGCAGCGACGATGAAAATCTTCAACCAAGAATTTGTGCCTGAATGGAAACGCCGTCATGTTGGCGTCAATCTCGCCGCACGCGGCGACGCGGAAGCGCAGGCGGAGTTTATGAGTGAGTTTTTCTCACTCTACGCGATTGCGTTTTTCGCCATGTATATGGTGCTGGCAATTGCGTTTAGCTCTTACTGGCAACCGCTTCTTATCATGTCGGCTATTCCGTTTGGATTTATGGGTGCAGCTTTCGGCCATTTCATCTTCGGACTGGATTTCGCTCTATTTTCTTTCTTTGGCGTTGGCGCTGCTGCGGGCGTTGTCGTAAATGATAATCTGGTCTTAATCGATTATGTGAACCGGTTAAGAGCGCAAGGCGAGGGCGCCTTTGCGGCGTTGGTCAAAGCTGGCGTTGGTCGTTTCCGTCCAATTCTTCTAACCTCGATCACGACCTTTATCGGCCTTATGCCGATTATGTTCGAGCGTTCGACGGACGCCCAATTCCTGATGCCCATGGTTATCGCACTTGCATGGGGTGTGTTCTTCGCCTCGTTTGTCACTTTGCTGTTCGTTCCGGCGATGTATGCGGTGGGCGCCGATATTGCGCGCTTCTACCGTTGGGCCTGGACTGGTGAGAAACAACCGCATATTGGCGAAGGCGCCTCAGCTGACAGTGATTATGGCGACCCGGTAGATGGCCGGGGTGGAGTGCAGGATGGCCAGTCCGCGCGCCCCAACCCCCTATGGGGGCCGGCTGAGTAGGCGCGAATCGGCAGAATCAGTGCCGATCACACAACCTAGGGGTGTTAACCTTATGTTAAGACCTTGATGAGAAGTTAAAAGTATCTTCTCCCGAGAAGATACCCCACCATACCCCACGACAGTGAGTACCGGCCGCGTTTTTCCCCAAAACGCGGCCGTCTCATATCATCGCCCCGGATATGGGCGCGAGCGCGGAAAACTTTGCCAAAGGACGCAAAAGGTGGTGGATTCGCCAGAAAGCCTTTGCTATATCCGCCGCCTCCAACGTATTCCCCGGTAGCTCAGTTGGTAGAGCAGCTGACTGTTAATCAGCTTGTCACTGGTTCGAGTCCAGTCCGGGGAGCCATTTTCTAGAGTCCCATTTCATCCAAGATCCATTGCCGGGTCGATTGGCGTCCTGGTTTTTCTTTCGCGTATGCTGAAACAACTGTGGTAGCGAACACGCCTTTGGGCGCTGGTGAGAGCTGGGCGCTGGATATTTTGTTTACTTGCAATAGGCTTTGTGGAGCGTGCGGATAATGTCCGCCGCAGCTTTATCGGCGATTGAGTAGTAGATGGTTTGGGCGTCGCGACGTGTCGCGACCAGCCCTTCCTGCCGGAGCCGCGCCAGATGTTGGGATACGGTCGCCTGGCGCAGATCTAGCTGGTCGGTCAATTCGCTGACTGATTTTTCGCCATCAGCCATAAGACAAAGCAACATCAAGCGGTTGCGCGACGCCATCGCTTTTAGGAGCTGCGAGGCTGCGTCCAAATTTTCTTCCATTTCGGCGAATTTAGCCATCGATTATCTCTTTACATTCGTATATGCGAATATATATAATAAGCATTGTCGCGGCGCACGTCCAGGTGAAAATGCTTCGCAACTATGCTGCCGCGAGGAGTACCAAAGAGGAGAGTTGGGAATGAATATCGATCGAAGCGTGTTTACATTTGCTGGGTTGTTGATCTTGATCAGCCTCGGGCTTGGGCTTTTCGTGCATCCTTATTGGTTCGGGCTGACCGCGTTTGTGGGGCTTAATATGTTTCAAGCGGCGTTCACGAAAGTGTGCCCCCTTGCGATCATGTTGAAACGCATAGGCGTCAAGCCAGGACCGGCGTTTCAGTAATCTAAATGGCGGAATAAACCGCAGGACGGCGAAGGGGCCAGGCTATGAACCCGATTACATCTAGCGCTGTATCGAGACCGGCCTCTTATATGTGGGCGGCGGCGATTTTCAGTTTTCTGATGATCGCCCTGGTTGCCGCGCCGAGTCTGGCGCCGAAGGCTTTTCCATTTCTTCAGCCCCTCAAAGTGGACACAGATCCAGAGAACATGCTTGCCGCAGATGAACCTGTGCGGGTTTTCCATAATGAGATGAAGGCGGAGTTCACGCTGCATGACCTCGTCGTTGTCGGCGTAATAAATGAAGCCCATGAGGAAGGGGTTTTTAACACGGATACGCTCGGTGATGTCTATGCGCTGGCGGAATTTGCAAAAACCATCCGGTGGGATGTGGAAAGAGAAGACGGTGAACCCGAACAGCGCGGCGTTATTAACATCGACATCATCGCTCCGTCCACGGTTGATTCAATTGAGCAGGCCGGACTCGGCTCAGTGCGCTTCGACTGGCTTCTTCCGACCCCGCCCGAAACAGAAGAGCAAGCGCTCAACGTACGCACGCGCGCCATGCGGATACCAACGCTAAACGATACGCTTGTTTCCGGCGACGGCGCGGCGATTGCGCTCTATATTCCGATCACCTCTAAAGATGTGAGTTTCCGCGTGGCGAAAGCATTGCGCGGCAAGATCGCCGAGTTTGACGGCGACGCCGTCTACTACATTACCGGCCTGCCGATTGCGCAGGATCAGTTCGGCGTTGAAATGTTCAAACAGATGGCGATATCGGCGCCGGCGGCGATGGCGCTGATCTTTGTGCTTATGTGGGTTTTCTTCCGGCGCCTCAACCTTATTGTCTCGCCGATGATCGTCGCTATGGTTTCGGTGATCGGCACAATGGGCCTTCTGGTTGCGACCGGCTACACCGTCCATATTATGAGTTCGATGATCCCGATCTTCGTCATGCCGATCGCCGTCCTCGATGCGGTTCATATTCTATCCGATTTTTACGACCGTTATCCTAAGATTAAGGACCGGCGGAAAACCATCGATCATGTGATGAAGGAGTTGTGGCAACCGATGTTGTTCACGACGGTGACGACCTGCACGGGCTTTGCATCCCTGGCCTTTACGCCGATCCCTCCGGTGCAAGTCTTTGGGATTTTTGTCGCCATTGGCGTCTTTCTCGCCTGGGCTCTCACGGTTACTTTGATCCCCGCCTATATCATGCTGATGCCAGAGCGTGCATTTTCCGGCTTTGGCATGGGCGCGAGGGGCGCAGCGTCAGACCATGAAGCAACACCGCTCGCGCGTTTCCTTCATGGCGTCGGTGCGTTTGCTGTCGCAAGGTCAAAGCTTGTCGTTGTCATTTTTCTTGCCGCGCTGGCTGTCGCCGGTTACGGGATCACGCAAATTCGGATCAATGATAATCCGGTAAAGTGGTTCACGCCGAACCATGAAATTCGCGTTGCCGATCGCGCCCTCAATGAGCGCTTTGGCGGCACCTATATGGCTTATCTGGCGCTCAGCGCACCGCAAGAAGACGGCGCCGAGGCCATGGCCGACGAGATTGACACCCGGCTTGCAAGCTTGGCGACGCCAGCGGCGCAGACCCTGGCAAACCAAGCGCGCGCGCAACGCAAGAATGCCGCTTCAGCCGATGATCTCCTCGCAAAGTTGCGCACAAGCGCGGAGGCAGCGCGCGACGCCTCGTCCGAAGATGATGATTGGTACGCGTGGGACGACACATTGCTCGCCCTTGACGCCGCCGCTCAGTCCAGCGCCGTTTTTAAAAGCCCTGAGGTCTTGCGGTATATTGAAAACCTTCAACGCTATCTCGACGAAACCGGGCTTGTGGGTAAATCAAACACGGTTACTGATATCGTCAAAACTGTGCACCGGGATCTTTACCTTGGCGAAGAAGAAGCCTTTCGCATCCCGGATACGCGCGAAGCTGTCGCGCAGACGCTGATTACATTTCAAAACAGTCACCGGCCTCAGGATTTATTCAAGCTTGTCACGCCCGATTACCGTAAAGCCGTTGTCTGGCTGCAGCTGAAAAGCGGCGACAATGTTGATATGGGCGAGGTTATTGAAGCAGTCGACAGCTATGTTATTGAAAATCCGCCGCCACAGGCAATAAGCCACGACTGGTTCGGCCTCACCTATATCAATTTCGCGTGGCAACAAAAGATGGTTTCCGGCATGGCGCGCGCTTTTCTCGGCAGTTTCGTTATTGTCCTGATCTTGATGACGGTATTGTTCCGCTCATTCGCTTGGGGGCTTCTCGCCATGGCTCCGCTCACCATTACCATCGGTGTTATTTACGGTGTGATCGGACTGATTGGCAAAGACTACGATATGCCCGTTGCGGTCCTGTCTTCGCTCAGCCTTGGTCTGGCGATTGATTATGCGATCCATTTCAATGTGCGCAGTCGGCAGCTTCATCGAAAGTTTGGCGATTGGGCCCAAACCGCAAAGGCGGCCTTTGGCGAACCGGCGCGAGCAATTTTCCGAAATGTTGTTGTCATCGGCGTCGGCTTTATGCCGTTGCTTCTTGCGCCGCTGGTTCCCTATCAAACTGTGGGGGTCTTTATTTCAGCCATCCTCGTTCTTGCCGGCGTCGCTACGCTGTTGTTGACGCCGGCGGTGATGACGATTTTTCAAAAGTCCTTGTTTCCTGAAAGGAGTGTAAAATGATCAAACAAACTCTTATTGCCATCGGCGCGATCGTTGTTTCCACATCGGCGCCGGTTTACGCGCAAGACGCGTCAGACACAGGGGGGCAAGATGTCCAGACCATTGTTGAGCGCGCAAGCGCGGCGGCCTATTATCAGGGTAAGGACGGGCGGGCGAGTGTTCATATGTCAATTCTCGACTCTCAAGGTCGTGAACGCACGCGCGATTTTACTATTTTGAGGACAGATGTCGGCGATGTCGATAATGGCGAGCAACGCTTTTATGTCCTCTTCAGCCGGCCTGCCGATATCAGCAAGATGGCGTTTCTCGTTTGGAAACATGCGGACACGAATGACGATCGCTGGCTTTATCTGCCTGCGCTCGATTTGGTGAAGCGGATAGCCCCATCTGATGAGCGCACAAGTTTTGTCGGATCACATTTTTTCTATGAAGATGTCTCGGGACGTGGTCCGAATGAAGACAATCATGTGTTAGAGGAAGTGACGGACGCATACTACGTCGTAAACTCTACGCCGAAGGATCCTGACAGCGTTGAATTCGCCAGTTATAAAAACTGGATCCACAAGGCAACCTTCATTCCAGTCAAGACAGAATATTATGATGCGGCAGGCGAGGTCTACCGCACTTATACTGCGAGTGCGGTTGAGACCATTGATGGTCGTCCGACGGTCGTTGGATCGAAGATGGCCGACACGCGCATTGGCGGCGAGACGCGCATGAGTTATGGCGACGTCGCCTACGATCTTGATCTGCCGGACGATATTTTTAGCGAGCGTTACTTGCGCAATCCGCCGCGTCGGCACCTTCGGTAACGGGAAGGCGGCAGGCAATGGCCTATCGGCGAGCATTCATAGGCGGTGTCGCGGCAAGTCTGGCGATGGCGACGTTTGTTTATGCGCAAGAACCGCCGCTGCCGACCGGCCTTTCGCCGGAACCACAAAGCAAACAAGAACCTAAAGATAAGGACGAACCCGTCCTGCCTGTCGGTCTGGGCCAGTCAAACGACCCGGCTTTGCCTGCCGGGCTTGAACCCACAAACACAGAAAAACCGGTGAGACGGGCGGGCGGCGACACGAATGAATTCGTCATGCCCTTCGGGCTAACCGGCTTCGTCGAAACGCGTATCGGCGCCCGTATCATTGAAGACCCGACCCAGAAAACCTTATCCATAGCTGAAGTCAGAGCACAACTCGAACGTGACTTTCAAACAGATCATGCGACGTTCCGCTTTGTCGGTGATTTTCTTTATGACAGTGTAGAAGACGATCTCGACATCGATCTTGAAAAGGGCAGGGGCTTTTTTGATTTGCGCGAGGCCAATGTCGTGGTCCGGCCTGTCGGTTTTCTTGATGTTAAAGCTGGCAGGCAAATTCTGACATGGGGCGTTGGCGATCTTTATTTTATCAATGATCTGTTCGCGAAGGATTTTCGCTCATTTTTCGTAGGTCGCGATGACGAATATCTGAAAGCCCCATCGGACGCAGTGCGGATTTCCGCATTCAATGACGTTGCAAACGTAGAGTTTGTCTATGTGCCGCGCTTCGATGCGGACCGCTCCATCACCGGAGAACGTCTGTCCTATTTCAACCCCGCCCTTGGCCGCATCGCCGGGCGCGACGCGATTATCGATGCGGATATTCCCGATACGTGGTTTTCCGATGATGAATTCGCCGGCCGCGCCTATCGCAACATTGGCGCGTTTGAGGCGGCGGTCTATGGATATGCAGGGTTCTGGAAAACGCCGGAAGGCCAAACACCGGCGGGCCGTCCGTTCCATCCGCGCCTCGCCGTTTTTGGCGCCAGCCTGCGCGGGCCGCTTCAAGGCGGTCTCGTTACCGCTGAATTTGGTCATTATTTGAGCCGCGATGACCTTGCCGGCGATAACCCGCTCATTCGAAACAGCGAAACGCGTTTTCTGGTCGGCTATGAGCGAGAGGTCGCCGAAGAGCTCACCGCTTCGATGCAATATATAGCGGAAGTCATATCAGATCACGATGCACTGACCGGCGCGTTGCCGACAGCGGCGCCCGCGCCGGACCGGGTTCGACACGTCGTCACGCTTCGCCTCACAAAAATGATGCTCAATCAAAACCTTACACTTTCCGGGTTTAACTTCTGGAGCCCGAATGAGAGGGATGGTTATCTCCGGCTTCGCGCATCCTACAAACTCAGCGACGCCTGGCGCGCAGAGGGCGGCGGCAATATTTTTTACGGCGCCAGCGACAGCACTTTTTTTGGCCAGTTTGAAGATAACACGAACCTGTTTGTCGGCTTACGACGCAGTTTCTAAAACCGCTGCCAGCGGGTCTATTTCAGCAGCAGTTTTTCTCGAATTTCTGCCGGTAAGGGAAAACCAGCGCAAGGCTTCCGCCTCACCGGAGAAAACCTCTCTGGTGTCCGCGGGTGTTGTCAGGCGGATTATACAACGCCCATGTTTTCCAGGCCGCCGGTTCAGCGTCCGCCATAGCGCTATGGCGCCACAGTCGCATCCGCCCCGCGCGGATGCTTTCGATGATCGCCGGCGTGCAGCCTTTTTCACGATTTGCGGAATCAGTCGGTCATGGCTTATCAGTATTGTAGACAAAGTTTGGCGGCAGGATGCGCGAGAACAAACCCGAAGAACTAACCATGGCCGATATCGCCCGCATGGCGGGGGTCTCGGAATCGACCGTGTCGCGGGCTTTGGCAGGTTCTGATCTGGTCGCCGAAAAAACCCGAAAACGCATTACTGAGCTGGCGAGTGCGGCGGAATACACCGTCAACGAAGGCGCAAGAAGCCTGCGATTGAAAAAGACAAAGACCATCGAAGTTGTCATTCCCATTGAGCAACATCATCGTCATCACATCTCGGACCCGTTTTTTCTCGATATGCTTGGCGCGCTTGCAGATGCAATTGCGGACCGCGATCACGATATGCTTTTGTCGAAAATACCGCCCTGGGCGACCGACAAGCGCAGTAATGCGCTGGTTTCGGGCCGTGCGGATGGCGTTATCATCATCGGCCAGAGCCCACGGCGCGATCAACTGAGGGAATTTACCCACGCCCATCGCCGGGTTGTCGTTTGGGGCGCGCATTTCGATGATGAAGATTATACGATCGTTGGCAGCGATAACCACGAAGGCGGGCGGCTTGCCGCAGCGCATCTGTTGTCGCTCGGCAGGAAACGGATTGCGTTTTTGGGCGATGTTTCCCAGCCTGAAATAAAATTGCGCCATGCAGGATATCTGGACGCGTTACAACAGGCTGGCGTCGCCGCCGATGAGGGTTTGACGTTTAAGGCGCCGTTCGATTCACAAGAAGCCTTTGCCGCTGCGAAAATTCTTCTCGATAAGAAGTTGGAATTTGATGCGATCTTTGCCGCCAGTGACGTCATCGCCATGAGCGCCATATCCGCCTTAAGCAATGCGGGGATGAAAGTACCGCAAGATGTGTCAGTCGTCGGATATGACGATATTGTCGGTGCGGCCTGGTATAGCCCGGCGCTCACGACCGTCAGCCAATCCATACAAGAGGGCGGGGAGGCGCTTGTGCGGTCGCTCTTTGCACGCATTAATGGCGAGGCGACCGCGTCAGTTGTTCTGCCGCCAAAACTCATCATCCGCCAATCCTGCGGGGCGTAATGGCCCGCGGGCTCTCTGCCAGCGCCTCATCTTACCAGAAGGCAAACACGATTGCTGCGGTCAGCGCGATGAGACCAATCGCCTGTATTCGATAATTGAGATACCAGGCTTGGCCGGCCATCGCTTTTGTGTCCTGGCGATAGAGCGCCGGCGTCCAGATGAACGAGGCGACGTCTTCTTCGGCGGGCGCGGGCGCGGTGAGGCTGGCGACAACCAGGATCACGCTGGACAAAATAAACAGGAGCGGGCCGACATAGAGGAAGTGGATATCGACGATGCCGGTGACGACATTCATGACGAAAAATATTGCGCCGGCAATGAGGCCGATGATTAGCGTCCAGAAGGCGCCGGTTGCGTTGGCGCGCCGCCAGAATGTTCCGAACAGGAACAAAGCGACGATGGGGCCGACCGTATAGGAAAGCACCTGCTGCAGATATTTAAACAGGGAATCGAAATTGGCGATCTGCGGCGCCCACAGCACTGCCAGAAGCATAAAGCCGAAAGTCACAATACGGCCAATCTTCATCAGGGTCTCACTCGACAGGTCCGGACGCCGGGGTCTGATGAAATCCATGGTCACCAGCGTTGAGGCCGAGTTGAGCGTTGAATCGATTTGCGACATCAGCGCCGCCATAAAGCCGGCCAGTACAAGCCCCAACATTCCCGTCGGCAAAAGGTCGAACATCAAGGTCGGGAAAACCATGTCGGGGCGTTCAAGGTTCGGGTAAATCAAGATTGCCAGCGTCCCCGGAAGCACCATGATGAACAGCACCGGCAGCTTCAAAAGCCCGGCGAGGAGCGCTCCCCAGCGCGCATTGTCAGTGTTTTTCGCACTTAACAGGCGCTGCGCCATGAATTGGTTTGTGCACCAAAAATAAAACCCAAGCAGCGGAACGCCGGTCAGAAGGCCGAGCCACGGCACGCCAGCGTCATCAAGTGGGCGTATCAGGCTCAGCATGTCAGGCGGCACGGCGGCGGTTACTGCACTCCAGTTGCCGCCAATTTTTGTGAAAGCGAAAACCGTAATCACAATCGAGCCGACAATCAGCAACACCGCCTGAATGACATCGGTCAGCATGACGGCGGAAAGGCCGCCAAGGATTGTGTAGGCGCCGGCGACAAGCGCCAGGGCTGTAATAATTTGCCAGACTGCAAGCTCGGGAAAAATCATCTGCACAATGAGTGAACCTGCATAGAGGCTGGCGGCGGTATCGACGACGATGTTTAAAAATAAGGTCAGTAAAGCAAAAACGCTGCGCGCGCGTCGATCAAAGCGCTTTTCGAGATATTCCGGCATGGTGAAGACTTGGCTGCGCAACACTTGCGGCAGGATGAAGAGGGCATAAAAAGCGAGAATCATTCCCGCCATCCATTCGTAATTATAAACCGAAATGCCGGTCGAATACGCCTCGCCCGCAAGCCCGACGAGGGTGGTGCTGGAGATGTTCGAGGCAAAAAGGGAAAAGCCTATGACCAGCCAGCCCATGTTGCGGCCGGCGAGAAAATAATCGGCGGCGCCGTGCGCCTTGCCGGACATGGCAACGCCAATGAGCACCATCGTCAGCGCATAGCCGCCGATAATCATCAAATCGATCGGGTGCAATTCCGGTGTGAACATCGATGTCCCTCCCACGGGCGTTGATTTTTTACAATCGGTTGTGATTGCTTTGCTTTTTAGAGGCTATAGAGTGTTGGGCGCGCCAAAAAGCTTATCTTGTGCCATATTTGCCACATAGGGCAATTTGAATCTACGGACCGAGTATATCCGCCAATGAGCTTCATTGCAATCGATTGCATTTTTGATATTCTCCGGCGTGATAAACCAGTGAATGAGCTTTGGCGCCCATTCGCACAATCTATACGCCAACTAGGGAGTGGTCGCATGAAGTCGCAATTGCTGAAGTCATTTTTATTAGGATCAGCCGCCTTTGCTTTAACGGGGGCGGCTTTCGCACAAGACGAGGACGTGCAGGCCGATGCGGTTGGCCTTGATATAATCGTCGTCACGGCCGTGGCCGGCTCCGGCTCTACAAAGTTTCAATCGAGCGTTTCGGTTAGCGATTTGTCGCCGGAAGAAATTCAGGATTTTGCACCCCGTTCGACGGCGGAAATTTTCCGCAACATTCCAGGCATTCGCTCAGAATCTTCAGGCGGCGAGAACAACGCCAATATCCAAGTGCGCGGCATCCCGGTCACAACTGGCGGCGCCAAATTTGTTCAGCTTCAAGAAGATGGCCTTCCGGTGCTCTCCTTCGGCGACATCACCTTTGGCAATGCGGATAATTTCCTGCGCGCCGACACAACGATCCGGCGGGTTGAGGCCATTCGCGGCGGCTCGGCATCGACTTTCGCATCAAACGCGCCCGGCGCCGTCATTAACTTCATTTCCAAAACCGGCGAGACCGAAGGCGGCTCAATTGGCGTCACAAGAGGGCTCGATTTTGATTCGACCCGCGTTGATTTTGAATTTGGCGGTCCGATAAACGACGATTGGTTGTTCCATATTGGCGGCTTCTATCGGGTCGGCGAGGGCGCCCGCGATACCGGTTACACGGCAGAAAATGGCGGTCAGGTCAAAGCCAACATCACACGGCTGTTCGATAATGGCTATGCGCGGGTATATTTCAAACATTTGAACGACCGCACTATTCCATACCTGCCGGCGCCGGTTGCTATCGTAAATGGAAGCGCAGAACCGATCCCCGGATTTGATTTCCGTAAAGAGACCCTCTCATCGCCTTTCTTATTGTCGAACACGCGCGTTGATTCCAACAGCACGATCGGCTTTACCGATATCAAAGATGGCGTGCGCGCGATTTCAACAGCGGTCGGCGGTGAGTTCGAGTTTGACCTGCCTGGCGATTGGACGATCAGCAACAAAACGCGTTATGCGGACAATAGCGGCGGCTTTGCCGGCAGCTTTACAGCCGGCATTCTCGATGCAGCCGGCGTGGCGGCGAGCAATGGCGGCGACGGGCTGGTTTATTTCAATGGCCCGAATGCCGGGCAGATGATTACCAACCCATCGACACTGAACGGAAATGGGTTGGTTATCGACAATCTGTTTTTCGACGTCGACGTCAATGATCTCAGCCAATTCGTCAATGACCTTAAGCTGACAAAATCCTTCGATACAGGCGGCGGCAGCCTCGATATTTCTGCCGGTTTTTATAAATCAATCCAGCAGGTCGAAACCGAATGGTCGTTTAACTTCTTCCTTCAAGAAGCGCTGGGCGAGAATGCGGCGTTGATCGATGTGGTTGATTCAACCGCGCCCGCCGGTCAGCAAACTCTCACGGTCGGCGGCGTGCGCGCCTTTGGTATTTTTGATCCATTCTTCGATCTCAGCTTTGATCGGGACGCAGTTTATGGCGCCTTGGTCTGGAGCAACGACGTCGTCACGTTTGACGCCAGCTTGCGTTACGAAGATATGTCTGGAACCGGCGTCAGCAACCTTGCCGCGCCCATGGGCTCGTCCCTTGGCGGGTTCGTATCGACCGATATCGACGTTAATGGCGACGGATTTGTCTCGCCGGCGGAAACCGGCATTGGCGTTGTTGACCGCAATAATCTGTTTACGGTTGATTATGATGTAAACTTCGTTTCCTACTCCTTCGGCACGAACTATCTCGTATCAGATAATTTAGCCCTGTTTGCCCGCTACAGCCGCGGCGGCGTCGCCAATGGCGACCGCCTGGTGCTTGGCGGCAGCGGCTTTAACGCCGCCGGCGGCTTGATTGACGACGGCATCGGCATCGATATCGTCAAGCAGGCGGAAGCGGGCGTTAAATACCGCTCTCGCGATGACGTTGTTCCCGGGAATTTAAGCGTCTTCGTAACCGGGTTTTACGCTGATGTGGAAGAAAGCAACTTTGAGGTCACCTCCGGCCTGGCGATTGACCGCACCAGTGAAGCCTATGGGATTGAGCTTGAAAGCGCTTATTCGAATGGCGGCTTTAGCCTCGTTGGCGGGCTGACCTGGACGGATGCTGAAATCACCGCGGACAATGTAGCGCCCGCCAATGTCGGCAATACGCCGCGCCGTCAGGCTGATCTCACCTATCAGGTCACGCCGTCATATTCGGTTGATGGTCATTCCATCGGCGCCAATATCGTCGGCACGACCAGCTCCTTTGCTCAGGATAACAATGATCTTGAGTTGCCGGGCTTTGCCCAGGTCAATCTGTTTTTGAATGTTGAACTGACAGAGGGGCTCGTTGCCTCGGTCAATGTCAATAATGTCAATAATGCATTTGGCCTGACAGAGTCAGAAGAGGGCAGCCTGCCAGCCAACGGCATTATCCGGGCGCGCCCGATTAATGGACGCACCACCTCCGTATCGCTGCGCTACGCATTTTAAAATGCGTTAGTGGCGGGGCGTGCAGGCCCCGCGAAGCGACACCTCCCGTTCGCTCCGCGGGGATTATACAGAACGCCTTGCCGTCGGAGTTTCCTTCCTCTCCACGGTGAGGCGTTTGTTTTTTATCGCAACGGAACATGACCAGCTCACAAAAACAAAAGACCGTTGAAAACGTCGCCCAGCTCGATGCTGCCTATGATGCGCGTTATGAAATCTATACGCCTGACGCTGATAGCGCCCTGCGCCATCTCTATGGCGATCAGGAAAATTTTCCGGAGATTGCAGCGCGTATGATGCGCGTTGTTCGCGACGCCTATCTGCAGCGGCCGGAAGCCTTGAAGGAGCTTGATCTGCGTCGCAGCCAGCGGCCCGACTGGTTTCAACAGCCCGACCGCATTGGCTATACGGCCTATGTTGACCGGTTCGCAGGCACGCTGAAGGGTGTCGAGCAAAAAATCGGTTATCTGAAAAACTTGGGCGTCAGCTATCTCCACCTGTTGCCGCTGTTAAAAATGCGGCCCAACGAAAATGACGGCGGCTTTGCGGTTTCGAGCTACTCGGAAGTCGATCCTGCATTGGGTTCGATGAACGATTTGTCGAATTTGGCGGAGCGGCTGCGCGAGAACGATGTTAGCCTATGCATCGATTTTGTTCTCAACCACACCGCAGACAACCATGATTGGGCGATGCGCGCGCGCACCGGCGCTCAACACTATAAAGACTTCTACTATGTTTATCAGGACCGTTCATTGCCGGATCAATACGAGCAGTCGCTTGGCGAGGTGTTCGCCGATACCGCGCCCGGAAATTTTACGTTTATTGCTGAGCAGGATGAATGGGTGTGGACGACATTCAATCCTTATCAATGGGATCTGAACTACTCAAATCCGGTCGTATTTGAGGAAATGCTCAAAGCCATCCTTTTTCTCGCCAACAAAGGCGTTGACGTCTTTCGCCTCGATGCGGCGCCGTATCTGTGGAAGCGTCTTGGTACGGATTGCCTAAATCAGCCGGAGGTTTTCTCGATAATCCGCGCATTGCGGGCGCTGACCGCAATCGCCGCGCCGGGCATTCTTCTCAAAGCCGAAGCGATCGTTCCTTCCTACAAGCTGGTTCAATATCTGGGCGCCGGCGAGCATGCAGGAAAGGAATGCCAGCTTGCCTATAACACCACATTGATGACGATGATCTGGAGTGCGCTGGCGGAGGGTAACGCTGCGCGCCTGGCGAGCGTTTTGAAATCCATTCCGCCATTGTCGCCAGGCGCTGCGTGGCTCAACTATGTTCGGTGTCACGACGACATCGGCTGGGGCGTCTTGTTTGAAGAAAAAGCCGGTTATAGCGAAGCAGAATGGCGCGATCACGCAAATTTTGCCCGCGCATTTTATGCCGGCGATGTCGATGGCGCGTATGCCGATGGCGAGAACTATCAAAACCACGGTACAGCCGGCACGACAGCGTCGCTGTGTGGACTTGAACGGGCAATGAAGCAGGGCGACAGTGAAGCGATCCGCCTGGCGACAATGAGAATTCTGCTTCTTTATACAGTTGTTTTTTCCTATGGCGGCATACCGCTCATCAGCATGGGCGATGAACTGGGTCAGTTTAACGACCATGATTATGCAGCCGGAAACCGCTATGACGGTGACGGCCGTTGGCTTCATCGCGGCGCTATGGATTGGCAAAAAGCCGAGTTGCGGCGTGGCGGCGGAAACGAAGTGCGGATTTTTTCCGAAATTCGAAAGCTTGCCGAGATCAGAGCGAACACGCCGCAACTGATACAGTCGGCCGCTGAGCCAGGACTATGCGGCGACGGCCGGGTGTTGACGCTTCATCACCATAACGCTCATGGCGAGATTTTTGTTTGCGTCAATTTTTCCTCAGCGCCGGCGCATGTTACGATCCCCGAAGCCCATTGCTGGCGCGATCAATTCACCGGCGATCGTGTTACCAAACCCCAAGTTGAACTGGGCGCCTATGATCGATTGTGGTTGACGCCGATTGACCAGGCGCTGGACGATAAAGCGAATTGAGCGTGAGCACAGAGCGGAAACTTTTGGCGGCG
The DNA here is from genome assembly GCA_021776375.1 of Hyphococcus sp. Taxonomy (GTDB): domain Bacteria; phylum Pseudomonadota; class Alphaproteobacteria; order Caulobacterales; family Parvularculaceae; genus Hyphococcus. Next base: position 70,958 of record JAJFGA010000090.1, on the reverse strand, counting down.
ATTGAGGCGGGCGGCACAAAGTTTGTTTGCGCCGCCGGATATGCGCCTGATCAGATCATTGAAAACACCAAAATTCCGACGACAACCCCGCGCGAAACCTTTGCGCAGGCGGCGTCTTTCTTTTCCAGAGTGGCGTCGGAGCATGGCGAGATCGCCGCAATAGGCGTGGCCTCCTTCGGACCGATCGATGTGGATCAAAATTCTGCAACCTATGGGTCGATACTCAAAACGCCCAAGCCGCATTGGGCGGGCGCGAATTTCCTGAATGGGCTGGCGCCGCTAAAGGCGCCGATTATGGTCGATACCGATGTTAATGGCGCCGGGATCGGCGAGGCGCGCATCGGCGCCGGAAAAACTCTGCGGACCATCGCTTATGTTACGGTCGGCACCGGGATCGGCGCCGGCGTCATCAAAGACGGCGTTCCGCAATCCGGATTTGGCCATTACGAGCTTGGCCATATCAGGCCGCCGCGCGATAAAAACGCCGACCCTTACGAAGGCCGTTGCCCGTTTCATGGCGACTGTCTGGAGGGGGTGGCGTCCGGGCCTGCGATCATCGGGCGCTGGGGCGCGAGCCTCAGTGATTTCCCCGCCGGTCATGAAGCGATTAATCTTGAGGCGGAATATCTCTCCCACCTGGCGCTAACGCTTATCCTCGGACATATGCCGGAAATCATTATCTTTGGCGGCGGCGTTATGAAGGCGCCAGGCCTGATGGATGAGTTGCGACGCAAGACGAAAGCGCTGATCGGCGATTATTTGCAAGACCAGCGCCTCAAAGGCGATTTATCCGACTATATCGTCGCGCCGGATCTGGGCGATCTTGCCGGCGTCACGGGCGCCATGGCCCTGGCGGAAATGGCGCTGGCAAACGCTCAATAATATCAACTGATTATAAATCACAGCCAAACCGACAGGCGGGCGCAGATATGGACCGCGCTCTGAGCAGAAATGACAGGCCTGATTTTGTCGGGAAATGCTATCCATCGCGACAGGTTCCTGTTAGATGCATTTTTGAAAATCTCAACGCTGAGGACATGATGGATTACCAGACAGCACGGCGGCATATGGTGGACAGTCAGGTCCGGCCCAACGATGTGACCGATCTGCGCATCCAGACGGCGATGGAACAAACCCCGCGCGAGGTGTTCTTGCCGATGGAGTTGCGCGACCAGGCCTATGTCGAGCGTGAAATTACATACGCACCCGGGCGACAGCTTTTGCGGGCGCGCGATTTCGCCAAGCTTGTCGCCGCCGCCGCGCCGCATCCCGGCGAGATTGTTCTCAACGCCGTCTGCGGCAGCGGTTATTCGACTGCCGTGCTCGCTCAACTTGTTGAGATGGTGGTTGCTATCGAAAGCGGTGAGAAGCTGGCGGGCGCTGCGCAGGAAACCCTTGCATCGCTCGGCTTTTCCAATGCGGCGGTGATCACTGGCGATCCTTGGGCTGGCGTGCCCGATCAGGGACCGTTTGATTTGATTTTTGTCGGCGGCGCGATTGAAAAACAGCCCGATACTTTGCTGGCGCAGCTGAAAGACGGCGGCCGGCTGGCGACGATCCTGCGCAAAGACGGGATCTCGCGCGGCGGCGTTTATCGGCGCAGCGGAGGCGCTATCGCCTTCACCGAGGTGTTTGACGCGGCGACCAGCGCCGTGATCCCGGGGTTTGACCAGCAAAAATCATTTGTTTTTTGAGATAAAGCCCTGAGTGCGCTGAAAAGGCCCTGGCTGCGCTGCTAAAGCCCATTGAAACCGCGCAATTAATAACAATCCTTAACCAAGATCATTGATGATCTCTGTCATATTCACATCGCGTATTGTGCGCGATCTAGTGGGTTGTCTGATTGACCGGAGAGTACTTTTGCGCGTTTTCGTTCGAACCGTATTGGCCATGAGTGTGTGTCTAGGCCTGGTTGGGGGCCCCGCACAGGCGGAATCCCTGCGCGACGCGCTTTCGCTCGCTTTTCAGACAAACCCGACGATCCGCGCTGAGCGCGCCCGGCTACGGGCGACCCGGGAAACGCGGGCGCAGGCGGTTGCTTCAGCGCTGCCGCAAATCTCGGCCGGCGGCAGCTATTCCAAGGTCGACTCCAGCCAAGTGGCGAATTTTAGGGGCGTGCCCGAACAGCGCGATACAAACTTTTCTCCCCTGACCGCAAATATAGACGCCGAACAGCCGATCTTTGCGGGCCTTCGCAGTTACAATGCAATCAAACAGGCGGGTGCGCGAATCCTTGCCGGAGGCGCGCAGCTCGCCTCGGTTGAACAACAGGTGTTGCGCGATGTCGCCGGCGTCTATTTCGACGTTCAGTTGAACCATGCGATCTACAATCTAAATACCGCCAATGTCACGGTTCTGTTGCGGCAACAGGAAATGGCGCAGGCGCGGTTTGATGTTGGTGAAATCACGCGCACCGACGTCGCCCAGGCGGATGCACGGCTCGCTGCTGCGCGTGCGGATATGGCCAATGCGCAAGGAAATCTGGCGATTTCCAGAGCCGCCTATGCACGCCTTGTCGGCCAGTTGCCGGGCGACCTTGAGCCTGTTGAGGCCCTGCCGGCGTTGCCGGAAACCATTGAGGAGGCACAGACCATCGCGTCTCAGTTTGCCCCGCCCATGATTATCGCGCGCGAGCAAAGCGAAATCTCACGGCGCCAGGTAAAGATCGCCAAGGGTGCGCTTCTGCCGACTGTGTCGCTGACCGCAAACTATCAGTATGCTGACCAGCCGAGCAGTTTTGTCAGTCGCGATGAGCAGTTTGCCTATGGCGCGCGCGCCTCCATTCCACTGTTTTTAGGAGGACTGAACCATTCGCGCATCCGTGAGGCCAAGGCGCTGCATGCCAGCGACCGATCGCGCGTTGACGAAGCCGACCGCCAGGTAACGGAAAACGTCACCGCAGCCTGGCAGCAACTCACCGTTGCACGCGCCGTCATTCTGTCCGCTGAAGCGGCGGTCCTGGCCAACAAGCTGGCGCTGAAGGGGGTGCGGCAGGAGGCTCTCCTCGGTACGCGAACGACGCTGGATACGCTCGATGCGGAGCAGGAACTTCTAAATGCCGAGGTGACGCTGGCGCGCGCGCGCCGCGACGCCCAGACGGCAGCCTATGCGCTCTTGGCCGCTATCGGCCTGTTAACGCCTGAGGCCGTCGGCATTGCTGAATTGAATGTTGATATCGAGACCGGCGACGCATTACTGGAATCGATGCGGCGTTAATCTTTGAGTAAGGAGGGTCTTGATAACTAAGGCGAAGCGCTTGAAAACAGGGAGATTGAGAGCGCTCGACCCTTTCACGCATAAGCGGCCACGCACAAGCTGCGCCTATTTAAGCCATACGACCTCTAAGAGGACGCCTTTTTGATGGAAAACTCACAGCCGGAACCAAGCATGGAGGAGATCCTGGCGTCGATCCGCCGGATTATCTCAGAGGACGAAGCGGAGCCGGCTCCGACAACGCCCGCGGCAACGCCTCCGGCTTCCAAACCGGCTCTGGTTGAAACGGCGCAAACCGTCCCCGAGCCGCAGTCACCGCCGGTCGAGACCGCATCGGCGCCCTCACAGCCTCGCACAGAACATGATGCGCACCCGCATCTAGAAACGGAAGACCTTGAAATGATTACGAAAAATGTGGCGGCGGCCATGGACCAAGACGCTGACGAAACCATCCTTGGCGCGACCTCAGCGGACGCAGCTTCCAGCGCGTTTATGGCGCTTTCGCAGAGCGTGCGGGTCTCTGATGGCGGTGGCCGGACGATTGAAGATATCGTCGTTGCGATGTTGAAACCGATGGTCAAAGAGTGGCTCGACGCCAATCTTCCCACGATTGTCGAGGAGAAGGTTGAAGAGGAAGTCCAGCGGGTGGCGCGTCGGCGTCGCTAACCCCTCTAAGGCCAAGAATTTTATGAAAAGCCGGCCCAAAAGGCCGGCTTTTATTTTGCGTGAATACGGCTGTTGAGTAATCCGCCCCGCGCGCGAAGGCGTGCAGAGTATGATCTGACGTCCTTCACAGGTAGGAATCCGAAAAACCGGCTTCCACTTTTTCTCCCGGCGCTCTAAACCGGCTTTTCGCAATCGCAAAAACGGAGAGCAAAAGCTCCATGCTCGACAAGAATTTCAATTTCCTGGACGCTGAAGCGCGGATTTACGCCCGGTGGGAAGAGGAGGGGGCGTTTAAGCCCTCCGACACGCCCGGCGCGGAGCCCTATACGATCGTCATTCCACCGCCCAACGTCACCGGCTCGCTCCATATGGGCCATGCGCTCAACGACACGCTGCAGGATATCCTCTGCCGGTTTGAGCGCATGCGCGGGAAGTCCGTCCTGTGGCAGCCGGGCATGGACCATGCGGGGATCGCCACGCAGATGGTGGTCGAGCGCCAGCTCATGGAAAACCAGGAGACGCCGCGCAAGGATTTGGGCCGCGAGAAGTTTGTTGAGCGCGTCTGGCAGTGGAAAGAAGAGAGCGGCGGCGCGATCCTCAATCAGTTGAAACGCCTCGGCGCGTCGTGCGACTGGAGCCGCGAGCGCTTTACGATGGGAGAGCGGGGGGGCGACCCGAGCGATCCCGACGACCAGATGGTCAAGGCAGTGATCAAGGTCTTTGTTGAGCTTCACAAAGAAGGCCTGATCTATCGCGACAAGCGCCTCGTCAATTGGGACCCGAAATTTGAGACCGCGATTTCCGATCTCGAAGTTGAGAACACCGAAGTCGATGGTCATTTCTGGCATTTCAAATATCCGCTGGAAAATGGCGAGACCTATGAATTCCCGATCGCCCATGACGAAGAGGGCAATCCGACCGAATGGGAAACCCGCGATTATATTTCAATTGCAACAACGCGGCCCGAGACCATGCTCGGCGACGGCGCGGTCGCGGTGCATCCGTCCGACAAGCGCTACGCGCCGATTGTCGGTAAGCGTTGCCTGTTGCCGCTGGCGGACCGTTATATTCCGATCATCACCGATGATTATCCGGACCCGGACTTTGGCTCCGGCGCGGTGAAGATTACTGGCGCGCACGACTTTAACGACTATCAGGTCGCCAAGCGCAACAACATCCCGATGTATATCCTGATGGATACGAAGGGCCGCATGGTCCATGAGGATTTTGTGCCGGAGAAATATCGCGGGCTCGACCGGTTTGAGGCGCGAAAAGCGGTGGTCGCCGACATCGATGCGAGCGGGCTCCTCATCAAAATCGAAGACAAAAAAATCATGCAGCCCTTTGGCGACCGCTCCGGCGTTGTCATCGAACCGATGCTCACCGATCAGTGGTATGTGGATGCGAAGACGCTCGCCAAACCCGCTATCGAAGCGGTGGAGAGCGGTAAGACGAAGTTCGTTCCGGAAAACTGGGCGAAGACGTATTTCCAATGGATGCGGAATATCGAGCCATGGTGCGTTTCAAGGCAGCTCTGGTGGGGGCATCGGATACCGGCTTGGTATGGGTCGGATGGCAAGATTTTTGTTGGTGTGAATGAAGATGACGCAATCGCTCAGGCGAAATCGCACTACAAATGTGATGTTACGATAGAGCCCCCTTCGTCCCTTCGGGACACTTCCCCCGTAAACGGGGGAAGAAAAGCTGGCGGTACGGAAATTCCTCCCCCGCTTGCGGGGGAGGTGGCGGCGAAGCCGTCGGAGGGGGGGAGCGGCAATCCGGTCGTTTTGTATCAGGACGAAGACGTCCTAGACACCTGGTTCTCTTCCGCACTGTGGCCGTTCTCTACGCTTGGCTGGCCGGAGGAAACGCCGGAGCTGAAAAAGCACTATCCGACCAGCGTTCTTGTCACCGCGTTTGACATTATCTTCTTCTGGGTTGCGCGGATGATGATGGACGGCATTCACTTCATGAAAGAAGTGCCGTTCCACACGGTCTATATTCATGCGCTGGTGCTCGACGAGCACGGGCAAAAAATGTCGAAGTCGAAAGGCAACGTCATTGACCCGCTCGTGCTGATTGAAAAATTCGGCGCCGACGCGCTGCGCTTTACGCTCGCGGCGCAAGCCGCTCAGGGCCGCAATATTCGCTTGTCGGAATCGCGTGTTGAAGGCTACCGCAATTTCGGCACGAAACTCTGGAATGCCGCGCGCTTTGCGCAAATGAACGAGTGCAAACCGGAGGCGGGTTTTGATCCGGCGGCGGTCAAGGCGACGCTCAACCAGTGGATTGTTCACGAAGCCAATCAATGCGCCGCGGACGTGACGCGTGAGCTCGAAGCTTTCCGTTTCAACGATGCGGCGGGGGCGATCTATAAGTTTTCATGGAACGTCTTTTGCGACTGGTATCTGGAACTCGCCAAGCCGACCTTCATGGGCGACGATGAAGCGGCGAAGGCGGAGACCCGCGCCACGGCGGCCTGGGCGCTCGATCAGATTATAAAACTCCTCCACCCGTTTATGCCGTTTATTTCAGAAGAGCTTTGGGGCGCCTTCGCGGAACGCGAGCGCCTCATCACCACTGCGTGGCCGAACCCGGACACGGGGCTGGAAAATGCAGGCGCCGCCGAGGAAATGAACTGGGTGATCGATCTCATCACCGCCATTCGTTCCGTCCGTCAGGAAATGAATGTCCCGGCGGGCGCAAAAATCCCGATGGTCTATTCTGGCGACGATGAAACGGCGAACCGGATGGGTCGCCATCAAGGTGTTATCAGCCGGCTTGCGCGGCTATCGGAGATAAGCGCCGGCGCGCCGCCCAAAGGCGCCGTCCAGATCGTTCAAGGCGAGACAACGATTGCGCTGCCGCTTGGCGGCGTTATTGACCTCGACGCGGAGGGCGCGCGGCTCGACAAAGAGATCGCGAAAGTCACAAAAGAAATCGACGGCATCGACAAGAAGTTGGCGAACAAAAACTTTGTCGAACGCGCCCCGAAAGAAGTCGTTGAAGAACAACATACCCGCCGCGCGGATTTCGAGACCCAGATAGGAAAGCTGGAAGCCGCTCTGGAGCGGCTGAAGGGGCTTTAGCGCTCAAAAGAACGGCGTCATCCCGGACCAGCGAAGAAACATCCGCGCACAAGGGCGCGCAATTTATAATTCGACCGCCTTCGCGGTCGGGGTGTTGCATCGGTTGAACGAGTTCGTTCAACGGGATGACGGGGAAACTTCACTGCGCCCTGCGCTGATTATAGGACCATTTGGACCGATGAGGATGAAATTTAATATATTAAATTTCATCCTCACCCTTTCTGGCGGCCTTATATTATAGGCAGTCCGGATATGCTGATGTGTTGTTGCGACCGTCTGCAGCATCCGGAAATTGCAGCTAAAGGAGCAAACCAGATGCAGTGCAGCCAGATGCGACGCATAAAGACATCCCCGCGACAGGCGGCGCCAATGTTAGCGGCGCCAGGGGGTAAAAATGTTGGACCAGATTCGGCTACAGGGCCCGTGGTTACAGGGCTTGCATAAAGCGCGAAGGTTTTTTTTAGGCCTGCCGAGGAGGTCGGCGCCATATGCTTTTGAGTTCAAGCGCCAGGACATCACCGCGATATTCGTCATTGGCGGCGAGGCCGGTAAGGTTAAGAAAAGCGCTAACTCGTCTCAGCCAGGAACGACAGCTGCGATACAATCGCGTCACGGTCTTGCGCTTCGCGGTCAGTGAGGCGGGTCGGATAGTCGCCGGTAAAGCAGTGGTCGGTGAAGGCGGGCGCAGCGTCGTCGCGTTTGCCTTTGCGCAGCGCCAGATAAAGTCCTTCAAGCGACAGGAAGGCCAACGTATCAGCGCCGATCAGTTGGCGCATTTGTTCAACGTCGCGGCCGACGGCGAGAAGTTCCTCATAGGACGGCGTGTTGACGCCGTAAAAATCGGGATGCTGGATCGGCGGGCAAGCAATGCGCAGATGCACTTTCGCGGCGCCGGCGGCGCGCAGCATTTCGACAATCTTGCGCGAGGTGGTGCCGCGGACGATGGAATCGTCAATCAGGACGACGCTCTTGCCTTCGATCAGCTTGCGATTGGGCGAGTGCTTGCGGGCAACACCGGCTTCTCTGATTTTTTGTTCCGGCTCAATAAATGTGCGGCCGATAAAGTGCGAGCGGATCAGCGCCATCTCATAGGGAAGGCCTGCGGTTTGCGCATAACCGATCGCCGCGGGCACGCCGCTATCTGGGATCGGCGAGACCAGATCAGCGTCCGATGGCGCTTCCTTGGCCAGTTGCACGCCAAGGCGCTTGCGCAACTCATAAACGCTTTGCCCATCGACCACGGAATTGGGCTTGGCAAAATAGATCAGCTCAAAGATGCAAGGCCGGGCGTGTTGCGGCTCGGGGAATACTTGCCGGCTTTCAACCGATCCGTCGGCGCGGCAGATAACCACCTCACCCGGTTTGATGTCGCGCACGAACTGCGCGCCGATAATATCGAGCGCACACGTCTCCGACGCCAGGATCGGCGCGCCATCGAGATTGCCGAGGACAAGCGGACGGATGCCGACCGGGTCGCGCACGCCAATCAGCCCCTCCGGCGACAACACCGTCAGCGCATAGCCGCCTTCGATTTGTTTTAAGGAGTCGATCAGCTTGTCGGTTACGGATAGATATTGCGAGCGGGCGGTGAGTTGCAGGAAGATTTCAGAATCCGACGTAGACTGAAAGATACAGCCGCGGCGCACGAGGTCAGCGCGCAATGTTTTGGCGTTGGTGAGGTTGCCATTATGCGCAATCGCGAGCCCGGCCTTGTCGAGATCGGCATAGAGCGGCTGAACATTGCGCAACACCATGTCGCCATGCGTCGAATAGCGGGTGTGGCCAATGGCGCTGTCGCCGATCAGGCGGCCGATGGTTTTGGCATCGGAAAAATTATCGGAGACAAGGCCGAGATGACGTTCGGTGTGAAACTGTTTGCCATCATAGCTGGCGACGCCAGCGGCTTCCTGCCCGCGGTGTTGTAGTGCGTGAAGGCCAAGAACTGTGAGGGCGGCGGCGTCTTTGGCGCCGATGACGCCGAATACGCCGCATTCTTCTTTGAGCTTGGCGCCGCCAAGCAGCGCGTCGAGTTCCGATTGCCGCCGGTGATAGAGTGGGGCTTCAAGTTTGAGGAAGTCGGCGATGCGGTTTTGTAGAGACAGGGTAGCGTCGCCGGGGAGGGTCATTATTCCTCGTTCTCCTGAAGAATGTCGGCCATCTCGTCTTCAAGCGCCCTGGCCTCGGCCGGGGTTTCTTCGACCTCGGGGGCCTCGAGCACCAGCGCCGGGTCGGTTGTTGTCACGGTGGTGACGATTTCTTCAAGCCCGTTGCGGTCGGTGCGCGCATAGCCGTCAATCGCGGCGTCGGCGTCTTCCGTTTCATCTTTTTCTTCTTGCAGCTCGCCGTCGATTTGTGTTGCCTCCGGTGCGAAGCTTTCAAACCAGTTGGCCATGCCCGCGGCGATCGGCCGGGTAACGGCGGTTTTCACTTCTTCGGGTTGGCGCGCTTCGTCGAGGTAATAGCCATAGCCAAGGAAGCCGAGACCAACCAGCACCAGGCCGCGAAAGGCGCCAAAGCCGCCGCCGGCGAGGCGGTCAATCAGCGCCGCGCGCCCTTCCAGCGGAACCTGTTTCAAACCGAGATGGAGGACGATATGTGCGACGACGAAAAACACCGCGACAAGAACCGCACAAAGGGCGATGGTTCCGAAAAAACTGTCCGCAAGGCCAATAGCGCCAAGTGCGCCGGGCGCCACCATCCAGGTCAGGCCGCCGGCCATGGCCAGCGCCAGCAGCGTTGCCAGTTCGCGTAATCCCCCGCGCATGGCTGCAAATATCGTAGACAAGCCGACGACAAGCACAAAAAGCAAATCGAACATTACTAAACCCGGTTTTCTCCGCCCGCCGATAATAGAGCGAGTCGCTGGTCCCCACAGATTTTCAATACCCTCGATAGCGTCAGGGCTCAACAGTTAAGCTTGGTCCCGCACCCAAGCGACGAGGTCGCTCAATTTGGCAGCCTGGGTCAATTGCAAGGCGTCGCTGGACGCGCCAGAGGGCGCCAGCGCGCCCATAAAGCCTAGCTTTTTGGCTTCTTTAAGGCGGGCTTCGGTCTGGTTGACGGGGCGCACAGCGCCTGAGAGGGCGACCTCGCCAAACACAACCCTGCCGGGCGCCAGCGGCGCGTCAAACAGGGACGAGCACAAAGCCGCCGCCGCCGCGAGGTCGGCGGCCGGTTCTGCAATGCGCAAACCCCCGGCGACATTCAAAAAAACATCATGGCGGCCAAAATCGAGGCCGGCTCTGGTGTCGAGCACCGCCAGCAACATTGACAACCGGGCGCTGTCCCAGCCGACCACGGCGCGCCGTGGCGAGGCGAGGGAAGAAGGCGAGACCAGCGCCTGGATTTCCACCAGAACGGGCCGCGTGCCTTCAATGCCAGCAAACACAGCCGCGCCCGACGCCGGTTCCTCATTGGTCGACAAAAACAGCTCCGACGGATTGGCGACTTCGGCAAGGCCCTTTGAGGTCATCTCAAAAACGCCGATTTCGTGGGCCGCGCCGAAACGGTTTTTCACCGCCCGCAAAATTCGGAAGTCGCGGCCCTGCTCGCTTTCAAAATACATCACGGCGTCAACCATATGTTCGACGACGCGGGGGCCGGCGATCTGCCCGTCCTTGGTGACATGGCCGACAAGCAGAACCACAGCGCCGGAGGATTTGGCGAAACGCACCAGCTCATGGGCGCAGGCGCGTACCTGCGTCACCGTGCCGGGCGCGGCCGGCAGGGTGTCGGACCATAACGTCTGGATTGAATCGATGATGACTGCGTCCGGGCGTTCTGATTTCAATGTCGCGAGAATGTCCCGCAGCGACGTCGCGGAGGCGAGATGCACCGGCGCCTTTTCAACGCCAAGCCGTTCTGCGCGCATGCGGATTTGTGAGGGTGATTCCTCGCCAGAGATATAAGCGATGCGTTGCCCGCCCTCCGCCAGCCCGGCGGCGATTTGCAACAGCAAGGTGGATTTACCGACGCCGGGATCGCCGCCGATCAACAGCGCCGAGCCATGAGCCAGCCCGCCGCCGCAAGCGCGGTCAAACTCAGCGTTGCCGGTGAGGATACGCGGCACAGCCTCGCCGCCGCCGGAAAGCGGGGTGAATTCAAGCCGCTTGCCGCGGGATTTGGCGCCAGCACCGCCTGATCCGGTGAGCGAGCCCGGCGGCCCGGCCTCGGTCAGTTCCTGTTGGATCGCGTTCCATTCCCCACACGCCTCACAACGCCCGGCCCATTTTGCATAGACCGCGCCGCAAGACTGGCAGATATAGGTTTCGCTATTTCGGGCCACAAAAATCTTCTTTTTTGGAGCCCCTTATTCGCCGGTTTTGGGCTGCTTGCGCAAGGTCGGGAAAGCCGGCCGGCGGAGAGATTATTATCCGCCAGCCTGGTCGATTAATGATACCAAGGGATTATTTCCGATAATCCAGCGGCGGCTCGCGGTCGCCTAGGAGTGAGTAATATTTATAGCCTTCGCCGCGCGCCTCTTCGAATTCCTCGCGCGCGGCCTCGCGCATTTCCGGGTTGGAGTAGAGTTCGATGGCCGCAAGCGTCAGCGTCTTGGCCGCGACTTGTGCGCCCTTAAAGCCGATGCTCATGCCACTCGCAGCCGCTGACTGCCAGCTATGGGCTGATGTGCCGGGCGCCCAAGTCGCTGTGCGAAGTCCAACGGTCGGCGTTGCGTAGGAGACGTCGCCGACATCCGTTGAACCGTAGCCGAGCGATTTTTCATAGGGCTGGATTTCTTCCTGGCTGCCGAGTTCTAGCTTCGGCCGATCAAAGCTCGCATGGATTTTCTTCGCGAACTTTTCTTCTTCCTTGGTATAGGTGACGCCGCCGACTTCGCGCAGCTTTTCATCCATCATCTTGGCGAGCGTCTCATTAACGAGGAGCGGGTTGTTGCCGTGGATGATCTCCCAGTCGACATTCGTGCCTGTGCCGAGCGCCGCTCCGCGCGCGGCGTCTTCAAGGCGCGTCCATATTTCTTCTACGCCTTTCGCTTCCGGATGGCGGACATAATAAAACACTTCGGCAAAATCCGGCACCACATTGGGCGCATTGCCGCCGGCGGTAATCACATAGTGAATGCGCGCTTCTTGTGGCACATGTTCGTGCATCATATTGACCATCATATTGAACGCTTCAACACCATCCAACGCCGAGCGCCCTCTTTCCGGCGCGCCGGCCGCGTGCGCCGAAATGCCGTGGAAACGGAATTTCGCTGAACGATTGGCAAGGCTTGTGCGCGCCGCCGCAGAGTTTTCATCATCCGCATGCCAATGAAGCGCAATGTCCACATCATCGAACAAGCCTTCGCGCACCATATAGACCTTGCCCGAACCGCCTTCTTCGGCGGGCGTTCCGTATAGCCGGATGCGTCCCGGCGTTCCCGTTTCTTCAAGCCAGTTCCTGATGGCGATTGCGGCCTGTACTGACCCCGCGCCGAACAAATTGTGGCCGCAGGCATGGCCCGCGCCCTTGCCGTCGATTGGCGCGCGGGTTGGCGCTGCATCCTGATTGATGCCGGGAAGAGCGTCGAACTCAGCGAGAATGGCGATTACCGGTCCGCCGTCGCCATATTCGGCGACGAACGCTGTCGGGATTTTCGCAACGCCTTTTTCAATCGAGAAGCCTTCGGCGCTGAGCGAATCCTGGAGGAGCGTGCTGGAGCGCTCTTCCTGATAGCCGACTTCCGCCCACTCCCAGAGCTTGCGCGCGATATCCGCCGTCTGGTCGTAACGCGCATCAATACGCGTCATAACTTCTTCGTGCTGCGCGTGAGCGACGACGGGAGCGGCGGCGAGCGCCGCGGATAGGAGCAAGCGTTTCATTGGGTTCCTCGAATGTGACACCGGCAGATAGATGCCATAAATGCGCCGCCGCCGCTAGAGTGCTTGGCGTAAAGCAGGCCCTTCGACTTTGCTCATATCGTACAGAAAATTATTGAACAGCCGAAAACCCAACCATGCGGCTACGCTGTTCGTCCCATAACGTCATGCCCGGGGATTTTAAACTGTCGCGTATGCTCAGTTTTGGCAGCGCCTGAAGCTCGGGGCTGGCGTCATAACATTCCTGCAGCCGGTAATTGGGAATGAGGCTGCAAAGATGGTGGATGTGATGCAGGCCGATATTGCCGGTGAACCATTGCAAGATGCGCGGCAGGTCATAATGCGAGCTGCCGAGGAGGGCGGCTGTATTATAGCTCCAGTCCTTGCGGTCCGCCCAATAGGCGCCTTCATATTGATGCTGCACATAAAACAGCCACGAACCGGCAATGCCAGCGAGCGAGACAGTCGGGGCGATGACGATCAGTGTTGCAAGGCCGCCGAATAAAAACGCAAGCCCGCCGTAAAGCACCACCAGCGCCAGATTTAACAACATCACGCTTTGCCAGATGCGCGGCCCCTTCATGCCGAAATAAACCTCCGAGTAGGGCATTGGGCCGGCGTCCATTGGCAGACGCTGTAAGAGGAGGAAATATACCGGCGGCCCGAAGACCAACAGCGTCAACGGGTGACGGTAGAATTTGTACAAGGCTTTGTTGCGCGGGGTCAGGCGCTTGAACTCTTCGACCGTCAGCGTGTCGACGCCGCCCATGCCGCGTTTGGTGAGATTGCCGGAATTGGCGTGGTGACGATTATGCGCATCGCGCCAGAAGCCGTATGGCGTGAAGCTCAAAACGCTAATCAACCAGCCAATCGCATGATTGGCGCGTTTGGATTTAAAAAACGCGCCGTGCCCGCAATCATGTTGGATAATGAACAGGCGTATCAAAATGCCCGAAGCGGGAATGCTAAGCAGCAGCGCCGCCCACCAGGCGCCGATCGCGACCAGGCCATACATCGCCGCAATCAATCCGCCATAAAGTGACAGGTTTAAAACCAGCTGGCCAATGCTGCGTACCGGCGCGGCGCCGCGAAAGCGTTGGCAATGATCGGCAATGCGCGCAAAGGCGTCGGTTTGATCGCTGCGTTGCTGATCGGAGGACGCTACGACAGGCGCGGAAGGGATACGAACTGGCTTTGACACGGGTCGGTTTCTAGCGCGATTTTGTTAATCGGCAAAGTTATTGTTTCTCGTAATTAGTTCAAATAGATAACATCTAAGCGACACTCACTTCCGGCGCCGCCTCCGGCAAATCCTCGCCAAAGGCGCGCTGGTAGAACTCCGCCACCGTCGGGCGCTCCAGCTCATCGCATTTGTTTAAGAACGTCACCCGGAAGGCATAACCAAGATCTTTAAAAATTTCCGCATTTTGCGCCCAGGTAATCACCGTGCGCGGGCTCATGACGGTTGAAATGTCGCCGGCGATAAAGGCGTTGCGCGTCATATCGGCGACCCGCACCATCGCCTCAATCGCTTCGCGGCCTTTGGCTGAATCATAAAGCGGGACTTTGGCGACCACGATCTCGGTTTCTTCCTTGTGGTCGAGGTAATTCAGTGTCGTGACGATTGACCAACGGTCCATCTGGCCCTGGTTGATCTGCTGGGTGCCGTGATAAAGCCCGGTAGTGTCGCCAAGGCCGATCGTGTTAGTGGTGGCGAACAGGCGGAACCACGGATTGGGCGTTAAAACTTTGTTCTGGTCGAGAAGAGTGAGCCGTCCTTCGGCCTCCAACACCCGCTGGATCACAAACATCACATCGGGCCGACCGGCGTCATATTCGTCAAACACCAGCGCCACCGGACGCTGAAACGCCCATGGCAACATGCCCTCTTTAAAAGCCGTCACCTGAACACCGTTTTGCACGACGATCGCGTCCTTGCCGATCAGGTCGATGCGGCTCACATGACTGTCGAGATTGATGCGAATGCACGGCCAGTTGAGGCGTGCGGCGACCTGTTCGATATGCGTCGACTTGCCGGTGCCGTGATAGCCCTGGACGATGACCCGGCGGTTGCGGGAGAAGCCGGCGAGGATCGCCATCGTCGTTTCCGGGTCAAACCGGTAGGCGTCGTCAATCTCCGGGACATAGTCGTTGCGTTCAGCAAAGGCCGGCACGTCGAATTCGACATCGACGCCAAAGACTTTTTTTGCGGAAACAGTTTTTTCGGGCTTTTGCGGAAACTTATCGTCGGTGACGGCCATGGGGCGAATATCTCTTTATCGGATCAAGGAAGGCGAACCTCGCCTGAAAGTCGGTCATTCACAAGGCTTTTTGGCGCCGCCTGAAGGCTATAAAAACCGCGCCTTTTTCAAGATCGTGTGCGATTTGACGACCTCGTTGAGCTGTTCCTCGGCGCTGCGGTCTCCGCCATTGGAATCCGGGTGGAAGCGGCGGACCAGTTCAGCATAGCGCCGCCTTATGTCGCCGGACGCGGCGTTATAAGGCAGGGCGAGCGTGTCGAAGGCGTTGACCTGTAGCTTGGTAAGCCGTTTGCCCTCGCGGTGGTGGCCGCTTTCTTCGGCTTTGGCCTTTGCGCCCTTACCCAGGACGCCGAACGCATCTTGCATATCAGCCGAGGCGCCAGCGCCCCCTGTCGCCCGGGCGCGGTCGTTTTTACCCATCGACCAGGTTGGTCGGTCGCCATAGAGATTGGCCTCGCGCGCGGCTTTGGCCTCGCCGTCGCTCATGCCCTCGAAATAGTTCCAGCCTTTATTGTGCTCGCGGGCATGGGCGAGGCAATACCACACGCGGACGCGCGGCTCGCGCGGGCTTTTGGGCAGCGAACAGGCGGCCTGCTCGTCGCAGCCCTTCTTGTCGCACGTCCTGTCAGCCGGTTCGGCCCAGGCCGGCGGCTTGGTTTTGCTCTTTGAGGGCGGTTTGACCCGGATATCGAAACCCAGCCGCGGTTTATATTCTTTCTTCGCCATGGGTCTAATATGGTGCGATGCGGGGGCATGCACAATATTGACAGAACCGCAGGATGTGCGATGACCTCGCGCCGATGTCTATTGCGCAAACCATTCAGCGGAAAATCAATGACCGTTTGTCGCCCTCTCGCCTGGAGGTGAAGGATGAATCGCACCTGCACGCCGGTCATGCTGGGTCACGCGAAGGCGGTGAATCGCATTTCCGCCTGCTGGTCGTGTCGGCGCAATTTGAAGGGTTGAGCCGCGTCGCCCGCCAACGTCTCATCAATGATATATTGCGCGAGGAACTGGCGGGAGCAGTGCACGCACTGGCGATGAAGACAGTGACGCCAGAAGAGGCAAAAGAAGAAGCGCAACAAGACACGGCTGGCGCTTAGTGGACCTTCCTGAGGCGCCGGCGACCATCGCGCTTATCATCGTCAATTTGATAGTCAGCATTTACGCGCTCTCCTTCGATCGCGACTTTGCCAACAGCTTTGCGTTTCACGTTGGCGCAGTTGCGCGTAAAAAACAGCACTACCGGGTTTTTACGTCGTCCTTTCTGCACGGCGATTATTTTCATCTTCTGTTCAACATGATGACGCTGTGGTTTTTCGGCCCGACGGTTGAAGGCCTTCTCGGCACGGACGGATTTTTAGTGGTGTATTTTGGCGCCATTTTAACCAGCGGCATCGTTTCTTTTTATGTCAATCGCGACCGGCTCGATTATTCTTCTCTCGGCGCATCGGACGGCGTTTCCGGCGTTGTTTTATCGTATTGCCTGTTCTATCCGCTGGCGCCGCTCTATTTGATGTTCATTCCTATACCGATCCCGGCATTCATTTTCGCCGCCGTTTTCATTGCGGTTTCCATTGGCCTGATGGGCCGCGAAGGCAACGTCATCGCCCATGAAGGCCATCTCGGCGGCGCGATTGCGGGCGTTGTGTTGACAGTGTTGATGAAGCCGGAAGTGGTTGGTCAGATTTTTGGTTGACGGGGCGAGGTTTGTCCGTTGCGTTCTAGCTTAGGCCCGAACGAAGTGTCAGATAGAGTTGAGAGTTTTTTTAACGAAGGCTGAGACAAGCATGAAAATATTTCAAACAGTCATCTTGGTTATTCTGGTTTTGATGAGCCTGTCTGCGGGCGCGGTGAAGCTGTTGCGGATGCCGCAAGAGGTGAAGTTTTTTGAAGATGCAGGGCTTGGCATGTCTTTGCTGATGGCGTTAGGCGCAATGCAAATCCTTGGCGGCGTGCTGGCGGCGGTTCCAAAGTTCAAGCTGCCTGGCGCCAGCATCATCGCGGCCGGATTTTTGGCGTCCACCATTGTTATTTTCATGACTGGCCAAATCGCTTTCGGCGCATTCTCACTATTGCCGGTTGTTTTTGCAGGGCTTCTTATTGCGGGCGCTCGTAAATAGAGCGTTCCGGGTGAGCGGTAGCGATGACACATAAGGCTAACTGGGCTCCCCCTGGGCTGTGAACAGCCGCTTTGCGGCGCGGCGTCAAAAATGCTATTATTTGAACAGCAAAAGGAGGCGCTCGGATGAGAGTGATCACAATTTTATCGATCGCTGTGATGTTGGCGGCCTGCGCCGCGACCGGACCGGCGCAATACGGCCCCTCAGGCGCTAGCAACTTTGGCTATAGCAGCACGAAAATAGAAGCTGATCGCTACCGCATCGTCTATCGCGGCTCGGGCGGTATGCCGCCTGAGATGGTCGAAGATTATGCTTTGCGTCGCGCCGCAGAGTTGGCGCTTGCCAATGGTTATGATTGGTTCCGCGTTGCCTCGCGCGACATTACGGGTGAAGAACGCGGCGGCGTTTCCATTGGTGCGGGCTTTGGCACCGGCTCATACGGCAGGCGTTCGGGCGGCAGCGTTGGCGTCGGCGGCAATGTGGGCAATGTCGGCGCACAGGACTATTTCACCGTCAGGATGGAAGTGTTGATGGGCGAGGGCGACGCGCCGGAAGATGGCGGCGCCTATGATGCGCTGTCGGTGATCGACTCTTTTGTCGGCCCGGATGCGGAGTACGCCGAATAATGGCAATGGATTGGAGCTCGCTCCGGCGCATTATTACCGGCGATGATGAGAATGGCCGATCGCGCATTTTGATCGACGGCGAAGCGGCGAAATTGATTGCGGTGGAGGAAGCGGGGCTTGCGGAAATCTGGACCGCGCCGTTGAGCGAAGGCGGGCTTCTCGATGCGACCGACCGGCTCGCCGATCAGGATTTAAAACTCGAACCCGACGCCGGCGCGGTGAAAGTGCGCTGGTTCTCAGTCGCGCCGGAAGACAGCGCGAAAACAAGGGACGAATTGGACGCCGCCGCCGCGTTCGCCTTTGGCGCTGTCGGCGCTGCTCACGCCCGTGTCGATACGGCGCGCCATCCGATGATGCACAAGACCGACACGCTCGATGTGATCATCCTTGTGAAAGGCGAGGTTGACCTCGTACTCGACGATGGCGAGCCGGCGCCGTTAAAGCCCGGCGACGTCGTCATCCAGCGCGCGACCAATCACGCCTGGGTCAATCATGGGCCGGAAACAGCGCTCCTCGTGGCGGTATTGATGAACGCCGGATAGCGTTTGAAACGATATAACTATCGATATTATAACATTACTCCGTATCAAGATTCATATTGACGTGGAAAAACTCTCTGCTATCCCGGCCTTCAGTATTTTGTGGAGTGGGTATGACAGAGAGTGATTTCAGATACATTGTCGCCGGACTAACGATATTTTTCGTTTTGTGGATTGCGGGGTTTGCCGTCTATTCCAGTGTGCGAAACAAGGTCAAAGCTGTTGCGGTCAGTCCCCGGCAGGCAACCCCATGGCAGCGCCTATTGCTCATAGTCGCCGTAATCCTTGACGGATATCTTATCGCGCGCCCATGGGCGCCGACGCTTGACCAATGGGTTTTCGCGCAAAGTTCGCCCGCGCCCTATCTTGCGGTGGGCATGATGGCGTTGGGTGGCGGTTTGATGGTCGTAACCCATCTTCATATGGGCGCCTCCTGGCGGATCGGCGTTCCGAAAGAGGGCGGCGACATCGCCAGCCTGATCACAACGGGGCCGCACCGATTTTCGCGCAACCCAATTTATCTTGGCATCCTGATGATAATCGCCGGCGCGGCGCTGGCGGCGCCCGGCCCGCTGACGGTCGGCGCGCTGATCATCACCTTTGTCGGACTGCAATCGATTATTGCGGAAGAGGAAGCTTATCTTGTAGGTCAATTCGGTAGCGAATATGCTGCGTATAGAAAACGCGTGCGCCGCTGGCTTTGAAAGTTGTGAATGACCGAAGAAAACCTTGCCGACGCCCTTAATGCGAGCAATGCGCCCTTTGCTAAAATGAT
Organism: Hyphococcus sp.; assembly: GCA_021776375.1. Classification (GTDB taxonomy): domain Bacteria; phylum Pseudomonadota; class Alphaproteobacteria; order Caulobacterales; family Parvularculaceae; genus Hyphococcus. The sequence goes on along the minus strand of JAJFGA010000090.1, from coordinate 51,844 downwards.
GGGCGTCGTGATGACGAACGTCACGAAGACCCTTGTTGAGGGGGAGCTTAAAGTCACTGAGGACCATTGCACCATTCCCGCAACGCTTCATGGCGGCGCGATTATGGCGCTGGCGGACAATATGGGCGGGATCGGCGCCTTTTTGAACATGCCCGAGGGCTCGGTCACCAGCACGATTGAGAGCAAGACGAATTTCCTGCGGGCTATTCCGGTCGGCCAGACGGCGAAGGCCGTTACGACGCCGGTGAATATCGGGCGCACGCTCCAGGTCTGGAAGACGGAAATATTTCGAGATGACGGCAAGCTCGCCGCGGTGGTGACGCAGACGCAGATCATCCGGCAGGTTTGAAGGGGGAACACAATCGCCATGTATGACGTCTCGCTCACCGACGCCTATTTTCCAGCTCAATCAGGTAACGCCCCGGAAGCGATAACCATCGGCGATATGCTGCGACGGCAAGCAGCGGCGCACCCTGATCGTCCCGCGTTGAAAGAACTTTCTTACGAAGGCGAGATCGGGCGCGCATGGACCTATGCTGACCTGCTCGCCGATGCAGAACGCATGGCGAAGGCGCTTGCAACGCGGCATGAAAAAGGCGCGCGCATTGCTGTCTATGCGAATAATATTCCTGAATGGATGCTCTTGGAACTTGCCTCCGCCCTGGCGGGCGTCACGCTCGTCACCATCAATCCGGCCTATCAGGCGCGCGAACTTAAATTCATTCTGGAGCAATCGCGGTCGGAGGCGATCTACTATGTTGAAGATTTTCGCGGCAATCCGATGCAAAAAATCGCTGACGAAGCTTGCGATCTTTTGCCGACGATCCGTCACCGTATTTTGCTGACAGATCACGACGCGCTTTACGCCGGGGCCGATAAAGGCGCCTTGCCGGAGGTGCGGCCGGGCGATGTCGCGCAAATCCAGTATACGTCGGGCACCACCGGTTTCCCGAAAGGCGCGCTCTTGCATCATCATGGGCTCGTTCGCAATGGCGTCGACACGATGACGCGCGCGGGCGTCAGCGCCGGGGACGTTTTCGTCCACAATATGCCGCTGTTTCATACAACCGGCTGCGCCATCCTGGCGCTTGGGGGGCTCGGTGTCGGGGCGACAATGCTGCTGGCGCCGATGTTCGACCCGGAAATGATCATCCGTGTGATCGCGCGAGAGCGCACGCGCTTCATTCTCGGCGTGCCGACGATGATCGTCGCCCTGATCGATGAAGTAGAGCGCAGCGGCCGTGATGTTTCGTCCGTGGAAAAGATGATGTCCGGCGGGGCGATGGTGGCGCCGGAGCTTGTGCGCAAGGCGAAGGCGGTCTTTGGCAGTACGATCCAGATCGTCTACGGCCAGACGGAATCCTCGCCTGTAATCACGCAAGCCTGGCATGACGATACGCTTGAAGATTTGACCGAGACGATCGGCCAGCCGCTGCCTTATGTGGAGGTCTCCATCCGAGATCCGCAGACCAATGAAATTGCAGCCGTGGGCGCCCAGGGCGAGATTTGCACGCGCGGCTATCTTGTCATGACCGGATATAATGACGCGCCCGAAGCGACCGCGAGCGCCATAGACAAGGACGGCTGGCTCCACACCGGCGATCTCGGCCGTATGGACAAGCGCGGCTATGTGAAGATAACCGGGCGCGTCAAAGAAATGATTATTCGCGGCGGCGAGAACCTCTTTCCGGCAGAAATTGAAAACGCGATGCTTGAACATGATGCGATCGCGGAGGTCGCGGTTGTCGGCATACCGGATGACAAATGGGGCGAGGAGGTTGCGTGTTTCATGCGCCCCGCTGCGGATGAAAAGCCCGATGTCGCGGCGTTGAAGTCATTCATCCGCAAGCGCCTGTCGCCGCAGAAAACGCCCGTCTATTGGATCTATCTCGATGAATGGCCGCTCACCGGGTCCGGCAAGATCCAGAAATTCAAACTGGCCGAGGCTTTTGTGCGCGGCGAGCACGACGTGTTGCGCGCGTAGAGTTAAGCGGCCATCCTTCGCGACGCAGTCCTTACGGACTGCTCCTCAGGATGAGGGCTGAGTTTCTATCAACAACAAAAACCCTCATCCTGAGGAGCGTTTTCTGCGAGAGCAGAAAGCGCGTTGCGAAGGATAGCCGCCCCACGCCCCACCACACTTTACACATGTAATCTAACGCTACGCTGCTGCAATCGCAGCGAGCATCTTATACTGCGCGACCGAAACGTCTTCCGCCCTTACAGTTTCAAGGATTCCGGCTTTATCCAGCGCCTCGGCGAGATGCGCGCCGAAGACGGATTTCAACGATGAGCGGAGCATTTTGCGGCGCTGGGAAAAGGCGGCCTGCGTTACTTTTTCGAGCGCTTCAATTTCTGCAAAAGCGTCCATTGCCGGATCGAACAGGACCACAGTCGAGTCCACTTTCGGCGGCGGCGTGAAGGCGCGCGCAGGAAGGTCAAAAGCGCGCGACGGCGAGGCGGTCGCCTGCGCGATTACCGACAAACGCCCGTACGTCTTCGAGCCGGGCCTTGCGAGAATCCGGTCAGCGACTTCCTTTTGAAACATCAGCGCCATCCGGCTCCAAAGCGATGGGCCGGCCTTGAGCCATCGGATCAATAGTTCGGTTGAAATATTATAAGGCAGGTTGGCGACAATTTTCACCGGCGCGGCGCCGGCGGCAACCTTCATATCCGAGATTTTCATGGCGTCCGCTTCGACAATGCGCAACCGATCCGGAAATGCGCCGGCAAGACCGCCAAGGGCTTCGATGCAGCGTTGGTCGCGTTCAATGGCGATGACCCGCGCGCCGGTCTCAAGAAGCGCACGCGTCAATCCTCCGGGGCCGGGGCCTATTTCCAGCACTGTGTCATCAGCGCCGACAACGCCGGCTCTGGCGACTTTGCGAGTAATGTTGAGATCAAGCAGGAAATGCTGACCGAGAGATTTCTTCGCCGCCAGATCGTAGCGCTCGATAACCTCGCGTAAGGGCGGCAGTTCCGAGGTCATAAAAGCTGGTGGCGGGTTTGCGCCACCTCAGCGGCGAGGCGGATCGCAGCGATCAGGCTATCGGCGCGCGCCACGCCTTTGCCGGCAATATCGAGCGCCGTGCCATGATCGGGCGATGTGCGGATGATCGGCAGGCCAAGGGTGACGTTGACGGCGTCATGAAACGCCAGCGTTTTCGCCGGTATCAACGCCTGGTCGTGCAACATGCACAGCGCCGCATCGTAACTCGCGCGCGCTTCTTGGTGAAACATCGTGTCTGCGGGGAGGGGGCCGCGTACATTGAGCCCAATGCCGCGCAACTCGTCGACCGCAGGCGCGATAATCATTTCATCCTCAACGCCAAGCGCGCCAGCTTCTCCCGCATGGGGGTTGAGACCGGATATGACGATGCGCGGATTTGCAATCGCGAAATCATCGCGCAAAGCCTCCGCCGTCACCATCGCCGTGTGGACAATAAGCTGCGGCGTCAGCATCGTGACAGCGTCCTTGACTGCATGGTGGATAGTGACGGGAACGCTGCGCAATTGCGGCCCTGACAACATCATCACCGGGCCGCGCGCGCGCGCCTTGGGCATTGGCGCCGATTTCGTCAGGTCGCCAAGGAATTCTGTGTGCCCAGGAAAGGCGAACCCTGCCGCCATCAGTGTCGACTTCTGGATTGGATTGGTGACGATGGCCGCGGCGGCCCCGTCAAGCGCAAAACTCACCGCACGTTCTATGCTCTCAAGGATGGCGGGCGTGTTTTCTGGTTGCGACAGGCCCGGCGTAGCGGAAACATCGCCAGTCAACGCCATGACCGGCAAGCCGTTTGCGAACGCATCCTGTGCTTGGCTTGGATCGGAGATGAGAATTATCTCAGGGGATAATTTTGCTACCCGCGCCGGGTCGTCGATCAGAAAAAACGCCGGACCGCTATGGCGCAACGTCGCCCAGGCTTTGACAGCGATCTCCGCGCCAACGCCGCCCGGATCGCCCATGGTCAACGCGATTGGGGGCTGTGCAAATGGCGGGGAGGTTGGTGAGTTTGCAGTCACTGATAAACAGCCGGTCTGAAGTCTAAAGAGTCGAGCGCCGATCGGCGTTATTCTTTGGGTTGGCGCCGGCCATCCTCTTTATGCGGCCAGCACAAGGCGTTTTCCATTCACAGCTCTTAGCCGCGTAAGGCGAGCTGCTCTTTCAACCGAATATCCACCGTCGATTTGCGCTCAATGTCGCGAAGATATTGTTGGCCAATTCTCTGCAATTGGCGTTGATAAATCCGGTTTTCAATCGCCACGCGCGACGGTAGCCCTAGTCCTTCGTCTTTGTCGCAGACATAAGCTGTGTGGTAGGCGCTGTCCGCTTTGATCACCGGACTGGCCTCGCCATGGTCGAGATCTTCAATGAATTCAGCAAATCGCGGGTCGATGGCCTCGAGGGTCATATTCTCAAGCAGCGTGTAGCCAATATCCTTACCTAGATCGATCCGCAAATCGCGTCCCGAGCAGACTTCAGCCGTGGTTACGCGCTTGAATGCAAATCGTGCGGTGTTTTCGCCAACAGATTCCGGCGCGGAAAGATAAGCCAGTTTAAATGTTGGCTCGCCCGCGATAACGGCCTCGCGCTTGTCGCGAACCGCCAACATCATGAAGGCGCCCTCGGACGGTATCGGATTGGTGACGGCGCCAATTGGCAGTTCGCGTATCGCCGCGTCAAGTTCCGGCTCCAGCTCTCCGCTGCGCACCCAGCCCATGTCGCCGCCTACGGCTGCGGTCGTGCAGGCTGAAAATTGTTGTGCGATGACGCTGAATGGAACCCCGCGGCGCATCTGCTCGATGAGTTGCAGAGCGCCTTGATAATATTGCTGTGCCTGCGCTGGATCATCGACGGGAATACAGATTTCTGAAATCAGAAATTGCTCAAGACTTGCATCCTCGCGCATGCGATCAAGCGTATCTTCGACCTCGTCGTCATTGACGCGTATGCGCTCGCGAAACCGGCCTTGCACAAGTTGCGGCCAGCTGATGGTAGTCTTTAGCTGCTGTTTCAGGGAGTTTATGGAAACACCCTGTGCCTCGAGCACGAGCTGCAGATCCTCGGGCCTCATCTTGGACTGAGCGGCAATCATCGCCAGCTCTTCGTCAAGCTCATCGTCGCTGACCGGAACCTCAAACTTGGTGGTTTCCTGAAGCTTCAGCCGTTCTTCAATCAGGTCTCTGAGCGCGCGCTGTTGCAGCTGGCCCAGAGCGTCCTCTGGGAGCTGCCCGCCAGCCGAAATCAACATCAGCCGCATGCGCTGGCGCACATCAAAGGTGGTGACAACCGAATCGTTGACCACCGCAGCAACCGCTTCTCGCGGCACGCCGGACTTCCGGATGACCTCTTCGCTGGTTGGCGCTGCGTTTGGCGTCACTTGCGCCAGACTTTGGCCGACGCTTAGAAATAGAGAGCAACTAATTGAGGTATATAGGAAAAAACGCTTCAGAGTCATTACGGTGTTACTCGTTGGGCGGGCTGTTGTAACCGCCAGTTTGGACGCCGTGGGCCCGCTATGGCATCCCTGTAGACCGGACGTGATGGATGGAAAATATAGCAAAATTGGGGCCGCGCAAGCGTCACGGCGCGTATCACTCTACCAGCGACTTCAGCGTGAAGCTGATCAGGACCGCATTGTCGGGTTCCAGGTTTTCGTCCCTTGTGCGGTCGCGGCGGAAAGTGACGGCGAATGTGGAGCATTCGTCCTCATAGCCAACCGAAAAATCCTGCCGAATCGTTTGATCGCTTTCCAGGTCAAGCCGCCAGGCGCCGGCGGCCGACCAGTGCTGGCTCAGCTTCAGCCTGCCTCTTGCCGTCAGCTCCTCGCGGCGAATGAGATTGGCGAAAATGTTTTCTTCATTGAGGCGGACATAGCTGACATTGCCGGTCACTGGCCCTGCACTCAGGAAGACCATCGATTCCACCCGCTGAACATCGCCGCTTTTGTTATCAATCCGAAAGCGGTTTTCAATGCCGCCTACCGAACCAAAGCGGACATTGAGGCTGCCGACGATGTCGGAATTTTTGTCGCCTAGGCCGGATGAAATATCAAAGGCGTCAGTAGATTGAACGCGAAACTGCTGACCGATTGATCCATCGACCTCAATCCCGTTAGGCCATACGGCGGATGCGGCAATGCCGACATTCATGCGTTGCCCGTCTTCGAAGGCGTCATAGCCGGTTGCTTTGTTGAAATCAAAAAGCCCAGCGTAGTCGAATTCGATGCTTTGCGAGTCCTCATTGATGATCTGGTCGTTTTCAATATTTGCCGGACTTGCGATCAGTTGAACGCGCGGCTCAATGAACAATCGCGCCGATCCCAAGGACCGCGTTAGCGGGTATGACCATTCCACGCCCGCCGTGGGCGCAAAGCGCGCTTCGAATTCGGTTGGGTCGCCGGGTACGCCGGGAATAATTTCTGTACCAAGATCAAGATCCTGAAAGAAATAAGCGTCGGCGCGGGCTTCAGCAAATAGATGAAACCGATGACCGCCGCGCGTGGTAATGTCGCGGTCCCAGTTTGCGGTTGATGTGAAGCGTTGCGAGTCTGCTCCCCCGGTCCGGTAGATTGAGGCGATATTGGCGCCCACGCGCGCCTTGCCGCCAGCCAGATTGGACCGGAACTCATGTTTGTAGTCTATCAGTGGTAAGATGTACGGTGTTGTTGCGGTATCGTCTTGCGCGCGCAATCCTTGAAACAGATAAGTGTCGAAAGTCAGCTTCGAGCCGCCGCTCGTCCATGCGGCGCGGGCGTTGCTGCGCAACTGGTTGGTGTTGCCGCGGTTTAGCGCCTGGCGAAGGTCGCCGCGCCGCTCCACATTGTATCGCCGCAAGTAGGTGTTGTCAGAGACCCGTTCAAAATCGTAACTAAGCCGCCATTTCTCGCCAAAATTACGATAACCGCGTCCAAAATAGTGCCACCGAACGCCAGGGATGTTTTCTTCCTGCTCGTTGGTGTTGTCGAAATCAATGATGCCGCCGGACAGGACATGATAACCGCGTTTGCCGCGCAAACGGTATTCGCTTTGCCATAGGACGCCATCTTTGGCGGTGAATTTCGGAAAGAATGTCGCGTCCTGGGAATTGGAAAGGGCGAGATAATAGGGCAATTCGAAATTAAACCCGAGCCGGCTGGACGTGCCGATGCGCGGCGTCAGGAAACCAGACTGACGTTCGACCGATGGGTCGGGTCCTTGCAAATAGGGCGTGTACAAAATTGGCACGCCTTTGACTTCGAAAAAGGCATGATGAAAGCGGATAACTTTCCGTTCCAAATCACGCGTTACTCTGAGCGCCTTGATCCGCCATGTTGGGGTCTTGGCGTCGCCGTGGTCATTGCAGACATTGCAGGACGTAAAGACCGCATTCTTCAGGCGTGTTCGCGCGCCTTGCTCCTGCACGGCGCTGGCGGCGGCGAGCCGTGTGTTATTTTTGAGCAGAGCGCTGAAATTATCGACAATCCCGTCCCGGAGGTCGCCGGAAAGGATCGCCTTGCCGGCAAAAACCGTCTCCATGTTAGAATCCGTAACCGAGACATTACCTTCGGCGGTAACGAGATCAGAAGCGGGGTCGTAGATCAGCCGGTCGGCGCGCAAATACCGCTCGCCAAAAAATGCGCGGACATCACCCTCGGCGACAATCGGCCCATCGGCGACTTGGCGTGTGACCGTGTTGGCTTCGAATAAAACCTGATCAACGTCACCCGCATCGTTCGTTCCTGGCGATGCGCTGGACTGGCTGGGGAGGGGCGGCGGTTGATAGGCGAGGACGCAAGAGGGCAACGCCGCTCCGGCATTTGCCAAAACGGTAGTGATCCACAGTCGCGCTATGCGGCGATTGCGACTCAAAACAGCTCCTCATGCGCGCGAATCGAAAATATTGCGCTGCTTATGGTTAAATCGCCGCCCGGACGAGGTCCAGCCGAACAAAGCCAAGATTAGCGCCCGGCTACCCTTCCTCCATATGCAACAGCGCTGTGATCGCTGCAAGGGTTGCAACGACGGCGGGCGTCCAGGCCGCCAGCGCCGCCGGGGCGAGCCCTGATTCGCCCAAAGCCGTTGATATTTCGGAGAGAATATAGAGCAGGAAACCGGCGCCAACCGACGCCGCCATAAGCTGAAGCGCCCCGCCCAGCCTTGTTGGCCGCAGAGAGAAGGCGGCGGCGATCAAAACCATCGCCAGCAACTTCAGCGGCGTCGAACTCAAATCGTGAAACCGGATATGATATCGGGCGGTCGGCAGCCCGGCAGCTTCCGCCATCAGAATATAGCGCGGTAATTGCCACAGCGACATGGTCTCTGGCGGGACCACGCGCTCACGCAGGTCATTTACCGTCAGCGCTGTATTGATGGCGTAAACCGGGGTGCGAAGTTGCTGTTGATTTGAAATCGATGTTAGCCGCGCATCACGCATCTCCATCGTGGCGCCGGACATCACCGCCTGATCCGCATCAATCCGCTCCAGAAACACGTTTTCGGGACCAAACCGCCAGATCGTAACCTGTTCAAGTGTGCCGTTATCAGCGTCGAGGTTTTTGGCGTTGACGATAATCTGCCCGGCGGCATCGCGCTGGCGTAGCCAGATGCCGTCTTCGAACAGCTGCACGATGTCGTTGGGTTTGTCTTGTGTCCTGGTCTTGACCTGCTCGGCATAAGACAAAAGCGTTGATGACATCGGATCAAAGACAGTGATGATAAGAACGCCGACGAGCGCCGCGATAAAGGCCGCCGGCCCTAGCAGGCGCCAGATCGATAGTCCGGCGGAACGCATGACCGAGAGTTCTGATCTGCGATTTAGCTGGTAGAACATCCAGATTGAACCAAACAAAAACACAAAAGGGATTAACGCCTGGGTCAGCGCCGGGGCGCGCAAAAGCGTTAAGCTGACAGCGAGGCCAAAACTTCCATCCGGTATTTTTCCAACGAAACGCAGATTCTCGATCAGGTCGATTAGCAACACCAGACTGGCAAGGATGAGCAACAGCCCGCCAATGCCAAAAATCGCGCGCATTGCGATATATTTGAACAAAGTTTCCGGGGGCATTAGTGCGCTCCGGGTGATGTTGCGGGCATGATGCGCGCGCGCCAGCCCATGGGCGCAAACAACAAAGCGGCGAAGATGACGATGACGACGCCGGGAACGGCGTATAACATCCAATAGGCGGCCGATGTCTCGACCAGGCCCTGGACCAGAAAGCCGGTGATGCGTACGGCGAAAATTACCGTGCCGGCCGCGGCGATGCGCACCACATATCCGCGCCTATTATAGGCCCCGCCGAGCATGGCGTAGAGCCCGACAAACACATAGGCGAAGGCGTATAGCGGCCCGGCAAAACGTGCATGGCCTTCGGCGATCAGTCGCGCGGCGTTGGCGCGATCATAGGGTTTGGACATATCAGGATTGAGGAGCTCATGCGGATAGCGTTCGGTCAATTCCAGAACCAGCTCGCTGCGCCCGTTCTGAAAGCTTGAAATATTCACAGCCAGTTCGCCAAAGCGGATAAAATCTACCACTCCAGTATCCTCGGCGATGCGCTGGATGTTGCCGTCTTTTAATATCAGCATTGGCCCGGCGCCAGTGTCTCGCAGGATGGCTTTCTGCGCCATATAGGTCTTGGGGTCGTCTTTATTGCGGTAGTCATTGACCAGTAGGCCGACAAATTGCCCGCCCGGGCGCGCCTCATCTACATAAATGGTGAACCCGTCAATGTAAGTCATGAATTCGCCGCTGCGAATGACCGAGCTGGCGAAGTCGGCGCGGATATCGGCGACGGTTTGTTTCAATATCCGGTAGCTTCTGGGCATCAGATCCGCGTTCACATACAAAGTCGCAAGCGCGCCAAGCAGGGTGATCAGGAGGATTGGGGCCGCCAGCCGCCAGCGGCTCACCCCGGCGGCGAACATCACCGCAATTTCGCTGTCAGTATGTAGCCGGTGCAAGGCAAAAACCGCGGCGCCAAACAAAGCAAACGGGATAATGATTGCGAGCAGGCTTGGAATGATCAGGAGGCTCAAATACAGGAAAACGCCAAGACCTTGCCCGAATTTAACAATGATTTCGATTCGTTGGAGGCTCTGTGTCATCCACACGATCGACGTAATCACGATCAAAATCATCAATAACGGGGTCAGACATTGACGCAGAATATATTTATCAAGGCTGTTCAAGCGGGCGGTCTTCCCTTATGGCGCAGGGCGGTTAGATTGTCGCCTTCCAAAATCACCCCGGCCTAGCATAAATCGCCGGCGCGCCGAAACCGTTTGATTGGTCGCCAGACTGTAACCTGGGCGTCAGGCCGTAAAACAAAAATCAAGAGGATTAAATGCAAGTCACTTTTTCAACCGCCGCCCTGCCGAAAACTGGCGCGATTATCATTCCGGTTTTTGAGGACGGCAAAAAGGCGAAAGCATATCAAGACGTCAACGACAAAACTGACGGCGCACTTGACCGCGCGACCAAGGCGGCTGGGTATAAGCCCAAAAAAGGGCAATTCCTCGAAATCATTTCGCCAGCCGGAATTGGCAATGGCCGCGTCCTCCTTGTTGGCGCCGGACCGACAAAAGACTTTAGCCCGCTGGACGCTGAGGCGCTGGGCGGCCGAGTGATTGCAAGACTCCAGGCGAGCCGGGAAAAGACCGCCGTTTTTGCGCTCGACGGTTTGTCCGTAAAGAAAATTGACGCTGGCGAATTGGCGGCGCGGATCGCCGATGGTGCGCGGATGCGGAGTTATCGTTTCGACAAATACCGCACCACCGTAGAAAAAGACGACAAGCCTGCGCTGACCAAAATCGCGGTCCATACATCCGAGCCGCGCGCCAAGGCAGCCTATGTGACGCATGCTAAAGTTGGTGACGGCGTGTTTTTGACGCGCGATCTGGTCTCCGAGCCGGCAAATGTTCTCTATCCGGATAGTTTCGCAAAACGCTGTCAGAAGCTGACCGAGCTTGGCGTTAAAGTCAAAGTGCTGGGCGTGCCGGAAATGAAAAAACTCGGCATGGGCTCGCTTCTCGGCGTTGGCCAGGGCTCGGAAAAGCCGTCCCGGCTTGTTGCTATGGAGTGGATGGGCGGCAAAAAGGGCGATGCGCCAGTGGCGCTGGTCGGCAAGGGCGTGACCTTCGATACCGGCGGCATTTCGCTGAAACCGGGTCCCGGCATGGGGGATATGAAATGGGATATGGGCGGCGCCGGCGCTGTCACCGGTGCGATGGCGGCGATTGCCGGCCGCAAGGCCAAGGCCAATGTCGTTGGCGTCATCGGCTTGGTTGAAAACATGCCAGATGGCAAGGCGCAACGCCCCGGCGATGTCGTTAAATCAATGTCCGGCCAGACCATCGAAATCCTCAACACCGATGCGGAGGGTCGTTTGGTTCTCGCTGATGCGCTGTGGTGGACGCAGGAAACCTATAAGCCGGAAACCGTTATCGATCTTGCAACGCTGACCGGCGCGATCTTGGTGGCGCTGGCCCATGAGTTTGGCGGCATGTTTACCAAAGACGATGCTTTGGCGAAGAAACTCATCGCCGCGGGGGAGGCGACGGGTGATAAGTTGTGGCGCATGCCATTGACCAAGAACCACGATGATATGATCAAATCCGACATTGCCGATATGCAGAATATCGGCGGAAAAGGTGCGGGATCGTCTACCGCGGCGGCGTTCCTTGGCCGTTTCATAAAAGACAATGTCTCTTGGGCGCATCTCGATATCGCCGGCATGGCTTGGAATGAAAAAGAAACGCCAACAATCCCTAAAGGCGGCTCCGGCTACGGGGTGCGACTACTCGACGAATTCGTCAGGGTGAATTTTGAAGGCTGATTAGTCCGAAGGAGCTTCCCTATTGACCGAAGTTCTGTTCTATCACCTCGAGCGCGCGCGGCTTGAAGATGTCCTACCGGGGCTCCTTGAAAAGACCTTGGCGCGTGACTGGCGCGCGGTGGTGCGCGCTGGAACGAAAGCGCGTGCGGAGGCGCTGGACGCTCATCTTTGGACGTATAGGGATGATACTTTTCTGCCCCACGCCGCTGGCGGCGAGGGTGCGCGCCAGCCGGTGTGGTTGACTGACGGCGAAGACATGCCAAATGCGCCGCAGATATTGTTTCTGGTCGACGGCGCCAGAACCGACCCGGCGGCGATCACTTCGCTGGAGCGTTGCGTGATGATTTTCGACGGCCGCGACGAGACGGCGGTGGGTGATGCGCGGGGCTTTTGGAAGGACGTGAAAGCGGCTGGATGCGAGGCGACTTATTGGAAACAGTCGGCGCAAGGCGGCTGGGATAAGCAGGCGTAAGATGCGGGCGATGAGGAAAGCGACCAACCGACCATGAAAGACGCTGAACGCGCCCGGTTCAAAACCATCCTCACAGCCCGCCGCGCCGAGCTGGCGGCTATGTCGCGAGATTCTGCGGTAGCGCGAAAACCGGTTGAGCTGGATCAGCAATCCGTGGGCAGACTAACACGGCAGGACGCTTTGCAGCAGCAGGCGATGGCCAACGCTCAGGAGGTGCGGCGCGTAAATGAACAGCGTAAAATCGATGCGGCGCTGACCAGGATTGACGATAGCAATTATGGCTGGTGCGAAGAATGCGGTGAGGCGATTGCGGTGCGGCGGCTTGAAATTGACCCAACGGCGCTGCGCTGCGCAGCTTGCGCCGGGGCCTAGGCCACGTTCACTAGTTGTCTAGTCTGCACTCTAACGGCGATTAATCCGCGCCGCCGATCCGAAGGCGAAACTGCGCCTTGGCGACGGGTTTTCTCTCACTTGCCTGCCAGCCGGCCGCCTCAACAAACGCCAGCCGACGGCCCATGCGCGTTATGCGTACGCGCGCCTGCATCGGCTGCGCCCGTGACGAGGTGAGATAGTCGATATCCAGATTGACGGTTTTGACACTCGCGCCGGCGCCAAGTACGGCGGCGACCTCGCATTGCGCCGCCACCTCCAAAAATGCAGAGATAACGCCGCCATGGAGTGCGCGGATCAGCGGATTGCCGATATGTTTTTCGTCAAAGGCGAGGGCGTAGACCATGCCGCCCTCATCTTCCTGCACGGAAAAGCCCAGCCATTTGGCGACTGCTGAGCGCTCGATCAAGGCTGTAATCGCCGGGTTCATAGCCGCGATCCTTTTACAGGGCCGCGCGTGCCGACCATGAAGGCGCCGGAGCCGGTTGCGAGCAACCGGCCGTCATCTTCGATTTTGAGGTCGCCCGAGACATAAGCGATATCGTCGTTGACGGAGATACAGTGCGCGGCGCAAACTGCGCGGGAACCGGCTTCGGCGTTTGCGATATAGTCAATATGCAAATTGATTGTGGCGATCGGTTTTAACTCTTCCAGCGCGGTAAAAACCGTCAGGCCGAAAATTGAATCCATGATGATGGTCATCAACCCGCCATGGATAACATCCCTCTCATTGGTGAACGCTTCGGGCAGGTCCACGACAAAGGTCGCCTTGCCCCTGCCAAGCAGAGTGGGTTCAAGGTTCAGCGACTGGAACAGCGAATGCTCGTGCGTCAGCCAATCGCGCGCATTACTCAGCATCGCGCCGATAGAGGGGTGGATATCGGAGGTCATTCTTCTCTCAGGCGCTCTTCTTCATACTGAATGCCCCAGCCGATAATCAGCCGCCACAACGCTTCGGCCATCTCCGGCGGCATATCGGTTTGCGCCGCCCGCGCCTTGACCTTGCCGATCACGTCCTTGTTGCGCCATGGCACGGAGGCTTCCTCTGGCGAGCGCTTAAAAAACCAGGCCCTATCGACATAAGTCCAACGCTCGGCAAGAAGGTCTATCAGCGCGCAGTCAACGCGGTCAATTTCAGTGCGCACCTCGGTCATCGTCTGGCAATCTGCGGCGGTTTTCATAAGCGCTAGGTCCGTTTTGTTCCGGGTTGGCAAATACTCTTGCAACGCCCTCAAAAAGAAGTCGCGCATGATATGGTAACACAGCTCATGGAACTCTCGCGAGGATTTATGCGGCACGCATTCGTCACACTCTTGGTTAGCGCGGCGCGGCGAGTCTTGTCGGCAACCGCATCGGCGGGGTCGGGTGCTTCGCCCGGTGCTCTAGCTGGCTTTCGATCTCAAGTAGGAGATTAGCTTTCGGGGCAGTTGAAACAGCCCGATTGGCGGCTTGGCGTAAAGCGTCCCGCCGAGAATAGCCTCGCCATTTTGGTGTATTTCAACGCGTGCGCCCGGCGCAAGGCTGGGAACAAGGTCGCCGCATGATGTTTTAACAGTGAAGCGTACCGCCCCATTTTCGAGCGGCATCGCTTGGTAATGCGCATTGTCAATAAAAACATCAGCGGTCCGTCCGCCGATGCCGTTAAGGCTGATGTCGATTCTTTTGGCGCCGCTGCGCCAGACAAAAAACGCGACATTGCCATGGCCTGTAAAACCGTTCACGCCCTGAAGCGTGGAGTTCAACGCAACCCGGACGCGCCCAATATGAAACGGAAACCTCGACATCGTCCCCCGCCTGACGCCGCTGTCGCTGCTATGTGGATAGTGGCGGCAAAAGACGGCTACCTTCAAATTCGGCGCCAACCAGGTCTAACCCGCGGATCGGTTAACGCAGAATAATCTCATTGTTTTTCGCCATGATAATCGCCCTCGGGGCGTTCATTGGCAAGGCGCGCATCGAGATAGGTTTCGGCCATCGCGAGAAAATCTTCCATGTGACTTTCAAAGAAATGATCAGCGCCCGGCGACACGGCAAATTCGACTTTGCGGCCTTTCTGGGTGCGCGTGCGCTCGACCATGCTCTTGGTTTCTTCTGGCGCGCAAATCTTGTCGAGCTCGCCGTGAATGATGAGCCCGGACGAGGGGCACGGCGCTAGAAACGAAAAATCATAGATATTTGCAGGCGTTGAGCCACAGATGAAGCCAACGATTTCAGGCCGCCGCATCAACAGCTGCATGGCGATCCACGAGCCGAAGGAAAACCCTGCGACCCAGGCAAAGGGCGCATTCGGGTTCAATTGCTGCATGTAATCGAGCGCGGTCGCCGCATCGGCAAGCTCGCCCTGGC
This sequence comes from Hyphococcus sp., assembly GCA_021776375.1. Taxonomy (GTDB): domain Bacteria; phylum Pseudomonadota; class Alphaproteobacteria; order Caulobacterales; family Parvularculaceae; genus Hyphococcus. The sequence continues at coordinate 36,820 of JAJFGA010000090.1, read as the reverse complement.
CCTGGTCGTATTCGCCTTGGCTGCGGCCGATGCCGCGGAAATTGAAACGCATGGTCGAAAAACCCCGGCGCACGAACATCTGATAGAGCTCGTAAGTCGCGCGGTTATTCATCGAGCCGCCGAACATCGGATGCGGATGGAGAACAAGCGCGACCGGTGGATTGTCGCCTTTGCCCTTTTGGTAACGACCTTCAAGGCGTCCTTCGGGACCGGTGAAAATGACTTCAGGCATCGGCTTCCTTTTTTGCCGCATTGGTTGCGGTCGTCCATATCCAATTAATTCAGTCGGCAAGTAAGCAAAAATATCAAAAAAGCTAGTCATTTCGCCGATTTGTGATGGCGATAATGTTGACTAGTTTAGTGTGGTTTCCTATTTCCGCTAGTAGAGGGCCGACCGGCGGGCGCGTATAACATGTTTTCGCCGCGGCGCCAGCATATGTGCGGTGCAAATTACCTGCATCAAAAGGATTTGATGTGAAGCTTACGACCAAGGGCAGATATGCAGTTTCAGCGATGGCTGACCTTGCAGCTATGGGGGCAAGGGTTCCGGTGGCGCTATCGGATGTCGCGTTGCGCCAGGGGATTTCCCTATCCTATCTGGAGCAGCTGTTTGCAAAGCTAAAACGGTCTGGCCTGGTTGAAAGCGCGCGCGGCGCTGCGGGCGGCTATTGGTTGGTCAATGCGCCGGCCGATATTCGCATTGCCGATATCATTGCTGCTGTGGATGAGGAAATCAGAACCACCGCATGCGCCGGCGGGTCAGTGCTCGGCTGTCAGGGCACGACTGCGCGATGCCTCACCCATGATTTGTGGGACGAGTTGGGACGCCAGATTGAGATATTTTTAAATGCCGTTAGCCTCGAAGACATTCTCAAAAAGCGCGTCTTGGGCATGGCGGCGGTCAATGCGCCGAATGAACAATCGCCGGATGAACGCGTCTATAAGGGAGCGGCGGAGTGATGCGGCATTATTTGGATCATAATGCGCCTGTGCGCGAAGGCGCACAAAATCAGCCTTCGGGCGAAGGTGCGCAAACTAAAACCGGTCGCCCTTCGGTGTTTTGCTGTCTATATGCAGGTGGGGCCACAAGATGATGCGCCATTATCTCGTCCAAAACGCGACCGTGCGCGAAGGCGCACAAACCAAAACCGGTCGCCTATCGGTGTTTCACTTTCTATGCGCAGGCGAGGCCATTCAATGACGCGCCACTATTTAGATCATAACGCGACCGCGCCGGTGCGGCCTGAAGTTATTGAAGCTGTAGCGGCAGCCATGGCGGCGGACGGCAATACTCTGTCCGTACACGAAGAAGGCAGGCGCGCGCACAAGATAGTTGAAGATGCCCGCGAGCAGGTGCGGAGCCTTGTTAATGCGCCGGTCAACGGCGTCGTCTTTACCAGCTCCGGTACAGAATCCATTCACTATGTGTTGCATGGCGCTGTCGCCGCGCACAAAATCCAACGCATTTTCATCAGCGCGATTGAGCATCCTGCAGTTGCCGCCAATGCGGCGACAACGGGCGCGGAGATTGAGACCATCCCCGTCAATAGTGCCGGCGTCGTCGATCTTGACCAATTGCGCGAGCAGTTGCGCGCCTACAGGCAAAACAATAGCGGCGCATTTTTGGTTTGTCTCATGTTCGCCAATAACGAGACTGGCGCGATCCAGCCGGTGGCGGAAGCGGCGGCGATCACCCATGAATTTGGCGGGCTGTTGTTTTCTGACGCAGCGCAGGCGGTGGGTAAAATCCCGGTCAACTTCGTTATGTCGGGCGCTGATATTATGAGTTTTACCGGGCATAAATTCGGTGGCCCCCTCGGCGTTGGCGCGGTCATTGCCGGGCCCAATCTGACGCTGGAGCCGGTGTTACGCGGCGGCGGCCAGGAGATGAACCGCCGCGCGAGTACGACCAACACGCCGGGTCTTGCCGGTCTCGGCAAGGCTTGCGCGTTAGCGCAAGACAGCCTCGCGCGCGCCGGTGAGATTACGCGGCTGCGTTCTGAAATGCAGGCCGCGGTGCTGCATGCGGGTGCGAAGGTTTGGAGTACGGAGACTGACCGCCTGCCGGGCACGCTCTGTCTCAGCGCCCCAGGGTTTTCCGGCGCGACGCAGCTGATGAATATGGACCTTGCCGGCATTGCGGTCTCCGCCGGCTCGGCCTGCTCTTCCGGCAAATCAAAGCCAAGCCATGTGCTAACCGCGATGGGCGCCAGTGAGGAAGAAGCAACGACCTCAATTCGCGTGTCGCTGGGGTGGAATTCAGCGCAGGAAGATGCGGACGCCTTCATCCGCGAGTGGCCCGCCGCCTATGCACGAATAAAAGAGAGGGCGGCATAGCCGATTGGGTAAAGATGCATCCGAACACATTATTTCGATCCGTAGATGAAAAGGAAAATCTCGCCTTCGCCGAGGCGCGCGGGTTTGGCATGCTCACCATCAATGGCGATAACGGGCTCCTTGCGGCTCATGTTCCCTTCTGTATTTGCGATGATGGCGCTCGCATCGAGTTGCACCTGTCGCGCGCAAATCCAATCTTGAAGCAGGCTGGCCAACCCATGGAATGCCTATTGGCTGTTACCGGACCGGACGGTTATGTTTCGCCGGATTGGTATGAGCTTGATAACAACCAGGTTCCAACCTGGAATTATGTTGCTGTCCATATTCGTGGCGCGTTGAAAGTATTACCTGATGAAGATCTGCCGGGCATTGTTGAGCGCTTGTCGGCGCAGTTTGAGGGGCGCCTGTTACCCAAGACGCCTTGGGCCCCATCCAAAATGGATGCAAAAGTTTACGCGCGTATGCAGCGATCGATTTCGCCGCTGGAAATATCGGTCGAGGCGATTGATGCAACCTGGAAGTTAAGCCAGAACAAGCCGGAGGCGGCGCGCCTACGCGTTTTCAGCGCCTTACGAAACAGCACTGTCGGTGTGCAATTACCCGACTTGTCTCGTTTGGTTGGCGAACAATCTGGGGGTATGAGCATCGAGGAAATGACTGTGGACGGTGAGAGATAGTGGTTGAAACAACGTATAAAGAGGGAATAGATAAGGCGACCGTCGAGGCGACAGCGTCGCTCGAAACCTATAAATATGGGTTCACGACGGATGTTCAGTCCGCCAAGCCGCCAAAGGGCCTGAACGAGGACACGGTGCGGTATATTTCCGCCAAGAAAGAAGAGCCGAGCTGGTTGCTGGAATGGCGCCTTGAGGCTTTTCGCCGTTGGCTGACCATGGAAGAGCCGACATGGGCGATGGTTGACTATCCGAACATCGATTATCAGGACGCTTATTATTATTCCGAGCCTGCGAGCGGCGCCAAATATGAATCCATTGACGATGTGCCGCCGGAGATTCTCGCCGATTTTGAAAAGCTTGGCATCCCGCTAAGGGAGGCGGAAGTTCTTCTCGGTGTGAAGGGCGCCGCAGGGTCGGCCGCGGAGGCGCGTATTGGCGAAGCCTCAAAGACGGATGATGGCGGGCGCAAAGTCGCCGTTGATGCTGTGTTTGACAGTGTTTCCGTCGCGACGACGTTTAAGAATGAGCTTGCCAAGGTCGGCGTCATCTTCTTGTCGTTTTCGGAAGCAGTGCGTGAACATCCAGATCTTGTCCGGAAATATCTCGGCACGGTAGTGCCAACCTCAGACAATTACTTTGCAACGCTTAACTCGGCGGTGTTTTCTGACGGTACGTTTGTCTATGTGCCCGAAGGCGTTAAGTGCCCGATGGAGCTGTCGACCTATTTTCGGATTAACGAGGCCAATACCGGACAGTTTGAACGCACGCTGATTATTGCCGCACCGGGCTCATACGTATCCTATCTTGAAGGCTGCACCGCGCCGATGCGCGATGAAAACCAGCTTCATGCCGCCGTCGTTGAATTGATTATCGAAGACGATGCTGAGATTAAATATTCAACGGTGCAAAACTGGTATCCCGGCGACAAGGACGGCAAGGGCGGCATTTATAATTTCGTCACCAAACGGGCGGACTGTCGCGGCGTGAACGCCAAAGTATCGTGGACACAGGTCGAGACCGGCTCAGCGGTGACCTGGAAATACCCGTCCTGCATTTTGAAGGGTGAGGGCAGCCAGGGCGAATTTTACTCAATCGCCATCACCAATAATCATCAGCAGGCGGACACTGGAACCAAAATGGTCCATCTTGGAAAAAACACGCGCTCGCGGATTATCTCCAAAGGCATATCGGCGGGCAAATCCAACTCGACCTATCGCGGGCTGGTTTCTGTACACCGCAAGGCTGATAATGTGCGCAACTTCACGCAATGCGATTCGCTGCTGATCGGCAATGAATGCGGCGCCCACACCGTGCCCTATGTGGAGGCAAAGAACCCGTCCGCGATCCTTGAGCACGAGGCTACGACCTCGCGGCTTTCGGAAGATCAGCTGTTTTATTGCCGCCAGCGCGGGCTCTCAGAGGAAGAGGCCGTCGCGCTCCTAGTCAATGGTTTCTGTAAGGATGTTTTGCAGAAACTACCCATGGAATTCGCGGTTGAGGCGCAAAAACTTGTCAGTGTGAGCCTGGAAGGGAGTGTCGGTTGATGTTGATCTTATTGGTTGCAGCAGCGCTTCAGGCCTCCGCGCTCCCAAACCCCATTGAGGCGGGTTGGAAAGGGGAGAGCGTTTGCGAATTACTGTTTGAAAATGACCAGATGCGTGCGGCGCGCTGTACTTTTCCGCCGGGGGTAGGCCATGAGCGACACTATCACCCGCCGCATTGGGGCTACATCGTCGAAGGCGGCGTCATGCAGGTTACTGATGCAACCGGCGCTCGCGAGCAACAAACACCTGCCGGGGAGACTTGGTGGTCGGACGGTGTTGAGTGGCATGAGGCTTTAAATATTGGTGACACGACAACGGTTTATGTGATTGTCGAACCGAAGAGGGCAAAGTGAATATAGACTGGCCAACTGTTATCGCTATCCGGGATAGCGAGAGGAGCATGAAGTGATAAGAAATATTTTCATATTGTTGGCGGCATTCATGCTCGCCGCCTGTGGTGCGCAGTCTGACGAGCGAACTTACGATCGCGATCCGTCGCTGCCGCAAGATTTGCCGTTCTCGTCAGCTGTTGTGATCGGTAATACGATTTATCTTTCTGGCGAGATCGGTCGCGCGCCAGGGGGAACGACGATCGTTGAGGGCGGTGTCGGCGCGGAGACGGCGCAAATCTTTGAAAATTATAAAACCACCCTGGCGCGCCTCGACAGCGACCTTTCCGACATCGTCAAATGCACGATCTTTCTCGACGATATGGAAAAGTTCGCAGAGATGAACGCTGCCTATGCGAAGTTTTTTCCAGGCGACAAACCTGCGCGCTCAACCCTGGGCGCCGATGGTTTAGCGATTGGCGCGGCGATTGAAATCGAATGTTTGGCGATAAGGAAATAGTCGAAACAATGTTAAAGATTGAAAATCTTCATACCACGGTTGGCGGCAATGAAATCCTCAAAGGATTGAGCCTCGATGTGCCTGCGGGCGAAGTGCATGCGATTATGGGGCCGAACGGGTCGGGCAAATCGACGCTGTCCTACACGATTGCAGGCCGTGACGGCTATGAGGCGACGGACGGCGCGGTCATGCTTGAGGGCGCTAATATCTTAGGTCTCGCGCCTGATGCGCGTGCGGCAAAGGGCTTGTTCCTTTCGTTTCAGCACCCGATGGAAATTCCCGGCGTGCAGACCATGACCTTCATCCGTACAGCGCTGAATGCTCAACGGCGCGCACGCGGGGAAGCAGATATGTCCGCGGCCGACTTCATCCGGCTGATCCGCGAGAAAGCAAAACTTGTCGGGCTCGATGACGCCAAGTTGAAACGCCCATTCAATGTCGGCTTTTCTGGTGGTGAAAAAAAGCGCATGGAGATGTTGCAAATGGCAATCTTCGAGCCGCGCTTTGCAATTATGGATGAAACCGATTCCGGACTAGACATTGATGCGCTGAAAATGGTCGGCGAAGTTGTGAATGCGTTGCGCGGACCGGGGCGCGGCTTTTTGGTCATCACGCACTATCAGCGGCTTTTGCATTATATCAAACCGGACCGGGTGCATGTTCTGGCGGACGGACGAATTGTCAAATCCGGCGCCGCCGGACTTGCGGCTGAACTTGAAAAATCAGGCTACGAACAATTTATCGAGGCGGCATAAGTGAACGAGGCTTTGTTCAATAAACCAACACCGTTCGAGGTTGATTTGCAGGCGGCGTTTGCGGCGCGCGCCAAAGCAACCGGCGTACAGACCGCCGCATTTGAGCGTTTTGCAAAGCAGGGATTTCCAAACCGTCGCATTGAGGGATGGAAGTGGTCCGATTTTCACGGCGCCTTGCGAGGCCTTTCTCCCGCAAATGACGCTGAGGCGCATGCTGACATTGTGACGTCAGATTTCGCCGCGCTGAACCCGCTCGAGTTTCGGATCATCAATGGACGGATTGAGCTGCCGCAAGGGGAGGCGCCTGAAGGGCTGCGTTATGGCGTTGTCGAGCCCGTGGCGGCCATTCCTGAATTAGAACGCCATGCGATTGCCACTTTAAATATTGCGATGACCCGCAAGGCGCTCGGTATTGAAGTTGGTGAGAGCGTGCCGCCGGATCGTCCGATCTTGATCCGCCATATCAACACCAACGCTGCGTCCGCCTTCACGCAAACCTTGATGCGGGTTTCCGTTAATGCGCGCGCGAGACTTATTGAAACATATGAAGGCGAGGGGAGCGGGCTTTATTCTCACCTCTTTCATATGGTTGTGCGTGACGGCGCGCAGTTTCACCGCACAGTGGTTCACGAGACCGGTACTGACCAGATCGTAAACACAGTTTGCGCCGCGAAAGTTGACGCGGATGCGGCGTTCAAGCAAGCCAGCCTATCGACGGGATCACGGTTGGCACGTCACGAGACACTTGTGCATTTATGGGCGTCGGCGGGTTCGGCGGAAATCAACTCCATGGCGCTTCTTTGCGATGATCGCCATTCTGATTTCACAACCCAAGTTGTGCACAAAGCGCCGCATTGCAGGACCCACCAGATCCATAAAGGGGTCGCGCGTGATCACGGGCGCAATGTTTTTCAGGGCAAGTTTGAAGTCGAGCGAGAAGCGCAAAAGACCGATGCCAAAATGACCGCCAACGCGCTCTTGCTGTCGGATATGGCGGAGGCGAACCATAAGCCGGAACTTGAGATCTACGCCGATGACGTTGAATGCGCCCATGGCTCGACCTGCGGTGCGCTGGACGAGGATGCGTTGTTCTATTTGCGTCAGCGTGGCCTCGATGAGGCTGTTGCGCGTGCGCTTCTGGTTGAGGCGTTTGTAGGTGAAGTGATTGACGGCATGGACGATGATCGCCTGGGCGATGTTTTCCGCAGAAAAGTCGCCGACTGGTTGGTATACGAATGAGTGATGGCTCTGCGATAAATGAACTTGATGTCGTCGCCCTGCGCGAAGAATTTCCGATTCTGCAGCGCAAGGCTTACGGCAAGCCGCTAGTTTATCTTGACAGCGCAGCCTCAGCGCAGAAACCGCGCGCGGTGATTGATGCGATGAGCCATGCGATGGAGCATTCCTATGCGAATGTGCATCGCGGCTTGCATCTTCTCTCCAATGAAGCGACAGCCGCCTTTGAGGGCGCCCGCAAAACCGTTGCGGAGTTCATTAATGCGGGCTCGCCTGACGAAATTATTTTCACATCCGGCGGCACCGATGCGTTCAACCTGGTTTCCTATGCTATGGGCGCCAATGTCAGTGGAAGCGGGGAAATAGGCGAGGGCGATGAAATCATTCTTTCGCTGGCCGAGCACCATTCCAATATCGTCCCCTGGCACCTCTTGCGCGAGCGCAAGGGCGTGGTGTTGAAATGGCTAGATATTTCAGACGATGGCGAGATCGACTTAGAGGCCTATCGCGCGCTGTTTACTGCGCGCACCAAGCTTGTCGCCATCACTCATATGTCAAATGTTCTGGGTGCGCCAACGCCGGCAAAAGATTTGGCGGCAGTCGCGCATGAGCGTGGCGCTAAAATCTTCTTTGACGGCTGCCAGGCAGGGGTTCACGGCCGGGTAGATGTGCGCGAGATTGATTGTGACTTTTATGCGATGACCGGTCACAAGCTTTACGGTCCAACCGGCATCGGCGTTCTCTACGGCAAGAAGTCTGTACTCGCAGTATTGCCGCCTTTCAAAGGCGGAGGCGAGATGATCGATATGGTGACGACCGAGGTCGTAACCTATAATGACCCGCCACACCGGTTTGAAGCGGGGACGCCGCCGATTTTGGAGGCAATTGGCCTTGGCGCTGCGCTGCAATGGATGAACGCCAAGGGCGTTGATGTGATTGCAGCCCATGAGGCGCGGCTTAAAGATCATGTGCTGGAAGAATTGGCGAAGCTCAACTTCGTACGAGTTTATGGTCGCGCACCGGGGAAGGCGCCGATCATAGCTTTTTCAGTTGAGGGGGCGCACCCGCATGATGTATCGGCGATCCTTGACCGCACCGGGGTCGCTGTGCGCGCCGGACACCATTGCGCCCAGCCGCTGATGAAGCGTTTAGGCGTGATGGCGACGGCGCGCGCATCCTTTGCCGCTTACAACACCCATGAAGATGTTGAGGCGTTGATCGCAGGATTGAAGAAAACCCATGAAATGCTTAGCTGAGTGAGAAGATGGATAATCAACGCGACATAATTGATGTGAAGATCAGCGAACCGGAGACGGCGCCGGAAAATGCTCCGCAAGCCGAAACATCGGGAGCCTCGTCAATTCCTGAAGATGAGTTGACGCGTATCACGGCGGACATCATCACCGCGCTTAAATCTGTATACGACCCTGAAATCCCGGTTGATATTTACGAGCTCGGCCTCATCTATAAGGTCGACCTGGACGACGACCGGCTGTTGACCGTCGATATGACGCTGACGGCGCCGGGCTGTCCTGTCGCTGGTGAAATGCCTGTCTGGGTCGAGGGCGCTGTGCGCGGCGTTGACGGTGTTGAGGATGTGAAGGTGGAAATGGTGTTCGATCCGCCATGGACGCCGGAGCGCATGTCGGATGAAGCGAAGTTGGAACTGGGGTGGCTTTAGATGTACATTAATGTTGGATTGCTGGCGGCCTTCGCTTTCCTATCGGTTGGATCTGCAAATGCACAGTACAACCTGTCTCTTGTGGAAGGTGCGGCATGTGCACAAACATCCATGAATATTGAAAAGCTTGGGCTGTACAACAATAAACTCCATGATGAGATATCAGAAAAGCAAACCAACTCAGATCGGCGTGTTCAAAGCGAGGCGAATGCGCTTGTGATTCATTTTAACAGAATGGTTGAAATGCGACAGAAGCTGATCGCGGAATATGAATTGCAGTGCTCTCGTGGCTCAATGAGTGTTGCTAATTTAAGGAAAGTATGCCGCCCACAAACAAACGGTATTTCATTCCGGGAAACAGTTTTTTGTAAGCCCTTAAAAGAGTTGCAGTAATGGTTAGACCCCGTCCAAAAGTTGTAACGCTGAGCGACGCCGCCGCGGCGCGAATTAGCGAGATTATGTCCAGCACGGATGAGAACTATATCGGCGTCAAGATCGGCGTTAAAAACGGCGGCTGCGCCGGCATGGAATACACCATGGACTACGCTACTGATATCGCGCCGCTTGACGAGGTGGTTGAAGAAAACGGCATCAAGATTTTGATTGACCCGAAGGCGGTTCTATTCCTGATCGGCGCTGAGATCGATTACGTCACGGAAAAATTGTCCCAGCGTTTCGTTTTTAACAACCCAAACCAGACCGATGCCTGCGGTTGCGGCGAGAGTGTAACGATTGTGCCGCACAAGTCAGATGCGTAATGCCGTTATCCGGGCTCTCGGATATTGTAAAACCTCTTTCTGAGGGACGATAGTGAGGTTTAATTGATGCTCCCGTCTTCGTCCTATCTCGATTACATAAAAGACCTCTTTGCTCCCTTTGGCGTCATCACCATCCGCAAGATGTTTGGCGGCGCGGGAGTTTATTGCGACGGCGCGATTTTTGCGATAACGGGCGACGATGACTTGTGGCTGAAGGTAGATGATGTGACGCGGGCCGAATTCGAGGCGGCGGGGCTCGGGCCGTTCGTCGTTGAATTTTCTAAAGGCAAGGCCGGCACGATGTCATATTATAACGCGCCGGATGAAATTTACGATGACAATGATGTGCTGACTCACTGGACGGAACTGGCGTTGGGCGCATCGCGTCGTGCGAAGAAGTCGGCCAAAAAGAAAGTCCGCAAGAAATCCAAACCCAAATAATCTCATCACGTTGATTCAACGCCGTGCAACGTTTTTGTTTGTAGGTCTTTTCACGCGCCCATTTTTTGGCGGCGTGTAGGTTTGCGGGTAAAATTCATTGGCCCATTTGACGATTTGCCGGATCATCGGCTTCAGCGCCCGCCCTTTCTGCGTCAGTTTATATTCATACCGTACCGGGCGGGCCTGGTAGGCAGTCTTGGCTATAAGGCCGTGTTCTTCCAGTCGCTTCAGACGGTCGGCGAGGCTGTTGGTGCGGATGTTTTCCGGCGCTTCAAGGAAATCATTGTAACGGCTGGCCCCGAGCAGGAGATCGCGAACAACAAGCAACGTCCATTTGTCGCCGAGGATATCGAGCGTCACCGCGATCGGACAAATTGAGCGGTCAACATGGGCGCTTTTGGACATGACGTTTCATTATAGTGACTTTAAAGTTGAAAGTTACTCGTGTTGGCGTTAAACTGCAAATTCAGACTGTCTGATAATTCAGACCGCTACGCTCAGGAGCCAGTGCATGTCCTCCATTCGTGTCTATCACGCCTTTCGCAGCCCCTATTCGCGGCTTGGCCTCCATATAATTGATCGCGCCGGACTGGATGCGGATCTGATTCCGTTTACAGGGCCGCCGGAAGGTGCGCCGTTCAGCGATCCCATGGCGAATAAACCAAAGCTTGCCTATTACGGGATTGATGCGCCGCGCATGACCATGCGCATGGGGCTGCCGATTACTCGACCGAGCCCGTTTGATGTGGATTTTGGTCCAGCGAATAAAGGCGCCGTGGCCGCAGTTCGCGATGGCAAGGGATTGCCATTCGCGCTCAGCGTTGCCGATGCGCGCTGGGGTGAGGGCAAGAACGTCTCTGATATGTCAGTGCTTGAAGCTTGCGCCGAGCAATGCGGATGGAGCGCTGATGCATTGCGCGGCGCCCAGGAAGACGCTGACATCGCCGAGATTTTACAAAAACAACGCGAGCAGATCGTCGAGGACGGTGTGTTCGGCGTCCCGTTCGCGGTTATGGGCGTGTCGAAATATTGGGGACATGACCGATTTGATCTGCTGGTAGAAGACACCAAAAGCTAGGCGCTTAAGCGGCGCTGCCGCGTTTGTTTTCACCATCTTCCTTGATGTCTTCCTCGTTGACAACGAGATTGCGGCCGCGGGCTTTAGCAGCGTAAAGACATTCGTCGGCGCGCTCAATAATGGTTTCCGTCGTATCGCCTTCACGGTGGGCGCCGACACCCATAGACATCGTGATTACGCCGAGGTCTTCCTTTGTCCGGCGCTTTTTTAGCCGTCGCGATTCGATAGCCGTGCGAATGCGGTCGGCAAGCATGTGGGCGTGGTTGAGCGACGTACCTGGAAGGACAATCGCAAATTCTTCACCGCCATAACGCGCCAGCACATCTTGACCTTTGACATTGGCGTTCATCACTTCCGCCACTAGGCGCAGAACCTGATCGCCGGTCTGGTGGCCCCATTTGTCGTTAAACTTCTTGAAATTGTCGATATCGGCCATAACAAGGGACAAGGGTTCGTTGCTCGAGACTGCCTCGACCAATTGTTGCGCCAGCGATTTATCGAACATCGAGCGATTGGCAATGCCGGTCAGCGAATCTTTCATCGCTTCGGCCTGAATGTTTTCAACATTGCGCTGAAGCGTGCTGATTTCATTTGCGGAGTCAGCGAGCCGGTGTTCGAGCTTTTCGTTTTCCACACGCATGTCTTGGGCGACTGTAATAACGCCTTCCAGAAGCTTGCCAACCGCAGGATATTCCTCGGTAGTCTGGCGTAGTTGAACGGAAAGGTCGCTCAATTTGCGGTGGTGGCCGCTGGTGTTCTCGCCGGTCTGTTCAATGGCGTCAAAAAGGTCGGAGATTTCCGCTTGGAACCGGCTGACCAGATCGATGACATCGCGTGAGAGATCGACATGTTGGATATGCTCTTTAAAGAGCTCGTCGGCGGCCTCCTGGCTGATCTTGCCATCCGTATCCGTAGCAACCTGAATAGCGCGAGACAATTCCGGACTGCGGCCCTCCGCATGCGCATACCATAGCTCAAAGTTGCGCGGAATCGCGGCCAAACCGATCTTCTTCAACGCGCCGAGCGCTATCTCTGCAATTCTATGGGTGGCTTCCACGCAGGCCGACATATTGTATACCCCCTCGCGCCGCCTGTTCATGCAGGGCGACGACGACGGGACGTATCCTAGCCCAATCAGCGTAAATGAATGCCTAAAGCCGTGCAAAGACGGCATCTAATGTCTTAAGACGTTATTAACTCGCTACGGCCCGCGTGATGAAATCCGGAACATGATCGCCCATGCCGATGACCGGCTCGGCGCTTTCGCGCTGCTTTGACGGTTTTGTCGGGTTTGTTCGCCTGCGGCGCGGCGCCGGCGGTTCCCTGTCCGCTACGACTTTTGGTGTCTCATTGGCAGCTTCGGGTTTGGACGGTTCCGGTTTTTGCTCTTCCGCTTTTCTTGGCTGGCGGCGTGGTCGGCTCCGGCTGTCATCCGCCTTGTCGCGGCTAGGGCGGCGGTGGCCGCCGCCGGCGGCATGCTCTTCGAAGAATGCAGAAAAGTCGAGCGCTTCAATTTCTTCTGCGCCGGTGGTTTTTAAAATCGCTGCGTAAAATTTACTGTCAGCGGGCGTCACCAACATCATTGCTGCGCCCTTTTTGCCGGCGCGGCCTGTACGGCCAATGCGGTGTACATAATCATCAGCGTGGATCGGCACGTCGTAATTAAAGACGTGACTAACATTGGGAATGTCGAGACCGCGGGCGGCAACGTCAGAGGCGACAAGAAACTGCACCTCGCCGCTGCGAAATTTATCCAAGGTTTCCGTCCGGAAAGCTTGAGCAAGGTCGCCATGGATCGGGCGCGCATTGAAGCCATGTTTTTGCAAGGACTTAGCGATCACATCGACGGTTGATTTACGGTTGCAAAAAATAATTCCGTTTCTGACATCTTTGTGCGTTAGCAACTGGCGCAGTGCAGCGCGTTTTGTTCTGTCATCTTTTATCGGCATGCGCACGATACGCTGGCTTATCGTGTCGGCGGCGGTTGCGGGTTTTGCGACCTCAACACGTACCGGGTTATGCAGGAACTGGTCTGTGATGCGCTGAATTTCCGGCGGCATTGTTGCCGAGAAGAACAGGGTTTGCCGGGTCATCGGGGTGAGTTTAAATATTCTTTCAATGTCTGGGATAAAGCCCATGTCGAGCATCCGGTCAGCCTCATCGACGACCATCACTTCAATTCCGGTGAGCAACAAACGTCCGCGTTCAAAGTGGTCAAGGAGGCGGCCGGGGGTTGCGACTAAAACATCAACGCCGCGGGTCAGCTTGGCGTCCTGGTCGCCAAAAGAAACGCCGCCAATCAGGAGCGCCATCGATAGCTTGTGATTGGCGCCGTATTTTTCAAAATTCTCTGCAACTTGCGCCGCCAGCTCGCGTGTTGGCGCCAGAACCAATGAGCGCGGCATGCGCGCTTTGGCCCGGCCTCGACCGAGGCGCTGGATCATTGGCAGGGTGAAAGATGCGGTTTTGCCCGTGCCGGTCTGGGCAATGCCCAATACGTCACGGTTTTCAAGCGCGGGCGGGATCGCTTCTTTCTGGATCGGTGTGGGGGTCTCGTAGCCTGCAGCTGCAATAGCATCGAGAAGCTTCGGCTCAAGGCCGAGATCGGCAAACGACATTCGCTCTCCGTAAGGTTTATATTGCCGGCGATCTGCTTATTGCGAGAATCTTTTATCCGGCTTTGTGCATCGGCGGGTCGGTTTCAATCCAACGCCCCGCTCTTCCGCCGATGGAAGCGATGCGTCATCAAAAGCAATGGCTTATGCGATTAAATTAAAGCGCTGCGTCTTATCGTGGGGCCCTATAATTCATATTACATGGCCGATTGCGCGCGCTGCATCGCAGCATTGCTGGCCGCGAGATAGGCGGCTTTCTGTAGAATGTCAATTAATAGGGCGCGCGCGGATTAGTGATTTTGCCGAGTGTGGCCTAAAATCATCAGGATATGAGACTTGGAATATTGATATGTGGATCGGTGATCGCGCAGTGGGCGACGTCTTTGGCTTATGCGGAAAGCGTGGTCGGTGAGGACTGCACCTTCAAGGGATTTGCGCTTCACGGAAAAGTACAAATCGTCGAGAGTTTCCCTGACATCAAGGTTAAAATCGTTGAGAGTTTTCCGGACCTGAAAGTCAGGGTGGTCACGAGCTTTGCTGATAAATGCGGCGAGTGGACATTTGTTGAAAGCTTTCCAGACGTAAAAATTCAGTATGTGGATAGCTTTCCCGATTTGAAAATCCAGATGGTGACAAGCTATCCTGGTCTGCCTTGAGGGCAGTTCCGCTAGACTTCATTGGGAAATTGTTCGGTATCGATCTCGGCTTGTACCGACGCAGGATAGCGCGGCCCGCTGATGGTGTTCTGGTTAATCAGTCGCTCGACGCGGGCGATGGTTTTCGGGCTCAGCTTGATCGTGCTGGCGGCGACGTTTTCTTCGAGATGGGCGAGAGAAGTGGTGCCGGGAATAACGTGAATGTGCGGTGCTTTTTGCAGCGCCCAGGCAAGCGCGAGTTGGCCTGGCGTGCAGCCGGCGGCTTTGGCTATGCTTTGAAATTCAGGCGAGAGCTTTGCATTGGCTGAAAAATGCGGCTCTTGAAAGCGCGGCATGTTGCAGCGGATGTCCTTTGCAGCAAGTGCTGTCGGGTCAAGCTCAACATCCGCGAGAAAGCCCCGCGCCAGGGGAGAAAAGGCGACAAACGCCGCGCCAACCTCTTTGCAAGCGTCGATCATCGCTATTTCGGCATTGCGACTCCACAAGGAATATTCCGACTGAACGGCTGCAATCGGATGTACTGCATGGGCTTTATTGAGGGTTACGGCGGAAACTTCTGACAACCCAATCGCGCGGACTTTTCCTTCCTCTACCATTCGCGCCATTTCACCGACCGAGGCTTCGATAGGGACCTCTTTGTCCCAGCGGTGGAGGTAGTAAAGGTCGATAAAGTCCGTCTCGAGCCGGCGCAGTGACATTTCCAGTGTCGCCCGCAATGTTTCCGGCCGCCCGTCGATGACGCGCTTGCCGTCAACGCCCTGCATGCCGCATTTGCTGACCAGAAAAATACTGTCGCGAAACGGTTTAAGCGCCGGACCGACAAGCGCCTCGTTGCGGCCAAAGCCGTAAAGCGCGGCAGAGTCAAAATGCGTAACACCCAGATCAAGCGCTGTGTGGAGCACCCTGACGCCGGTTTCTGGCGTCGGCGGCTCGCCATAGGCGTGACTTAAATTCATACAGCCGAGACCGATCTCACCGGCGTCAAACTGTCCGATCTTGCGAGTTTTCATTGCAGCCTTTTTTATTCTTGCGCGTTCAATTGCTGCTCCAGCAGGTGCAACGTTTCATAACAGGCGAGCACTTGCCCGACGCTTGCGTTTGGTTCGCGACCCTCACGGATTGCGGCAAAAAACTCCCGGTCCTGCAATTCGATGCCGTTCATTGAGACGTCAACATTAGAGACATCGACCGCTTCCTCGCGGCCGGTGAACAAATCGTCATAGCGCGCAATATAGGTGCCGTTGTCGCAGATATAACGGAAGAACGTGCCGAAAGGTCCATCATTATTGAAGGATAGCGTCAGGCTACAAAGTTTGCCGTTCTCGGTTCTCAGCTGGATCGACATATCCATCGCAATGCCAAGCTCTGGATGAACAGGCCCTTCGATGATGTTGGCTTGCGTGACCTTCTCGCCGGTCTGGTATTGGAAAAGATCGACAGTATGGGCTGCATGGTGCCAAAGCAGATGATCGGTCCAGGACCGCGCCTCGCCCTTGGCGTTCATGTTCTTGCGGCGGAAGAAAAAGGTTTGCACATCCATATGTTGGATTGAAAGCTCGCCGGCTGTGATCTTGTTATGAATATATTGATGCGACGGGTTAAAGCGGCGCGTATGCCCAACCATGCAGACTAGACCGGTTTCCTTTTGTTTCTTATTGACCGCATCAGCATCTTGCCAGCTGTCGGCTAGAGGAATTTCTATCTGCACATGCTTGCCGGCATCCATACAAGCGATAGCTTGCGCGGCGTGCATCTGTGTCGGTGTGCAGAGGATCGCCGCCTCGACGCCGGGTTGAGCAAGCGCTTCTGACAGATCTGTCGTCGCATGGGCGATACCGTAATCCTTCGCAACTTTTTGCGTCGGTTCCAGCCTGCGCCCGATCAGCGAGACAACCTCTACGCCGTCGATGTTTTTGATGCCGTCTAGATGCTTCAGGCCAAAGGCGCCGGCGCCAGCGAGAATGACTTTCATGGGTTCGCTCTCCAAATTGCGATTAGCTCTGGCTTTCCAGAACAATATGACCAACGGCGGTGTTTGACGCCGGAACATGATAGTGACGATGCAGCTCGGTTACTTTGTCGCCGAGGGCGCCGCGCATCACCAGCCACATCACCATCTCAATGCCTTCCGAGCCCGTCTCGCGGATATATTCTACATGTGCAATATCGGCGAGCTCCTCAGGCTTGTCGGCCAGGCGGTCGAGAAATCGCTTATCCCACTCCTGGTTGATGAGACCGGCGCGCGGTCCTTGAAGTTGGTGGCTCATGCCGCCGGTGCCCCAGATCTGGACATTTAAATCTTCGTCAAAAGAGTCTACCGCGTTGCGGATGGCTTTGCCGAGATTATAACAGCGCCTTCCGCTCGGCGTTGGATAGACAACGACATTGACCGCGAACGGAATGACCTTCACCGGCCATTTTTTCGGCTGTCCGTACATCAATGACAACGGCACGGTAAGGCCATGATCGACATCCATCTTGTTAACGATGGTGAGGTCGAAATCCTGTTGGATCACCGACTGCGCAACATGCCAGGCAAGGTCCGGGGCGCCTTCAACCATGGGCACCGGTCGGGGGCCGAAGCCTTCGTCAGCGGGCGCGAATTCCTCGGCGCAGCCAATTGCGAAGGTCGGAACCATGTCGAGACTGAACGCCGTAGCGTGGTCGTTATAGACGAGGAAGATGACGTCTGGCTGTTCTTCGGCAATCCACTTTGTGGTGAAATCAAAGCCGTCAAAGAGCGGCTTCCAATAGTCGCTTTGCGTATCTCCCGTATCGATCGCCCTGCCGATAAGCGGGACATGGGAGGCGCCGATGCCGGCAGTGATACGAGCCATTATTTGTTTTCTCCGATATAACGATTGCCGTCCGGCGAGCGTCCGCCGCTGACCATCATGGCTTTATAGTCTTCCTCACTCATGCCGGTCATCAGCGCTGCGGCATATTGAAAACTCTTGCCGTCCGATGAAAAAATCTTGGCCAGAAAATAGATATTGCCGCCAAGGGCGAGCATGCCGTTGTAGTCGCGACCCAACACGGCCTGTTTTTGCTCCTCGCTCATGGGCCATTCGCTGAGATAAGCGTGTTCATCAGCCTTGAAGCGTGCGCGGTTTTCCGCCTTCATCAGCGACATGCAGAATTGATTGAGGTGGTATCCCTTACGCGCCATTTCTGAATCGAAAATGGTTGTGCCCGGAACATCCTTATATGGTTTTTCGAGAGCCATTATTGTGCTTCTCCTTTATGCTCTTCCGGCCAATAAAGCCGCATCGGGTTATCCACCAGCAGCTTCTGCTGTAGCTGCGGGGTCGTCGCTATCCTGGGAATGAAATCAACAAGCCAGGCATCGTCCGGCATGTGAGACTTAAGGTTCGGGTGCGGCCAGTCGGTGCCCCACAGGACGCGGTCGGGAAATTCTTCCACTACCCGGCGCGCAAACGGCGCCACATCAGCGTAATGCGGCGGGCCTTCGTTGCTAAGCCTTTCGGGGCAAGTGACCTTTGACCAGAAGTTTTCATTTTCGCACATAAGCTTGATGAAGAGCTCAAACTCCGGGCCGTGGACCGGCTTTGACACATCAGGCCTGCCCATATGATCGACGACAACGGGTGTCGGCAGGGACGTGAAAAAATCATAGAGCTCGGGCAGTTCCGGCGCCTCGAAATAAATCACGATATGCCAGCCGAGCGGGCGAATGCGGCTAGCGATTTCCATCAGCGGCTCGCGGGGCAGAGCGTCAACAAGGCGCTTGACGAAATTAAAGCGCACGCCGCGCACGCCAGCCGCGTTGAGCGCATTTAAATCGTCATCGGAAATCTCCGGCTTGATGCTCGCAACGCCGCGCGCGCGGCCGTTTGAGTGCGCAATTGCATCGACGAGCGCGCGATTGTCTGACCCATGGCAGGTCGCCTGTACAATCACATTGCGCGAAAAGCCAAGATGATCACGCAAGGCATAGAGCTGATCTTTTGAGGCGTCGCAGGGCGTATACTTGCGCTCAGGCGCGAAGGGGAATTTGGCGCCCGGCCCGAAGACATGGCAATGGGCGTCGACCGCGCCTGGCGGCGGAACAAAGCCTGGCTTTGACGGGCGCGGATGCCAGTCGAGCCAGCCCGGCGTTTTTTCAAATGTCGCGGCCCGCTCATTCATTTGCCGGCCGCCTTCAGCATCTGGTCAAGACGAGGGTATACGCGCCGGGCGTTGCCTTCATAGACTTTGTACCGATCATCATCGGACAGATTGAGGTTATCGACATAGCGTTTCGTGTCATCGAAATATTGTCCCGTCTGCGGATCTATCCCGCGTACCGCACCGACCATTTCCGAGCCGAAGAGAATATTGTCGATATCGATGACGCCAAAGAGGAGATCAATGCCCGGTTGATGATAAACGCAGGTGTCGAAATAGACGTTTTTCATCACATGGGTCTCGACGGGTGGTTGCTTCAACATATCCGCAAGGCCACGATAACGCCCCCAGTGGTAGGGAACCGCGCCGCCGCCATGAGGGACGATGAATTTCAAGTCTGGAAAATCTGCAAACAGATTGCCCTGAATAAATTGCATGAAAGCGTTCGTGTCCGCCGCAATATAATAAGAGCCCGTAGCGTGAAAGGCGGGGTTGCACGAGCCGGAAACGTGAACCATCGCCGGAACATCAAGCTCAACCATTTTCTCATAGATCGGATACCAGTAGCGGTCGGTCAGCGGCGGCGACGTCCAGTGGCCGCCCGAGGGGTCCGGATTGAGGTTGCAGCCGACAAAGCCCAACTCGTTGATGCACCGATCTAGCTCGGCGATGGAGTTGTCGAGCGATCCGCCCGGCGTTTGCGGCAACATGCAAACGCCAATGAACGTATCCTTGTATAAATCCGTTACCCGATGAATGAGATTGTTGCAGGCAATCGACCAGTCGAGCGCGGTTTCAGCGTCGCCCACATGGGGTTCCATGCGTGAGGCGCGCGGGCTGAAGATCGTCATGTCGGCGCCGCGCTCTTTAAGCAGCTTTAGCTGATTGGCCTCGATACCTTCGCGAATTTCATCATCGCTGATAGTGGCGCGGTCGGGACGCGGCAGATAAGGGTCTTTCAAGCGCGCCTTTTGCGCCTCGCGATAATCAAGATGGGCTTGTGGTGCGACCGTATGATGACCGTGGCAGTCAATAATCAACATGAGGCCGCATCCTTGTCAGACTGAATAGTTTTGAGGATAGCATCGAGCATTGGCGCCAGCGCGGCCTCGTTCATGGCTGCTTTGCGCACAGCCGCCCAGTTCTGCCGTTCGGCGCAAGCTGTGCTCATCAGCGGATCGACGCCGGCATCGCAAACCGTTTGCGCAACCTCGTGCATTTCTTCCGCGCGCCGCGCGCCGTGTTCCAGCGAGCGTGCAATCATATAACGCGCAAGCCGGTTCCAGTCCCTGCCCGGAAAGAGATCGTCAAGCGATGTGATCACCGATGCATCCACGCCATAATGCCGCGCAGCAAGAAGTGCTTCTGTGAGCAGCGTCTCTATACCTTTGACGACGATGCTGCGGCACATCTTGGCGGCGGCGGCCTTGCCATATTCGTCAGCAAAGAAAGCTGCGCCGTCAAAGCCGAGCCCGGATACGGCATCAATCAGCGCTTGCGCATGCGGCCCGCCCGCTAGCATTGGCGTTGTCAGCCGCTTTGGCGCAATCGGCGCCATCACCGCAAGATCGACATAGCGCCCTCCGGCGTCGTTGATGATCGCAGCGGCTTTGGTTTTCACTGACGGGGACGCCGAATTCATATCGGCAAAGAAGCCACCAGGCCCGATGGCGTCGGCGGCGCTTTGCGCTGCTGTAATGGTCTGCGCCGCGGTGACGGCGGAGATCACGAGATCTGCGCCCTTGACTGCATCCTGCGCATTTGCGCTAGCGGTCACATAATTTCCGGTCAGCGCGCGTGATGGCCCGCTATCGGCATCGTCAAACTTTAGGTCCCAGGCGGAGATATCCTCAACACCGTTTGCGGCGAGGTCTTTGCCGAGAATTTGTCCGACTTCGCCAAACCCGATCAGTGCGATACGCGATAGTGTCATCGACCGCTCCATATCGCTGACGGGATTAATACCTCGCCGCGCATCACCGGGCGAGCGGTGCGCAACAGGGCGGAGCGTTTGATCGCTAGCGCCCTGGCATCGATTTGAACGTCCATTTCGACCGTAAAAAAACCGCTCGGATGTTCGATATCGAGGCGTTGGACGCCTGAAGCGTTTGTTTTGACCGCAGCAATGCCGTCGGCGACAGAACCGGGCGCAAGGCAAGCAGCAGCAACGCTGACGGCGCCGAGAACGCCGATCGCCTCGTGCGCCCGGTGTGGTATAAAGCTCCGCGTCGAGAGGATGCCGCCACTTGCCGGTGGAGAAATCAGTGTCATTTTTGGGACGGTCTTGCCGGCAACGTCGCCAAGCTTCATCTTCGGGCCGGCCTTCAATCGGATCGCTTCGATGCGCACTTTCAGGGCTGTGTCTTGTTCAAGTTCCTCAGGTGTCTCTGTGCCGGTTAGTCCAAAATCGCTTGCGCGCAGAAGCACGACTGGCATGCCATTGTCGATACAGGTGACGTCAACGCCATCGATTGTATCGCGAGGGTTGTCGGTCGGAAACAGCGCGCCGCAACTTGTGCCGGCGACGTCAACAAAATCGATCGGTATCGGCGAAGCGGTCCCCGGAACGCCGTCAATACGCGCATCGCCCTCATATTCGACCGCGCCATTTGGCGTCGGCACATGGGCCACCGCAATGCTTGCGGTGTTGGCCATATGAATGCGCACCGGCGTTACGTCACCGGCGCATTCCACAAGCCCATGGTCAATCGCCCAGGGGCCGACACCTGCGAGGATGTTGCCGCAATTCTGGCTGTCGCTGACTTCCGCCCTATCGACGACGACCTGTAAGAAAAGATAATCGACATCTGCATCGTTGCGGCTGGATGGTGAGATCACCGCAACTTTGCTGGTCAGCGGATGCGCGCCGCCAACGCCGTCAATCTGGCGGATGTCGGGCGAGCCCATGGCGGCGAGTAATACGCGGTCACGAAGACTTTCATCCTCGGGCAGGGCGCTTTTATCAAAAAACAGCCCTTTTGAGGTGCCGCCGCGCATCAATGTCGCCGGGATTGCAGTGAGCATGGGCGGTTAATCCGTATCCGCCTGATCAATATATTTTAGCCCTTTCTCGGCAAGACGCTCGCGCATCTTATAAATATCAAGACCAAGTTCTCCCGCTGCGAGGCGCTTGCGTTTGTCTTCTTCATCGGCTTCTCGCTGTTTCGATTTTTCAAGGACACTGGTGGCGTCCTCACGCGCGACAACGACAACGCCGTCATCATCGGCGATGATGAGATCGCCCGGATGGACCAGCGCGCCGGCGCAGACCACCGGCACATTTACGCTGCCTAGGGTTTCCTTGACCGTACCTTGTGAAAACACGCATTTTGACCAGACAGGAAACTTCATCTCGGTCAGATCCCGGGTGTCGCGCACGCCGGCGTTGATGATCAGCGCTTTAACACCGCGAGCGGTCAGCGAAGTGGCAAGCAGGTCGCCGAAATATCCGGCGTCAGAATCAGACGTTGGCGCCAGCACCAAAACGTCGCCGGGCTGGCATTGTTCAACCGCAACATGGATCATCCAGTTGTCGCAAGGTGGCGCGGAAATGGTGACCGCCGTACCGGCGACATGCGCACCTTTGTAAATTGGCTTGATGCCCGGCGCGAGAAGTCCCTTGCGCCCTTGCGCTTCATGGACGGTTGCAACGCCATACTTTTCCGCCGCAAAGGCGTCGACGGTCGAGCGGTCAACACGTTTGATGTTCTGGACGACAACGCCCATAGCCATAACTCCGGTCCGTCTGGATGTGACAAGCTTGCCAGAAGAGCCACAAAACGCCAATTCAAAAGCGTTTTGATCCATCCGAATTTGACAATTGGACCGCCCAACCGTGGGTCATCGGCAAGCAAAACCGCGTTGTTGAAAATGAAAAATGCGGCGTTGGCGTTGCCCTACTCAGCTGGGCGTGTCGCGGCGTTCGTCACAAACTCAAGTCCGCCGGCGATGCGCGCGACTACTGGATGATCCGCCGGGACGCCATGGCGCCGGGCGATATAGTTGATGTCGTTATATTCAACGCAGATATTACCGTCCGCATCTTCGAAAACCAGCGCCTTCAGTGGCAGATCAAGGCCGATAGACTGGCTGGCCGCCATCAGCTGGGAGCCAATTGCGGGGTTGCCGAATATTAATAGCGTTGTCGGCCGCAGGGATTGGCCGACGGCTTCCGCGCCGGCCGCATGATCAACCTTATTCATCACGCCGATATTGCGTGCAGCAAGCGCCGCCTCAAGCTTGGCGACGGTGTCGTCAAATGAATAAGCGCTTTGTTTTTTGATCAGTCCGGCGTCAAAGGCGTCGCTAGCCAAACTGGCGCTGGCGAACAAGCTCGCAAATATCAAAACCAGTGCTGCGGATAATGTTTTTAGCATTCATTCCTCCTGAAATTATACGTGCTGGCTGCAAGCAGTGGCTCACTACTCGGCTGCGGCGCTGTGCGAGGCTTCTTCTGCGGCGAGGAATTTTTCAGCTTCCAGCGCCGCCATGCAACCCATGCCTGCGGCGGTGACCGCCTGTCGGTAAATATCGTCAGTGACGTCGCCAGCGGCATAGACACCGGGGATGGCAGTGGCGGTAGAATCCGGCGCGGTCTCCAAATAGCCGTGAGAATTCACCGGCAATTTTCCGGTAAACAGCTCGGTTGAAGGTTTGTGGCCGATGGCGATAAAGACGCCATCGACGGCCAAGTCTTTCGTCTCACCGGTTTTAGTATGCTTCAGACGTGCGCCGGTTACGCCAAGTGGGTTTTCCGTACCCAGAACTTCATCGAGGCTGTGGTCCCAGATGATGTCGACATTTTCCTTGTTGAAAAGCCGCGTCTGTAAAATTTTCTCGGCGCGCAATTCATCGCGGCGGTGCACCAGGGTGACTTTCTTGGCGAGGCTTGCAAGATACAGCGCTTCTTCAACGGCAGTGTTGCCGCCACCAACGACGACGACCTCTTTGCCACGATAGAAAAATCCATCGCAAGTTGCGCAAGCCGAGACGCCGAAGCCCTGAAACTTTTCTTCTGATGGAAGGCCAAGCCATCTCGCCTGGGCGCCAGTGGCGATCACCAATATATCGGTAACGTATTCTTCACCGCTGTCGCCTTTCAGCGTGAACGGCCGCTTGCTGAGATCAACATCGACAATGATATCGTTGATGAATTCGGTTCCCACATGCTCGGCCTGTTTTTGCATCTGTTCCATTAGCCACGGGCCCTGGATGACATCGGCAAAGCCCGGATAATTTTCAACATCGGTGGTGATGGTCATCTGGCCGCCGGGCTGCAGCCCATGGACAAGGACTGGCTCCAGACCGGCGCGGGCTGCATAAATCGCCGTCGTCAGGCCAGCGGGGCCGGACCCCAATATCAACAGTTTGGTTTTCTTCACGTCATCCTCACTCAATGATCTGGGGCCAGCTTAGGCGGCCTGGGCGCTTCAAATGGTCGGGTCTGGGCTCCAGTGCAAGCCAACAGGGCGCCCAATCGCGCAGGCGTTACCAAACACGGGCGGTGAGGGAAAGGGCCGATTTGGCCGGGTTTACCGCCTATTGCGGTGCGGCGGTCAAAATGGTAACAAATGTTACTAATTTTAACTCCCATGGAGATGACACAATGGCCGGCAAATGGATCACCGCTTCCCGCATCGAAGGCGCCACCTCGCGCCAGGCCCACGCAGATATGCCCACGGGCACCTATGAGCGAGAAATCTCCAAGGAAGGGTTTTTCGGCCCCGCCGCCTTCATGCATCACAAGCGCCCGCCAACGGGTTGGGTGAATTTTGAAGGCCCTTTGCGCCCCCGCGCTTATAATCTGGTTGCTCTGGACGGGCCGAGCAGCAGCCCGTGGAGCGCGCCTGTTGTGCTCCACAATAACGCGACCGATATCCGCTTTTGGAAGCTGGATAGGCCGATGTCGGGGCTGGCGCGCAATGGCGATGGCGATCAGCTATTGTTTATTCACCAGGGTGAGGGCGATCTTTTTTGCGACTACGGACATCTCGCATTTGAACCGGGCGACTATATTCTCCTGCCGCGCGGAACCATGTGGCGCCTCGCGCCGAATTCGCCGGCGGCAATTTTGATGATTGAGGCGACCAATACCCATTACACATTGCCGGATAAGGGCATGCTCGGGAACCATGCGGTTTTTGATCCCGCGATGATGGACGCGCCGAAGATCAACGATGCGTTCAAAGCCCATCAGGCCGATGACGGCGAGACCCGGGTTGAAATTAAAAAGTGTGGTGAGATTTCGGTTGCGACTTACCCCTATAACCCGCTTGATGTGGTCGGCTGGCACGGCGAATTGTCTCCGGTGCGGTTGAATGTTCGTCATATTCGCCCGCTCATGAGCCACCGCTATCATGTGCCGCCATCAGCGCATACGACCTTTGTCTCGGACCGCTTTGTTGTCTGCACTTTTGCGCCGCGCCCGTTCGAGACCGATCCTGGTGCGCTAAAGGTTCCGTTCTTCCACAACAATGATGATTATGACGAGGTTCTGTTCTATCACGCCGGCGATTTTTTCAGCCGCGATAATATCGACGCCGGGATGATGACGTTTCACCCGGCCGGCTTCACTCACGGTCCGCACCCCAAGGCGCTTCAGAACATGTTGGAGCAGAAAAGTCCCGGCACGAATGAATATGCAGTGATGATCGACACCCGGGACCCGCTCGATATCGGCGAGGCCGCCAGCGCGGTTGAAGATGTGGACTATGTCAATTCATGGAAGGCGCGAGATTAGCCAATTTGCGTGGATTTGGCGGACGCGCGGGCGCATGGTATTGACATGAACTCAGCGCATAGGATTCCGCATGCGCGGGCGTCATGGTTAGTCTTTCAAATATTTTGGAAGGGGTTTGATGAAGGTTTTTTTCTGCACGGGGGTTATTTTGCTTGCGACTACCGGCGCAGCTGAAGCCTATTGCCCGTCCGTTGGTCGCGCTCCGCAGGCTCCGCAATCTTATGAGCGCCCGCGCCCGCCTTCTTGCCTTGCCGACGCTCGTTTTGGCGAGGAAAATAACTGTGACGACCGGGTGCTAACCCGTTACCAGAGTGATGTTGCAGCTTATATCGCAAAGCTGGAAGATTTCGCAGCCGCCGCCGAGCGCTATGCTGAGGCGGCGGAGAGTTATGCACGTTGTGAGGCCAATGAAGCGCGCGACAGCCTCGACAAGTAACCGCAACACCAGACAGGAGATAGCAATTGACGACAATACGCGCATGGGCCGCCGCGGGTGTAAAAGAACCCTTCAAACCTTTCGAATATGAACTCGGGGCCCTTGGTTCCGACGAGATTGACATTGATGTCGATTATTGCGGGCTGTGTCACTCGGACCTGTCGATGTGGACCAATGAATGGGGCCGCACGACGTATCCGTTTGTCGGCGGCCATGAAGTCGTTGGTCGCATCCGCGCGCTTGGCGCCAACGTCGTCGGCATGACGGTTGGCCAGAAAGTCGGTCTTGGCTGGCTTGCGAAAAGTAATCTCAATTCGCACCAAAGCCTCAGCGGCGATCATAATCTTTCGCCCGGTAATGAGGCGACAATCATTGGCCGTCATGGCGGCTTTGCTGATATTGTCCGTTGCCAGTGGGTTTGGGCGATCCCTTTACCGGATGACCTGGATTTTGACAAAGCCGGGCCGTTGTTCTGCGGCGGCATAACGGTCTTCAATCCGCTGGTGCAGTTTGACGTGAAGCCGACCGACAAGGTCGGCGTCATCGGCATAGGTGGGCTCGGTCACCTTGCGTTGCAGTTCCTCAACAAATGGGGCTGCGAGGTGACGGCGTTTACCTCGTCGCCAGACAAAGAAAAAGAAGCCCGGGAATTTGGCGCCCACAAAACTTTGAACTCGCGAGATCCCGGCGCCTGGAAACAGGCCAAAGGCCGGTTTGGTTTCCTGCTTGCAACCGTCGCCGTGACGCTGGACTGGCCGCGGCTGATGCGCACGCTTGCGCCGCGCGGGCGGCTGCATTTTGTCGGCGCTGTTGCTGAGCCGGTGCCAGTGCAAATCCCAGCGATCATGGCCGGACAAAGCCAGATCAGCGCCTCGCCGGTAGGCTCGCCAGCGGTCACCGCGCAAATGCTGGAATTTTGCAGCCGGCACGATATTGCGCCGAAGACGGAGCAATTTAAAATGTCTGACATTAATGCGGCGATGGAGCATCTTGAGGCCGGTAAAGCGCGCTACCGGATCGTTTTGAAAAATGACTTTGATTGAGGAAAGACCATGAAACTCGCTTCTCTGAAAAACGGCCGCGACGGCAAACTGGTTGTCGTATCGAAAGACTTGACGCGCTACACCGATGCGGCGCGTGTCGCGCCGACGATGCAGGCCGCGCTTGATGATTGGGCCGCGGTTGAGCCCGGCTTGCAGGAGCTGGCGCAAGGGCTGGAGACCGGGTCCGTTCCGGTCGAGCGGTTTCATGAGCGCGAATGCGCCTCGCCCCTGCCGCGCGCCTATCAGTGGGCGGATGGATCGGCCTATATCAACCATGTGGAACTCGTCAGGAAAGCGCGCGGCGCTGAGGTGCCGGCGAGCTTTTATGAAGACCCGCTAATGTATCAGGGAGGCTCGGACGCGTTTCTCGGCCCTCGCGACGATATTGCGATGCCGACCGACGAAGGATGGGGCATCGATATGGAAGGCGAGGTCGCGGTCATCACCGGCGACGTGCCCATGGGCGTCAACGCCGATGAGGCGGGCGATTACATTCGCCTGATTATGCTGGTGAACGATGTTTCCCTGCGCGGTCTTATTCCCGGCGAGCTCGCAAAAGGCTTTGGCTTCTTTCAGTCCAAACCGTCCTCCGCCTTTTCACCTTGTGCGGTCACGCCGGAAGAGCTGGGCAAGGCGTGGCGCGATGGCGCCGTCCGTTTGCCGCTCCTTATCAACTATAATGGCGCGCCGTTCGGGCGGGCGAATGCCGGGGTGGACCTTACTTTCAACTTCCCGCAATTGATCGCCCATGCTGCAAAGTCACGGCCCCTGTCGGCAGGCACGATCATCGGGTCAGGCACGGTGTCGAACAAGCTTGACGATGGGCCCGGTAAACCGATCAGTGACGGCGGCGACGGCTATTCCTGTATTGCCGAAATCCGCATGATCGAGACGATTTACGACGGGGCGGCGAAAACGCCGTTCATGAAATTTGGCGACCGTGTTGAGATCAAGATGAAAGACAAGGACGGCCATTCGATTTTCGGCGCGATTGACCAAAATGTCGCGAAATACGTAGGCCAGGAATGAAAAACCAGATTTTTGAGGTTTTCTGGAGGATATCCTGAAGCTTCGTGGAGGGTTTGGGGGGGGGGTATGCGTTATGGTTCGTTCAATGAAAAAGATTTTGCTTGTTGCTTCCGCCTTGGGCGGAATTTTCTTTGTTGCGCCGGCATTCGGGGAAGACACAATTGTCGTCACCGCCGAGCGTCGCGCCCAGTCAATTGATGACGTTGCGCTGAGCATTACCGCACTCGACCAGGACGATCTCATCCGCATTAGCGCGGATCATATTGCCGAGGCTTTGGCGCGTGCGCCGGGCGTTAGCTTGCATCGCGGGTCGGGTGCGGAACATTTAACGGCGATCCGCTCGCCAGTTTTATCTGGCGGGGCTGGGGCGGGCTCATTCCTGTTTTTGGAAAACGGCGTGCCACTGCGCTCGCCAGGCTTTGCCAATGTCAACGGGCTGTTTGACGCTCATCATGAGATTGCCAGCGCGATTGAAATTGTCCGCGGGCCATCCGGCGCGCTCTATGGCGCCAATGCGATCCATGGCGTCATTAACGTGTTGACGCCTGAGCCGGGCGAAGATGCTTCACTTTCCGCAGAAGTCTTTGGCGACACCGAGGATCGCTACAAAATAAAAGGAACCATTTCCGGCGGCAAAGGTGAACAGCGGTTTTTCGCTGGCATGTCAGCTGTCTCTGAAGCCGGCTATCGCCAGGACGCGGGACTCGACCAGCAAAAGCTGACCCTGCGCCACATGGCCGATGGAGATAATGTCAGTATCGACACGATTTTCTCGTTCGATAATCTCGAGCAGGAGACAGCCGGGTTTATTTTTGAGCGGGAGGCACTCCTTGATCGCACGGCGCGACGGACGAATGATTTTCCGGACGCCTATCGTGACGCGAAATCGCTCAGGTTTCAGTCCACCATTGAAGCCCGGATCAGCGATAGCATGGTTTTGAAAATCACGCCCTACGGGCGCTGGAACAAGATGGAGTTCCAGCAGCATTTTCTCCCCTCAAAGGCGATTGAGAATAATAGCCATTGGAGTGTTGGCGCGCAGAGTGCGGTTTATCACGAGGCTGGGCGCCTTTCGTTGATCGCCGGTGTCGATGCGGAATATACCGAAGGAACGTTAAGCGAATTCCAGGCGCGCCCGAGGATTTTTTCTTTCACCCAAGGGCTTCATTATGATTACAAGGTTCGTGCGCTCAATGCGTCCGGTTTTGTGCAAGCCGAATATCAGATTGCGCCGGCGACTTATGTGACTGCCGCTGCGCGTGTCGATGGAACGATCTATGATTACGACAATCTAACCGATAGCGGCATTGTCGGCCGGTTTTTGCGGCTGGACGACAAGACTGACCGGTTCGTAACCGCCAGTCCGAAGTTTAGCCTACGGCATGAATTCTCTGAGAACGTCAACGCCCATATAAGCTACGCGCGCGGCGCGCGCCCTCCGCAAACAACGGATATCTATCGACTGCAGATCAATCAGACCGGCGAGCAGGCGCGGCCGGAACAGATTGATGCGGTTGAATTGGGCTTACGGGCGAGCATTGGCGAACGGGTTAATATCAACCTTGCCGGTTTCTGGATGGAAAAGCGCAATTTCTTTTTCCGTGACGCCGACGGTTTTAACGTAGCCAATGGCAAGACGCGCCATGCTGGCGTTGAGGCGGATTTGCACATCTTGCTGCATGATAGCTTGACGTTGGAAAGCGCGCTCACCTATGCAGCGCATACCTACCGTTTTGACCGCCCGACCGGCAGGGCGTCTGAATCGATTATGAAAGGCGATGACATCGATACGGCGCCACGTGTGATTGCCAATACTCGGTTGCGCTGGACCCCAACGGAGCGCGCCTGGCTTGAGGCGGAATGGGTATCGGTTGGCTCCTATTTTACTGACGCCGCCAATGATCACGCCTATGAAGGCCACGATCTCTTGCATCTGCGCGGCGAGGCTACGGTGACGGATCGTCTGTCGGCTTTCCTCACTTTGCGCAATGTTACAAACACGCTCTATGCGGAACGCGCGGACTTTGCCTTTGGCAGTGAACGGTTTTTTCCGGGCGAGGAAAGAACCTTCGGCGTCGGACTGCGTTATCGTCAGTAAGGCGGGCGTATAATTGCCAGGGCTATAGGCGCCAAAAGTGCTTTTCTTGACGCCTCAACTTGCATAGCGTCGATTTAGCAAATCGGGAGGCGCTCTTGCCCAGCCTTAAGGCCAATATTCTCAACTGGTATTTGAAATGGAGCTTGAAGCGCCACCCGTTGCATTTGATGGACCCGGAAAAACTCCGCGCCGGCACAGACCGAATGGCGCCGAATACGCCGCCTGCCGGGATTACAATCGAAAAGCGCGATGATGGCGCCGTAAGGGGCGAGTGGCATCGTAATAAGAATGCTGAGGACGGCAATCTGATATTCTACCTGCACGGCGGCGGCTATGTATTTGGCTCGGCAAAGTCTCACCGCGCCGTCACTTTCGCGCTGGCGGCGGCGAGCCGGGCGGATGTGTTTTCTCTTAACTATCGAATGGCGCCGGAGCATCCTTTTCCGGCGGCGGTCGATGACGCCCTAGACGCCTATCGCTGGCTTCTTGATCAGACGCGAGAACCCCAACGCATCGTCGTTGCGGGAGATTCAGCTGGCGGCGGACTGGTGCTGGCGCTAATGCTGTGTGCACGCGATCACGGATTGCCGATGCCGGCCGGCGCGGTTTTATACTCTCCCTGGACGGATCTTGCGACCAGTGGCGCCTCGCTTTCTCACAATGAAAAAAGCGATGTGATGTTCAAGAAAGTATATATTGTCGAGGGCGCGAAGAAATATCTCGGCGGCGCCAATCCGCAAACCCCTTTGGCCTCGCCCCTCTATGCGGACCTTAGCGGGTTGCCGCCAATTCAGACATTCACGAGCGATAATGAAATCTTGTATAGTGACTCGGTAAGACTGCATGAGCGTTTAGTCACCGCTGGCGTCACGTCGCAACTGGTTGTCGAAAAAGGCCTCGCGCATGTATGGCCTATTTTCGTTGGTAAAATGCCGGAAGCCGACCGCTCGGTTGCGCAATCGGCGGATTTTATTCAGCAGCGATTTGGCGCGGCGGACACACATTGAAAACAGCAATGGCCAAACTCGTGATCGCCGTCATCCTTGACGTCCTCGATTTTACCATTGGCCGAATACCTGGCTTTGAACTCGCCTTTGATGCCGTACTTGGTGTCGTGGCGGTTGCCTTGTGGGGATGGGCGGGTCTCTTTGCGTTCTGGGAAATTGCCGACCCGACCGGGCAGATTGACGGGTTTGCGCCAACTCTCACGCTGATTGCGCTCAGTCAGATGGGAAGGGGACGTAAACACTCAGGCCCTGAAGATAGGGTTCGCTAGGGTAAGAATACTTCGGCGGCTTATCCAATTTGGGCAGGTGCAGGACTGCCGTAGATTGACCATGCATGAGAAGTTACACCTAAACGTCACTACTCCTGTGAGCGCATAACTGTGCGCCCAATATGGTTCATAGGCTAATTCGGCCATAGCTCAGCGTTTTTGCCATCATACGACTTGTGTTATCATAAAACTGGAACTATATTCCAATTCTTGTTTTGACTGAAGGTAACAGCTATAGATGCATCTGCCACAGAATTATGTCGCAGGAAAATGGGCAATTCTATGAATTCTGGATCGCCCAACCCTTGTATTGTTCGGCCCCAACAAGCACGCAGTCAGCAAACGCTTATGCGCATTGTCGCCGCTGCATATGGAATAATCCTACGTGAAGGTTATGACGATCTGTCAATGAGTGAATTGGCGCGCGAAGCAAAAGTAGGGCTGGGCTCACTTTATAGTCGATTCCCTTCAAAAGAACGCTTACTGATCTTTGTCGCCGAAGAGATGGTCGTCGGAAAACTTCGCGACGAGGGGCACCCCGCCACGAAGCCGAGCGCTATTCGAGCAACTTCATTGGAAGGGTTTTTACGCACCTATTGCAAAGCCATAACTTACATATTTTCTCACCACCGGCCAATCCTGAAGCCAATGACGCTTTTATTCAGGAGTTCCAAAGATACTGATCTCACCCGCTACCTTAAACAGGCGAACCAGTCGATCCATCAAGAATTAATAGCCGCCATGAGTGCGCGCTTGGATGGCGGAACGAATAAGCGCGCCCAGCTTCGGATTTCTTTTGCGATTTCCATGATCGGAGCTGAGTTGCGAGAACAATATCTGTTTTGCACCAACCCAGCCCCCCTCGACCAAGTATCCGAAAATGAATTTCTGCGCGAGTTGGTGCTGGCAACAAGCACATATCTCAAACTCTAGTGCTGTTCGAAAAGGATAGTTTCATGACCACACAATATGATAGTCGTCGTTTTTTTCGAGAACTGGCACTGCTTGGTCTGGTCGCGCTTGGCGCAACTTTGCTTTTCACGCAAATCGTCTACCCAGCCTTGGGCTGGCCCGTAGATGGACCTGTTCCTGGCCGGTCAATCTTTCTTGCCGCTGTAATTTTGTTGCTGGCTAAAGACCATGCAGATGGGCTTTCGGGCATTGGTCTGAAATGGGGGGCCCATAAATGGCTGATACCGATATTCGGCATCGCCATTGTCGCCGTAAATTTATTAGCGCTCAGCCCCATCAAGGACGCCATTGCAACAGCTTTCAATCTACCCGAATCCGATATAGGCCCTCTTGCTGCCATTCACGGCGACCTCTCATTGTATTTTGTGTGGCTCGCAATTGTCTGGACGGCTGCGGCATTCGCTGAAGAAATTATTTTTCGCGGCTTTTTATTAAATCGCATTGCCGAAATATTGGGGAAGACTTGGGGTGCATGGCTCGCTGCTGTCTTCTGTCAGGCGGTAATTTTCGCCATTGGACACGCCTATCAAGGTATTGGCGGCATGCTCCGGATCGGCGTTGGCGCAATATTCAGTGGTCTGTTCTTTTTGCTATTCCGGCGTAGCCTGTGGCCGCTCATAATAGCACATGGGGTTTGGGACACTCTTGGCTTAACGCTCATCTACTTAAATGGTACGCCGAGTACGGAATAAGGCGCCCCAGATGATCGAGACTATGCATCAGTTCTCCGGGCCTGGAGCAACCGTGACCTCGCTGCCGCAATACGCAAAAAGAAATCAGCCCGCGCGGATCCAAACGATCCGGCGGACTGATTTTACGCGACGGTCCCCCCGAAGAGTTTTATCAATCTACTTGCATGAGAAGCTGGCGTTAATCGCCATATTCGCGGAACGATCCGTCTTCCCAATAAGTGTCGCCATATTCCGGATCGACATAGTAATACCGGCCTGAATAGCGATCATAACGACGGTGGCCGTGGTCTCGGGCCCGGCCCCAACAGGTTCCGGCGCGCGAGCAGCCCTCATAAGCGCCTAGCGCTGCGCCGATAAGCGCGCCATAGGCAGCGCCGCGGCCAGGGCTGCCGGCAAAAATCTCACCGGCAATCGCGCCGCCCGCAGCGCCGATAACTGCGCCGGTCAGCGCGCCTTCGCCGGTCGACTGACAGCCGGCTACGGCCAAAAACATAGCGCTGGAAGCAATCAGCAATAACTTCATTTCCATCTCCTTCTCGTCGCGTTTTAAAATCTAAAATGCGGGTCTTGAGGCCCCGTGTCTCGTTAAGATACAAGATCGCCCGTATCCAAGGCGAGAATGAGGCGGCGATCTGTCCGAATTGGGCCGCTGCATCACGCCCTTGCGAGAAGAGGGCGATGGGCTAGTGTCATCATGAGATGAACGAGGATTATTGAGCTATGACGGAAATCAATGCGAAGGCGATTTTTCTAAACGAATACCCGGCGGGCATGCCGCAACCATCACAGTTCCAGCTACGCGACATTGATGTACCGCCGCCAGGTGATGGCGAAATGCTGTGCCGGAGCGTGTGGATGTCGGTTGACCCTTATATGCGCGGCCGCATGCGGCCGGAGGTCAAAAGCTATATCCCGCCATTCTCGCTTGATGCGCCGTTAGAAGGCGGCGTGGTCAGCCAAGTGATCGAATCGAATATTCAAGGCTATGAGCCGGGCGATTATGTCGTCGATTTCCTTGGCGGCTGGAAAACGCACTATATTTCCAAAGGTGAGCGCACCCAGAAGGTCGACCCGAACATGGCGCCGCTTTCGGCCTATCTGGGCGTTTTGGGGATGCCGGGCCTGACCGCCTGGGCGGGCGTTACGCAAATCCTTGAGCCCAAGGAAGGCGAGACAATGTTTGTCTCAGGCGCTGCGGGCGCGGTCGGGTCGGTGGTTTGCCAACTCGGCAAGGCAAAAGGATGTCGGGTCATCGCCTCAGCCGGGTCGCCGGAAAAATGCGCATGGCTGGAGAACGAAGCCGGTGTCGATGTGGCGCTCAATTACAAAGACTACAAAAACGCCGGAGAATTGACCAAGGCGCTGGCGCAAGCCGCGCCAAAGGGCGTTGACTGTTATTTTGAAAATGTCGGCGGCATGCATCTGGAAGCCGCGCTCAACTGTATTGGGTTTGGCGGGCGCATGGCGCTTTGCGGGATGATTTCGGTTTACAACAACACTGAGCTTGAGGCCGGCCCGCCCAACCTCGTCAATATGATTGGCCGCGGCGTCATGGCGCGCGGGTTTATCGTGTCGGAATATATAGACAAGGCGATGGAGTTCGCGATGGAAGTCGCGCCGCTGCTTGCCGCCGGAAAAATCAAGTTTCAGGAAACCAAATATGAAGGCCTGGAAAAAGCGCCGGACGCGTTCATTGGGTTATTCAGCGGAGAGAATATGGGCAAGGCGGTGATAAGGGTTGGGCCTGACACGGTTTAATTTGAATTTCCTATTCTGAAGCGCCTCGGAATCTCACAACAATAGTAGATCGTCATCCCGGATACGTTGCAGCCCCCCGCGCGAATGCACGCAAACCATGATTTGGCCGTCTTCGCGGTCGGGCTGATGCAATGTTGGTCCGGGACCATTTAAATAGATCCCGGGCCTGCAAAGCAGCACTGGCGTGCTGCATCACGTATGAGATAACGATATTGTTAGCGTCCTTCAAATTCCGCCTTATGTTCAGCGACAACCTTGTCGGCGTCATTGCCGAATAATTCCTGGTAATGATCGAACGCAGCCTCATAAGTCGCCGCGCCCTGGCTTAGGGAACGCAGCTCAATGATCAGGCCTTGAAGTCCGGTCTCCGGCATCATTGCGGTAACTGTGTCCCAGCCGGGCCAGCCGTCGCGCGCGTCAAACCCTAATATCTGCCCGCGGCGGCTGGAGATGACGCCGTGGGCTTTGTTGGTGCAGTCGCTTGGCGTGTGGATGCGGGTCTCATAAATTGGCTCGAGCAGGACCGGATCACAATTGGGCAGGGCCTCGCGCATCGCCTGATGACCGGCAAGCTTGAACGACATCTCGTTTGAATCGACCGCATGGTGTTGGCCGTCACAAAGCGTTACCGCCAAATCAACCACGGGAAACCCTAAAGGCCCGCGTGCGAGACCGTCTTTGACGCCGGTCTCGACCGCCGGGATGAATTGCTTGGGTACCGTGCCGCCATGAATGTTTTCATCAAACTCAAAACCGCCGCCGCGCGGCAATGGCTTGATCTTGATCTTAATGTCCGCAAACTGGCCATGACCGCCGCTTTGTTTTTTGTGGCGCGTATGTTGATCGCCGGCGCCGCGAATGGTCTCACGGTAAGCGGGCGTCGGCGCAGATGTCTCAATTTCAATATTATACTGATTTTTCAATTTCGCAGCCACAAGCCGAAGATGCACATCGCCCTGGCCGCGCAGTAATAATTCGCCCGTCTCGGGGCGGCGTTCGGCAAGGATCGATGCGTCTTCCTCGCGCAACTTCGCTAACGCCGACGATAGCTTTACATCGTCCCTGGCGTTCTTTGCGTGGATGGCCAGTGAGTATACCGGCGCATGCCCGGCGCCGGCGAAGTCCTGTTTATGAATTTGCCCATCGATCACAATATCGCCGGTCGCCAGTTCGTCGGTGCGGGCAATGCCCACAAGGTCTCCGGCGCGCGCTTCGCCGAGTTTGTCTCGGGCCTCGCCATTCAGCGCTAACAAACCCGTTATGCGCCCGCTACCGAGCGCATCGCCATTTTTGAGCGCGCCTTTCCATATTCGCATCGCCGAGATTTTGCCGGTGTGGGGCACATGCATGGTGCGCATCACCGAGGCGACCGTACCGCCGTTTTTGTCAAAGCCATGGCGGGCGGCGCCAACCCGAACCTCGGGTGTTTCATGGCGCAGCAGTTTTAATAGCCGGGTGATGCCGTTGCCATGTGCGGCCGATCCGAGCAACACCGGGACAACAACGTCCTCACGTAGCTCCTGCGCCATCAAGTCGTAAATTTCGTCGCTGGCCGGAACTTTGTCCTCGAGGATTTGCTCCATCAGCCCATCATCGAAATCAGCAACCGTATCTAGCATGGTCTCGCGCGCTTCAGCCTCGCGGTCTCTAACCGAGGCGGGGATTTCGATCAGCTCCGACTGCTTGCCTTCGCGATATTTCCAGGCGCGTTCGCTGACCAGATCGACCGCGCCGACAATTGTATCGCCGTCGCGGATGGGCGCCTGGCGTAAAACGAGCGGCCGCTCTGAATAGGCTTGCAGCGACTGCAACAGATCGCGCACTCGCACTTGAACCTCGTCGAGGCGGTTTACGAACAGCACATGGGGAATGTCGTTATCATCGAGAAATTTAAAGTATGAGCCGAGGCTGACGATGCGCTCCGGGTTTGGCTCAGCGACAATGACGACAATATCGGCTGCGCGCATTGCGTCTTCGCTCGTCTGGATTAATTCATTCGAGCCCGGACAATCAACAAAGTTC
>JAJFGA010000089.1 GCA_021776375.1 Hyphococcus sp. | reverse complement strand
GCGTCGATGAGCCCTCCTTCATGTCATTGCCGGACTTGTTCCGGCAATCCAGGACTGCAAATAGCGAAAATTTCTAGATCACCGGGACAAGCCCGGTGATGACAGCACTGTTAATGAGTACTTCTTTTTGAGTCAGATACTCAGATGATTGCAAGTTGCCGCCCAACCTTGACGAAAGCCTCGACCGCACGGTCGACCTGTTCGTCGCTATGACCGGCGCACATCTGCGTGCGGATGCGCGCAAGGCCCTTGGGCACGACGGGAAACGAGAAGGCGGTAACGTAAACCCCTTCATCCATCATCACCGCCGCCATTTCGCCGGCCATTCGCGCATCGCCGATCATCACCGGGATAATCGGGTGTTTGCCGGGCAGGAGATCAAAACCGGCCTCAGCCATTTGCGCGCGGAACCGCGCCGCATTGCGGAAGAGCTGCGCGCGCAAGTCGCCGCCATTGCGGATCAGTTCAAACATTTTCATGGTCGCGCCGAGCAGCGCGGGCGTCAGCGCGTTTGAGAAAAGATACGGCCGCGCGCGATTGCGAAGGAGATGCACGACCTTTTCAGACGCGCAGATATAACCGCCCATGCCGCCGCCAAGCGCCTTGCCGAGCGTGCCAGTTAAAATATCAATGCGGTCCGCGACGCCGCAATGTTCCGGCGAGCCTGTGCCGCGCTCGCCCATAAAGCCGGTCGCATGGCAATCGTCGACCATAACGAGCGCGCCATATTTGTCCGCCAGCTGGCAAATCTCATCGAGCTTCGCGATATAGCCGTCCATGGAAAAGACGCCGTCCGTGACAATCAGCTTGGTGCGCGCGCCGTCGGCGCCGGCCTGCTGCAATTGTTTTTCGAGATCATCCATATCGGAATTTGCAAAGCGGTAGCGCTTGGCTTTGCACAGGCGTACGCCGTCAATAATTGAGGCGTGATTCAGCGAGTCGGAAATGATCGCGTCTTCCGCCTCCAGGAGCGGCTCGAAGACGCCGCCATTGGCGTCGAAACATGCGGCGAAAAGAATCGAGTCTTCATAGCCGAGGAAGTCAGCGATTTCTTTTTCTACGCGGCGGTGCAAATCGGTCGTGCCGCAGATAAAGCGCACTGACGCCATGCCGAAGCCGTACTCATCCATGGTGGCCTTCGCCGCTTCGACGAGGGCGGGGCTGTCGGCGAGGCCGAGATAATTATTGGCGCAAAAATTTAAGACCCGCACCGTCTTGCCATTATGGACGACGTCAATCTCCGGGCCTTGCGGCGAGGTGATCTGGCGTTCGTTTTTCTCAAGGCCCTGATCGCGGATGTCCGCCAGCTTCGCGTCTATCCGGGCGTAAAATTCCTCGCGCATGAGCGTCTCCAATAGTAGGCCATTTGTAGTCGGTTATCAGGACGGTTTGGCAGTGCGGAGGACTAAGGTCAATTGCATCCGCCGACAGGATTTTCAAATAGATATGCCGTCAAGCTTGTCTTGTTTATAGTCGCCCGGCAGTGTTCAAAGTGAACATTATGCAAGTCAATGTTTCGGGCAAACATAAGGCGAACAATTATGAAAACAAACCGGCGAGATATTTTGCGCGGCGCGGCGCTGACGGGGGTTGTCGCGGGGGCCGGGGCGCTTTCCGCGTGTGGCGAGGGCGCTGAGGACCCTTCGCCGACGGGTGCAGACGCAGTTGGCGACAAGATTACGCTGCGCACGATTGCCGAGGCTGAAAAACTTCAGGGCATAGCCTTCAGCCCGGACGAGCGTGAGCAGATGCTTGGCGACCTTGAAGGCAAGCTTGAGGCGTTGGCGCGGTTGCGCACGGTGGATATGTCCAACACCGACGCGCCGGCGCTGTTGTTCAACCCGAAGCTGCCCGGAAAATCGGTGCGTTCACAGAAGAATATTTTGGTTTTGTCAACAATTGAAAAACCAGTACCGGACGATGACGCTGAGATCGCGTTTGCGAGCGTTGTTGAGCAGGGCGAATGGCTCCGTTCCGGCGCGATTAGCGCTACAAGGCTAACGGAAATTTACCTGAAACGCATCGAGCGCCATGACGCGACCTTACGCGCCTTCATCACCGTGACGCCGGGGGTCGCTCGCTTGCAGGCGGCCAAGGCTGATAAGGATTTTGCCGCCGGACGCGTGCGCAGCGCGTTGCAGGGCATTCCCTATGGGTTGAAAGATCTCGTTGATACCAAGGGCGTAAAAACCACCTGGGGCGCGACGCCCTATAAAACACGGATGCCAGACCATGACGCACAGATCGTCCGTAAGCTGCTACGTGCAGGCGCGGTGATGCTTGGCAAAACCTCTTGCGGCGCTCTTGCCTATGGTGATCAGTGGTTCGATGCGCGCACGAAAAACCCATGGAACCCGAAAGAAGGCTCATCGGGCTCGTCTGCCGGATCTGCCTCGGCGACGGCGGCGGGGCTATGCAGCTTTGGCGTTGGCACGGAAACGCTCGGCTCAATCATCTCCCCATCAGAGCGCTGCGGCGCGACGGGCTTGCGGCCAACTTTTGGCCGCATCTCACGTCATGGGGTTATGGCGTTGTGCTGGTCCCTCGACAAGCTCGGCGCCATATGCCGCAGCGTTGAGGATACCGCGGCTGTGTTGTCATCCGTGAAGGGTTATGATGCGGATGATCCCTCAACCGCTCGGATTGGCTTTACCTATGACAGCGCGGTTGATGTCTCGGGGATGACGGTCGGTTATGTACCGGCATGGTTTGACGAAGGCGACGCCGCCGACCGCGCCGGGCTGGAGGCATTGCGTTCGCTCGGCGTGACCGTGAAGGAGTTTGCCTGGCCCGAGTTGAGCTTTGATGCGCTGGTTGAAATCGTGTTGGTGGAAGCGGCTGCTGCATTCACGGACCTCACCCTGTCCGGCCATGATGACGAACTGGTCTGGCAAGCCTCGCAAGCCTGGCCAAATACCTGGCGTGCGGCGCGGTTTATCTCTGCGGTGGACTATGTGCAAATTGACCGGCTGCGGCGTAAGCTGATGCAGGATATGCGTGACGCGTTTGAAGGCTTCGACGCGTTGATCGGCCCGCATTATGCTGGCGGCGCATTGCTCGCGACCAACATGACCGGGCATCCGCAATTGGCGTTGCGCGCTGGCTTCGCGCAAAAGCCAAACCGAACGACAAGTAACAATGAACCGGCGGAAGGCGCGGAAACCTTTCGCGTGCCGCGCGGCGTAAGCCTCTGGGGTGATCTCTTTCAGGAAGGCAAAATTATCGCGTTGGGCGCAGCGCTCGAAAAAGTGCTGGGCGTCGCCAGCGAAAGACCACCGGGGTTTTAGGCCTTGCACCGTGCGCCTTTGGCGGGCGGCGTTTCCGGCGCGCCGGCGAAACACTGGGCGATCTCCATCCAACACGAAGCGTTGTCGCCAATGGTTGTAAGAGACGTGTCCTCAATATTGCGTGTTTGCGTAACAACTTGCGCAAAGTGGGCGGCCTCGCCGATCACCGCATTGTTCTCTTGCGCCTCGTTCCATTCCCATATGGCGCCGGACGGCGCCATCAGCCGCACATAGGGCTTGGGTAGGGGGGCATCTTTCTGGCGGTTTTTAAATGTCCAGCTATAGGTGGTAACGCCCAGGTGACAGATATTCCGAATACGGTCTTTTTCGCCTCGCGCCATGCCAAGCACGTCAAAGACTTCCTGTCCGTGCGCCCAGGTCTCCATCTGCCGGGCGATCATTTTCGAGCGCGTCGTCATATCCGGCCCGGCCCAGGCGATACGCGCATCCGGGTCAGCGCTGGCATAGTCATTGGCAAGTTTGGGACAATAGCTGCGCCAGGCTTCGAGAAGCGCCGGCCCATGTAGCCCGTTTTGCGTCTCATCAAGCCATATGCGTTGCACTTGCGGGTGGGTTTCCCCGGCCATCAAATGTTTCGCGACGTTGTCAAAAAACTCCTGAAATTCATCGCGCCCTTCAAGCGTTAGCCCGGCTGCGATATTCCACATATGCAGATGGGCGATGACGTCTTCGATGGTCCAGCCTTTGAAAAGCGTGACTTTGCCAAGGGTTTCCTTATCGGCGCCGTCAAGGATAACCGTCAGCGCACGGCTTTCATCGGCGAAGTCTTGAGCTTCATTCATCATAGCGTGGGCGAGCCTTTATTCTGTGGTGGAGATTTGCATAATCAACGCATTGGCCGGAATTTGAACGCCAGCATCAAAGTGAATATCGGTGACGACACCGTCGACCTCGGCCTGTAACTCATGTTGCATTTTCATAGCCTCGAGAACTGCCAGACGCGCGCCCCGAGCGACTTTCTGTCCGGACGCCACGCAAATTTCGACCAGCATGCCATGCATCGGCGCGACAACAGAGCCGGCGCCGGCGCTATCGGTCGTTGATGCGATGATGGCATTCAGGTTTTGCAGGTCAAAGTCGCGACCGTCGATGGATATCTGGATTCTTGCATGGGCCGCACCGTCGGGCAGGTTGAATGAGACCGCGCTTCTGGCGTCGTCGATAGATAGGACCGCTTCATAGCGACCCATTTCGACGGCCTCCACGGCCATCGCCCGGCCTTCATGTTCGACATGATACTGCTTCGGTCCAACGGGTGTTACGGTGAGAGTTAGCACCTCGTTGCTATCGGCAAAGCGATACGTCGTCGTGACGCTTGTCGCGCTCGACCAGTTTACCAGCGCCGGGAATACACAAACCGCTTGCGACAACGCGTGTGCGCGCGCTGCTTCATAGAGCAGTACAGCAGCACAAGCCGCATCTTCGGCGTTGAGTTTCGGGGCGGCGAGATTGTCTTTAGAAAACGCCTCTACGATGAACGCGGTTGTCGCCTCGCCCTTAACATAAGCGGGACGTCCCAGCGCGTCGATCAGAAAATTTTTGTTAGTGGAGACGCCGAACAGGGTTGTGTGCTTGAGCGCTTCAATCAACTTGCGTCGCGCCTCGTTACGGCTGGACCCATGGGCGATGATTTTCGCAATCATCGGGTCATAATAGGGTGAGACGTCGCCTCCAGTAGCGATGCCGGCGTCAACGCGAACGCCCGTTGTTGTTGCCGGGCGCCACAGGTCAACCGGTCCGGCGGCGGGTAGAAACTCCTGGCCAACAACTTCTGCATAAAGACGGGCCTCGATAGCGTGTCCGGACATGACGACGTTGTCTTGTGAAAAACCGAGCCCTTCACCCTGTGCGACGCGGATCTGCAACGCCACAAGATCAAGGCCCGTCACCATCTCCGTGACCGGGTGCTCCACTTGCAGGCGCGTGTTCATTTCCAGAAAATAAAACGCACAGTCTTGCCCCAACAAAAACTCAACCGTGCCGGCGCCAAGATAGTTGATATCGCGCGCAGCTTTCACGGCGGCGGCGCCCATCTTTTCGCGTAACGCCGGTGTCATCACCGGGCAGGGCGCTTCTTCTAGCACTTTTTGATGCCGACGCTGAACAGAGCAGTCGCGCTCACCAAGATGAACGACATTGCCATGACAGTCGGCGAAAATCTGGATTTCAACATGGCGTGGGTGAAGGATGGCCCGCTCAAGGATTAAATCGCCAGTGCCAAACGCATTTTCCGCCTCGCTGCGGGCGGCTTTCAGAGCGCTGGCGAGGTCGCGCTCGCTTTCAATTAAACGCATCCCGCGCCCGCCGCCTCCAGCCGCGGCTTTCACCATCAGGGGGAAACCAATTTCGTCCGCCGCCTTGGTCAGTGCTTTATTGGACTGATCCGCACCATGATAACCCGGCACGCACGCGACCCCGGCGTCGATCATCCGGCGCTTGGCTTTCGCTTTATCGCCCATAAGATCGATGGCTTCGGGCGCCGGGCCGACAAACATGACCCCGGCGTCTGCACATGCTTTGGCGAAGGCTGCGTTTTCGGACAGAAAACCGTAGCCGGGATGAATGGCCTCTGCGCCAGTGTTGCGGGCGGCGTCGATAATTCGTGTCGCGTCGAGATAGGACTGTGCCGCCGGCGCCGGGCCAAGCCGGTAGGCGGCGTCGGCCATTTTGACATGCGGCGCATCGGCGTCGGCGTCGGAATAGACCGCGATAGTGCGCAATCCCATTTCGCGCGCACTGCGCATGATGCGACAGGCGATCTCACCGCGATTGGCGATCAGGAGGCTTGAGAAAGGCGCTGGCGTCATTGTTATACCTTTACATCCGCGCAATGCCGAAGCTGTTGGATTTAATGTCGCGATGGCGCGCCTCCCAAACTGTCGCGAGTAAAAAGCCAAGCGTCTGACGGGTCTCACGCGGGTCAATCATACCGTCATCGAGACAATGACCGGAAGTATAGAACGCGCCCGACTGCCGGTCGAACATATGCGTGAGCATTTTTTCTTGCATCGCCAGCTGTTCGCGATTGACCTCCGCACCGGCCTTGGCAGCCGCGCCTTCGGCGACAATGCTCATCACTTGCGCTGCCTGTGCGCCGCCCATAACGCCGGTTGCGGCGTTGGGCCATGTGACGCAAAAGTCGGGGTTGTAGCCGCGCCCGCACATTCCATAATTGCCGGCGCCGAAGCTGGCGCCAATCATAAAAGTGATACGCGGTACACTGACATTAGTGACGGCCTGGATCATTTTCGATCCGTGTTTAATCATGCCGCCTTGTTCATAGTCCTTGCCGACGAGATAGCCAGTTGTGTTCTGCAGAAACACTAGTGGAATGTCAGCTTGGTCGCATAGCTGCATGAATTGAGCTGCTTTCGTCGCGCCATCAGGGTCAATAGGGCCGTTATTGCCGATAAGCCCGCAGGCAAATCCGTGAACTTCAGCCTGCAGGCAGACCGTGGAGACGCCATAGCCCGGTTTGAAATCGCTGAAATCCGATCCATCAACAATGCGTGCGGCAACCTCGCGCATATCATATGGTCTTTTATAGTCGACCGGAACGATGCCGAGGATATCGTCCGGGTCATATTCCGGCTCGCGAAAGGATTGTTGCGGACGTGTTGGACAGCGCGTGTTCCACTGCAACCGAGAGACAACTTCGCGCGCCATTAGCGCGGCCTCGCCGTCATTGTCTGCAAGAAACTCAACCAGTCCGGTGATGCTCGCATGCATCTGCGCGCCGCCGAGCTCTTCTTCAGAAGCGATTTCCCCGGTCGCCGCCTTTAAGAGCGGCGGGCCGGCGAGAAACGCCTTGCCGCCGCCTTTGACCGCAATCACATAGTCAGAAAGGCCCGGCATATAGGCGCCGCCGGCGGTTGACGATCCGTGGAGTATGGAAATCACCGGCAGGCCTTGCTTGGAGAGGCGGGCAAGATTGGCGAACAACGTGCCGCCCTCCAAAAATCCGCCTACGGTGTAATTCATTAAATCACCGCCGGCGCTTTCAACCAGATGAAGGAAGGGCAGGTTCTGCGCCAGCGCGATTTCCTGCGCGCGCTTCAACCGGTAGCCGCCAGCGACCGTCATCGCGCCGGCCTTGATGGCGCTATCATCATTGACGATGGCGCAGCGTACGCCATTGATAAAGCCGACCCCAGACATAATTGTTGAGCCGGGGATCGATTTTTCTTCATTATCGG
Organism: Hyphococcus sp.; assembly: GCA_021776375.1. Classification (GTDB taxonomy): domain Bacteria; phylum Pseudomonadota; class Alphaproteobacteria; order Caulobacterales; family Parvularculaceae; genus Hyphococcus. Next base: position 59,857 of record JAJFGA010000089.1, on the reverse strand, counting down.
TATCAAGCATATAGCCGGCGATGTTGCCGATTTCAAAATACGGCATACCGGGGTCGAGGAGGCGTGCGAGACGCTCACGCGGCAGCAGCTGGCCGCGTTTTTCGAACCGTTCTTTGCGACTGGCGGAGCGCGCCGGCGCGCGTGCATTCAACGCGCGTAATTTATCGGCTAGCGCTGTCATGTCCGCGTGGTTCTGTCTGAAGCTGTCAGACTGCGTATTTACCTTTGATCGAAAGACCGTCATTTGAACGCCTCGTTATAATTTAGGCGCCAGGGATCGCGCTATCGGGATTGGATGGTCCAGGAGGATTTGTGCAAAGGCCTTGCCCTGCGGGTCGTTGCGAAGCGATGCAACGCCGCCGCCGCCGAGCACGGCGTCGATGAGGAAGTTGATCGCGTTCGAACCGGGCAGGAAAAAGCGCTGCACTTTTGACGCGTTTGCGCCGCCCTCTATGAAATGCGCAAAGCGCTTGGCGATCGCGTCTTCGGTTAACGTCGCCCAGATATAAGGCAGATAGGCGGCGTCGCGCGCAATAACGCCGATATTCGCCTTGTCGCCTTTGTCGCCGGAACGGGCCCAGGCAAGCTTGATGAGTGCGGTTTCGATGAGGTCATCCTGACTAGGCGCTGCCGGCGGTTTTGGTCGGACAATCTGGTCGGGGCTGAATGTTTTCCCTGGTTTGTCATTGAAACTTGTCGCATTGCCTTCGAGGTCGACCGTGATTGAGACATCATCTTTCGGAGTCAGATAGGAAAACAATCGCACCACTGGCATAGGTTTGGGCCGGCCGAACGAAAACCCGCTTAACCCCGGGGGCGTCGCCAGTCCCATTCCGGCGATTTCCTTCAGCAACAAGCCGGCGCCCATTGCGTCATCATGTTTGGCTGCAAGTTTTAAAATCACTTCGCGGGCGCCGTCGATGGTGGAAAAATCTCCATACTGAGATTCTACACCGATGATCTCAACGCTTGTTTCACTAAAGTCAGCAGCGTTATATTGCCGAAGAACTTTGCGACTGCGTTCAAAGGCGGCGTCGGCAAATTTGCGCGCTTTGCGGTCAGCATCGGCGCCGGTGAAACCAAGCAGCATGCCGGCGCGATAGCCGTCATGATAGGTGAGGGAGGTTTTATATGTGCTTGGCGCCGGTGTGCCTCTCGCTGGCGAGATGTGAACGCGGCTGCCGCTTTCCTGGCTGATTTTTACATCTGAGAAATCGCAAACCACATCCGGCAACAAATAGGCTTGCGGATCAGCGATTTCGTAGACCAGTTGCTCGGAGATCGTGCCGACATTGACGATCCCGCCGGTGTTTTCCGGCTTGGCGACGGTGAAGTCGCCGCCGCTTGAAATTTCAATGATCGGATAACCAATATTGGCGATATCGCCCGCTATTTCCCAATCAGTAAAATTGCCGCCGGTCGCCTGCGGACCGCATTCAAGGATATGGCCGGCGAGGGAACCGCTGGCGAGCATGTCCCAATCATCGCTGCGCCATCCGAATTCGTGAATGCAGGCGCCAAGCGTCACGGCGCTATCGACGGAGCGTCCGGTAATGATGATATCTGCCCCCTGATCCAGGGCGCAGGCGATGGGGAAGGCGCCAAGATAGCAATTGATGCTGACGATTTTCTCCGGGTCGGGAAATTTATCGCCGCTATAAAGTTCGCGAGGTGCGGCCGCAGCGATTGCGTCTTTACGGTCGATGAAATCATCGCCGGTTATAATCGCGACCTTCAAATCGAGACCCTGCTCTTTAATCAATTCCCGAACCGCCGCGCCGCAGCTAATTGGGTTGACGCCGCCGGCATTGGAAATGATTTTAACGCCCTGACGGGCTATGTCTTGTAGATTTGGTCTGAGCACAGAATACACAAAATCCGTTGCATAGCCCGCCTCTGGGTCTTTGTCGCGGGCTCGCGCCATGATCGACATGGTGATTTCGGCAAGATAGTCGAAGACGATGTAGTCGAGCCTGCCGTCAGCTAGAAGCTGCGGTGTGGCCATCGCGCTCTCGCCCCAATAACCGCTGGCGCCGCCGATACGGATAGTGTTTTTGCCCGTCATAAGGCGTCTTTCACAGAAATTCCTGGGCTTGCAAAATTCGACAATTTATAGTATTACTCATATATGATGAATATCACTCAGTCGTTAAAAGTCAATGCGTGTAAGGGCGGCAAGACCCGGCGAGAGCGATGAAACAACCCGCGAAGAGAGCCTCGCAGACACAGAAGAAGTCACGGGTCGCCAAGGCGCGCTCGCGCCACCCCTTGCCGGCTGCCACCCGACGGGAGCGCGTTCAATCCAAGGAAGATGCGATCATCGTTGCGGCCCATAAGAGCCTGACGGCGCGCGGGTTTACGAAAACCACAATGTCGGAGATTGCGCGCAAAGCCGGTGTAGCGGAAGGTACGCTCTACCTTTATTTCAACAATAAAAATGCCCTGGCGCGCGCGGTTCTGGCGGCGTTTTATACACGCCTGACCGACACGGCGAAGATAGGCGTAGCCAAATGCGCGACGACCACAGAAAAGCTTGAGTTTCTGGCGCGCCACCATCTTGAAAGTATTATCGGCGAACGCCGGCTCCTTGAGCTGATTGCTAGTGATGTGCGCAACACTGAAGCCTATGAGGGCAGCGATATCTACAAGATGAACCGAGAATATGTCGCGGTGTTTGATGACGTTCTGCGCGATGGCGTCTGGCGGGGTGAGATTGAAGACGGCGCTGTCCAGTGGATCAAGCGCGATATTTTTTTCGGCAGTCTGGAATACTCGATGCGGACGTTGTTAATGAAAAAGCGGTCCAGCAAAAAAGACATCACCGCTGTTGTCACTGAACTGGTGAAGCTACTGATGGGGCGCGCAGACACGCGAACGGAGCCAGTGTCCAATCGCGATCTGATAAAAGCAGTCGAGCGGGTTGACGCCGCGGCTTCCCGCCTTGAACGTCTTTCAGAGGCGAAAACGTGAGCAAATGATATGACGGCTGTGGACCCAAAAGACCTTCGGGAATTTAGCCAAGGCGCAGACGCGTGGTTCCGGGACAATGTCCCCGACGATCCGGGCTTTATGTTGCCGTTGACCTTCATGGAAGTCGGCACAGACCAGCAGTTTAATTTCCTGCGCGACTGGCAAAACAAAGTCTGGGAGGCGGGGTATCTTGGCGCAGCCTGGCCAAAGGAATATGGCGGCGGCGGTCTTGATCCGGCATTTCAAAAGGCGGCGACGGAGGCGATGCGCCGCCGACATGCACCGATCATGCTGAACGCCATCGGTCTCAACTGGACCGGGCCATTGTTGCTCGATATGGGCAGTGAAGATCAGAAGCAAAGTTACATTAAGAAAATCCTGTCTGCGGAGGATATCTGGTGTCAGGGGTTTTCAGAACCAGAAAATGGCTCTGACCTCGGCAACGCGCAATTGCGCGCCGTGCGTGACGGCGATGACTATGTGCTGAATGGGTCGAAAATTTGGACTACTCATGGAAGCTATGCAAAGCATATGATATTGCTGGCGCGCACAAATTTCGATGCGCCCAACAAATATGCCGGGCTCAGTTTTTTCCTGGCGCCGATGGATGCGGCGGGTATTGAAACGACGCCGATTCGCAAGCTTACGGGCGAGTTCGGGTTTACACAAACTTTCTTCACTGATGCGCGCATTCCGGCAGAGTGCCGAATGGGCAAGGAGGGCCAAGGGTGGCTGATTGCCATGCGTACGCTCGAATATGAGCGCGGCGCCAGAGGCGGTCAGGCGGGAGGTTATGTGATTACGCCGCTTGATGCGTTCTCAATCTTGGAACTTGCCAAAAAGGCTCAACGCGATGGCGCACCGGTAATGGATGATCCTGTGATGCGCGACAGGCTGGTCGGCTTTCTGATTGAAGCGCAAGGGCTGAAGCTGTGTCAGGAGCGCGGTCGCATTGCGCCGTTGACCACCGACCGGCCGATGGCGCTGTCGCTGTCGGGCAAGCTGATGTGGACGGAGTTTGCCCGTCGGCTTAATGAATTTGCAATGACGCTTCTAGGCGCTAAAGGCGGCTATTATGTCGGTGATGAAAGCGCCGTCGATGACGGATTGTGGACCCGCGGTTACTTGAACGCTTTTTCGGCAACTATTGGCGGCGGCACCTCACAAGTCCAGCGCAATATTATTGGCGAGCATGTGTTAGGGCTTCCCAAAAAATAAAATTTGTTCGGAATAACTGATGGAAAATCTTGGCCGTTTAGGATTTAGCGAAGAACAGGCGGACCTCTTGGAGGTCGCGACTAATTTTTGTCGTGACAAGTCGCCGATGGATAAAGTCCGTAAGCTGATTGATGATGAACGTGGATACGACCCAGAGGTCTGGAAGGATATAGTCGGGTTGGGCTGGTTGGGGATTGCTGTTCCGGAAGAATATGGCGGCGTTGGCCTCAGCCTTGGCGAAGCGGCGCCGGTGATGGAGCAAATCGGCCGCTTCATGCTGGCGAGCCCATTTTTGTCAACGACGCTAGCGGCACAGGCGGTGCTGGCTGGCGGCACGGAAGCGCTAAAGCAGCATTTGCTGCCGAAGATTGTCGAGGGCGCGATTGCAACGCTTGCACTAACCGAAGATAGCGGCGATTGGGACCTGTCTCAGATCACTGCCCGCGCGGAAAAGGATGGCGATAACATCATCCTTTCTGGCAAGAAGTTGTTCGTTTGTGACGCCGTGTCGGCTCAGTGGATTATTGTCTCGGTCAGCCTCGATGGCAAACCCGCGCTGGTTCTCGTTGAGCGTGCGCAGCTACCTGAGGGCGCGTTGCGTAGCGAGACAATCATTGACGAAACCAAACGCTCCTACGCGTTGACATTAGATGGCGTTCAGGTGAGTGCAAACGCGCTCTTTGATCCACACAAAGCGCGCGCGGCGCTCAGTCACATCCACCTTGCCGCCAATCTTCTCGCTGCCGCAGAAATGGTTGGCGCTACGCAAGCAGTGATCGATTACACCATCGACTATCTCACTACGCGCAAGCAATTTGGCAGGCTGATCGGTTCCTATCAGGCGCTGAAACACCCGACGGTCGACGCCTTTATCGGATATGAGCAAGCACGCTCGCATCTTTATAGCGCCGCGCATTGTTTTAATGAGCAGGGGACCGGCGAGGTCGCAACGCGGATGGCGAAGGCGGAAGCCGACAAAGCGCTGTCTTATGCTGCTGACCGATCGATACAGTTCCATGGCGGTTTCGGATTTACCTATGATTGCGATGCGCAGCTCTATCGCCGCCGCGCGATGTGGCACGCCGCGCAATTTGGCGACGCGTCCTATCACCGGAAAAAGCTAGCGGAGCTTTTGTTGTAGGCTCTGCTATCTGAATTTCGCCTTTTCGCGAATTCTGTCTGCAAAATGAATTGCCGCGGCGACGGCGGCGTAGTGTTCGCGCTGGATTTCTTCGCCAACATCGACACTTGCGAAAATTGCTCTTGCCGATGGCGGGTCGGACTGGATTGGAACGCCAGCAACGGCGGCGATCTCGCGGATGCGGGCGGCCAATTCATCTGCGCCCTTGGCGATGCAAATCGGCGCTGCACCAGTCTCGCGATCCCATGCAAGCGCCACGGCATAATGCGTCGGGTTGACGATCACCACATTGGCGTTCGGCACGTCGTGCAACATTTTATTCTGGCTAATGGCTTGCGCACGCTCGCGACGGTTTTGTTTCATAGTCGGATCGCCATCGTTTTCCTTGCTTTCTTTTTTTGCATCCTCATGGGTCATGCGCAGGCGCTTTGCATGCTGATGACGGCTCCAGGGAAGATCGATCGCCGCAAGACCGACGGAAAACAAAACGACAATGCCGGCAAAGAGCGTTACCTCCTCCAGTAAGCTCTCAGGCAGCGCCATCGCAGGCGACAACACATCCGCCGGTAAAGTCGAGAAACGTTGCATGAAGAAGGCGCCAAATAACGTAAAGATCACCAGCAACTTCGTGCTGCTCTTTGCAAATTCGGCGAGCCCCTGGGGGCCATATTTCTTTTTGGCGTTTGCCGTTAATGAAAGCCTTGAAAATTTTGGATTTACTTTAGACGGCGCAAAGGTGATGGCGCGCTGTGCGACTAACGCCAAAAGTGATGCGAATGCTGGCAACAAGAAAAACATCGACACGCTGTTCATTGTTTCCCACCATAACGATTGGATAAAGACACCGTCGGTTGCGGTGAGAGCCTGTTCTGTAATGGTTTCCGGGTGTGCCAGAAAAATCGATAACACGCTCGCCAGCCCGGCGATTGCGCCGCCGGCGAGGATGATGGCGAGATAGAGGCCGATATAGCTGGCGGCGGCGTTAAGTTCTTTTGATTGTGAGACATCGCCATCGCGCCGCGCTTTCTCTATGCGCGCGGGGCTCGCGTCTTGCGACTTTTCCTGGCCGTCGTCTTTTTCGCCTTCGCTCATAGGGGCCCCGCGAGGAAGTCCAGCAACACCCGCTCAAAGCCGGCGAGCCAGTCATAAAGAATGACCGGTGCGGCGACGGCGAAAAGAGCAAAGCCGGCAAGTGTAATCGCCGGTGCGCCGATAAACGCCGCCATCAATTGCGGCATCGCGCGGTTCGCGGCGGCGAGCGCCATGGTATAGACAAAGCCGAGCACGATAAATGGCGAGGCGAGGGTAATCGATTTGGTCAGCGCCGCCGCGACGCGCTGTGTTGTCCAATCGGCGGTTTCTCCGGTGCCTGGGAACACCCCGAATGGAAATATTTCATAGGCCTCGCCAAGCGCACGCGCGAGATGGAAATGCACACCGGCGCTAACCGCGAGGGTGACGCCAGCCATGACCAGGATGGCTGTGAAGGGCGATTCAGAATCGAAGCCGATATTCGGGCCGAATAGTTGGGAAAGCGATAAATGCTGGGCGATCATGGCGCCGGCGACTTGCAGCACAAAAATCATGATCCGCAACGCAAACCCGATAAGCAGGCCGACCAGCGCTTCGGCCGTATAAATCTCCACGACATCGGCGAGCATTGCGATCTCTGCGCCTCGTGCATCCTCATAGATCATCGGTACAAGGACGATAGTAAAAGCGATCGCGATGGTGAGGCGCACGCGAACCGGTATTGCACGTTCGCCGATGCCGGGGGCAAAAAATGCAATTGCCGAGATGCGCATGAAGATGGCGCCAAGGGCGAATATAGTCGGCGCTGCGTCCTCGACTAGCGGAGCGAAATATTCAAGCCCCATCATAGCGGTTATGCGACGCCGATAAGCGTTGGTTTAACGGTCGGGTCAATCTCTTCATAGGAGATAACAGGATTGCGAATTTTCTTGGCATGCAGGACCGTGCGGATAAATCTGCGCCGTTTGGCGGAGGTGACAACCGCGGGGAAGAGACTCTGCTGGGCGGCCTTATTTATCTGTGCAAGGACGGACTGAGCAAAGCGGTTGAATTCCTCTGGCGGCAGTGAAATATCGCTATGATTGGCCTCGCTAGTAATTTCGTGCTCCGTGAAAATATCTTCCCAGTCAGCGCCAATCTGGACCAAGGGTAGATTTCCATCACCGTCCTGTATTTTCGACACGAATTGCCGCGCAATGCGTTGGCGGACATATTCGTTAACGTCTTCCGGGCTTGCAAACATCGCGCGCCCGTCGGCAATTGCCTCTAATACAACCGGCAGATTTTTAACCGGCACCATTTCTTCGAGCAGGAGACGGATCACCGACTGAACGAACTCAACCGGGATTTTGTCAGGCACGAATTCGTCGATTAGCTGGCGGTTGGCGGAGGCGCGGTCTGCGTCGGTGGTTTTGGAAAACTCATCGAAGATCCGGCGGATCGATCTGCGGGTCGCCAGTCGTGCGAAATTTTGTTTGATGGTTTCCAAAAGATGCGTGGATATCACTTCAGCCGGGTCGACCACAGCTAGGCCCATCGCCTGCGCATTGTCGCGTTCGGACTTTTCTATCCAACGCGCCGGTGCATGATAAACCGGCTCTTGCGTATCCTTACCAGGAAACGGCAAGGCGCCGATGTCATCGGCGATGACCAGGACATGGTCGGAATATAACATGCCCTTCGCTGCGGTCACGCCTTGAACTTTGATCAGATATTCGTTTGGCTCAAGATTTAGGTTGTCCGTCAACCGGATCGGCGAGATGATAAAACCAAATTCACTGGCGATATAGTGGCGGATCTTGACGATGCGCGGCTCCAGACCGTGGACATTATCAAGCGCCAGCGGGATGAGATCGCCAGCAAATTCCAGATGGATTTCATCGACGTCGAGAAGGTCGCCAAGCGGTTTTTGTTTATCAACCGGCTTTACTTCTGGCGCCTGTTGCGCTTCTGCTTTGGCTTTCTCCTGCCCCAAATAGACCCGGTAGGCGCCGGCGAGAAATACAGATGCACCAAGGAAAAAAGGAATAAATGGAAGCCCCGGCAGAAACGCGAACGCCGCCAGGATGACCCCGACGGTGCCTAGCGCGAGCGGATTTGTACCGAGCTGCATGAGCATCGCCTTATCGGCGGAGCCAATGACGCCGCCTTTGGATAAAAGCAGCGCAGAGGCAATCGAAATAATCACCGCCGGGATTTGTGTGACCAGCCCGTCGCCAACGGTGAGGATTGAGTAAGTTGCAATTGCTTGCTGCATCGATAGCCCGTGCACGCTGAGCCCCATGCCGAGCCCAACAACCAGATTGAGGAGCGTGATCATTAATCCGGCGATGGCGTCGCCTTTGACAAACTTTGAGGCGCCGTCGAGAGAGCCGAAAAATGTTGTTTCATCCTGTTCAATCCGCCGGCGTTCTTTCGCCTCGTCATGGCTGATGGCGCCGGCTGCAACATCGCTGTCAATCGCCAGTTGTTTGCCGGGCATGCCGTCAAGGGCAAAACGCGCGCCAACCTCGGCCATGCGGCCGGCGCCTTTGGTGATGACCAAAAAATTGACAATCAGGAGGACGCCGAAAACCACCAGACCAAGCAGGATGTTCCCACCCATAACAAACATTGCAAAGCCGTGGATAACACTGCCGGCCGCATCCGGCCCGGTGTGGCCTTGGCTGATGATCAGCTTCGTAGAAGAGATATTGAGCGCCAGGCGCAATATCAGTGACGCCAGAAGCACTGTCGGGAAGGCGGAGAAGTCGAGCGGGCGTTCGGAAAACAGTGTGATGGTAAAAATCAGGATCGCCAGCGCGAACGACATCGTCAGCCCGGTATCGACCATCACCGCCGGCACCGGGACGACCATCATCACGATGATCGACATCAGGCCGAGCGCCAGGAGGACGGTAGCTTGCCCCGGGATATTAAAATTTATGACGCGGTCCATATTCAGTGCTTTCTAGGCGCGGCTAAACGCCGGCGATCACGGACAAAACCGTGTCATTAAAAAGACGGACCAGAATGCGCGCCATATATCCGGCGCACATCCAGAAAACCAACACCATGACGAAGAGCTTGGGCGCAAATGTGAGCGTCAATTCCTGTATCGAGGTCAACGCCTGAAAAAGGCCGACAACGATGCCGACAACGAGTGCGGCGCCGATCATCGGCGCGCCCATCCACAGGCCGGCCCACAAAAACTCTTGCAAGATTGTGACGATATCGCTTTCGTTCATTTCAGTCCCGAGGGTTAAACCGGCATACGGATCAATTCTTGATAGGCTTCAACGACTTTATTGCGCACGGTGACGGCGGTCTCGACGGCCAGCTCCGCCGCCGCCATTGCCTGCACGACGGAGTGAGGATCGGCATTGCCGGTCAAGAGAGCTTGGCCGGCCTGTTCGCCCTGGGCGACAGTTTTAGCGAGGTTATGGGCGGCTTCAAATGCGGGGTTTTGCTTTATCTCGCCCGCTTTTGGCGCAGCTATCGCTGTTGGGCCCGGACCCGCGCCGGTTAGGGCCGTCTTCGCCAGATTATAGTTTTGCGTCGCCTGAAAAGCTGCAAGTTTCATAGCTGAGCCTCCTTATCGTTTCAAAATATCGAGGAGCGAGGTGTACATTTCCCGCGCCTGCTGGAGGACTTGGAGACCGGCGTCATAGGATCTTGTCGCCTCGCGGGCATCAGCAAATTCGGTCATGACACTGACATTAGACATCGTCACATATCCCTTCTCATCGGCGAAGGGGTGGGATGGGTCAAAAACGGTCTCGCGCGGCGCCGGGTCCAGATATTGCCGGCCGATCTCAAGCCGGCTTTCACCGGTTGCCCGGTCGTAGACAGAATTAAATGTGACCAGTTTGCGCTGATAGCCATGGGTGTCGACATTGGCGATATTCTCACTGACGACCTGCATGCGTTGCGCTTGCGCTTGCATTCCGGAAACGGCGAGGGCTGAAATTTTTTCAAATGGATTCATGGCCGCTCCCTATCGCCGGCCGATACTGGTGCGCAGCATCGTCATTGCTTTTGAGTAAATCGTCATGGCTGTTTCATGATCGCGGAGCGCACCGGCGCTGCGCGCCATCTGGTCTTCCAGCGATACGGTGTTGCCATTCGGAGAAGGCTCGCCCGTGGTAATGCGCTCGACGCGGAAGTCGGCGGCCTCGGAGCGCTGCACTCGCGCAAAGGCCTCGCTGAAGGGTTCCAGATCTTTCGCTTTAAAACCCGGCGTATCAGAATTCGCGATGTTCTCGGCGATCACAGAGTGACGTTGGACGGCGTGGCGCGCCATCGCTGAAGCGATTTCAAGGATGTTGAGGTTTTGAAGCATGAGCAGCACCTCGCATTAATAGTCTGCTAAGCATAACTGCACGCATTAGTTGAATTAAGTATTAATTACCCGCATTGGTAAAAGTGTCAGAACACATTACCTGCGCGAAAGCGCGTTCGACAGGATCAAATTGATGGTTTGTGCACCGCCGGCCGGCGCCGATAAAACGCTGAGAGCGGCCATGCCTGGTGTTGATGCGCTCGGCCCGCTCTCGATTTCCTTACGCAGGAAAAAGCGTTGCAGGGCGTCTTCAACGGCCTCTGGATCAGAAAATTGCGATGGCGAGTTTGAACCAAATATTGCTTCGGCTTTGCGCATGAAAATATCGCGTTGTTGATCGAGATCTACCGAACCGATAGTCGCGGGCAAACCGAGCGCCGCTTCCATGACTGTGCGCACCGGCCGTTGTCCCATGATCTGCAACCACTTCACCGAGATTGGTGATGAATTTTCAGCGATGCGCGCAATCTCACGCCGGAAGTTCATGGCCAGGCGAATATCGGTATCGACTTCGCCAACACGCTCTTCGAAGCTGCGCTCTATATACTGGGTTGCGATTTCTTCACGGAAGGATGAGAGCAATATTCGCGGGCCGGCAAAATTGCCATAGCCGAACTGTTCAGAAAAATCGCGCCAGCGCTGGTCATTGATGCGGTTGGCGAAAGCGTTACTGTCTTCTGTACCTTCCTCGAGGATGCGTCGGATCAGAGCTTTTTTATCGATCTCTTCTGAAAGTCCGAAAGCGCCGAGGGCGACTGTCAGCAAACGGCGGTCATTGACGAGATCTGCTGCGGTCGCGGCGCCGGAAATGTTTTCCTTGAAATAGTCGACATTGCGCAAAGTTAAAGCGTCATTGGTAAAAATTTCTTTCTGACGCACCTCCGTCTGGTTGAATATACGCCAGCCAAGAAAGCCGCCAAGCGGAATTGCGGGAAAAAAGCTCATGGCGCGCTTCCGCTTCGGGCAAGCATCGCCTTTTCGATTGGAAAAAGTTTTCTGAGCGCGCGCATCACAAGGAAAAATTTTTCCTCGCTGGCGGCGCTTCGTGCGCGGTCGAGATCTTGGGCGGAATGGCCAGTAAATATCTCAGACAGCTGGTCAATCCCGTCTGTCACCTGGCGCACCGCTTCTTGCGGTTCGGCCTGCCCTGCCATCGCCAGTTGGGCAATATAATATAGCCGCGTCAGCGGCGTGTTTGCCTCATGCGGTGAAATGGCGTCGCGGCTGCGCAGGATTGAAACATCGCTGGTGCGCACGCGTATTCGCGCCGCCCGATCGCCATTCTGCAAAAGTACGCCGTTGACGAGAACTTTTTCGTTGGGTTTGAGTTTGAGCACAAGCCCGGTCATAGGGGCTATTCACTCGTGGCGGCGTTAAGGCCGGTCATCACATTACGGTTGATTTCAATCAACGGTTCGGCGGAAAGGCTGGTATCGCCACTCAACAATCTTTTGGTGTGATGCTGTGTGAATTCGAACAGGTAAAAAATTTGCCCCCGCAAGGCGGCGGGCAGGGCATTTTCATTACTGGAAACATCAGCGCCGAGGGTTGTCCAGAGTTCAAGGTTCCTACTGAGCGCATCAATATAGGATGAGTGATTGTGTGATCTGTTTTCTTCAGCGGTTGTGAGCGCTCCTGTTAGCCTTAAAAACAAGTTATATTCGACACTGCGCGGCGTGCCGGTCGATTTTGCCGATGTCTCATAGGCGCGACGCACGAAGTTTGTATTACCTACCATTTATAACCCCATAATCCTGATACAGATAAAGAACCCGCGAAGGCTGGAGCCTTCGCGGGCGATACTGTTACCGGAACAGCCCAAGAATGGCGTTCGGGGCTTGGTTGGCGATGGACAGCGCCTGAATGCCGAGCTGCTGTTGCACCTGTAAGGACTGCAGCCGTGCGGAAGCTGCCTCAAGGTCAGCATCGGTCAAGGCGCCGATGCCGGTTTTGAGGGCGTCCGTCAGATCGGAGATAAACGTAGTTTGAATGTCGATACGTTTTTGGCCAGAGCCGAATTCCGCCGCGGCGTCAACGGCGGTTTGGATCAGACCTTCAATCGACACCAGCGCAGCGGATGCGCCGGCATTGGTGCTGACGTCCAAAGCATTCAAGGCGCCAAGCCCGCCGCCTGAGCCGTCGTTGGCACTGACCTCTACGGCGATAGTGGAGCCGCTAGCATTGGTAATATCGACCTGGGCATCTGTTGTGCCGGTTGTGCCGGCTGTAAAGGCGACGGTTACACCAGTCAGGCCGGCATTATTGACTAGATTAGTGAGGCCTTGGCCGACATCATTCAGATCATCCCCGGTTTGGACTTGATAATTGAAACGTCGCCCGTCAATTTTCACTTCATAAATATCGCCGGCCGTGAAGGTTGCGCCATTGGCTATATCGAGCGCGAATACGTTCGTATCCGCAACCAGTTGAGCGGCAGAGTCACCGCCAGCGTTAACGCCTGTCGTTGTTGCGGCAAGACCTGCAACAGCAACGCCAGCCGTCGTTTCCAGACTCACACGAGCGATCGAAATTGGGGCTGCCGTCACGGTGCCGCTAGAATCCCGATTTAACGAGGCAAGGATATCAACGTTAGCGCCAGTTTTCAGAAGGTTGAGGCCGTTAAATTGCGCCGCGTCAACAATCGATGTGATTTGAGACCGAAGTTGGCCGACATCCGTTTGGATTTTTGTCCGGTCAACATTTTCTTCCTGAGCGGCAACAATCAATCCCTTCATCTCCGTAAGGAGTTCGGTGATTTGCTCCGCTGCGCCACGCGCAACAGCAACCGTCGATGAACCAAGATTGAGTGAGCTGGCTATAGCTTTAAATCCTTGCACGTCGGATTGCATAACCGTTGAAATGGCGAATATCGCAGCATTGTCCCTGGCGCTGCCAACTTTTTTGCCGGTTGAGATTTGTTCCTGCACACTCGCAAGTCCTGTGTTGACTGTGCGAAGGTTTTGTAGCGCAATCATGGCGCTTGTATTTGTCAGTAGGCTCATTTTGATACTCCGTGTGGGATCGGTCAGTTTAAAAAACTGGTGATTGTGCGCCCGACCTCGCAAGGGAGTTGCCGGTTACAAGTCTTTGCTTGTAAGAAAAGCCGTTCTGACGGCACGGCGCGCCGTTTAAGCGCGTCCGCGGAAACCATTCAGGTTGTGTATCACCATCCCTACAACCAATTGCATAATAAGCTATTAAAGCTTATGCCTTTGAAGAGAACGTCGCCGCATCGGGGTTCATCAATGTCGCCCCATCTGGCAGGTAGACGCCCGTCGCCAATTCCTTTTCATTGATTGATTTCAGTCTTTGCAGTGCATTTTTCGCGCCTTCAGCCATGGCTTGTAGCGTTACGGCGTTCTCCTGCGCCGTCGCGCGTACAGCGCCCAATTCATCGATCAGCGCCACTGGAAGATTGTCCTCGCCCATGGCGGCGATAATGGCGTCAAATTCACCGAGCAACGTCTTTTTATGCTCCGTCAGTCCGGCGATGCCGTCAAAAGAACGCCCGGCAATGGCTGTTCTCTCCAGCCCGATGACACGCGCAAGGTCGCTGATGATAGAACTCAGCTTTGCAGCGGTATTTTTCATCCTATATTATCCTTAAGCTGATCATAAATTTTATCGGCGAGGCCAAATCCGCCAACATCGGCGATGCTTTGAGCATAACTATCCACCAACATTCGGGAAAAAGTTTCGCCGCCGAACCCTGAATCGCCCGAAAGTGCTTTTTCAAAGCCTGCATAAGACAGCATTTCCCCGATAAAGGCGGCCTCGAATTCGCGCGCTGTTTTGCGTAACGTTTCGGTTCGGTTTTGCTCCGCCAGGCTTCCTGCGGGCGTGTGCGTTTTTGCCGGCTGGAGGGGCGGCGGCAGGGTGTTTTCGATCGCGGACATGGCTATTTCCTGAAGAATTTCATCTGCAACCATAAGTAGCGTAACTAAATAATAAGTTATCATAGGTAGTGTTCAGAATATGGAGACTATTGTTCAGGGCCTGGCTGCGAGTTTGTTCGCCGCCCCAATGCCGCCGGCGGGTTCAGCACCGGCGGGGTCTGCGCCATTAGGCGCCGGGCTGGCGGGCCTTGTTGGCGGGTTTTCTTCGCCTGACGGAACCAAGAGCCCAAAACTCAATGAATTTCTGAGGGTCCTTGATGCAAGCGCGTCGCGGCTGGGGCCGGAATTGAGCGACCTTCCGGCGCCGCCGGATAGCCTCGCAGAGCATGCCGACCACGTGAAGGCGCAGCCTACTGACGATTACAATGGAACATTACTCCTCGCGAATATGGAACGCTTAGTCTTTGGCGGCGCCGCAGCCGTCGATGACAATGGCGAGAGGACAATCACGGTTCCGGTCGGTGGGCGCATAAGCCCGGTTCAACGCTTTGTCGGTTCTGACGCTTCTCCGTCAGTTGATATTCTTAGCGACCTCAAGCCCGACGCATCCGTGTTACCGACGAATAAAGGACAAGTTGTCGATCCTTCAGGGCGCACATCGCTGCGCGATGATGGGATGGATCTGCCGCGACAGCTTGGCGCTCAACGATTTGACGCCATACAAAACGAATTTCTGGCGCCGAGATTACCCGTAAACAAATTTATAACCACCGCGCCATTAATGGCGGCTGGGCTTGCAGATAAGACGGCCATTGAGCCGGGGCTGATTGCCCTGGATGAGAATTTACCGCTGATCCAGACGCTAAGCGCAGCTAATGATCGTGCAGCCTCTGCAATTACACTGTCGCCTGTGTCTGAGGCGGCGATAAAACCAGCGGCGCAAATCGTGGCGGCGATCACAAGCCGCGGCATGGATGCGAGTATTGAAGTCCGGCTCGACCCGCCGGAGCTCGGCCGAGTGACCATCGATTTTGAGGGCAGGGGCGGCGATATCATCCGCGCGACGGTCGCCGCAGATGCGCCCGATACGCTGGAGCTGATGCGCCGGAATATCGATATCCTCCAGCGTGAGCTTGAAAAGAGCGGACTGGATAATATCGACCTGCAATTTCGTGAACGAGGTCCACAACCCGATACAAAATTTGACGATGACCCGTTCGCCGCAGGGAGCCAACATGATGACGCCGTCGGCATAGAGATCAATGATCTGCCGCATACTGTTGCGGCGCTGAGTTTGGACGGGCGGCTGGATCGCCTGTTATAGAAAAATCTGAGGAGTTCGCGCTATGGAATCACAAGCCATCGCATCGCAACAATCGCTTAGCAGCGCAACGCTGGCTCTTGGCGCATCGAAGGATGATCCCGGTGCGCCAAATCTCAACGGCGTCGATTTTCAAAACTTTTTGACCTTGTTGACTGCGCAGTTGCGCAATCAGGACCCATTAAGTCCGGCGGATTCAACAGAATTCGTCGCCCAGCTTGCTAGCTTTTCATCGGTCGAGCAACTCGTTCGCGCCAATGGTCAGCTTGAAACGATTTCCTCTGCGATCACCGGAGGCGGTATTGATCAATATGCAGACTGGATTGGCCGGGTTGCCGAATCGCCGGGCGGGGCGGTTTATTTTAGCGGCGATCCAGTGCGTTATCGTCTGTCGGGAGAGGCGGGCGCCACCCGCGCCGAGGCGATAATTCTTGATCAGGGCGGCAATGAGATTGCCCGGTTTGATGTTGCGACCAGCCGAGACGTGCAAACTTGGGACGGGCAGGCAGGCGGGCGCTCCGTTGAAAACGGCGTTTATCAAGTCACGGCAGCCTATTACAATGACGAAGGTTTGATCCGCACCGATGCGGCCAACACATTCGGCGTGGTCAATGAAATCCGGCTCGATGGCGGCGCCGCTGCGTTGAGGCTGGACGGCGACATTGAAGTCGATCCAGCGGATGTTGTCGCGCTATCGGCGGCTTTTTAGTCAGTACTCCTGAACACCGATACCAAGAATGAGAATATCCTTAGCGCCGTCGCCCAACAGCGTGTGCGCAGTGTTTAGTAATGCTGATTTCGCGTTCGCCATTGCCTCCGGGCTTTCGAGGACCTTTGTCAAAATGCCGGCGCCGCCCAGCCGCATCAACTCTGCCAGAAACGCATCGCGCAGCTTTGGCTCGAGCGTGTAAATATCGCCGGCCAGTGACGGCTCAATCTCGATGCTGATTTCCAGTATCATCATCACTTGCGGCGCGCCATCTTTGACCACCGGGACAACAAACTGGCGTCCAAACTTCAAATAAGCGGCGTTACTATCGGCGGCGCCGCCGTGGCTATTTTTCTTATCTTTCTTCTTCTTTTTTTTCTTTTTGTCTTCCTTGTCATGGCTCACATCCGTCGCTTCGATTGCGACCACATCAGTCGCGCCGGGCGATGTTGTCTGCTTCAAGAAAAACCCGCCGCCGCCGCCAAGGGCGCCGGCGATCAGGATGATGACAATGGGCAGAAATATTTTCATGGTTTAAAATGGCGAGACAATATCGACGATCTGTTGACCGTATCGCGCCCGCTGCAAATCGCTGATCTGCCCGCGCCCGCCATAAGAAACCCGAGCATCGGCGATTTTGTCATAGGTAATCACATTACTGCGCGAGATGTCTTCCGGGCGGATGATGCCGGCGACCAATAGCTCGCGCAGCTCATAATTGACCCGGATTTCCTGACTGCCGGCTATAGCGAGGTGGCCGTTGGGGAGAACCTGCGTCACGGTGGCGGCAACGCGCAAGGTGATGCGTTCTTCGCGTTTGATGAGGCCGTCGCCGGAAGTTGTTGAGTTAGAGGATGTATCAATCGCTGGATTGAGCGCCGCGCCGCCGGGAAGGACTTTCGCGGCGAGCGAGTTGACGCCGAGAAGCGCCGGCACGGACAGGTTCTCCGCGCCGCTGCGTTTGCGATCCGTACGGTTGCGAATTTCCGCTTCTTCATCAATCTCAATCATGACCGTGAGGATATCGCCCTGCCGGCGCGCGCGCCGGTCGCCAAACAAAGATTGCGGCCCTGATCGCCATAGCGATGCGGCGGTTTCTGGCGGCTCGGTGAAAGAAATGGGGCGTGGCGGCACATCCATTCGCGCCAGCGCCGGCGTTGGCGCGGCGGTTTTCACGTCGCCGGGCGCGGTCATGCTGGGCGGTCGCAACATATGATCAAGACTGTTTGTGCAACCGGCGAGGGCGGGAACAAGAAGGCAAAAAGCGATTTTGTGCATAGGGTTCATCTGGCTTTGACCTTGCTGCTGCTGACGACAATGGCGGAAAGGATGACTTTTGAAGAAATGTTCATTACCCGCACAGTCTCGCCAACCGCGCCGGGATCGAGGACGCGGGCTTCTGTGGTGATGAGGAGCGGGCCTTTTTTGAATTCAATCGTGACAATGGCGTTGCGCTTGATCGCCGTCGGGGTGGATATGTCCTCCGGCATGATGGGCTTGTCTGCATAGATCGTGCGTTTGACCTCCATGCCGACGATGTCTAGCGCTGCTGCTTGCGCAGGCTCGCTGCCGCTGACCGTGATGTCGGAACGCTGAAGGATGGTTCCGACCCGCAAGTGTCGGCGCGCCTTAATGGAGACTGGCGCGTCGTTCGGGGTCAATTCATTGTTGCTTGCTATGATCTCGGCTATGCGGGGAGTTGCAGTTGCGGCCTCGGCGCCGGCTGACGTCAGCACCAGAGCGAGCGCAATAATTATGATTTTCGATTGCTTCATGTCTTTAACGGATCTGTGTCGCCGCGCCGAGCATCTGGTCGGCGGCGGAAATCACTTTGGAGTTTAACTCATAGCCACGTTGCGCTTCGATGAGGTCGGCGATTTGCGCCACGACATCGACAGAGCTGTCCTCTAGGAAGCCCTGGCGGACAGCTCCGCGACCATCGATCCCGGCCTCGCCTGGTATAGGCGCGCCGGAAGCCTCGGTCTGGCGGAACAAATTACTGCCGAGCGCTTCCAGACCTTTTTCATTAACAAACAGCGTCAAAGGGATGGCGCCGATAAGCTGGCCATTTGGCTGGCCGTCAAAAAATGCAAACACCTCGCCATTGGCGTTAATGGTGACGTTGCGGGCGTCTGCGGGAATGGTGACATCGCCGCCTAACGGATAGCCGTCGGAGTTGACAATCAGGCCTTCTCCGGTGCGCTTGAAACTGCCGTCGCGGGTGAAGGCAATATCGCCCGACGGCAATGTGACCTCAAAGAAGCCGCGCCCTTCAACCGCAAGGTCAAGATCGCTACCAGTCTGACGCAGCGCGCCTTGTTCTATATTGACGCTGATCGCCGACATTCTGACACCGAGGCCGAGTTCAACGCCGGCTGGAGCAATGAGCCCGGTTGAAGAAGAAATCGCACCGGGCGCGCGGATCTGTTGGTAATGAAGATCGACAAACTCCGCCCGGCGCGCTGAAAAGGCGGTGGTGCTCATATTGGCGATGTTGTTTGATATGACGGCGACGCGGGTTTGTTGTGCGTCCATGCCGGTGGCGGCAATTCTTAATGCGTCCATTTCATCCTCCAAGTGTTGCGGCTTAGCGTGGCCCCATGGCTTCAACGGTTTTTGTAATTCGGTCGTGTTCTTGTTGCAGGAGTTGTTGTCCGAGCTCATAGGCGCGTTGCACTTCAATCAGTCTACTGAGCTCTACGACTGAGTTGACGTTGGAGTCTTCGATAAATCCTTGGCGCACAAGCGCCATCTCTGCGGCTTGAGTAGGTTCGCTGGCTTTGAACAGGCTGCCGCCTTCGCGCTGAAGTGCTGTTGCGGGGACGGTCACCATCGTCAGCCGCCCAAGCGGGACGCCGCCGCCGGCGATTGCGCCATCAGCGGCGATGGTTATTTCGCCAGCATCAGGAGGTATGGTGATTGGGCTCCCGCCTTCGCCGAGGACGCCATAGCCTTCGGGCGTCGTAAGTTGGCCTTGATTGTTTAACAGGAAAGAGCCTGCACGGGTCAGGCGTTCGCCGCGCGGCGTGTCGACGGCGAAAAATCCTTCGCCATCGATGGCGACATCAAGCGCCCCGCCGGTTTTTGTTAGAACGCCGCCGCTGGGGTCAAAAAAATGCCCGCCGACCCGCGTTTGCGACAGGCTGCGCTCAGCGGAGCCGAGCGATTTGACATATTCGGAAAACAAAACTCCTTCGCGCCGAAAGCCGGTGGTGTCGGCATTGGCGATGTTGTTCGCGACGCTAGTGAGTTCCTTAGACAGCCCCGCTTGGCGCGACATGATTACATAAGATGTATTATTCATTGCGCATCCCCTGACGGAAGAATTCTGTTTCCCATGAAACGCCGGTGATGAACGCATCGACATTTGCAGCATTGCCAAAGTCAAATACCGGTGCGGCGATAAACATATGCTCCAGCGCCCGGGCATAGGACGTGTTGGCGCCGAGCGCCTGTTTGGCGGAGGCGGGCAGGGTCTTGTTTCCAGATTTCAAGATCGCGAGCGCATAGTGGGTGGCCATATCTATGTCGAGTTGCTCGGGCGGGAGCGCAGCAAAGCTGTCGGCGGCAATGCGCCATTCTTCGGCGCGCCATAGCAACGTTGATTTGCTGGCGTCCATTTTGTGGCGTTGTAAAATCTGGTGCGCGGTCTTGCGGATGAGCGCTTTATCATCAAGCATTATGCCTGCACGCAAGACGACTTCAGCAAGGCCGCCATGGTCAGAATGTTTCGTAGCCAGCGCCAGCGCCGCCTCCGTGTCTCCGGCAGAAAGATAGGCGTTGGCGACAATAAATTCGGCTTCGGCGCGAAGTATTGGAGGGATTTTCGAGGCCGCACGCGCAGCCAATTGCGGCGCGCCCATGGACGCTAGTGCACGGGCGATGGCGAGACGCATTTCGTGATCGTCGGCTTCGGATCCAAACAAATCTGTATACTGGAAATAAAAATCAACTGCCGCCAGACGTTGCGTCGGCTCTTGGCTGAGCAGCGCAGTTGCGATCATTGAACGGGCAATGACCCCGGTCGCTTTGGCCGTTTCTGGCGCGATGGCTTTGACGCTGCGTAGTTTTTCAAAAGCGGCGCCAATGTGGCCGGCGGCGGCAAGCGCATCGGCGCCCGATATTGCAGCGTCTATTTCGCCGCGACTGGCCGCGCTCAATAGCGTCTGTTCTGCGAGGTCATCGAAAAAACCGTCATAGGCGATACTCGCCTTACGGCCAAATTCGTCTGCAAGGACGCCAAGCGCGCGTGCGCGATAGGGGCCGGGTGTTTGCGCAACGACGGCAAGCTTCTCCTGCGTACGGTCATCCTGAGGCGGATGGCCTTCGGCGCCATCATCCGGCAACACTGCGCGGAGAATAACCATGCCTGGCGTTTCTTCGCCGCCATATGCGGCGGCGGCAATGTCGTAAAGTCGCCTTGCCGCTGCCGGATTTTTCTGTTCAAGCGCCTTTAGCGCCAGCAATTCTGCAACCGGTCCACGCAAACTTTTCGGGAGCGTGTTGAGGGTGCGGTATTGCGCGTTGGAATAGGATTTATCGCGCGACGACAGCGGCGAGGCCGCCCTAGATAGCAGGTCGTAAACCCCGCCACAGGTGCTAAAGGGTTCAAGAGTGTCTTTGGCGCCCACGCCATCACCGCGTCCAAGCGCGGCCAGCCCCCCAATCAATTTAAATTCCAGCTGAGCGGTCTTATCCGACGCGGACGCCAGCGCTGCGGCCTCGGAGAAAAAACCGAGCCGCAAATAGCCAAGGCCAAGCGCAATCTCAAGATCTGCCTGATCTGCGTCTTCACCGTTCTCAAGACGCTGGCGCAGATCTACAATATCAGCATAGACAATGTCACCGGCGCCGGCATTCTGATCCGTAAACCGCGCCGGATCGATGCATAATTTGTCAGCATCAACGTTGCCCAAGGCCGGCGTGGCGCTGGTTTGGAAGGATGCATTGGCGACGGGCGTTACACCGGCTCCCTCGGCTGCATGATCTGGAATCAGGTTGACGGGCTCGCCGACTTTACTCTTGAGGGCAACGACGCCCTGATCGTTTGCGGCGGCAAGAAGAGCGATCATACGATCACGTGCGGCGCGCAATTCATCAGACGATGGGTTTCGCCGCGAAGGCGTCGGTGGAGAAGTTACTATTTTTTTGCTAGGGCGCGCAGGCGGTTTTTGTTTCGTAAGGGGCTCGGCCTGCTTGTCGAAAATATCGATAATCAAGGAATTGTGTTCGCTGCGTTCTGCGCGCGCCTCACAATCGCAGTTCAGTGTCAGGACGAGTTCATCACCGTTGGCAGTAGTATTGCTGCTGGTATTGAGAACGCGGTGGGCTTTGCGATTTTTTTCGACGCCCGATACGTCAAGTCGCTGTATTGAATTTGTAAAAACCACGCGCACAATTCGGTTATTGGTTTTTATCTCCCATCCCTCCGGTGCATTCGGAATAACAATCCGAGAGTAACTGCCATGTTCGCCGGCGCGGACCGCCAGCGGCTCGCTAGCATCAGTCGCGGAGGGCTCTGCGGCATTCGCCATGGCGGCGAGGGCGATGATGGGGAGTGTGATCATGCGGCTTGCTTCTTTAATTCTTTCAAGGCTTCTTCTATGTCTGAAAAACTCGGGCGCTCCGCACGGGGAACATTGCGCCGTGCGACCTCGATGCACATTTGCGGGGTGTGGAGCTGTAGATGGGCAACGATGGCTTCGCGAATCAGCGCGTAAAAGCGTTGTTCATGGTCGCGTACGCCTTTGACTTTTTCTGCGATTGGGCCGACCAGGCCATAGGCGAGAAAAACCCCAAGAAAAGTGCCGACAAGGGCGCCGCCGATCATCTGCCCGAGAACTTCGGGCGGCTTGTCGATAGACGCCATGGTTTTGATGACGCCAAGAACGGCTGCGACAATACCCAGCGCCGGCAGGCCATCGGCCATGACTTGCAGAGCGTGTGCGCCATGCATGCTATCCTCGTGAACCGCTTCCAGTTGTTTTTCGAGCAGCTCTTCGACTTGGTGGGGATTGTCGAAATTCATCAGTATCGAACGGATTGTGTCGCAGATAATTTCTGTGGCGACAGCGTCGTCGGCGATTTTTTTATAGCGCGCGAAGATTGTCGACTCTTCGGGGTTTTCAATATGCGCCTCGGCTTGAACGGGGCTGTCTTTGGCAAGCCGTAACAATTCGAACATCAGACACAGGAGATCCTGAAAATCTGCGCGTTTCCATTTCGACCCGGCGACGGCCTTCATAATGTCGCCGCCGACATGTTTGATGACGGAAAAACTGTTACCAAGAACAAACGCACCGATCGCCGAACCGCCGATGATCATCATCTCATAGGGGAGCGAATGGAGGATGATCGCCATCTTGCCGCCGGCGATGGTATATCCGCCAAAGACCATCACAACCGTGATTATAATGCCGGCGAGACTTCCCATAGAAAACAACCGATAATAGCGTAAACAAATACTTTCCCGTATAACGGGTATTTCATGAATAGGTTAAAGATGGCTAAAATCGTTTGACTAAAGCGCTTGCGAACGATTGGCGAGAATGATGCTGATTAAATAGGCTTTCTTAGAATCGAGCGTTGCCACCACTTGCGCTGCCTGTTCGGCGTTCATTGCCGCCAGTAGTCCGGCGGCGAATTTTGGATCCATTTCATTTATGATGTCGCCGGCCTGTTTGGGTTTCATACCCTCATAAATGGCGGCAAGTTTTGCAATGTCGGCGTCTTGTGTCGCGCTGTGCTCATCCATTGTCGCGCGCAAATTATCGTTGACGCCTTCCAGCTCGCTAAGGCGTTTTTCTATTTGCACATCATAGACGGCAAGTTTCGCCTTGCGCTCGGCAAGCGCGCGCTCCTCCGCATCAAGAGCAATAGTGCGTGCACGCACTGCCTCGGCAAGGTCGCCGTCAACGCAAAGCTGAGGTTCCGCCGCGTCCACCGTCTCAATTGGCCCAGCTTCTGTTGCAGCATCAGCGATCTCAGACGCCAATACGGCCAAACGGCCAAGAAATGAGCCGGAAAAAATAATGGCGAGAACAATAAGGGCGCGGTTTTTCATAACTTATCCCGTGCTTCGGCTGGCGGCGATCCATGCACCGGCAGCGCCTGCTGCGCTGCGCGGCGGGTTCGGCGATGGTGATACGTCCGGATCGATAAATTCTATCTGGTCTGGGGCGTCTGTGGGTTCTGTATTCGTCGTGGATACGCCATTGTCGCTCCCCGCCGCGAATGCGGCATTGTCGCCCCCCGCCGCGAATGCGGCATCGTCACCCACCGTAGCGGACGCAGCGCTTACATCATCCGTTGCTGATGCGGGCTGGACAGGCCCGACAGTGTTAAGGCAAGACGCGATTTCTTTTGTCGCCGCGAGCGCCGCCTCGTTAATATTGGCAATTGTGGTGTCGGCGATGCCCCCAATAGACTCTGCCAGCGTTGTAAGCTTGGGTAAAAACTCGCGCGTTTCCGCGACCAGAGGGGCAAGCTCGTTCACGCTTTCGGCGCTGCTGAGTTTAGCTTGTGCAACGGCGCTCTGCGCCTGTTCCACCGCCGCCGCCATCGAGGCGATGGTCGCGCCCAGCCCTTTTTCGGTATCTTTAAGCCGTTGCAGTTTGCGATTGAGAACAAAGCAATAAACGGCGGCGGAACCGGATGCTGCAAGCAGCATAAAGTCGAAGATCATCTCCATGGCGTCACCTCAGGTTAAGACGAATTCGGTAATTAAAATCTGGTCAATGGCGATGCCGGGGGCGACGGCGCCAATGCGGCGGCGGATCTGCGCGCGCAGGCGCGACATTGCCGCCGGGTCTTCAAACTCATCGCTGTCGATGGAACGAAGATAGGTGTTGAGTACATCCTTGATGTGATAGGTGCGCGATAACAGCGCTTGCGCCTGTTCGCTCGGCGTTTCGATGATGAGGGACAGTTTTAGATGGCGCCGCGCGCCCATGGGCCGTATGGAAATGACCATCGGGTCGAGCACTAAAAACGCCGCCGCGCCATGATGCTCTATTTTGCCGCCCTGAATTTCAGAACTTTCCGATTTCTGTTTTTTGCCATGCTTGCTGGCTTTTTCAGGTTTGTGGCCTGATGGTTTGGCTTCGCTATGGCGCTTCCTGTCGCTATCATGGCTTGCGTTTTCTTCGAAGGTTTCAGCATCGGGCTGAGCGCCTGGCGCGAGAAAAAATACCGCCGCCGCCGCACCGCCGGCGACGATCAGCGCGACAAAGGCAATCAGAATAATACCGACGCCCTTTTTCTTTTTTTCGTCTCCGTCTTCTTCGGTTCCCTCAGAAGCTGGGTCATTTTCTGGCTTAGCCATCATTACACCTAAAAGTTGTGCTAATGAATATAGACAACTATTCGTAAACTCAAAATTAATACTGAAAGAGGAAATTAACCAGGAACTTGAAGCCGCGCGCTGAGGCGCGTCTTCTTTTGGTGGTGAATGTGTAATGTCAAACTTGGCGGCGAACTGGAACCAGTTGTCGATGCAGAAGAAGCTGGTTCTCGCCGGTGTATTGATGGCGACGCTAGCTGCATTCTGGATGCTGATGAATGTGGCGTCCAAGCCGCATATGGCTTTTCTCTATGGCGGACTGGACCCGGCGGCGTCCGGTGAAATTTTAAGTGCATTGGAATCGATGGACGTTGCCGCCGATGTGCGCGGCGAAGCGATTTATGTGCCGCAACCAAAGCGCGATGAAGTACGCATGGCGCTTGCGCGTCAGGGACTACCGCAACAGGGCCAGGCGGGTTTTGAACTGCTCGATGAAATGAATGGTTTTGCTGTGACGTCGGATATGTTTGACGCCACTTACTGGCGCGCCAAGGAGGGCGAATTGGCGCGAACAATTTTGGCGGCGCCGGGCGTTAAAGCGGCGCGGGTGCATATCGCCGCGCCCAAGGTATCGTCATTTTCGCGCCAAAGCCGGAAACCCAGCGCATCGGTGACCATCACCATGGGCCGGGGACGGATGGACCGCCAACACGCTGTCGCCATTCGTTATCTGGTAGCGCTCGGCGTGCCCGATCTCGACCCGGAAAAGGTCGCCATTATCGATTCCCTGAACGGCGTTATTTTAAAGCCCGGAAGCCAAAACGAAGTTGAGGAGATGGAGACCAGCGATACCAACCGCGCCCGTAAGATGGAGCGCGCGCTTTTGAATATGCTCGAAGCCCATGTCGGACCGGATAATGTGCGGGTGAACATATCGCTGAAGGTTGATCGCGAACGCGAGACCGTGTCGGAGCGGATACTGGACCCGGCAAGCCGGGTGATGATGGCGCGTGAGAGCACTGAGATACAACAATCTGATAGCGGCGCAGGTAATGCGGTGACGGTCGCCAGCAATTTGCCCGATGGCGATGCAGCCGGTGGACCATCGGGATCAAAGTCTGAACGCAGCGAGGCGAACCAGACTACCCGCTTTGATATATCCGAGGTTAATCGCAAGCGCGAAAAAATGCCTGGTGCGATTGCGCAAGTTCATGTCGCGGTTTTAATCAACGAAACTGACCCAGCGCCGCGCAGCGACGAAGAGCTGAGTGCGCTGGGCGCTCTCGTTGCTACAGCCATCGGGTTTGATGAAGCGCGCGGCGACAAGGTCACCGTGAAAGCGATGTCATTTCATCAGGAGGATGTGATTACGGACGATCCGGTCACCGGCGGCGCAATGGCGTTCCTGCAGGATAATCTAATCTCGATGTTGCAGATCTTTATTCCGGCGGTTGTGGTGCTTGCACTGGCGATGTTTGTGTTGAAGCCAATCCTGACCCAAGGCCCGGCGACGCAACTTACCAGCCAGGGTGCGGCGCCAGCAATCGCCGGCGCCATAGAAGCGCCTGCGGCCATCGCGGAGACCAAAACCCCGGTGGACGCCTTGCAAGACCTCGCCAGCGCAGACACCAGCGCCACCGCCACGGTCCTGACCTCCTGGCTCGATGAAACCGAGGCGGCGTAATGGCGGGCTTTGGCTTGATGATTTCTAACCTTTATTCGGGAGCAAAAAATGAATGACGAAAGCGCAGCCATATCGAGCGAAACCAGCGTGGGGAAAGATGTTGCCATCCCGACGGAGAGCAGCGCGGCGCAGAGCGATATGCGCAATCCAAAAGTCATGTCCCTGCCGGTGCGCATCATGGTGTCGGTCGGCAAGGCGGAGATGACGGTTGAGCAATTGCTGAACCTGACCCCCGAGGCGGTGATTGATCTCGACGCTCAAATTGACGACCCGGCAGAAATTTTTGTTGGCGACAGAATGGTGGCGCGCGGCGAGCTTGTTGAATCCGACGACAAGGATGGCGCTATCGCCATTCGCCTGGTGGAAGTTTGCGACGTTGCGGCTTGAATGGGATGACGCCCTTGCGCAAGATATGCAGAATTTTGTTGATTGCCGCCACCTTGGCGATGGTCACTGGCGCTGGAGCCGCCGCACAGGAAACCGCCGCGCCGCTTTTCGATACGCTTCAGAGCGGGACGGAAGGTGGCGGCCTGACGGCGCGCATCATTCAGATATTCATACTCGTGACCGTGCTCAGTCTTGCTCCGGGCATTGCGATGATGGTTACCTGCCTGCCGTTTATGATCATTGTTTTGTCGATCCTGCGCCAGGGCGTTGGGTTGCAACAGGCGCCGCCGAATATGTTGATTGTCAGCGTTGCTATGTTTTTGACTTATTTCGTAATGGAGCCAGTTTTCAAAGACGCATGGGGCGCCGGCGTCCAGCCGCTTTTGAACGGTGAGATTTCACAAAGCCTGGCTTTTGAAAACACAATGACGCCATTTCGAAATTTTATGGAGGCGCGGGTCGATGACGAGGCTTTGTTTATCCTCAGCGACGCCAAAGGCGACGCGGCGCTAAAGCCCGGCGAGGCGCCGCCTTTGTCGCTTTTGGCGCCGGCGTTTGTTCTTTCGGAAATTCAACGCGCGTTTGAAATCGGGTTTGCGGTGTTATTGCCGTTTTTGGTGATCGACCTGCTTGTGGCGTCAATATTAATGGCGATGGGGATGATGATGGTGCCGCCGGCGATTGTCTCGTTGCCGTTTAAGGTGGCGTTCTTTGTTCTCACCAACGGATGGGTCGCCGTCTCCGGCGCGCTGGTCAGAGGATATTCCTGATGGCGGAACGCAAAGTCGAAAACCTGCCTGTGCTGGCCAACGAAGTTTGGATAACCAAGGCGCACAAAGCGGCGGTTATTCTCGCATCGCTGAGTGCGGAAACGGCGAAGGCGATCGTCAACGACATTAGCGATGCGCATTTGCGCGCCTTCGCTAAGGCATTCAGCGAGCTGAAGTCGGTGCCGCCGCAATTGCTGGAAGCGATCGCTAATGAGTTTGTCGAAGAGGTGCAGGACAGCGGCGCGTCTTTCGCCGGCGGCATTGAAGAGGCGCGCCGGGTTCTCGGCGCCTTAACCGAAGAAGAACGCATCAACCGGGTTTTATCGGAGCTTGCCGGCGGCGGTACGGGCTCGGTGTGGACGCGTATCAACGATATCGACGACAAGATGCTGGCCGATTATGTGCAAACCCAGCGCCTTTCGGTTGCAGCAGCCATCGTCACTAAGCTTACGTTTCAGAAAACCGCCGATGTTCTGGCCCATGCCGAGCCGGCGTTTTCGCAAAAAGTGTTGCTCGAACTGGCGCGGCGTTCGCCGCCAGGTAATGCGGTGATTAATGCAATCGCCGATGCGATCAATGAGGAGTTGCTGGCGCCGCTCGCCGCCAGGCCCTCCACGTCCAATGCCGGTGCGACGGTTGGCGAAATCATCAACTGCCTGCCGGCGGCCAAGCGCGACGCCTTTATGGGGCATCTCTGCGACGTCGACCCGGAAATTGGCGAGGCCGTTAAAAAGGCCATCTTGTTGTTCGAAGACTTGCATCTGCGTCTGCCAGAATCGGGCGTGCCGGTCATCATGCGCGAGCTGGATCGCGATGTATTGCTGGCGGCGTTGAAATATGGTGAGACCAACGCGGCCGAAACGGTGGAATTTCTATTCGCCAATATCTCCAAACGCATGGCCAGTCAGTATCGTGAAGATATCGAAGAGCTGGACGAGCTCACCGAGAGCGAAGGCGAGAAGGCGCAGCGCGCTTTCACCTCCGCCGTGCGAGGACAGGTCTCGGCCGGCGAGATCAAGCTGAACGCGGTTGTCGAAGAGACCGACGCGGCGGAGGCTGAGTAGTTGCAACGAGTACCAAAAGGAGCCTGTAATAAAAAAACTACTCGTTTTGCACAGGTTAAAGAAACTATTCGACTTCAAGTAAAAGGCGCCTAATAATTGCTCTGTGCAACTGATTCGGGTCCGGCTCGCAAAAGCCGGGGTGTCCTATCATTTGTGCTGATCATTATGCCGAATGTTTCTACGGGCGCTATCGAATCCGTGACATCCACGGAGACGGTTCTAGCTGGCCGCCGCAGCATTTAAGGATACATTCGGTTTGCCATAATGCCGTCCGAGCCTGCGCGCGCGGGTAAAGACGGGGCGATAGAGCGGAAAACGGCGCTCAAACCGTTATGTCCGCCATGAATTACGAAACCGTTTTGGTTCCGTGATCACGGACCGGAAAGGCGTTGAGATGTTATCTCTAACCCTTGCGGTCAAATTAAAGTTGTGCGTGAAAGTCGATTTTCGATTAATCGCGCTTCTTCTTTTTCTCGTTCATTGAACGAGTCCGGAGGCGGGTTTCGACTCGCCTCCTTTTTCTTATTCTGCCTATGACATCTTAGGCTTGCGGCGCCCCTATATAACCACCAGCTCGGCATGCAGTGCGCCGGCGGCTTTTACCGACTTTAGTATGTCGATCAACTCGCGCGGGCCGACGCCCAGCGCGTTCAGCCCCTCTATGAGGTCGGAGAGGGAGACGCTTTCATTGACAATCGCAATCCGGCGTTCGTCATTTTGATCGATGGTGATGGTTGTGTCGGGCAAGACGATGGTCTCGCCGTTGCGCGAGAATGGATTGGGCTGCGACACTATAGGTGTCTCTCGCACGGTAATGGTGAGGTTGCCCTGGGTGACGGCAAAGCGCGAGATTTGCACATCCGCCCCGAGGACGACGGTGCCGGATTTCTGGTCGATAACAATGCGCGCCTTTTGCTCTGGCGCGATGCGGATGTTTTCGACCTTGCCGAGGAGATACACCGCTCGCATCGGCGCGTCGGCGATGGTCAGCTCCACCGTTCCGGGATCCAGCATGCGCGCAATCGGTTTTTCAAAAGATTTGTTGATGGCGGTTTCGATCCGCGCAGCGGTTGTGAAGTCCGGCGCGCGCAAGGCAAGGCGTATGGTTTCCATGCTCGCAAAGTCAAACGCGATTTCCCGCTCGACCCGCGCGCCTTGCGGGATGGCGCCGGAAGTTGGCGAGCCGAAGGTGACTGAGGCGCCGGCGCCGTCGGCGCTGAAACCGCTGGCCAGAACAGGGCCTTGCGCCACCGCATAAATCTGGCCGTCGCCGGCATTGAGCGGCGTCATGATGAGGTTGCCGCCAAGCAAGTTGGTAGCGTCACCAATCGCCGACACGGTGATGTCGATTTGCGATCCAGCGCGCGCATAGGGCGGCAAGGTTGCCGTGACAACGACGGCGGCGACATTGCGTGGGCGAAATCTTTCGCCCTGAACATTCACGCCGAGGCGCTCCAAAAGACTCGACAATGCCTCTTCCGTATAAGGCGAGTTGCGCACACTGTCGCCAGTGCCGTCAAGACCGACAATGAGGCCATAGCCGACAAGGTCGTTGCCGCGCACGCCCTCGATATTGACCACATCCTTGATACGCACATCAGCCGCGGCAAACGGCGTTGTGCATAAGGAAAAGACGAGCGAGGCGGCGAGTAGTCGGTTCAGTTTTTTCATAATACTAACGTAGGAAATTGACCAGAGAGAGCCGGCCGATGCGGGCGGTGAGGGTGAAGGACGATTGCAGTTGCGATTCGAGTTGTTGTAATTCGAGCGCGGCTTCAAACGGATCGCGTGTGGTGCGTTCATTGAATACGGACGCAAGCGCTGCGGATTCTGCATCAAGGCTGGCGAGAGCAGTTTGCATGCGTTCCTCAACGACACCGATACGCGCGCCGATTTGCGTCAGCCGCGCTTCGGCTTCGACCAAGCCAATGGCGCCTGTATTTAGAGTGGCAGCACGGTCTAGTGATGGTC
Source organism: Hyphococcus sp. (assembly GCA_021776375.1). Taxonomy (GTDB): domain Bacteria; phylum Pseudomonadota; class Alphaproteobacteria; order Caulobacterales; family Parvularculaceae; genus Hyphococcus. The sequence continues at coordinate 29,152 of JAJFGA010000089.1, read as the reverse complement.
CAGCGGCGGCAGCGACGACAATGGTTGCAAGGCCGCGCAGCAAATCCTTGACCGGCGGCTCGTCGGCTTTTGCGCTATAGTCGATAAGCTCTCCGTCAGAAATTTCGACGCGGGGCGCATTGCCGGCGCCGCCTAAATAGATATTTGTCGCAAAGCCGCCGGTCGGGTCGTTGAAATAGGTATCGAGATCGGTTTGAAACTGCGCAGGTGTTGCCGCGCCTGAAAATAAAGCGCTGATATCGGCGACGAGGGTTTGTGTATCCGCAAGCGATGCGCTGTCGACAGCGTCGCCTGAGAACAATGCGCGGCCTTCAAAACGCTGGTTGAAGCTCGACATTATCGCGCCAAGCTCTGCCTTGGCCGCTGTTGCCGTCGTCTCAATACTGGCTTCGTCGCCGCGCCCGATCGCGCTGAGCAGCGTTGCGCCGATGCCGTTTGCGCCCTCGGCCGCACGCTGCAACACGGTCTGTGCAGCGCCGGCGCGGCCTAGGGCGCGTGCGGTGGCGCCTCTAAAGAAACTGACATCCTCAAACGCTTTGCGCAAAAGATGCAGATCGCCCGAAGTCGCATCACCGGCGGATTTTAACGCGGGGTCGTGCCCGGTCACCAGCTCAACCCGAAGCACTTCGCTGCGCTCTTTGATGTCGGTGATAGCAGTGCTCAGCCGCGTGAATTGAAGAATAGAGGGAAACCCTGACACATTCATGGCTAGATCTCCATCAGCCGTTGCAGCATCCGATCAACCGTTTGGATGACCCGGGCATTGGCGGCAAACGCCTGCTCGATAGTGATGAGATTTTGCAATTCACGGTCAGTGTCGACGCCGGTCTCGAGTTTTTCAGATTCCGCCAGACTGACTGCGAGCGTTTCTGCGCCAGCGGCGCGTGCGACGGCGGCGGCGCGGCCGGCGCCGGCGAGGGAGGTGAGTTGGGCTGCGGCCTCTGCGGCGTTGACATCACGGGAGGTCTGGAGCGCAGCATCAACGGGGCGTTCGGTGTTGAGCGCGCCAATCAGTGCTCGGACAAAAACATCAGAACCGGCAACAGCAGGCCCCGCAGCGCCAAGACCATCGCGCAAGCGTGACGCCAGGCCGCCACTCGCCGGGTCAACGGCGACGTTGATTTCAATGCGCCCGGCAAGGCCGGTGAGCGTTGCCGGATTAACAAGCGCGCCGGCGTCGCTAAATAATCCAGGCGCCCCGGGGGCCAACGTCGGATCGAGGCCAGGCCCGGAAAACCGTTCCGCCAGATCAAGCGCTACGGCGTCGAGCGCCAAAGAGGCCTCAGGAACGAGACTATCGCGGACGTCAAAGAGGCCCGCTAACGCGCCTTCGCGCACGGCCAGTGTCGCCGTGCCGCCGGGGGTGATGTCGTCGCCGTCAACCGACAATCCTGACAAGGCCCCGGCGCCATTATTATACGCGCTCTGCGGGGTCACCACCGGCGCCGGTGTGAAATCGACCGTGCGCGCCGACCCCACAAGGAGAAAGACGCCCTCCTGGGTCATCAGATCGATTTTGCCATTGTCGCGCTGTAATTCGCGCACCGGAATGCTTTCATTGATGCGGTCAACAACCAACTGGCGCTGGTCAAGCAAGGCGGAAACATCTGCGCCTGTGCCGCCGCCGCGACTGATCGCGGTGTTCAGGCGTTCGACCTCCTGCAAGTCTGTGTTGACGCTGCTCACACGGCGGAAAATTTCAGCGTCGGCATTGCTGCGAATAGTCTGGAATTCTGACGAGATGCGGTTAAGGCCCGACGCCAGGTCTTTGGCTGCGTTGACCGCGGTTAATTGCGCCGCTGCGCTGTCAGGCGTGTCGGCGAGTGTTCGTAGCGTTGTTTCGAGTTTTGTAAATCGCTGAAACAACGCATTGGGATCATCAATACCGCCAAGCAGATCGCCGATCCGTGTAAAAGCATTGGCGCGCGCATCGCTGGCGGCAAATTCTGCATCCGCGCCGCGCCGCTCGAAGGTGACCGCCGGATTGGTCGACCGGGCAATGCCGGCGACCGCAACGCCTGCGCCAGCGCCGCCAACTGAGCGCTCAACGATACTGACATCGCGGCGGTTGAACCCGTCGGTGAGCGCATTGGCGATATTGTTGGACGTAACGCCTGCGCGCCGCGAAGACACCGCGAGCGCGGAAGATGCTGTTGCTAGCGCTTGCGAAAGGGACATAGGCGCCTCCGTATTGTTAAACGCTTAGCGGGATCGCGTCAGGCTCGAAAAATCCCCTAACGGATGATATCGGTGGTCTCCTGCAAGATTTCGTCGACCGTCTGAATGATTTTCGCATTTGAGGAATAAGCCCGCTGGGTCTGAATCAGGTCGGTAAGCTCGTTGGCGATGTCGGTGGTGGATTCCGTCAGGGCAAAGCCGACTGTAGTGCCGACCGGTCCGTCGCCTGCATCCCAAAGAAAGAAGTCGCCGCTTTCCTGCGAGACGGAAAAGGCCTGATTGCCTTCGGCGTTGAGACCTTTGAAGTTCGGCACATTGGCGATCGGGATTTGATAAATTGTGCGGCGGAAGCCGGTATCGAATATTGCTTGCAAGAAGCCGCTCTCGTCGATTTCCAGGCTGTTGAGATTGCCAATCGGCGCGCCGTCTTTGGATATGGCAAGCGGCGCAAAGCTTGCGGAGAGTTGCGTCAATGGCGAGGTTTGCCCGGATGTGCCGACCACAATATCGATCGCGCCGCTGGCCGCGGCTATCGAGACCGCGCCGGTGCCTGCATTATAGGTCGCGCCGCCGGCGGCTGTGACAGTGGCGACCGAGCCCCCGCCAGTGGCGCTGGCGTCAAAGGTGACGTTGAACGTGCCGACCGGAACCAAAGGATTGCCGGCATTGTCGAATATCTCGACGTTCCATTCATTGCTGGCGCCGGTTGCGGGAACCACCGGCGTGAATACCATATTGAGCGTTTGCGAGCGGCCAAGAGAGTCGAAATATTCAATTGGCAGGTTGAGCGGCGCGCCACTGGCGCCATTCTGGGTTTCTGACGCCGGTAAGTTCAAACCAAGCTGGATGTTGCTGGTCGGCGAGGCCGCGAACTGGTTGAGATTGACCCTGACCGGCTCTAGGCCGGCGACGCTGTCTCGTGGTTGGGCCCCGACATTACCGGCAGTGTCCGCGGGCCAGCCGAGGAGATGCAGACCGCTCAGTGTGCGTAGGAATCCGTTATCATCCGTTGAAAATGAGCCGGTCGTTGTCAGCATCATCGGCCGATCGCTGGCCGAGGTTGATAATCCACTAACGTCGGTAACCGGCAACATGCCGCGCCCGCTGATTGAAATATCTGTGGCGTTTGACGTTGTGATCAGCGCGCCCTGGGCGCCGGCTTCGCGAAAGGTGATTGCCCGCACCCCGCCGGCTGCGAAACTGCCACGGGTTTGCGCGAGCACCATATCGGCAAACTCCGTATCGGCGCGCTTATATCCAAAGGTCTGAGAATTGGCGATATTATTGGAAATAGTGCCAAGTTTGACGGCGTTGACAGACAACCCCATAACCCCGGCGTTTAATGATGACGATAGACCCATGTAACAATCTCCACGCGAATAAAACTAAGAACACTACCATAGGTAGTAGTCGATTTGGGCTTAATGAATGTCTAACAACGCGAAGAATCTTTGTTCTAACGTGTCAATAAGGTGATCGCGATGCGCCGGTTCTGTGGCGCATAAGCGTCCGTGGATATTGGCTCTTTGTCGGCTTTGCCGGTGACTTCAGCGATTTGGATTTTAGGAATGCCGCTCTTGATCAAGAGCCTACGCGCAGCGAGGGCGCGGTCAGCCGATAGCTCCCAGTTGGAATAATTTCCGGTATTGGCGAAATTATGCGCATCCGTATGACCGACAATCGCCATATCGTTACTGACGGTAGCCAGAACTGGCGCGATGACGCTGAGCAGGTCGTGAAGAATGGGCGATGGCGTGGATGAGCCGGCGTTATAAAGGGGCGCGCCATCAGCATCGACCAGTTCGATTACCAGACCGTCCGGCGTCATCCGCGTTTGTATGTGCTGGGCGAGCGCTTCGTTCATGGCCTCGATTTTTTGATCATTAATGGCATCTTCTATGGCGCGCAGTTTTTCAGCTTCCGCGGCTTGCGTTTTATCGTCGTCAAATTTCCGGGTTTTAGGGTAATTCGCGGTCGCGCCGGCGCCGTCTGTAATCAATGTGTCTTCCGATAACACGGACGTACCATTCAACGCGCCCTGACCGCCGCCGGAAATTTTACTGACCGGGATGGAAGGATTGAAATAATCAGCCAGGCCCTTGCGCTGGTCTTCTGTGGTCGCGTTCAACAGCCACATTAAGAGGAAGAACGCCATCATCGCGGTTACAAAATCCGCATAAGCGACTTTCCAGGCGCCGCCATGATGGCCGCCCGCCGCTGCTTTGCGCGTCTTCTTGACAATAATGATCGGCGCGCCGGATTTTCGATCGGTCATAGAGGGTTTCGCTGCTGGTCTGGTCGCTAACAGGTAGCAAAATAATCTTTCAGCAACTTTTACGCGATTATAAAACTTGCGACAATTATAAGTAGAATGTGTGGTGCTCTGATCTATGGCTAAAGTCGACGGAACACTCTTACGGCGCAAGACGAAGCGCCGGGGCGCCGGCGATGGCCACGCCGAGCATCTTGAACAAGTCGCCAAGGCGCTGGCCAAAGAGCTGGCGGCGGTGTTCTCCGTTGCTCTGGCTGCAAAGATTGAGGCGAGGTCGCGTGGCCCGCACACCGACGCGTTCGGTGAAATTTTGCAGACATTGGATAAGACGTTGACGCCTTATCAATTTACTTTCCCCACAGGCGATGAAGTTATCATCCATCTCGACCCGGACGCGGTGGCTATGGCTGTGCGGTGGTCGTTGGATGGCGTCGTTGTTGAGGCGGAAGAGGGCGCCGGTGAGAATGATGCTGAAGACGGTTCCCTGGACATCGTGATGGAGGCATCGGAGGACGTCGATGCGCCTGCGGATAATAAAATTTCCATCACCGACCGGCGTTTGGCGAAGCTGCTTGCAGAAAAATTTGCGACTGGCGTCTTTGCCAATAATGAACGGCATGGGCTCTTTACCAACACCGCCGCGTTGGAATTTGAGACGCTAGCGGAAAATGGCGAGCAGTTGGAAATTGGCGAGCCGGATATGATCGCGCATAATTTCGTGTTTGATCTGAATTTGCGCAAAGGCGGTCCGCTGGGCGCTATCGGTTTTGTCGCCACTGCGAGCCTTATTCAGCCGCCGCAGCAAGAAGACGCCGGCGCAAAGGCTGCCGCGCAAGGGGCCTGGGTGTTAAAAATGCGTGAGCAGGTGATGGGCTTGCCGATTGCGATGAATGCCTGTCTTGCCGGTGAAACGCTTGACGTCAAAACAATTGGCGGCTTTGCCGTTGACCAGGTCATTGCGCTGAAAGGTGCATCCCTGTCGGCATCAGCGCTGCTTCCCGCCGCGCGGCGGACCGGCGCGCCATATGCAACCGGCGCAGTCGGCGCGCGCAATGGCGCCAGGACATTTGAAGTGGCGTCCGCAGGCAACTGAGACGACGAATTTTTTAACGGAGACTCTAAGGCGACCTTACAGGAAATCTGACTCCAATTCCTGCGTTAGCGCGCGAAAGAAGTGCGGGTTTTTTGTTGCAGCGCGAGCAAAAACACTTTCCTGCGCATGGCCTTTCTTGCGCATCAGAGCAACGAGGGATCGCCGTTCCGCGCTGTTCCAACTGGCGAGGTCTGGCACAATTGAAAAGGCGGGCGCCAGCATTGCGAAGGCGCGGCGTTCGGCGGCTGGCCAGTTTTTCATCGAGCGCACGCCAAGGGCGGCGGCAAGCTTAGCCGCCAATTGCCGTTCCGCGGCTTCTCGTGATGCGTGGGGCTCTGCCGCCAGCATTGCCGCTGCGCGGGCGCCCAATTGCGGCAGCAACGTTTCGTCAAAATGATCGCCTGCGTCAAACCCCGGCAGGTCCAGCACAAGATCGCCCTTCGCTAAAGCTTTCAACGTCGCAGCTGAGCTTCGTTGCGCGCCAGGCTTTGCAAGGCGGCCCGCTTCTCGCGCCGCGAGCTTTTTTTGTGTGGGCGAAATCGGCCTAAACCCCAGGCGATAATAAAACCAGTAGGCGCCGCTTCTGATCGCTTCGGCGTTGCCCTCGCCGAACTGATAGCCATTGATAATGAAACGCCGCACGCCGAACAATGTTTGAAATGCACGCAGCATCTCGACCCATAGGAATGCCGCCTCGCTGCCGCGGAACGGTTCAAAGATGTTGATGCCGCTGTTTGCCTGACGAGAGAGCGCCGTCACGCCGCCATAACCGATGGGCACGCCATTGGAGAGGAGTAGATAACCGTAATTGGCTTCAATGCTCATCCGATATCGCGGAACGGCGCCGATGACAGCGAGCGCGGCGCCTTGTCCGAGGTCGCACCAGTGGACTTCGTTTGGATTGGCGTAGCTTATTGAAACAACTTCGCGGCAGCGCGCCGTAAGGGCCGCGCGGGTAACGTCAATCACTTTGCGCGCCTGGCGCGGTTCGAGCAACCGAATGTGTTTGTTCGGTTTCGTGATGTTGCTGACCGGATCACGTAAGGGGCGACGCATGGCGTGTCGCATCACATAAGGCTTCGGACGCAAGGCATTATGCGTGACCGACCAGCGCGATCCTTTCAGATCCCAGACGATGGGCGGTTCAACAGCGGTCCAGAGCTGGTCGGCGTCAAAACCTGATGCGGTATTGAGCGCTTCGATCATCCATTGAAGATCAGTGTGGGCATCACGTCGGCGCGCGATGGCGACCCATTCACGGGTCGAATACTCACCACTGTCAAAACCGTCGCGCTCTGCGACGCGTGCAAACGCGCGCAAAGGGAGGTCGAGCCGTGTAGTATTGTCGTAATTGCGCCAGTCGATTTCGACTTCGCCCGCGGCGTGGCGCACCAGCCACTGCACAATGGGAAAGGCAAACACATAGCGCGATTTCGAACCGACAGCGCCTGAATCATCGAGCTTTGCGTGCTCAATCCTTGGTGTCTTGCTGAACCAGGTTTCCATCTGCTCCAGCGCATGCAACGCCAATCGCAGCGTTTCCGGTTCGCCAGGAAAAGCCTGCATGAACAGAAGGTCTTCTTGCAAATGCACGAGCGCCCGCATTGAGCGCGGCGGTTGCGTTGTTAATGCGGTAATGAATTCACGTTTGCGCCGCTCAATTTCCACCCCGTAGCGATTGCGGATTGATCGAAGTCCGTTGCTTTCCTTGGGCGTCGAATTCAACCGGTCAGGCATACGGTTCTGCCATTTATGCACGGCCCCATAATGCGGGGCTTTCATCGCGAGGATGAGGACGCAGCTTCATTGGTCGATGTGAGCATGGAGAAAAGCCTAGTTCAAGGCCTTCTAAGGCTCGCGATTGACGCAGGCCGTCCTTGCAGCCGACATTGGCGCGGCTGGTTTCAGGTGCGGGGCAAGTGCAGGTCGGTTTTCTTTTGCATCAGAAATTTTCTCGCCGCCTCATCCTGGGCGAGACCAATCGCGCGGTCATAAGCGCTTTGCGCCTCTGGCTTGCGGCCAAGCTGGTCGAGAATATGTGCGCGTACCGCCCAATAGGCCTGATAATTTTCAACCCGCGCCGGATCCAGCGTAGCCAGAAGATGAAGACCTTCTTCTGGGCGTGCAGCGGCAGCGAGGGCGCCGGCGGAACCGACATAGGCGCCGATGGTTGGCGCGATTTCAACGAGCTGCCGATAGAGCATGACAATCTCATCCGAGATGTCGCGATCATTCAGCCGGGCGGCGGCGTGCGCGGATTGAATGGCGGCTTCGATCTGGTAGGGACCGGATTGATCGAGCCGCCAGGCCTGCGCCAGTGCGGCCTCGCCATGGGCGATCATGTTTTTATCCCATCGCGAAGTGTCATGATCACTGAGCGGAATATAAGCGCCGTTTATGCGGCGCGCATCTTTGCGAGCTTCTGCATGCAGCATGAGTGAAAACAAACCCCAGCATTCGGCTTCATCCGGCAAGAGCTGTGTCAGCAGGCTGGCGAGATAGAGCGCTTCGCCGGTGAGGTGATGAGGGTCCGTTTCCGCGCCAGCCTCAAAGTCCCATCCGGCGCCAAAAGCAGCATAGATGGCTTCAAGTACTGTGGGCAGGCGGGCGGCGAGGTCTGGTCCGCCAGGCGTATCAAATGGAATGGCGGCGACTTTTATCTTGCGCTTGGCGCGAACCAGTCTTGCGCTCATGGCGCGCGGCGAGACCAAGAAAGCTGATGCAATACGCGCAGCATCCAGACCCAGAACGGTTTGCAGCATCAACGGCGTGCGGATGGCGGCGTCGATGGCCGGGTGCGCGCAGATGAACAGGAGTTTGAGGCGCTCATCGGGAAATGGTTTGTCGGCGCGCATTGCCGCTTCGGCTTCTTCAGCTGCCAGGGTCAGCGCGGGCGTGCTTAAGATGCGTGTATTTTGGCGGCGCGCGCCATCGATCAGCTTTCGTCGCGCTGCGGTTAAGAGCCAGGCTTCCGGCGATGTCGGCGCGCCCGTTTCAGGCCAGGTCTCCAGCGCCGCCCGGAACGCATCGCCAAGCGCATCCTCGGCGGCGGCGACATCGCGCGAGCGCGATGACAGCCAGGCCAGAAGCCGCCCGTAAGAAGCGCGGGCGGTCTGTTCCGCAATCGCCCGCGCATCGCTCATCATCTAGTTTCCGATATCCCAGATCGGGCGAACCTCAACATGGCCGAAGGAAGCGCAAGGACAGCGCGCCGCCCATTCCAGCGCCTCGTCAAGGTCTTTGACCTCAACCAGATAAAACCCGCCAAGCTGTTCTTTGCCGTCGGCGAAGGGGCCATCCTGGACGCCGCCTGCGCGCACGCGTTTGCCTTCGCGAGAATGCGTTAGCGGTTCGCCGGAAATATGGACGCCGGATTTTTTTAAAGCATCCGTATAGGCCATATAAGCGCCGAAGATTTCATTTCTCTTGGCGTCTTCCATGGTGTCCCATGCATATTCATCATCGTAGAGAAGAAATACGTATTTCATGACGCCTCTCCCCCATGAAGATTGAGAACCGCCCGCACTTCGACAAAACCGTTTTGGGCCGCCGGACATTTCGCGGCCCATTCTTGCGCCGCCGCCATGTCGGGCGCATCAATGATGCAAAAACCGCCAAGCTGTTCCTTGGCGTCGGGGTAGGGGCCGTCCTCAACGGTGCGCACGCCATCGCGAACACTAACGACGGTCGCGGTTGCGGGCGGTTCAAGCGCATTGCCGGCGTCATAAACCTTTTGCTCGCGCAAAGCTGTTCCGAAGGCGTACCATTCACCCATATAGGCGTTGGATTTCGCGAGGCTGTCGCGAAGCGCAAAATCTTCGGGCGCCTCATTGGCCAAAAGCATGAATTTCATTCCTATCTCCCTTGTCTAATGGCAAGCCAACTGGCCTCACCATCCTTATGACGCCTATCCGCCGGGGGGATCGACACCGGGGCGGCATTTCTTTTCCGGATGGCGAATTGGATTTGGCGTTCAATAGCTTACGGCTCGGTTAGCATGCAATAAGACGAGACTATCACATTTGGAATATTATAGGCGCGGCGGCTAATCGATCGTTGGCAAATCTTGCAACGCTGAATACTATAGTCCTGACGGATACTGAGGGGAGTATGGCGCGAATGCTGAAGATGCGGACGGGTTGGCCAGCAGACTTACGAGCGGGCCTATGGCTTGGTGTTGTCGCCATCGCGCTTTCGGGTTGCGGTGAGAAGTCGGGCCCAGAAGCGACCGAGGAGAGCGACCCATCGCCAGCGGTCGCCTCCGTGAGCGAGGCCAGGGCTGAAGCGCCTGAACCGATCGTCGAAGACATAGCCGAAATCCGCAGCGGCGATCCGGCTGATGATGACGTAGAATTTATCTATCGGCTTGGTCTTATTCGCGGCCATCTGTTGTCGTTTATCGAACTTTACCGCGACGAAGCCTTTGATATGGCTGCGGCGCATGTTCAACATCCCGGCAGCGAACTCTATGAGGCGCTCATTCCCGCATTTGAAGCGCGCGCATCAAACGGCTTCGCTGATGATCTGACCGCGCTTGCGGACGTATCGGCTGAGCACGGCGATGTCAGCGCGCTTTACGCCGACCTTGTTGTCGCGATCCGCGCGACGGCGCCGAAAACCAGCGTCGCGGTCAAGCTGTTGGCGATATCGAAAATGGTTGGGACGGCGGCGGCGGAGTTTGACGCCGGCGTTGCCGATGACGGCGCGATTGTCGATGCGCATGAATATCAAGATGCGTTCGGGTTCTTGTCCGTCGCCCGCGAGATGCTCGCCTCGGAAAACTCAAGCGACATCAACGAGGCCGAAGCGATCGCCTTCGCCCACGAACAACTCGATCTATCGATCAATGCGTTTGCCGGGCTTCTGGCGGAGGAAACAGAAGGCCAGGCCGAGACGATTTACGCCGCCGCGGCGCAGATTGAACGGGCGGCGCAGCGACTGCAGTAGAGCGGTGGGTGCGGCAAGGGTTGGTCTTTCGCGGATGGTCGCAGAATGCTGAGGAAAGGCATGCTTCCCTTTGGCATGCGACATTCACACCACCCCTGGCGATTTGCCCGATAATCTCCGTGACCCGGTAACCATTGATCTTGATCATGTTGGCGTCATTTTTTCGGGTTACACTGTCAAGTTGAGTAGAAACGCCGAGACAGCTGATAGGGAGGCGCCTGACACAAGTGCAACGTGTTCGTTTGGTGATTTTGAAACATCAAGACAGGATTTAACATGAATGGTGCAATTTTTTTCTCGGGCCAGTACGGCAGCACGGCTCAATACGCCGATTGGATCGGCGAAGCGACAGGTTTGCCAGTGTTTGATGTCAAGGACGCAAATGCCGATCCGTCGAAATACGACTTTTTGATCCTCGGCAGTTCGGTGATCGTCTACAAGCTGACAATCCGCAAATGGGTGAAACGGAATTTGGCCAGCATTGAGAACAAGCCGATAATCCTGTTCACCGTTTCCGGCGCCTCGTCCGGGCCGAAACTTGATGGTTGGATTGCCGACAGTCTACCCGAAAGCTTGGTTTCACAAATGGAACATGTAGCGCTGCGCGGCAGGTTAAACCTAAAGGATCTAAGCTGGTGGCTAAGGCTGGTTTTGATAATCGGCGCATGGAAAAATGATGATCCCAAAGCAAGAAAAGAAGAGATGGAGGGATTTGACTTCATGGACAAGTCCGGCATTGAACCAATTCCAAAACTGGTTCAGCAATTCCAGTCAAGCAAGACATCACCTTCTCAACAAGTCGACCCTGCCCAGAGCCAGCGACCTGCCGCTGTCTAATGTTCGCCCACCGCATATGCCAACGTTGGTAGCATCGAAACAATGGAAGTTGTTTTCAATGTTTTCTTTGATAGGTGAGCCCGCCAAATTCAAAAGCTGACAGAAAGTTTGTTCTTGGCGAATTTTGAACTTTCGGCTTTTTGATCACGCACGGCAGGTTTTCGGAAAATGCTCATTGGATTTCAACCTGAGAGGTTACCGGCGGCGCGGCTAGACAGGGCGCGGCAAATGTTCTACGTTTGTTCTCATGCGTCCAACCCCAGAAACGGCCACGGATATCTACCATCCTGCGGATGGACTCTCCTATCTGTTTCTTGATTTCAACGCCTATTTCGCCAGTGTTGAACAGCACGACCACCCGGAGTTGCTTGGCCGGCCGGTGATCGTCACGCCGTTAAAGTCGGAATATACCGGCGCGATCGCGGCCAGCTATGAAGCCAAAGCCTTTGGGATCAAACGCGGAACCAAGGTGCGCGATGCGCGCATTCTGTGCCCGGACATCGCGGTGATGCCGGCGCGCCACGACCGCTATGTTGAGATTCATAAAATCCTGATGCAGGAAATCGAGCGGCATTTGCCGCTGGTGAAAATATATTCGATTGATGAGGCCGCCTATCGCCTGTCGCGGTCGGAACGCAAGCGCGCGCCGGCGATGGAAATCGCGCGGCAGATCAAACGCGGCCTCGCGGACAATGTCGGACCGGCCTTGCGCGCGTCCATCGGCCTGGCGGCGACAACGCTTCTGGCCAAGCTCGCCGCCGAGCGGGTCAAACCGGACGGGCTGACGGTTCTGGAATTGGGCGAGATGCCCGGCAAGCTCGCCCATATGCCGCTTACGGACATTCCGGGCGTTGGCGCCGGCGTCGCGGCGCGGTTGGCGCGTGCGGGTGTGAGCAACTTCACCGCGTTGTGGAACCTGCAGCCGAAACATGCGCGCGCGATCTGGGGCTCGGTGATGGGCGAACGCTTCTGGTATGGGCTGCACGGATATGACACCAAGGACGAGCCGACAAAGAAGTCGATGATCGGCCATAGCCGGGTTCTAACGAGGGACCATGAGGCGCCGGATCGGGCAAGAATTGTCGCGCGCGCGCTCCTCCTCAAAGCTGCGAGCCGGCTTCGCCATTATGAAATGCATGCGGGCGGGCTTAGCGTGTCGTTGCGGTTGCGCCCCGAAGGACGGTGGGAGGCGCGTCGGCGGTTTGTCCATTCGCAGGATTCCTTCCGGTTTTTGAAGTCGCTCGATGAGATGTGGGCGGACTATCTTGAATATCGTCAGACAGATGGCGACGGCGCGCGCATTGGCGGCGTTACGGTTTATCTCCATGGGCTGGCCAAGCCGGAGGATATGGTCATGCAGCAGGGAGATCTTTTTGCGAGCGCCGCCAGCGAGCAAGGCAATGATAAGCGCGCCCGGCTGTGGCGGGCTGTTGATCGGATGAACGCCGATTCGGACGCAAAATTTCGCAAGCTCAGCGGCGCGAGCCAATCCTCACCACATCGCCGACAGATCGGACTGGCGAGCCAGTCCGGCTTGGATCTCAACTATCTCGGCGCCAAGATTGCGTTTGCGCGCGTGCCGGATGAGACGGAGTTTTTGTATTGATGGGCGTCCACGAAGGCGGGACCGTAGTAGCGTTTCAACTTGAAATAGTAGAATGGTAAAAATCAAAATCACCCACCCCGCTCATCCCGGCGAAAGCCGGGATCCAGTACCGTGTTCCACATCCGGGCCAGATCTGGACCCCGGCTTTCGCCGGGGTGAGCGGAGATTATAAATTACAGTACTACGTATACAGTCTACTGTCGGGGCTATAACTGGTGCACAAACCAGCGCGCGTTTAAAGCAGTTTGCGCCATAGCGGCCGATCATCTTTTTCAGAACGGCGCGGCTGCTTTAGCTCATTCGGATTCCACGGACCGTAGCTGAAGCTGCGCGCGCCCTGTCGCGGCGCATAGCCGGTCATGGTCACGCGCTGCCCATTATCGGTGATCGCGGCGGCTTCCTCTTCAACATATTTAACGCCGGAAGTGCGGCGGACAGTTTCGGGAAACAGCGCCATCAGTTGCATGATTTCCCTCGGCATATCCTTGGAAACGTTAAGCCCAAGCTCAAGCGCTTCGGCATGGCGTATTGGATAATCATGGGTCCAGCGCCCGGAAGACAATTGTTCGGCAACCGAGATCGCCGCGTTTTCAGACACCGTTCCCGACAATAATTCGCGCGCCGCTGTTTGCAGCTGGTTAATCGCCATGGCGCCGACATCGGCGAGGATGAGCGTGTAATCATCCGTCGCCTGAATAGGTTTATCTTGTGCAACGCGAACAAGCGAGGCTGCCGGCAGTCCGTCAATCTGCGGATCGATAGGCCCGAGGACGGCGTGCTCGCTAAGCACAATATTATCGGCGGCCAGCGCGATCAACGTACCGCCGGACATTGCGTAATGGGGAACAAAGACGGTGGTGCGGCCGGGGTGTGCTTTGATCGCCCGGGCGATTTGCAAGGCTGGCAACACCAGACCGCCCGGCGTATGCATGACAAATTCAAGCGGCTTATTGGGCGGCGTCTTGCGGATGGCTTCGAGAATTTCCTCGGCGTCATTCAGATCAATATAGCGCAGCATCGGAATGCCAAGCAGGCCCATCGGTTCAGCGCGGTGAACGACGGCGATGATGCGGCTTTTGCGCTTCTTCTGAATTCTCGAAAATGTATTGACGAGTTCGGTATGGCGCTGGCGGTTGGCCAGCCCGCGCGACAGAAAGAAGAGCACAATCAGTATTATGGGCAGCGCGCCCCAGAAACCTTCCATCCCCGAATACCCCTTTACACACAACAGCTAAGTGAGCTTAGGGGTTTTTAAGGCGGGTGAAAAGGGTGCGGTTTATGGCGTGTTGCGCCAGTGATCGATCAACATTTTGGCGCATTGTTGTGGCCTGTCGCCGGGGATCCAGTGGCTGGCGCCGTCAATCCGCTGATAACGCCATGGCGCCTCGACATAGTCTTTAGATAGTTTCATCTGCCGTTCGGTGAGATATTTCTCGCCGTCGCTCCACAGGCCGAGGGTCGGAATGCGCACGGTTTCCTCACCAAAAGCGCCCCATTTGGGTGGCCGGAGCATCCGCGCGATCGAAAGATTGGCGCGATACCAGTTGAGCCCCGCCGTCAGCCGGCCCAGCCGCTTGAGGTTTGTGATTGCGGTTTCAATATCGGGATGCGCGGCCCAGTGGCGCCGTAAAAACATCCAGTTCTTGTAGCGATACGTCGCCTCGCAGACGCCGCGGAGTTGGTGGAATACGATGTACCAGCTCATTTTTAATTGCTGCGATCCCGCCCGTAAGTAAGCGCGCGGATGGCCGACCGAGAGTGCGGCGAGCGTCGTGAACCGCTCGGGATATTGCGCCGCCAGGCTCCATGCCACCGGGGCGCCGAAATCATGGCCGACCACATGCGCGCGCGATATGTTCAGTACATCCATGATCTTTAAAATATCGGGGATCGCGCCGGCGTTGATTTCGTAATCGGCCTTGCGCGCGGCTATGTCGCTCTCGCCAAAGCCGCGCAGATCCGGCGCGATTACGCGAAACCCCGCCGCAACCAACATGGGCGTCATCGCCGTCCAGATGTCGGACGTGTCGGGAAACCCATGTAAGAGGATCGCCGTCGGGGCGGCCTCATCGCCGCTGTCGCAGACGAAATGGGTCAGGCCATTGGCTTGGATGCGGTGGGTTGTGTTGCGCAAAGGAAGCCTAACCGCCCTCACGGTAAATTATGGTTAGCCGCCTTCGCGGCGGGTTAAAAACGCCAGCCGCTCAAACAGATGAACGTCCTGCTCGTTCTTTAACAAAGCCCCATGCAGCGGCGGGATCGCCTTGCGCGGGTCGCGCTCGGAAAGGATTTCGCTTGGCACGTCCTCAGACAATAAAAGCTTCAGCCAGTCGAGGAGTTCCGATGTTGATGGCTTCTTCTTCAAGCCGGGCACGTCGCGCACTTCATAGAAAATTTTCAAGGCGTCCGCGACCAGGCGCTTCTTTATGCCGGGATAATGCACCTCGACGATCTCTTCCATGGTCCGGGCGTCGGGAAATTTTATGTAATGGAAAAAACAACGCCTCAGGAAAGCATCGGGGAGTTCTTTTTCGTTGTTCGAGGTGATGATAATGATCGGGCGTTGCTTGGCGCGCACGGTTTCTTTTGTCTCGTAAACAAAGAACTCCATCCGGTCTAGTTCCTGCAACAAGTCATTGGGAAACTCGATATCGGCCTTGTCGATTTCGTCGATCAACAACACCGGGCGTTCATCAGATGTGAACGCATCCCAGAGTTTGCCGCGCTTGATATAGTTGCGTACATCCTTTGCGCGTTCCTCGCCAAGCTGACCGTCGCGCAGCCTTGCGACCGCGTCATATTCATAAAGCCCCTGATGGGCTTTGGTGGTCGACTTGATATGCCATTCCAACAGCGGCGCACCGAGCGCCTTTGCAACCTCGATGGCGAGCACCGTCTTGCCGGTGCCGGGCTCTCCCTTGACCAGCAGCGGACGCTCCAGCGTCACCGCCGCGTTGACGGCGACTTTCAAATCTTCGGTGGCAATATAGTCACTGGTGCCGACAAATTTCACGGGGGTATTTCTCCTTTGCACTGTACGAAATACCTATCTGCGCATGTCGTCTCCTGCAAGAGTTTAACTCAGCGGTCACGCCAAAGCCTTTGATCTTATAGAGAAAATCCTGCAGATTGGCGCTTGTGCTTATGGGATGGAGATTTTTGATGCGTGTTCTCGCGACGATTTTAGTCTTCGCTTTGGCGGCTGTCGGTTGTTCTGAACAACCGGCGAACAGCGACGCTCCGGCGGCAATATTGGCGCCTGATGAACAGGCGGCGCCAGCGCCGAGCGAGGCCTGGTCCGAAGCCGTCAATGGTATGGATCGTCGCGACGGTTTCATCAAACTCTATGTCGACGCGGCTGCGGGTAAATTATTTGCAGCGTTTCCCGCGCCCGATGAAAACGGGACTTCCTTGCGCACGATCTATTCGGCGGGTCTGTCCGCCGGTCTCGGCTCCAATCCTATCGGTCTTGATCGCGGGTTGTTTGACGAAGGCGCGATTGTTGCTTTTCGTCGCTATGGGAACAAAATCATCGCCGAGCAGGAAAACTGGAACTATCGCGCCAGCGCCAATAATCCGTTAGAGAAAAAAGCCGTAGAGCAATCTTTTGCACGCTCGTTCATCTGGTCGGGCGAAATCACCGCCGAAGGACCGGACGGAGAGCTACTGGTCGATTTTCAAAGCTTTGTGTTGCGCGATGCAATGGATGTGCTCGGGACCTTACAACGCCATGCGCAAGGCGGCGCCTTTTCAATCGCCGCCGATCGTTCCATGGCGGACTTCGACGAGGTTTTGGCGTTCCCAGACAATATCGAAGTTGATGCGTTTTTGACCCTGACCAGCAGCGAACCAAAACGCGAGGTTGTCGCCACGGCCGCCTATCCGCGGGCCATAACGCTGACCCAGCATCACTCTCTGGCGCGGTTGCCGGAGGAAGGCTACCGCCCGCGCAAGCTTGACCCGCGCGCAGCCGCGATTGATGTACCGTTTTATGATTTTTCGGCGCCCCTGAAAGGCGAAGTGCGACAAGCCTTTGCCCGCCGCTTCCGGCTGGAGAAACAAAACCCCGCAGCACAAAGCAGCCCGGCGAAAAAGCCGATTGTCTTTTATGTAGACAGCGGTGCGCCGGATCAAATCCGCGATGCGTTGATCGAAGGCGCTTCGTGGTGGGCGGATGCGTTTGAGGCGGCGGGGTTTGTCGGCGCCTTCCGCGTCGAACCGCTGCCACAAGGCGCGCATCCGCGCGATATTCGCTACAACACAATCTCGTGGACCCATCGCCAGACCCGGGGCTGGTCCTATGGCGGCGGCGTTCATGATCCGCGCACTGGCGAGATGATCAAAGCGAGCGTCATTCTCGGCAGCCAGCGGGTGCGACAGGACCGAATGATTATTGAAGGCCTTGCCGGGACCGCCAAATCCGGAACCGGCTCGGATGACGACCCAGTAGAAATTGCCCTTGACCGCATCCGGCAATTATCCGCACACGAAGTCGGTCACACGCTTGGCTTTGCTCATAACTTCGCCGCCTCGACCAATGACCGCGCCTCGGTGATGGACTATCCGGCGCCGCAGGTGACGGTGACGGAAGGCGGCGGCCTCGATTTTTCAGCCGCCTATGGCGTGGGCGTCGGCGCCTGGGACAAGCTCGCCGCGACTTGGCTTTATGCTGAGTTTGCGCCGGGCGCAGACGAGGCGGCGGGATTAGAGAAAATTCTGAGCGATGGCTATGCGACCGGCTTGCGGTTTGTCGGCGACCGTGATGGCCGCTCGCTTGGCGCTGGGCATCCTTACGCCAGCGTTTGGGACAATGGTGAGGACCCGGTCGCCGGGTTGGAAGAGACATTGGCCGTGCGGGCGATTGCGCTTGGCGGTTTTGGCGAACGTTCGCTGCAAATCGGTGAACCGCGCGGGGCTTTGCGAAAAGTCATTGTACCGATCTATCTCTATCACCGCTATCAGGTTGCGGCGGCGGCTAAGCTGATTGGCGGATTTGAGTTTAACTATGGCGTCAAAGGCGACGGGCTGGCGCCGGCGCGCGCAGTTTCAGCCGATGACCAGCGGCGCGCATTGGCGGTGCTGATGGAAACGCTGGACCCGGCGATGCTTGACCTTCCGGACGCTTTGCTGGACCAGCTGACGCCGATGGTTGGCGGTTTTGGGCCCCTGGCGAGCGACGGCGAGCAGCTGGACGGCGATACCGGGCCGGTGTTCGACATCATCGCTGCCGCTGATACGTCGGGCGCGATCACCATGCGGGCGCTATTGCACCCGGCGCGCGCCGCACGTCTGGTTGAACAGGAGCGGCGTAGCCGGGATGCGCTCTCCTTAAGCGATGTGTATACCGCGCTGGAGGCAACTCTGTTTGCCGCGCCCGCGGAGCAGCGCCAGCGGCGGATAGCGGAGGTGTTGCAAACGCGGTTTACATCAACGCTGATTGCTCTGGCGACGGATGATACCGCAAGCCCCGCCGTGCGCGCAGAAACGGACGCGTTTTTGCGCGCCTTGCGCACCCGGCTGGCGCCCGGCTTCCGGCTTGGTCAGGCGGCCAACCGGGCGCATCGCGATTGGCTCTTGGCGCGCATTGATGCGCATCTTGCCCGCCCGGCGCCGAGCGGCGCGGCGAAAATCAGCGCGCCCGAGACGCCGCCGGGCAGCCCGATTGGAAGCGTTATCAATGCTGGTATTTTGGAAACCTGCTGGCACTGCGACAGCGCAATCAAATAGGACCCGGCAATGGCGGAAATTTATGACTTCGACGTCAACCAGCTGAACGGCGAGGCGAGGGATCTCGCCGACTATAAAGGAAAAGTGCTGCTGATCGTTAATGTCGCCAGCCAATGCGGGTTCACGCCGCAATATAAAGGGCTGGAAGCCTTATATCGGAAGTACAAGGATCAAGACTTTGAAATTCTCGGCTTTCCCTGCAACCAGTTCGGCGCACAGGAGCCGGGCGACGCGGCGGAGATTGCGAACTTCTGTTCCACCAGCTTCGATGTCAGTTTCAAAATGCATCAAAAAATCGCCGTCAACGGCGCTGACGCCCATCCGCTCTACAAATGGATAAAAGCAAAAAAACCGGGACTGGCGGGCATCCGCGCCATCAAATGGAACTTCACCAAGTTTCTGGTTGATCGCAACGGCAAAGTCATCGCGCGCTTCGGTCCGCAAGATACGCCGGCGATGATAGACAAGCATGTGGCTCGGTTGGTTTAGGGGGGGGCATTAAGGGCAGAGCCCCCTCCGTCCCTTCAGGCCGTGAAAAGTATACTTTTCACCCCCCGTAAACGGGGGAGGAATAGGTTGAGCTTGAGGTGAGCTTTGTCTTCCCCCGCTTGCGGGGGAAGTGTCAGCGAAGCTGACGAAGGGGGTTCTTTCCGACGTCATCCCGTGTGCTGTGCAGCACGAAGTGATGCACTGCTAGCACGGGATCGCTGACGGTATGTTCCTACCCCCTGCGACAGATCCCGGGCCAGCGAAGCAACACTTCGTGTTGCATCGCATCCGGGATGACGGCGGAGGAATGCTACGCCTACCGCATATCACGAATGATTTCACGCGCTGCGTTGTGTCCGGGGGCGCCGGTTACGCCGCCGCCGGGGTGGGTTCCGGAGCCGCATAGATAGAGGTCTTTGATTGGCGTGCGGTAATCGGCGTGGCCGAGGGCCGGGCGGGCGGAGAACATCTGGTCGAGAGACAGGCGCCCGTGGAAGATATCGCCCCCTGTGAGGCCAAAGACGCGCTCCAGATCGAGCGGCGTCAGCACCTGTCGGCCGAGGACGGACTGTTTGAAGTTAGGCGCATACTGATTAACCGTCTCGATAATGTGATCGGCGACTTCCTCGCGGACATCATCCCAGCTGCGGCCCTGGTTCAGCTGCGGTGAGAATTGTTGGCAAAAGAGGCTCGCTACATGTTTGCCTTCAGGCGCCAGCGTCGGGTCCATGGTCGAGGGGATCAACATCTCCACCACCGGCGCGCGCGACCATCCGAAGTTGCGCGCATCGAGATAGGCGCGGTCGAGATAGTCGAGATTGGGCCCGATGATGATGCCGGCGCGGTGATGGTCGGCGGCGTCGGAGCCGGGCAGGCAAGTGAAATCCGGCAGCTCCGACAGCGCGACATTCATCCGCAAGACGCCGGAGCCGCAGGCGAAATTTTCCATCCGGGTGCGGAATGGCGCGGCAAGATCGCCCGCATCGGTGAGTTTGGTGAACAACAGCTTCGGGTCGACATTGGCGGCGACGGCGCGCGCGTAAATTGTCTCGCCGCTCTCCAGTTCGACGCCGGCGGCGCGGCCATCCGACACGAGAACGCGCTTGACCGGCGCCTCGGTCGTAATTTTAACGCCGCGGCTCTCCGCCACCTGCGCCATAGCCTGCGTGATCGCGCCCATGCCGCCGATCGGGTGGCCCCAATAGCCGCTCTTGCCGTTGAGGTCGCCAAACACATGATGCAGCAGCACGTATGCGGAGCCGGGCGAATGCGGCGAGGCGAAATTACCGACGATGCCGTCAAACGCAAAGGCGCCGAGAATGGCGGGATGGTCAAACCACGGGGCCAAAAACTCCGCCGCCGATTTGGTGAACAGATCGAGCAACAACTGCTGGTCGGCGAGCGAGAGTTTGCGAAACTTGTTGCCGGTGCGGATCGCCCGCCAGATATCGCGCAAGCCGCCGCCGGCGTTGGGCGGGGTTTCCAAAACCAGACTGCGCACCACCTCGGCGGCGCGCTCAATGGTTTCGTAATAGCCGGGAAGGGCGGCGGCGTCGTGTTTGGAATAGCGCGCAAATTCGGCCTGCGTCTCGGCCATGTCGTAGGACAGTTTCAGATACTCGCCGGGCTTGTTCCCCAACGGCCAGAAGTTCGGCATTGATCGCTCAACCAGCTCAAGGCCGTTATTGTAAAGGTCGAGATCGGCGATCACTTTCGGGTTGAGCAAGCTGACGGTGTAGCTGGCGACGGAGTTTTTGAAACCGGGATGAAACTCCTCGGTGACCGCCGCGCCGCCGACAATATGGCGCCGCTCAACGATGTGGACTTTCAGCCCGGCTTCGGCGAGATAAGCCGCGCAAACCAGACCGTTATGGCCGGCGCCAATGATGATAATATCAGTGGGGGCGTCGTCGCTCATAGCAGTTTCTCGCATGCTTGCGCGGCGCCAAGCCTCACCGCAGATAGAAGGTCCGGCCGCAAAAAGAAGAAGTCCGTTACGGCGGTTTACCCGCCTCGCGGGCGGGACACAACGGCGCCAGACAGGGGTGTAAAGACGTCTATGGCGGCGTTTGGCATTGACGTGCAATCGGCGCGCGCGCGATAAGGCGCAGATGATGAAACCGGATGCAACCGACCGCGAGATAGAACATGGCCATGCGCCGCACGCGATTGCCGAGCGGCTCGAAAAGGGCCCGCAGGCAAGCTATGTCCGCGACTGGGTGTTTGGCGGCATAGACGGCGCGGTCACGACCTTCGCGATTGTCGCTGGCGTCGCCGGGGCGCAGCTGTCAACGCCGATCATCCTCATTCTCGGCGCGGCGAACTTGCTGGCCGATGGGTTTTCCATGGCTGCCGGCAATTATTCAGGAGTTAAAGCCGAAAAGGACGACTATGAACGCCTGCGGCAAATGGAGATCCGTCATATCGCCGTGACCCCGGAAGGCGAACGCGAAGAGGTGCGGCAGATTTTTGCGTCCAAGGGCTTTGAAGGCAAAGACCTCGACCGCGCCGTGGAGATTATCACCGCCAGCCAGGAGCGCTGGGTGCGGGTGATGCTGGAGGAAGAACACGGCGCGCCCAAGGTTGACCACTCTCCGATCAAGGCGGGGCTGGTTACATTTGCGGCGTTTTTTGTTTGCGGCGCTGTGCCGCTATTGCCGTTTGTGTTTGGCGGTCATGTGGCCGCTGGCGGTAATGCGCTTCTCGCCGCGACGGTGATGACCAGCGCAACATTTTTCGGCATCGGCGCGCTGAAGTCGAAATGGTCGACCGCGCCGTGGTGGATGTCGGGGTTAGAGACCTTTACCATCGGCCTGGTCGCCGCCGGGGTTGCTTACGGCGTCGGGGCATTGCTTCGCGGGTTGGTTGGGGCGTAGGCCTTTGGAGAAGGAAATGGCAATGATTAGACCCCGAAATACCGGCGTACGTGCGGGAACATGGTCAGGATCTAAGGCCACGAATCAAAGGCCGTTTAGCCCACAAGATGAGGAAATTAGTCGCGTCATCGAGAAATTTTATGACGAATTCTCGAACTCAACGAAGACAATAATTCGTCAGATGCCATTACATGCAGAATTTATCATGCCTGTAACAATCGATGAAGTGAAAAATTTGCTCAGATCCGTGCCACAGCAATTCGTCTCTGGTCTCGAAGGCGTCTTTTTGCTGGGTGGGTCGAAAAAACAGGCGCTGAGTTGGGTCAACTTCGCTGCTTATGGCCGGTATGGTAGAAACAAAATCTATCTTCATCCCTATCCGAAGAAATATCTTATACGGCGATATTCAAGCCCGCCGAAGCCTCATGTTTTGATTGATTATAAGAGGACAGGCGCTTTGATTACGGAAAAGCCTGGAAAATTTATTGTTGAGTTTACGCCCGACGCATTACGTCAATTTTACCTGCGGGATGTTTTGATGCATGAAATTGGCCACCATGTTGATCGGGATAATTTTGGAAAGAAACCTCGTCGAAGGGAAGAAAGCTTTGCTGAATGGTTCGCCACAGAACATGGGTTTCGTTTAAGAAAGTAGCGTTTGACTGGATGGTAAAATAGCAATGAACTTCACAAATATTCTCACTCGCCTCGGCGTTGACGAAAGCGTCTATGCCAAAGGCGATCTCGTGGTCGATACGCCCATTGATGGATCGACAATCGGACGGGTCGCTTCCGACAACGCTGTGACGATCAAGGAAGCAATATCCAAAGCCCATGACGCCTTCTTAAAATGGCGCGCGGTTCCGGCGCCGCGGCGGGGCGAGTTGGTGCGGCTCATCGGCGAAGAGCTTCGTGCGCATAAGGAGGACCTCGGGCGGCTCGTCACTATCGAATGCGGCAAGATCCTCTCCGAAGGTCTCGGCGAAGTGCAGGAGATGATCGACATTTGCGACTTCGCGGTCGGCCTGTCGCGCCAGCTTTATGGCTTGACCATCGCTTCGGAGCGCCCGGGCCACCATATGCGCGAGACGTGGCAGCCGCTCGGGCCCGTCGGCATTATCTCGGCGTTTAATTTCCCCGTCGCCGTCTGGTCGTGGAATGCGGCGCTGGCGCTGGTTTGCGGCAATCCCTGCCTCTGGAAACCATCGGAGAAAACCCCGCTGACGGCGCTCGCCGTCCAGGCGCTCTTTGATCGCGCGGCGGCGAAATTCGGCGATGCGCCGGAAGGCCTCAGTCAGGTGACCATCGGCGCGCGCGATGCCGGCGAGCAACTTGTGGATGACGCCCGCATCGCGCTGGTCTCGGCGACCGGCTCCACCCGCATGGGACGGGAAGTGGGCCCGCGTGTTGCGGCGCGCTTCGGGCGATCGCTGTTGGAGCTTGGCGGCAATAATGCCGCCATAGCCGCGCCCTCTGCTGATCTTGAACTCTCCGTGCGGGCGATCTGTTTTTCCGCCGCGGGCACCGCCGGTCAGCGTTGCACCTCGCTTCGGCGTTTATTTGTACACGAAGATATTTATGACAGCCTGGTTCCGCGCCTTAAAAAAGCTTACGCCAGCCTGCCGGTCGGTGATCCTCTTGAGGAGGGCAGTCTCGTCGGGCCGCTGATCGATCACGCGGCGTTTGACTGTATGCACTATGCGCTTGACCGGGCCAGGGCGCAGGGCGGCGCCATCACCGGTGGCGAACGGGTTGGCGATAGGGGCTATTATGTGCGCCCAGCTATTGTCGAGCTGAAGGCGCATGAGGGAATTGCCTGCGAGGAGACTTTCGCGCCAATCCTTTATGTGATGCGTTACCGCGATCTCGATAAGGCGATCGCGATGCAGAACAGCGTCGTGCAGGGGCTGTCGTCGTGCATCTTCACGCGAGATCTTCTGGAGGCGGAGCGTTTTCTCTCCGCCACGGGGTCTGACTGCGGCATAGCCAATGTTAATATCGGCCCTTCCGGCGCGGAGATTGGCGGCGCCTTTGGCGGCGAGAAAGAAACCGGCGGCGGGCGTGAGAGCGGCTCCGACGCCTGGAAAGCCTATATGCGCCGCCAGACCCAGACGGTGAATTACTCGCCCGACCTGCCGCTGGCGCAGGGCGTCAAGTTTGATGTCTAGGGCATGGATTTTCTTCCCCCGCTTGCGGGGGAAGTGGCGCGAAGCGTCGAAGGGGGCTCTTTTTATTCTTGCCCCCCCTCCGTCGCCTTTGGCGACACCTCCCCCGTAAACGGGGGAGGAATTTGCGGCGACGCAGATGCCGGAGGCTGGATTGCTTTCATAATGCCCTAAAATCAGATTAGATGCTGACATGACCGGCCTCAATCCAATTCTGATCGGCGCGGCAGTGCTGCTCGCGGGCGGCGCCATTGGCGTGCTGGCGGTGCTGTCGCCGAAAACCCGTCCGGCCTTCGTCTACGCGCAACTGGTTCTAATGGTCGGCATTTATGTCGGTTTTGCGATTTCCAGTCTCGACGCCGCGGACTACATTAAGCGATCGGACTGGTCGATGCTGATCATCGAATCCTTCACGGCGCTGGCTTTTCTATTGGGTGGGCTCGCGGTTCTTCATTCGTCGCGGGCCTGGCTCCTCGGCGTGATGATCCTCGCCCATGGCGGCGTTGATCTTGTCCACCTCCTCATCGGCGCCGATTACAGCCCTGACTGGTATGAATTCCTGTGCATCGTCTACGACGCCGTTGTAGGGTTCGCCGCGATTTGGCTGCTTTCCGAGAGCCCTGCAAAAAACCCGGCCGCGGCCTCTTCCCTTTAATTTTTAACGTGCTAGAGCCGCTTTCTTTGAGCGCCTAAATCGGAGTTCCCGCCATGGATCACGGAAAAAACGAATTTACCAGTAATGAAAGCCTGAAGGCGCGCCGGGACGAGGCTTGCCCCATGGGGCTGCCGTCGAAATCGGGGATTTACGCCGCACGCGCCCAGGGCGCTGAACTCTGGGATGTTGAGGGCAAGCGCTATATCGACTTCATCGGCGGGATCGGGGTTTTGAATGTCGGCCACGCCCATCCGAAAGTTGTGGCGGCGATCAAAGCCCAGGCTGAGGCTTTCGTTCATACCTGCTTCGGAATCGCGCAATATGAAGGCTATGTTGAAGTCTGTGAAACGCTCAACCGCCTGACTCCGGGCGAGACGCCGAAAAAGACCGCGCTGTTTAACGCAGGCGCCGAGGCGGTTGAAAATGCGGTGAAGTTTTCCCGCCAGATTACCGGGCGGCCGGGCGTTATTGCTTTTGCCGGCGCCTTCCATGGCCGCACACTGTTGGCGACGACGCTGACCGGCAAGTCCAAGCCTTATAAGGTTGGCTTCGGTCCTTATGTTCCGGCAATCTTCCATGCGCCGTATCCGGATGAATATCATGGCGTTTCGGTAGAGGACGCGATCGCCGGGGTTGACCATGTTTTCAAAACTATGATCCGCCCGGAAGATGTCGCCGCGATGATCGTCGAACCGGTGCAGGGCGAGGGCGGGTTTAACCCGGCGCCGCCTGCGTTCCTGAAAGCCTTGCGTGCAAAATGTGACGAGCATGGTATTTTGCTGATCGCCGATGAAATCCAGTCGGGCATGGGCCGGACGGGCAAGTATTTTGCGTTTGAAAAAGCCGGCGTTGAGCCTGATTTTGTCTGTATCGCAAAATCCATCGCCGCGGGCCTGCCGCTGTCGGCGCTCACCGGCAAGGCGGAACTGATGGACAAAGTTGTGCCTGGCTCCATGGGCTCGACCTATGGCGGCAACCCGGTCGCCTGCGCGGCAGCGCTTGCGGTGTTTAAAATCTTTGAAGAAGAGGGCCTGCTGGCGCGCGCCGAAGAGATTGGCGCCAAGACAGAAGCACGCTGGCGCGAACTTCAAGGCGGTGTCGCCAAGGGTGTCATCGGCGACATCCGCCGCGTCGGCGGCATGTGCGCGCTGGAGTTCGTGCAGGACGGCGATGCGTCAAAACCCAATGGCGAGATCGCCGGAAAGATCCTCCTCGAAGCCCGCGCACGCGGCCTGATCATGACCACGGCCGGCGCCTATGCACAGTGCCTGCGCTCACTCGTGCCGCTGGTGATTTCAGACGAGATGCTGGACGAGGGTTTGGATATTTTCGCCGAGGCGACCGAGGCGGCGTTGAAATCGCAATAACGTCCTCATCCTGAGGAGTACGCTGTATTTGCAAAATACAGCGTGCGTCTCGAAGGATCGCAACAAACACCGCGCTCGCAGCCTATCCTTCGAGGAGCGCATTGCATTTTTCAAATGCAATGCGCTCCTCAGGATGAGGGTGTTTGGATGTTGAGGCTTAAGCTTTCTTCCAAACACTACCCTGACGCAGCGCATCCGCCACTTTCGCTGAGACGGCGTTGAAGGGTCAGGTTAGAGCCCCGAGCGCCGGCGCCAGGCGAGCCATGTCATCGGGGGTGTTGTAGAGCGCTGGCGTCACCCGGATGCAATCGCCGGTGGACGGGCCGGTGCGCCGGACGGTGAACAGACCGTGTTTTTCCGCCAGTTCGCGCATGATGGCGTTGTTTTCTTCTGTCGTTATCCGGTTTCGGTATCGGAAAGATGTCATCGCCGCGACCATTGTCGGATCATCCGGTGTAAGGATCTGGACATCCCGGTTGGCGCGCGCCTCGCCAACCCAGAGATTGCGCAGATAACGCAACCGCGCTTCTTTTGCGTCAATCCCGATCGCCTCATGGAAATCGAGCGCGTCCGGTATTGTTAAATGCGCCGCGAAGTTGAGCGTTCCCGTATGCGCCCGGGCGCGGATATCATCCTCGGCGCCGGGCTCGTTCATGAAGCGGTCGATATCGGGAACACGGGGCTTTTTAATATAGACGAGGCCGCAACCGATCGGCGCGCCGATCCACTTATGCAGATTGAAGCCAACAAAATCGACGTCGAGCGCTGAGAGATCAAAGTCAATCTGACCAATGGCATGGGCGCTATCGAGAATGACATCGATATCATGCGATTTCGCCAGAGCCGTAATCTCCCGCACCGGATGAATGAGCCCGGTGAGATTATTCACATGGGTGACCAGCGCCATCTTGAGGTTTGGGTGGGCCTCAAAAGCGCGGGCATAAGCGTCTATGACATTGTCGCGGGTCGCCGGTTCCGGCAGATCAATCTTGATGACTTCTACGCCGCGTCGGTCAGCGAGCCACTGCATTGCCGATTTCATCGCAGAATAATCTAGGTCTGCATAAAGAACGGCGTCGCCCGGTTTGAGCTTTTTGTAGCCGCCAATCAAAATTTGCATTGCTTCGCTGGCGCCGCGCGTGAGCAGGAGCTCGTCCGGCGCGACGCCCAAAAATATGGCGAGGCGGGCGTAGATTTTTTCGATGTCCTGGTTATAGGCGCCGCGTGCATAATAGGTGTTCTCGCGATTGACTTTATCCGTATGCGCCCGATAGGCGTTCATGACCGGCGCGGCCATAATGCCCCAATAACCGTTCTCAATATTATGGATGGCCGGCGTTACGGAATATTGCGCCGCGATTTTCGCCCAGTAATTCTCATTGGCGGCCAGTTCCTGAGCGGGCATATCCGGGCGGGCGGGTAATGTGGGCGTATCGGCGGCGTGGGCGACGCCCGCCAGCCCCGCGCCTGCTGTCAGTGTCAGGAAAGTCCGGCGGGAAGGGCTTGTCGCTATGGTCATTGGTTCTTAGCTTGCTTCTTTCTTCCAAACACTGCCCTTGCGCAATGCATCCGCCACTTTCCCGGTGCGTTTGCCTTGAGTTGTATGCGCCGCCCAGAAAGCGTCATCATATGATTGCGCTGGCGCGCGGTAGATGACGCCTAACGGCATCGGGTAGGTTTCTTTCGGCAGGGTGAGGAGCATTTGCGCCATGACGGCGTTGGTCTCGTCGTGGACCAAAATGTCACTTTCCGGAACGCCGCCCTCGCCGACGCCAACGACTTCAAGCGCCAGTGTTTGCGGGTTGAGCTTGAGGCCCTTTGTTCCGTCGGCGAACAATAGCGGTTGGCCGTGTTCCACATGAACTTGCGTTTCCTTCGCGGTTTTTTTACCGACGAAACTTTCAAACACGTCTTTGTTGTAGACGATGCAGTTTTGAAAAATTTCAACAAACGCCGCGCCGTTAAATTCTTGTGCGGCTTTGAGCACCGGCACCAGTTTTTTTGCGTCCGTGTCGATGCCGCGGGCGATGAATTTAGCGCCGGCGCCGAGTGCAAAAGCGCCAGGTGCGAGCGGCGCGTCGATGGACCCGGACGGGCTTGAAGGCGAGGGCGTGCCGGGACGCGATGTCGGCGAATACTGGCCTTTGGTGAGGCCGTAGATCTCGTTGTTAAACAAGAGAATCTGCAAGTTCACATTGCGCCTGATGGCGTGCAACAGATGATTGCCGCCAATCGACAGCCCGTCGCCATCGCCGGTGACAACCCAGACATCAAGCTTTGGATTGGCGAGTTTTAAGCCGGTCGCAAACGCCGGCGCGCGACCATGGATGGTGTGGAAGCCGTAGGTGTTCATGTAATAGGGGAAGCGCGACGAGCAGCCGATGCCGGAAACGAACACCGTCTTGTCAGGCTCGGCTCCAACATCCGCCATCGTCTTCTGCACGCATTTCAGGATTGCATAATCGCCGCAGCCGGGGCACCAGCGCACTTCCTGATCGGTAGCGAAATCTTTTGCGGTAAGGGGAGCGTTCATTGCGGAAGTCCTTGGACTGAATGATTAAGGTGGTCTACTCGCTTAGTGGCAATGCCCCCTCCGTCAGCTCCGCTGACACCTCCCCCGTAAACGGGGGAGGAATTAGATTGAGCCTGTTGCATGCTCTTTCTTCCCCCGCTTGCGGGGGAAGTACCGGCGAAGCCGGGGATGGGGGTGTCAGAATAAAACATCACTCCGCCGCCTTTTTCAGCCGCTTTGCCTTCGCCGGATAACTCTCTTTTATCACATCGACAATCTCGGAAATTTTGAACGGTTGCCCGGAGACTTTGTTGAGCTGAATGACCTCGAGCCCGAGCTTGTCGCGTAACAGTGTTGCGCATTGGCCCATATTCATTTCCGGCAGAATCACTTTGTCATAGCTGGACAATAACCGCCCGAGGTTTTTC
>JAJFGA010000088.1 GCA_021776375.1 Hyphococcus sp. | reverse complement strand
GCGTCGATGAGCCCTCCTTCATGTCATTGCCGGACTTGTTCCGGCAATCCAGGACTGCAAATAGCGAAAATTTCTAGATCACCGGGACAAGCCCGGTGATGACAGCACTGTTAATGAGTACTTCTTTTTGAGTCAGATACTTAGGCCCGGCCTACCCCCATCGAAAATTGATATCGGTTTTCTTCAGCCGCGATTCACAAAAAACGGGTTCAAGCTGTTGAAGCATACTTACCAGCAATTTGTATTTCTCTGGCGGTTTGTTGGCGTCTATTTTTAACTCTTTGGCAAGGTCGCAACATTCTCGCTCGAGGGCCATTGTCTCGCCGGCGCCAAATGCGAATTTGTCATCATGCAGTTTCTCGAACGCAATTCGAGCCCGCCCCAACAGCGGATATTCACTAACGACGTCGTCCAAAACGTTGAAAAATTCTTCCGCATGATACTGGCAAGAAGCAAAGCTCTCAGGGCCGTAAAACTCAAAACTCGACATCGTCGGTTTTAACTCCTTATGCTGAATTTTGCTGTGAACACCGCCTCTAGAGCGCCAACCATGCGCGTGCTATTCCGCCGCTTTGTCGGAATCGTCCGCAGACATCACCTCGCCCCAGACAACATCATGGGCTGCAGCGTAGCTTTTTAACGCTGCGATGTATGCATTCTTATCCGTCGTCGTCCCCCAGATCGAATTGAACGCGTTCAACATCAGGCGCGTCATGTCTGCTCTTGAATAACCGCTCGCCCCCTGAAACAGGATGAGCATATTGGTCAGATACCCGCTTTCAAATTCTTCCGGGTCATCGCTATTGAGGGAAACACAAACCCCGGCGCTATCCAGCGCCATAATCCGATCAACATCTTGCGGCGCCGGGTCCGTACTGCGCATAACCGGACTGCCGGTAAGACAGATCCCTCGCCTCGCCAATTCTTTTGTCAATTCGTCGTCATCGGACGCATTCAAACCATGGTCGATCCGATCCATGCCGATGACATCGAGGGATTGCCAAATGTGTTTAATCGAATCGCGGACATCGACATCATGATGCCCGGTCAGAAAATATCCTTCTTCGCGCGCACGGGAATAGACATCGCGGAACTTCACCGGCGGATTTCCATATTCCGGTCCGGAATCCATGCCGAGGCCAATGATCCGGGAACGGAAGGGGGCCGCCTGATCGAGCATTTCAAGCGCACTTTCCACGCTGCGTTCGCGCTGAATGCACATGATAAGATTGATCGTGACGCCAAACGCCGCCTCAGCATCAACGCGCCCCGCATCAATGCCTTCAAACATATCCGCAAATGAAACGCCCCGCGTTGTGTGGGCCTGGGGGTCAAAAAAAACATCAACATAAACGATATTGTTGTCAGCAAGCGTTTCGGCAAGCTTATAGGTTGCGTCATAAAAATCCTGGCGCGTCTGCATGACTTCCTGGGATTTGAAATGATGCGCCAGAAAACCCATCAGACCTGGCGGACGACTGGCTAGCGACTGCTTCACCTCTTCGACTGTGGTGAAATAATCAAGGCCATTGCGCCGCGTGATGCGGACAGTCGTCTCGGGGCTGAGCGTGCCTTCAAGATGTAAGTGTAGCTCAGCTTTAGGCATGCCCGCCAAATAGGCATGCATCGCATTGGCTGCGCCATCTTCCTGCGCGCCTTGTGTGGCGCAGCCGGAAAGGAGCAAGCCGGCAAAAACTATGGCGGATAAAAATCGCAGCATCAGTCTTGAACAAACGAAATCATTGAAACACTTTGCTTGCGCGTCTATTCCGCAACGCACTCACTCTTATACGCAACGCTCACGCCCATGCTCGCGGCGGAGCATGCGTTGCCATAGGTTTTGCCGTCACAGCCACAGACCGGGTCGTATTGCATGGTGCAGATTTCTGGTTTTTTGGTGCAGACGCCAGCATAGTCTGCAGTATCAACGCAGACGCCGGGCGCAGATTTACAATAGGCATTTTCATCTGCACACTGAAAGCCCGCGATACCGCCACACATGCCACCAAGCTCACCGATGGATGGCTCTCCCGCCTCGCTGTCTTCTGTCCCGCTACCTGGCGCGCCGGGCGCTCCCGCCGACGGCGCACAAGCGGCAATCAACAAGAACAACACCAAGCCCGCAAGAATTCGCATCTTAGCCTCCCATCTTAGCCGCCGCTGGTCTGCATCTGCGACTGCATGTAACGCTCCTCGCCAACTTTTTCTATCAGCTCAAGCTGGGTTTCGAGGAAATCGATATGCTCTTCTTCGGATTCCAAAATGCGCGCGAACATGTCACGGCTAACGAAATCGCGCACCTCTTCACAATGTTGGATGGCGTCAAGGTAAAGCGGATGGGCGTGCTGTTCAGCCTTGAGGTCAGCCTCAAGGCACTCTTTCACGTTCTCGCCGATATAAATCTTGTTGAGATCTTGCACATTCGGCAGGCCTTCGAGATAAAGGATGCGCTCAATCAACTCATCCGCATGCTTCATTTCATCAATCGATTCGTCATATTCGATCTTGGCGAGGCGTTCAAAACCCCAATTTTTATACATCCGCGCATGCAAAAAATACTGGTTGACCGTGGTCAGCTCCAGCTTCAGCGCTTTGTTGAGGTGGTCGATGACCCGTGGATCGCCCTTCATGCATTCTTCTCCATTTGGAATTGTCACTTTCAAAATATAGCAACGCGCGCGCGCTCCAAGAGTTATCTTTGCAAGCGACTCTCAGCTACGCGGGGTCCGGCGAGCGAACACCGCTCGTACTAAAGCCTCTACGCTATAAAACGGCCACATCTACCCACTGTCATGCCCGGATTTATTCCGGGCATCCAGAGCTGCAAATACTGTGGCCGATGCTCTGGATTGCCGGAACAAGTCCGGCAATGACATCAAGACATTTATCTCTATGACACAAAACGCTCGATACGAGACAGAAGCGTCCAAAAGTGGAAAACCCGCAGAATTATTCCGCAGCAAGCGGAAGCGATTCGTCTTCCAACGCGCGCACATCTTCGATGATTTGCGCCACATCCGGCAGGCACTTGCCGCATTGCGGGCGGCTGCCGCAACGGCGAAAGACATCGGCGACCGTGCGCGCATCGCTGCTCGCGGCCGCCAGTTCCTTGTCCTTCAACGCATTGCAGATGCAAATATACATAGTTTGTCCGCGGTCGCTCTGATTCGGGCGCACAAACCGGCCTGCGCCATCCGTAAATTAGATGGTCTAGTTAATAATGATTGTCAATTACAAAAAGCTTAACCGCCGGAGGCGCCACCGTCCTCAGGCATCTCGCCGACCGTCAGCTCCGGGTCGACCAGCTGCCCGGACCATTTCATGGACCAGTGGAGATGCGGCCCCGTGACCCGTCCGGTGGCCCCGACCTCGCCGATTATATCCCCTTTTTCAACATGTTGGCCGGGTTTTACGTCAATCTTCGAGAGGTGCAAAAAGGCGCTTTCGAGCCAATGACCATGGTCGAGCAGGATCAGCCCGCCTTCGAAATACATCCCCTCTTCCGCCAGCGTGACAATCCCCGGCGCCGGCGCGCGCACGGGCGTGCCCTTGGTTGCAGCAACATCGACGCCGGAATGGGGCCGCTTGGGCTCGCCATTGAGGATCCTCTGAGAGCCGAAAACGCCGCTGATCGGGCCCGTTACCGGCCAGACAAATCCCGCCACCCAGTCGGCGATGCTTTGCGTGGCTTTGCGCGCGGCCTTTTTCTTGGCGCTATCGATGGCGATTTTCTCCAGCTGTGCGGGCGTAAAGCCGGAGACTTTTGACTGGTCGAGACCGTCAATGCGCTGCACCGGAAATTCGCGGTCCTCAATCTCCATGGCATGGCGCTCCACCGCACCGTCAGGAAACGTGACGACCACCAGCGATGTCAACGCACTGTCGCGCCCGAAGCCGAAAACAAACCACCCGTCTTCACCGACCATAACATCATCGCCGTCAAACCGCACCGTCGCGCCGGTCTCGGTCTGGCCAAAAACAAGCCCTCCTTGCACGAACGAACCGCTGAGAGAAAACCGCGTCGGCTCATCGTCAAAGACTTTCTGGCGTTCGGCGACGTCGAGCATCGCTTCAGCGTAATTGGCGCGGCGCGCGCGCATCTCTTCTTCGCTGACGCCAGTATTGGCCGTCTTACGATCAACCGGCAACGCAATCGGCGGCGGCGTGACTTCCGCAGGCGCCGCCGCACTCACGCTTTCCTGCGCCGGGGCGGCGGCGCATGCGGCGACAAAAGACAATAGAGCAAAACCAACCAGACGCATCACGACCTCACCTCGTAACCAAACCCCTTCATCGCCGCATCGGCATCCGCGTAGGGTTCCTGTTTATCGACATTCCAGTAGCGCAAATCGGTTAATTTAATCCGCTTGGTGGTGATCGCGCAGGTCACATAAGAGCCCGGCGCCACGACGTGAAATTCTGCATCGCCATATTCAACCACCGCTTCTTTGGCGGCGCTGACGGAATCAAACGGGTTCATTTGCAGCCTCTGTCCTTAAATTTCTGAAATTTTAGCGCACCCGCCATCCGCTAGTCAAAAAGCCTTTGTTGGCGCGGGGGCTGGCGCGGTGTGGTTTTAGGTTTTGCAGCGCTTTTGGCGGGTGGTTTTGATGGCGGGGTTTGGCGCTTCGCCTTGCTGGCGCCCCCGAAAGTTACCTCGCGCGCACCGTCCGCGAACTGGATTTGCCCGCGCGCGCCAGCGGGTGCTGCATCCGCTCGGCGGATCACCGCGCCGGCCTCGTCGCGCACAAGCGCAAAGCCGCGCTCCAATATGCGGGCGTAAGAGACGGTTTCCAAAACCCGCGCCGCACCGGCAAGCGCGGTCTTGCGTTCGGTGAGAATGCGTTGCGCGCGTTCCGCAATGCGCGACCAACTGGCCGCAACTTTATTGGCGTTGACCGCAAAGCCGGCGGCCAAGAGATTTCCATTAAGCCGCCCGCCAATCGTTGCAATCGATGTCCGCGCATGATCGACGCGCGCACGCGCGGCGGCGCGCAGCCGGTCCGAGGCGCGGTCAACCCGTTGACCGGCGGCACCGAGAATATCTTCTGGCCGGCCAAGCCCGCGCGCCGCCGAGAGGAGACCGGCGCGGCGGGTTTCAAACAACCGCGCCGATGCGCTGGTGATGCGGCGCTCCTTGTTTTGCACCTCCGCCAATAGATCGGCGCGCACCGGAACCGCCATTTCAGCCGCTGCGCTTGGCGTTGGCGCGCGCTTGTCCGCGACATAATCGATCAGCGTCGTGTCGGTCTCATGGCCTACCGCCGAGATGAGAGGAATTTCGCTCGCCGCCGCCGCACGCGCCACCGCCTCTTCATTGAAGCACCATAAATCTTCGAGCGACCCGCCGCCCCGCGCGACGATTAAAACATCCGGACGCGGAATATCGCCGCCGGTCGCGAGTGCGTTAAAGCCCTCAATCGCTGCAGCGATTTTCGCTTCCGCGCCGCGCCCCTGCACCAGGGTCGGCCAGACAATAACGTGACGCGGAAACCGCTCGCGCAAGCGGTGGAGAATATCGCGGATTACTGCACCGGATGGCGACGTAACCACGCCGATCACCTGCGGCAGAAACGGGATCGGTTTTTTGCGCTCCGGCGCGAACAGCCCTTCCTTCTCAAGCTTCTTCTTGCGTTCTTCAAACAGCGCCATCAACGCGCCGGCCCCGGCCGGCTCCAGCGCGTCAATAATCAACTGATAGCGCGACTGACCGGGAAAGGTGCTCATCCGCCCGGAGACCACCACTTCCATCCCCTGTTCCGGCTTAATTGCAAGGCGCGCCGCAACGCCCTTCCACATCACCCCGGAGATGACGGCTTTTTCATCTTTCAGATCGAGATAAACATGGCCCGAGGCCGCATTGGTGACACGCCCAAGCTCTCCACGCACCCGGACAAAGCCGAAATTGTCCTCAATCGCGCGCTTTACCGCTCCTGAAAGCTCCGAGACGCTATATTCATGGACATTGCCGATTTTTGATTCCACCATAGGCGGCATAAAGCACAATTTGCGGGCGTGTTTAAGCGGGCGGTCATTATCAGGCCATTTCGCTAATTTTGGGGCAGGTAGGCCCTATCTTAGTAACCACCAATAGGTGTGGCTGGGCGTATCGCGGCCAACCGGCGTCGATCATTCGATGGGCGTCCGTAATCCAATTCTTTTCGGGGAGAGACCATAATGAAATTGAAATTGCTTATGGGCGCCGCTGCGGGCGCCATCGTTCTCGGCGGCGTGAGCGTCACATTCGCGCCCAGCCTTCAAGACGAGGCCCGCGCGCCGTTCATGCATCCTTTGATGATCGTACGCTCTCTATGCGGGCGCGGCGGCGACGAGCTTGCCAAACGCCGCGCCTTCTTTGTGCGCGCCGCAAAAGCCTATGCAGCTACGCTCGAGGAGGACGCCCCCGGCGTTCAGGCCTTGATGGCGCCGTTTGGTGAGATCAGCTATGAGATTTCAACCAACGACCCCGAAGCGCAGGCCTGGTTCAATCAGGGCCTCGCCTTCACCTATAATTTCAACCATGAAGAAGCGATCAAAGCTTACCGCCGCGCACAAAGCATCGACCCCGACTGCGCCATGTGTTTTTGGGGCGAGGCGTTTGCACTTGGGCCAAATATCAATGCGCCCATGGGTGATGACGCCGTCGCGCCGGCATACGCCGCCATCATGAAGGCTCTTGCCCGCCGCGACGGCGCCAGTGCGAAAGAAAAAGCGCTGATCAATGCGCTCGGCTATCGCTATCAGGCCGAGCCGATCGCCGATCGGTCAAAACTCGACAATGCGTTTGCCGACGCCATGGACGATGTCGCCAATCAGTATCCTGACGATGGTTTCATCGTGGCGCTGGCGGCGGAAGCAAATATGGACACGCAACCCTGGGATTATTGGGCCGATGGCGGACGCGTCGCCAAGGGCCGCACCGCCCGCACTGTGTCGCTGCTTGAGGGCGTGCTTGCCCGCAACCCGAACCACACAGCGGCAATCCATCTTTACATTCACATTACGGAAGCCTCGCTCGACCCCTTCCGCGCGACAGATCACGCCGACCGCCTGGCCGCGCTAACGCCAGGCCTCGGCCATCTGATCCATATGCCGTCGCACACTTATTACCGCATCGGACGCTTTAAAGAGTCTCTCGACCACAACATCGTCGCCGTAGATGCGGACGCCGCCTATCTTGAGACGGCGTCCACCAGCATTCTTTATGAATATGGCTACTATACCCACAACATTCATTTCGCGATGACGTCTGCGCAAATGGCTGGCGACGCTGAGACCGCGCTCACCATGGCGACGCGCCTTGATGAAAAGCTCCCGATGGACATGGCTTCCGCGGCGCCCTGGGTGCAGCCGATCAAAGCCGCGCCTTATTATGCGATGGTGCAATATGGCGATCCCGCAGACAC
The DNA here is from genome assembly GCA_021776375.1 of Hyphococcus sp. GTDB lineage: Bacteria > Pseudomonadota > Alphaproteobacteria > Caulobacterales > Parvularculaceae > Hyphococcus. The sequence continues at coordinate 914 of JAJFGA010000088.1, read as the reverse complement.
GGTTGCTCTGCCCGACCCCGGCGACGCACTGCCATTCTTGCGCGGCGCCTGGCATTATGCGCGCGGCGAGGCCTTCGCCAAGCTTGGCGAGAACGACAAAGCCATGGGCGAGATCGAAGCCATCAGTACACTGATTGCTGAAAAGGATCTAAGCGACCTGACCGACGGCGGCGTACCAGCGATCGATGTTCTCAACATCGCGCGGCTAACGATCATCGCGCGCCTGTCCGCGGGCGAAGGCGATTTCGATACCGCAGTCGAGGCGATGGAAGAAGCGACTGCCCTGCAGGCGGACCTCCCCTATACCGAGCCGCCGTACTGGTACTATCCGGCCAAGCAAACCCTGGCGGCCATGCTGCTTCAAGCCGGCAAGACCGAACGAGCGGAACAATTATTCCTCGAGACCCTTACGGAGTCGCCCAACAACGCCTGGGTGCTTTATGGGCTTTCAGAAAGCTATAGAGCCCAAGGCGACAAGAACGGCGCGAAATACGCAAAAGCGCTGTTCAAAGACGCCTGGCTCGGCGAGAAAAAAACAACGCCGAGTTTGGAGCAGCTTTAAGGGCGGAGTCGACAAAGGGATTTTGTTTCGCCGTCATCCCGGATGCAATGCAGCGCCGCGCGGCACACGGGATGACGATTTTCACTGCGCCCTGCGCTGATGATAAGACCATTCCGAGGCGTGAGGATGAAATTTAATATATTAAATTTCATCCTCACCGATTCCAGCGGCCCTATACTGCATGCAGTCCGGATATGGAGAGGCGTTGAGCTCACCGTTTCTTAGCGATCTGGATCGCGGCGAGCGGGCAGGTGTTCGGCGGTTTCCTCGGGCTAAGCAGGAAACCGCATCTACGGACGGATGCTATTTGCCCGGCCGGCTGTTCAAACCGGGCCTTTCGGACCCGTGACAG
>JAJFGA010000087.1 GCA_021776375.1 Hyphococcus sp. | reverse complement strand
CGCCGCTGGAGTCGCGAAAACTGCGTGGATAAATCTGATAAATAACCGCGCCGCGCCACCAGTCTTGCGCTTCAGCGAGGTCAAGCCTCTGGCTAGATCGCTTCACATCTTTTGCGTCAAGCACATTCATTAATGTTTATTCCAATCATTAGACTTGCAAATGACATATGCAAGCGGCGGCGCAGTAACTTCGACGCTGCCTGTCGTTGTAGATTGCCGGTTGCACCGGCCTGAAATGGATTTCCATGATGTCGATCGTGGATCAACGTTGATCTGTAGTGTGCGCTTATGGTTTGCTGCATTGAAAACGATCAGATATTCGCCGCCATCCTCGCCGAGCCGCGACACGGCCAAAAGGCTTCCTTCATGTTCCGCTAAGCGCAGCAACTGCGCACCATGACGCAGCGGCGCGTGTTTGCGATAGATGCTCGCCATTTTTGAGAACGCGCGATAAAACAGATGCTTAGTATTGAAGTTGGAACTGGCGGTCGTCGCGTCTGTGCCAACCAAATCATTATCATTATATGAATCTACCTTGCTCGGAAACATGTCTTCCCTGGCTGCCTTATCGTTTGCGTCGCTGATAAACCCCTGCTCGTCGCCGTAATAAATTACCGGCACGCCGCGCAGATAGAACATCATCGCGTGAGCGAGAAGAACGCGCTTGGAAATTTCCTCGTCCGGCGCATCCGGATGCGCCTGTCGCGCGAACATCGAAAACCGTCCCATATCGTGATTGCCAATAAAGACAGGAAGCCCGGCGGTGGTTTTGCCGCCGCCCTCATAAAGCGCATCAACGTCGAAAAGGTCTTGAAAGCGTATCGCCGGCGCACCGGTTAGAACAACTTCCTGTACGGTAGATTGGAATGCAAAATCAAGCACATATGGTAAGCCATCCACACGCGTGAAACGTGCTAATCCAGCAGGATTAGCACTATAGGCCTCTCCGAAAATATAGAAGTTGGGAATGCCTTGCGCAGCTGCATGTTCCAGCATAGCAGCACTAAAGGCCTGCCAGAACTCCGGATTAACGTGCCTTGCGGTGTCAATGCGGAAGCCGTCAATTTTGTATTTGGTAATCCAGTCCTTGAAAATCTCGATGAACCCCTCAACCACACGGGGATCTTCCGTCAATAAATCATCCAACCCGCTAAAATCTCCGTATAGCGCGCTTTCTCCAAACCAGAATGAGTCGCCGCGATTGTGATAATAACGCGGATCGTTCAGCCAGTCCGGCTTTTTCACATGTTCTTCGCCGGTCGGAACGTAAGGCGTATAAGCGTAATCATTTCTGGTAAGGCGTTCAAAATTTTCTTGAGTCTGATAGAGCGGATCATCGCTCAAAAATCCGCCGTTAATACGCTCGCCGGATGCAAGCCCTCTCGTCGAATAGGGATAATCCGCTTTCGAGCGGTAGGGGCATCCTTGTTCAGGCTTGTCGCCACCTTGATAATCAGGGTCATGACATTCCCGGTAAGATATCACATCTGCTGTGTGATTGGTGATGATATCCAGATAAACCTTGATGCCACGCTGATGCGAGGCCTCAACAAATTCCTTAAGCTCTTCATTGGTTCCAAAATGTGGATCGACCGAAGTGAAATCAGTAATCCAATACCCATGATAGCCAGCAGATTCATCACCGGGCGGCCCTTGTACGGGCTTGTTTTTGTAAATCGGCCCAAGCCAGATCGCCGTAGCGCCTAACCCCTCAATATAGTCGAGGCGCGCGGTCAGGCCCTTGAGGTCGCCGCCGTGAAAAAAACCTTTGTCCGTTTGATCAAACCCATGGTCGAGCCGACCGCCGTCCAATCCGCCACGATCATTGCTCGGGTCGGCATTTTCAAAACGATCCGGCAAAACGAAGTAGATAACTTCATCTTCGGGCGTGCGGTCTAAATGGTCAGCCGCAAGGGAGGTTGCCGCAAACGGCGCCCACCACACAATGAACGCCAAAAAAACACGGCGCAATCGAACCAACAATAAGGCGTTACGTGAACCACTTTGCATCGACCCTACCCCTCCCGCCAATTGTTATTTGGCCATCAACCAAGGGCTGATTTTTCCGCCAATTCGCTTCATAGCCTTTAACGCATATGCTTAGCATAATTTATTGCAAAGAATTACATTATTCGCTGTGATGAAAATGTCATATCTTTTGCAGCTTCGCAAGGCGTTAAAAAGATTATTATTTATAGCTAGTTACTATGGTTTGTGGATTTTTTGAATTGAGCTTGATATCGTAGTGGATGGTGGTTTTGCGAGATTAAATAATACCGCTATTGCAAGTAATTGATATTTATTTCATGGTACTCGCCATTACAGCCTAAACGCCCGCTAGGGAGGGAAAACTATGGATCGAGTTTACATTCGCAGTATTTTGCTTGGATGCGCGTCCAGCCTTGCATTTACACCGCTGGCCTTCGCTCAAGAAGATAGCGATAAAAAAGATGAAATCGTAGTTACCGGTTTTCGCAGTTCGCTCGAAAACTCGGTAGCGACCAAACGCGACGCCAAGTCGATCGTTGAGGCGGTTTCGGCTGAAGACATCGGCAAACTACCTGACGTTTCAATCGCCGAAGCGCTGGGTCGCCTGCCGGGTCTCGCCACGCAGCGTCTCAACGGGCGGGCGCAGGGGCTTTCGATTCGCGGTCTCGGGCCTGACTTCTCGACGGCGCTGTTGAACGGCCGCGAGCAGGTCACGACCAGCGACAACCGCGGCGTCGAGTTCGATCAGTATCCGGCGGAGCTGTTGTCGGCGGCGGTGGTTTACAAAACGCCATTTGCCGGCCTTGTCGGTCAAGGCCTTGCCGGCACGGTGGATATGCAAACCATTCGCCCGCTCGATAAAGGTGAGCGGATCATCAACCTGAATGGCCGTTATGAATTCAACGAAGACGGAGCGCTAAATCCCGATGCGCCCGGCAACGGCTATCGAATCACCGGAACGATTGTCGATCAGTTTGCTGATGATACAGTCGGGATCGCAGTTGGCGTAGCCTATCAGTCTTCACCCTCGCAAGGCCAGAACTTTAACGCTTGGGGCTATGGCGATGGCACACTCGACGGGCAGAAATCCTTTGCGTCGTCCGTCGATCTCGACCGATTGGGAGTCATCGGGACGCTGCAGTACCAGCCGACCGACAATTTCAATTCTACGCTCGACATTTTTTATTCCGATTTCGCCGAAGACAATCCGATCCGCGGCATTGAAACGGGCTTCAGCTGGTTCGGCACTTCAGAAACGGTAAACGCAACCAACAGCGACGGCCTTGCGACTGACATTACATTTGACAATGTCCGCGGCGTTGTGCGCAACGACTTCAACCGCCGCCGCGCTGAGCTCTTTTCCGCCGGATGGAACGGCCAGTGGGACACCGATACATGGGGCGCCGAGTTTGATGTCAGCTATTCGAAAGCTGACCGCAAAGATGATTTAATCGAATCCTATGCCGGCACGGGCTATTGCTGGATAAATTGCGACACTAGTGTCATTGCCGATGCTGCGGCTAATATCGGCGCGGCCGATACGATCAACGCAGTTCGGGACGATGAAGGCTTTTTCCAACTGTCGACAGGGCTCGATTATACCGACACAAGCCTGTTTGTCTTGACCGACCCGCTGGGCTGGGGCGAAAGCAATGATCTTGTTCAGGCAGGCTTTATCAATTCGCCGGAGACGGAAGACGAACTCCTGCACCTGCGCGCCAGCGTAAATCGTGATTTAGATAGCTCCTTCTTCAGCAATATTGAGGTTGGTATCGACTACGGAATGCGCGAAAAGACGCGCAATATCGACCAGCAATTCCTGACGCTTCCGGGCGGTGGCGTAACACGGACCGATGGCGCGGTTCGCACAGCGCCGATTCCGACAGAGGCGCTTGTCAGCGATGGTAGCGATTGCGGAGTGACTTTCTTCGGCATTCAGGGCCAAGTCTGCTATGATCCGTTCTTCCTGTTGGAAAATGGCTTTTACAATCCGCAATTCGTTTCCCTGTCGTCTTTCTCGACGGCGCAGGATTGGACCGTCAACGAGGATATCATTCAGGGATGGGTCAAGTTCCAGATTGACACCGGCAGGCTCACCGGAAACGCTGGTTTGCAGATCGTCTATACAGATCAAAGCTCACTGGGCTTCAGAATTCCGACGGGCGTATCTGTATCCGGCACGCTTGAGGATAACGCCGAAAGTGTGACTGACGGCGAAAGCTATACGGATTTTCTGCCGAGCTTGAACCTTGTCTACGAACTTGGCGAATCAACATTCCTCAAGCTTGGCGCGTCGCGCACGCTCGCCCGCGCACGGATGGATCAGCTCAATGCCAGCCTTTCGCTTGGCGTCGATACGAGCAATATCGGCAGTGATGCGGCTGGGAACGTAGAAGGGCAGGATTTCTTCGTGTTCTCCGCTGGCGGCGGAAACCCGCGCCTTCGGCCGTATATAGCCAATCAGGTTGATCTTTCTTTTGAGCATTATTTTGGCGGTGCGGGATATATTGCGATCGCCGGCTTCTATAAGGATCTCGATGACTTCGTTAACTCATTTGACGTGTTCGCATTTGACTTCAGCGAATTCATCCCGAACGAACTCACTCCGACCCAAGCGGCGCAATTGAACTCTCCGATCGGTCCGTTCTCGGCGCCGTCCAATAACGGGTCGGGTACGATCAAGGGTTTTGAGGTGTCGCTGTCATTGCCCGGCACGCTTTTGGGCGAAGACTCGTTCCTTGCGCCGTTTGGCGTTCTCACCTCGACATCGTTTACGGACAGTGACGTCACGCTCACCTTCACGCCGCCGCTTGATCCGAGTTTGGGGACGGTTCCCCCGATTACGATTCCGATCCCTGGGCTGTCAAAATGGGTCGTCAACTCGACGCTTTATTACGAAAATGGAGGTTTCGAGGCACGGATCAGCCACCGCTATCGGTCGGGTTTCCTGGCCGAGGTCTCGGCGATCAGCGCCACGCGCACCCTGCGCAATGCGAAGGCGGAGTCAATTTTCGATGGCCAGATCGGGTACACCTTTGGCGGCGAGGGCTTGATTGGCGGCACACGCCTGACGTTCCAGGGCCTCAATCTGACCGACGAGCCGTTTGTCACGTTTAACGCACCCGGTGAGATCATCGACCATCAGTCTTTCGGTCGCACCTATCTGATCGGCGTCTCGAAAACATTCTGATACGCTCAATCCTCCCGAGCGTATTTAAGCCCCGCCGGCGCATCATATGGCCGGCGGGGCTTGTTTTTTTGGCCCTGTATTCCGCATCAACGGCGCGCTGCGTCGCTATGGCGTGGACCATGAAAGCGGAAGTAGTCTAAACTGCGTTGGGCGCCATGCTTGGTGCGCGCCGGGGCAACTATGCGATGAGTGAACATTCAATTCGATCTGTCATCATTGTCGGCGGCGGGACCGCGGGCTGGATGGCAGCTGCGGTTCTTGCAAAATCTCTTGGCGATGCTGTTGAGATCAAGCTTATTGAATCATCCGAGATCGGCGCCGTCGGCGTCGGCGAGGCGACGATCCCGCAAATTCATCACATCAACCGATTTCTCGGATTTGATGAAAACGACTTCATACGCAACACGCAAGCGAGTTTCAAACTCGGCATTCAGTTCAACAACTGGACGCGCCAGGGCGATAGTTATCTTCACGCCTTTGGCGATATCGGCCTGCCGCTAGGTTTTCTGCCGTTTCATCATTACTGGCTGCGTGCCCGCGCCTCGGGAAACAAAGCGCCGATCTGGGACTATTCAATCAATACGCAGGCGGCGATGAAGAACCGCTTCTCGCAATTGGAAAAAGTCGGCACATCGCGATTGACGGGGATTAAATACGCCTTTCATTTCGATGCGCTCCTTTATGCCGGCTATCTGCGGCGCTTCGCCGAGCGGCGCGGCGTGAAACGCATCGAAGGAAAAATCACCGATGTCGACCTTGATGGCGAGACCGGTTTTATCGATGCAGTGAAGATGGAAGGGGGCGAGCGTTTCGCCGCTGACTTCTTCATCGATTGTTCCGGCTTCCGCGGCCTCCTTATCGAAGGCGCGCTCAAAGCCGGTTATGAAGACTGGACGCATTGGCTGCCTTGCGACCGTGCCGTCGCGGCGCCGTGCGAACATGGCGATGAATTCCGTCCGTATACGCAGGCAACGGCACAGAAGGCCGGCTGGCAATGGCGTATCCCGTTGCAACACCGAGTAGGCAACGGCCATGTCTATTGCAGCCAGCACTTAAGCGACGATGAAGCAACAGCCATTTTGTTGCAAAACATAGAGGGCAAAGCCCTCGCCGAACCGCGCATCCTGCGCTTTACGACCGGCATGCGAAAAAAACTCTGGATGAAAAACTGCCTCGCTTTGGGGCTTGCCAGCGGTTTCATGGAGCCGCTGGAATCAACATCCATTCACCTCATCCAGTCGGGGATCAACCGGCTTGTCTCAATGTTTCCCGACCGCTGTTTCGATGAAGCGCTGATCGACGAGTATAACCGTCAGTCGCGATTCGAATTCGAACGCATACGCGATTTCCTCATTCTCCACTATCATGCAAATGAGCGCGAAGATTCCGAATTCTGGAAAGCGTGCCGCGCGATGAGCATTCCCGATGCGTTGAATGCCAAGATCGATTTGTTCCGAACAACGGGCCGCATTTACCGTGAGCATGAGGAACTGTTTACTGAGACCGGGTGGCTTCAAATAATGCTGGGCCAGAACATTACACCGGAACGGTACCATCCAATTGCTGATGCGCTTTCAGAAGATCAAGTTCAAGAATTTCAAAATAACATTCGCACCCTGATCGAACGTGCTGTTGAGCCTATGCAAAGCCACGAAGACTTTATATCCCAACATTGCGCCGCCTAAGGCGACGGCGCCGCGCAGTGGTTGTTGATAAAGTTGCGATGCGTCGGAAGCGAATCCGCAGTTTCATTGATCATGCCGCGCAATCCGGCGAGGCGCGCGGCGCCGTCGATATGAGCGCGCATATCGGCCAACGGATCATATTGCGCCGGGACGAGCTCCTGTCCGAGGAATATGGCTAGCCAACTGGGATTCTGGAAAAGCTCCAGCATCTTTACGACTAGCCGGCCGTTTTGCGCAAACTGGTCAATTTTATACTGAAGTTCCTCCGGGAGGGGCATGGCTGCGCACTGCCGCCATAGGTCCGAGTCCCCGCGTTCGTTCTTGTAATAATGGAAGATCAGAAAATCGCGGATGCGTTCATATTCGACGCATGTCGCCCGGTTATATTCGTCGATCGCCAGCTTGTTGAAACTGTTATCAGGAAAGAGAGCCATCATCCGCGTGATTCCGGAATGGATCAGATGGATCGCCGTCGATTCAAGCGGCTCCATGAAACCGGCGGCGAGTCCAATCGCAACGCAGTTCTTCTTCCAGTATTCTCGCCGGCGCCCGGCCTTGAAGCGCACAAGTCGCGGCTCCCCCAAAGCTTCGCCTTCAAGATTGGAGAGGAGCGTCGCATGCGCTTCGTCGTCGGATATATGGTTGCTGCAATAAACAAAACCGTTGCCGACGCGATGCTGCAGGGGAATGCGCCATTGCCATCCTGCAGGTCGCGCTGTCGATCGCGTAAAGGGATCGAGCCGGTCCGGATCCTCATGCGCGCAAGGAACGGCGACGGCCCGGTCGCAAGGCAGCCAATGCGTCCAGTCTTCATAACCGGCTTTGAGAGCACCTTCTATCAGTAGAGCGCGGAATCCGGTGCAGTCGATGAAGAAATCCCCATCGATCATCGAGCCGTCATCCATTGTCAGGCCGACGATATGACCGGTTTCAGCGGTAAGGCGCACATCGACAATCCGGCCTTCCTTGCGGACGACGCCGCGCGCCTCAGCATATTGGCGTAGGAAACGGGCGTATAGCGAGGCGTCCAAATGATAGGCGTAGTCATAGGTCGATTGGATGCGTCGTCGATCAGTCATCGGATGAGCGAAGCGTCCGCGCCGCGCCGCCGCCCAGGCCATGGAATAGTCTTCAAACGGCGTCGCATCGCCTGCGGCGCGTTCTTTCAGCCAGTAGTGGTAAAGCGGCACATTGTCGAACTCTGCGCCGAAATGGCCGAAGGGATGGAAATAGCGGTGGTTTAACCGCGTCCAATCGACAAATTCGATGCCGAGCTTGAACGTTCCCTGCGTGGCGCGCAGGAAGTCCGCTTCTTCTATGCCGAGCTGTTGGTTGAAATTCCTGATCGGCGGGATCGTGGCTTCGCCGACGCCGACGATTCCGATCTCATCGGATTCGACAAGCGTGATTTCAGCGCTGCCTCTAAGCGAGTTGGCGAGCGTTGCTGCCGTCATCCAACCGGCCGAGCCGCCGCCGGCGATGACGATGCGGCGGATTAATCTATCTTCTACCTTCATGCTCGCGCCTCTGTTTCCTGCTCTGCAAGCAGTTTTTTGTGATCCCGGAAGTTCATCCCGCAGCGGGTGATAAAGTCGTCTATCACCGCCAGGTCAAAACGCTGAAGGTCTTGCGGCGGCGGTGAAAGTTTTTCCCGCTCCGGGTAATTGCCATATCCGCCAAGCAGGCATAGCCAAGAGGTGAGCGCGTAATATCTGCTGATCCCCTGGTCTTTGATTTCCTGTTTCATGTCGCCGCGGGAAAACCAGCATTTGAGAATGCGGTGCAGCGATTCTGACAGCTTGTTGTTCGCTGCATTGTCGCGCCAATATAGCGTGTCCGAGCGCAGGCTCGTGCGGTAATGACACACAATATAGTCGCGCACGCCCTCAAACCTTGCGCTGATATCCTGATTGAAATCGCCCTGTTTTTTATCGGTGAAGCCGCCTTCTTCAAACGCCGTCATGAAATTCTCAACCGTCGCTTGCACGAGGTGAAGCGCCGTTGCCTCAAGCGGCTCGATAAAGCCTTGTGACAGGCCGACGGCAAGGCAGTTCTTGTGCCAGTGTTTTTCGACCTGACCGACTTTCATTTTGAGGTGGCGCGCATCCACATCACTATCGAGCAATCCTAGATGCTCGCGCATTTCGCGCTCGGCTTCTTCGCTTGAACAATATCCAGAGCTGTAAACATATCCATTGCCAGTTCTGTTCGTAAGCGGAATGTCCCAGATCCAGCCATTTTTCAGCGCTGTCGAAATGGTTTGCGAATTCATCCGGTCCGGATTTGCCGGCGTCGGCATCACGACAGCGGCGTCATTGAAGAGGTTGTCCGAAAAGGAGCAGAATTTAACACCGAGGCTTTGTTGCAGGATCAGGGAGCGAAAGCCGGTGCTGTCAACGAAGAAGTCAGCGGCTACTTCTTGCCCGTCATCGGAAATGAGATGCGTGACGCCGCCATCATCGCCAAGCCGAATGTCGGCGATGTTGGCTTGGGCGTAATGCACGCCGAGGGTTTTTGCGTGTTCACGTAAAAATGCGCCGACGAGATAGGCGTCGAAGTGATAGCCATACGCTATATCAAAGGGAAAATTGCGGCTCGGTATCGGCGCAAGCCGGTTTTTAGCGAGGTGAGCGGAGAGAAAATACCGGCCCGGATTTGCATCAAGGTCAAATCCCTGGCGGCGGTAATGGCTGTTATAATAAAATGCAGGCGCGGTGTGGCTGTCGATTGGCGACGGGAAAGGATGAAAATATCCTTCATAGCCGGGGCGGTGAGACCAGCCGACGAAGCTGATGCCGTTCTTGTAGGTGGCGTTGCATTTCGCCATCCAGTCGGCTTCGGCAATGCCAAGTTGATTGAAGAAAGCTTTTAGTTGCGGCGTCGAACCTTCGCCGACGCCGACAATGCCGATATCCGGCGATTCAAGGACGGTTATCTCAACATTGCGGTCCGCCCATCGTTTCGCCATCAGGTTAGCGGCCATCCAGCCGGCGGTTCCGCCGCCGAGGACGATGATTTTAAAGGGTTTGCTGTCTGCGTTTTTCAAGACTGTCCCTTTTTCAGATATACGCGATATTCCCAGGGGCCGAGCCCCATCTCGCCTGCGCCATCGAAGCTGATCTCTTCATCCGTAAAGTAATCCATATAAGCCCCATGATGAAGCGACTGGGTGAAAGAAACTGTCTGCTCTTCCCCGGTAAAATTTATCACCGCGAACACGCCGTCTTCTTCACCGAAGCGAACAAAGCTTAGGACTTTCTGCGGCTCAGTGTTGACGACGGAGACCATGCGCGCGCCCGCCGCGCCGTTCCACAAAGCGCGCGTCTCATGCTTCAGGGCAAAGAGTTTCTTATAAAGGTCTCCGATGGGATGGTCGCGCCATTCGATGGGGTCTTTTTCAAAAAATTCCAGGCGCTTTTCATTGCCGGCCTCCTGGCCGTTATAAATCATCGGCAGGCCTTCGCCGACGACGGACAGGACAATCGCCGGCGCAAGCGCATCGCCAAAGCGTTCAAATTGGGTCGCCTCCCAGGAATTCTGATCATGGTTTGAAATATAAGTCATCCGGTAGGCATCGGCTGGCCAGGCGCTTTCATTGCTGGAATAAAACCCAAATAGCGCGCCGACATCTGCTTTGCCTAAGGCGACGTCGTGAACCGCATTGTTCCAGCTCCAGGCATAGGACGCATCGAAGGCGCGCGCATGGACATCGCGCGTTTCCCATTCCGCGAGCATGAAAACCGGCTTGATCGCGTCCAGTTCGCGGCGGACGTTTTCCCAAAATTCGAGCGGAACATAGCCGGCGACGTCGCACCGAAACCCGTCAACGCCGACTTCTTCGACCCAGTATTTCATCGCTTGCGTCATATATTCGCGAACGCCCGGCTTAGAATAATCAAGATCGATGATGTCGGACCAGTCCCACCACGGCGTCGGGCGAAACTCGCCTTTCCAGTCACGCTCATACCAGTCCGGATGTTCGGTGACGAGTGGATTGTCCCAGGCGGTGTGATTGGCGATCCAGTCGAGAATAACGCGCATGCCGAGCGCGTGGGCCGCATCGATAAAAGCTTTAAGGTCCTCGGTAGAGCCGAACTCTGGATTGACGCCGTAATAATCCTTAACGGAGTAGGGGCTGCCGAGCGAGCCTTTGCGGTTTTCCTCTCCAATGGGGTGGATCGGCATGAGCCAGATGATATCGGCGCCCAACGCTTTCAGACGCGGCAATTGCTCTTGCGCCGCTGGGATCGTTCCTTCATCTGTAAACTGACGGATATTGAGTTGATAGAGCACCGCGTTCCTCGACCAATCCGGATGGTCGATTTTGGCATAGGGTTTGGGCTCATAAGGGTTGTCTACGGTCGATGGTGCGGGATCACCGCGCCCGCAAGCGGCCATGGCGAAGAGAGCGCACAAAAGAAAAGCGTTTCGGAACATGGCGGCGACTTCCTTGTTTGATCTGCAGCGCATAAGCCAATCAATCCCGCGGCGCCAGAAAAGCATTGATTGTCAGGCGGCCCTTTCTGGGGTCAGACGACAGAAGAGAACTATCCGGAATGGCGCTGCAATGCAGGTTCACGCCACGATAAATCAGCATTCGGTTGAACATCGCATCGATCTTCCCGGTACGCTCGAAAAGCGGCGCACCGTCATCAATATATTGCGCGGGTGGCAGGCCTATCTCGCGAACTTTGGCTTCAAGCTTGCTGCGATAGGGTTGAAATCTCGCGGCGTCGACTGTTTCAAATCCCGTTGCGCGATGCCGGTAAAATGATGTGCCGCCATGTTCCGGCTTGCACAAATAATAAACCATCGCGATGCGCTCGTCTTCAACGCCGTCAAAATGGGGGAAGCGCTGAATAGGCTGCAATTTTTCCGGCGGCGTCGTGACCAGGGAATAAAAACAATCCCCAGCCCATCGGTCGCGCGCAATCTTCAGGTGATCGGCGAGAACGTCCTGAACCGCATCGCACAGGTTTTGTGTAAAATCAGCACCGAGAACTGCCCGCACGCCGGGATAATAGGGCCCGATGTGTGTAAATTGCCTCGCGCAAGCGTCTTCACTGAGGCGCTCGGGATGCACAAATGCGTTGTCGATGACAACAATTGGCTGCTGCTCGCGCCCGAATTTTTCAACGCGCAGAACTGACTGGGGTGAAAGCAAGACGGTCAAGGCGCACCAGGATATAATGCATGCGCGGAGCCCAATGCCGTTTTGCCGCCCGGGGCGCGAGCCGGTGAGAGCATCAACATCGTCCGCATACGCAACGTCAGCGCGAAGGGGTTTGCACAAAATGCACTATGGTGACTGTTAAACACAACTCGAATTTAGCCGATTGCAGGCTGAATTGCAAAAATATTGCATTCTTGTTCATGAGTGTCATTCCTGAGCCTAATTAGGAAGTCTTAGAAAATATTGATAAAACAATGTGATAATGTGGCTTTTGGTTTATTCGAATTGTGCAATGCAGCAAATTTCTGTCACATGACTGCATATAATTGCAGAAAATTGCATTATCCTGTAGGCTCGCCTGAAGCAAAATAATCGCTTCGCGCGCACCGGCCATCAGATTGAATAATCTAGGCCGGCGCCATTCATCGGGGCGAGCATATGGGAGGGCAGCGCGTGCATACTGTACTGAAATCGATTTTACGGTTTTTCGTGTCGAGTGCTTTGATTTTGACGGCGCTGACCAGTTTTCATGCATTCGCCGAAACGCCGGCTCAAACAACGTCTCCAAATGGCGACATTATTGTCACGGTCGCCGACGAGAACGGGAGAGCGAGTTACTCCATTTCCTATAAAGGCGAGACAGTGCTCGCCTCGTCACGGCTTGGTTTGATCTTCGAAGATCAACACGGCTTCGATCGCGACCTCGCCATTGCTTCCGTTGAGACGAGCGCGAAAGACGAGACCTGGGAGCAGCCCTGGGGCGAGCGCCGGCTTGTTCGCGACAACCACAACGAGATGCTGGTGACTTTTGCCTCCGTCGCCGGTCCGGAACGGCGCATGAATGTGCGTTTTCGCGTCTTCAATGACGGCGTCGGTTTCCGTTATGAGATTCCGAAACAACGCCGTCTTGGCAAGGTCAACATCATTGATGAATTAACGGAGTTCGCCGTCGACGAACAGTCGACAACCTGGTGGATTCCGACGCGCGGCTGGAACCGCTATGAATATCTTTATGAGACCTCGGCCGCGTCCGAGGTGTCGAACGCACACACGCCGATTACCTTTAAAACGCCGGAGGGCGTCCATCTTAGCGTCCATGAGGCGGCGCTTGTCGACTATTCGGGGATGTCGTTGAAGCAACATCGCCCGGGCCGGTTTAAAGCTGATCTCTCGCCCTGGTCCGACGGCGTTCTCGTCAAGACAAAGACGCCGTTTGTAACGCCGTGGCGGACAATCCAGATTGCGCCCGATGCGGTTGGGCTTCTTAATTCCGATCTCATCTTGAACCTCAATGAACCAAACAAACTTGGCGATGTTTCCTGGGTCGAACCGGGGAAATATGTCGGCATCTGGTGGGCGATGCATATTCGCGATCGCAGCTGGGGCAATGACACAATCCACGGCGCAACGACCGAGGAAACCAAACGCTATATCGATTTCGCCGCTAAATATGGCTTCATGGGCGTGTTGGTTGAAGGGTGGAATATCGGTTGGGACGGCGACTGGTTTAACAATGGCGAATTGTTCAGATTTGCCGAAACCTATCCCGATTTCGACATAGAGGCGATCGGCGTCTATGCACGCGAAAAAGGCGTTCGGCTGATCGGGCATCATGAAACCTCCGGGGACGTTACAAATTACGAAAATCAATTGGATGAAGCGCTCGATCTTTACGAGTCTGTTGGCGTGCGCGCGGTAAAAACCGGATATGTCGCCGATGGCGGCCTTATTGAGCGTATCGATGACAATGGCATCAAGAAATACGAATGGCATGATGGCCAGTTCATGGTCGAGCATCATTTGCGTGTTGTGACCGAAGCGGCGAAACGCAAAGTCGCCGTTAATCCCCATGAGCCCGTTAAAGACACCGGCCTTCGCCGGACCTATCCGAACTGGGTGGCGCGCGAAGGCGCGCGCGGGCAGGAATATAACGCCTGGGGCATTCCGCCAAACCCGCCGGAGCACACGACAATCCTTCCCTACACGCGTATGCTGTCTGGGCCGATGGATTTTACGCCGGGAATATTCGACCTTGAGCCGAACAAGCGCCTGCCCTTGCGTAAAGATATGCCGCGCGGTGATCCCGTCAGCCGGGTTCAAACAACGCTGGCAAAACAACTTGCGCTATATGTTGTCCTATACAGCCCGATCCAGATGGCGGCGGACCTTCCGGAAAATTACGAAAAAAATCTGGAAGCGTTTCAATATATCGTCGATGTGCCGACCGATTGGGAAGACAGCATCGCATTGGCTGGCGAGGTTGGCGATCATGTGGTGTTTGCCCGTAAGGATCGTAATACTGAAGATTGGTATATTGGCGCCATAACCGATGAAGTAGCGCGTCAGCTCTCTGTCCCCCTGAGCTTTCTGGATGAAAACCGAGCCTATGTTGCGCAGGTTTACCGGGATGGCGCCAACGCCGACTGGGATATACGGCCCTATGATATGATCATCGAAGAACGGGCGGTAACGAGTGACACAATCTTGGAATTACCGCTTGCGCCCGGCGGCGGTGCGGCAGTGCGCTTCTTCCCCGCTGCGCAAAATGACGGACAATAATCGTACCTCGGATCGCGTAGACATTCTGCTGAAACTCCTTCTTGGCGCCGCATAAAGTTAGCGCCGCCAGTTGTGGTGAGAAAAAGGATACTCCCATGGTTCTTGAAACCATCGATATCATCATCGTGATTGGTTATGCGCTGGCGCTGATCGCTATTGCGACGCTGGTTTCACGTGAGAAAGCGGGCCATAAAAAAGATACCGCAGATTATTTCCTAGCCGGCAAGGCGCTACCTTGGTGGGCGATTGGCGCGTCATTGATCGCGGCGAATATTTCTGCGGAACAAATTATCGGCATGTCGGGGTCGGGCTACGCGATCGGCTTGGCGATTGCCTCTTACGAATGGCTGGCGGCAGTTACGCTGATCGTGGTTGGAAAATTCTTTCTACCTATATTTCTGAAGCGCGGCATCTACACGATGCCGCAATTTTTAGAGCAGCGTTTCGGCGCAGGCGTTAAATATGTGATGTCGGTGTTCTGGCTGGGCATTTACACCTTCGTTAATCTAACGACAATCTTGTGGCTCGGCGCAACGGCGATAAATACACTAACCGGCGCCGGTATGATGCTGGGCATGGTGTTGCTGG
Source organism: Hyphococcus sp. (assembly GCA_021776375.1). Taxonomy (GTDB): domain Bacteria; phylum Pseudomonadota; class Alphaproteobacteria; order Caulobacterales; family Parvularculaceae; genus Hyphococcus. Next base: position 6,333 of record JAJFGA010000087.1, on the reverse strand, counting down.
CGATGTTTGCTGCCGCCTATTCTCTTTATGGCGGGCTGAAAGCGGTCGCGCTCACGGACATCATTCAGGTTGTGCTGCTGATTATTGGCGGCGCCCTGATTACACATATTACATTGTCCCAGGTTGGAGGCGGCGATATCTTTGGTGGGTTTCAGCGTTTGATGGCCGAGTTTCCCGAGCGCTTCGACATGATTTTGTCAAAAGACAATCCACAATATAAAAACCTACCCGGGCTTGGCGTTATCCTTGGCGGCATGTGGGTGATGCATTTTTCATATTGGGGCTTCAATCAGTACATCATTCAGCGTGCACTAGGCGCCAAGAGTGTGAAAGAAGCGCAGACCGGCATTATGTTTGCGGCGTTCATTAAGATCCTTATGCCATTTATCATTGTCGTGCCAGGGATTGCGGCGGTCGCGCTGGCGCCCGATCTCGCTAAGGCTGATCAGGCCTATCCGGAGATGATGAAGCTGGTTCCCAGCGGTGTACGCGGTCTTATCTTTGCAGCACTCATCGCCGCGATCGTCTCATCGCTCGGCTCGATGATGAATTCCATATCGACGATCTTCACCATGGATCTTTACAAATCCATGTTCGGCCAAAACAAAACTGAGCGTCAACTCGTGACGGTGGGGCGGATTACCAGCTTGAGCGCGCTTGTAATCGCAGTGTTTGCGGCGAGGCCGCTTCTGGCTGGCGCTGAGCAGGTGTTTCAAATTATCCAGGAATATACCGGCTTTTTCACGCCAGGCATTGTCGCCATCTTTGTCCTCGGCATGTTCTGGAAGCGCGCCACCGAATTTGGCGCCATCAGCGCTGTCATAGGGTCGTTCGCGCTGTCGTTAGTATTTAAAGTCTGGCTTCCGGAAATGCCGTTTATCGACCGGGTTGGCATTGTCTTTTTGCTGTGCCTGAGCCTTGGCGTTGCGCTCTCCTATCTGCAGCGCCCGTATTCGCAGCAGCCGGGAGGCGCCGATAAAATTGTCGATCTTGGCGGCATTTCCTTTAAAACTGGAACAGGGTTTAATATTGGCGCGGTCATCATCGCGGCTATTTTAATTTTCCTGTATGGCTTTTATTGGTAAGTGCGAGGATTGACCGAGCAGTCGTTCGATACGAAATGAAATGACTGAATCTGTTCTCGTCGCTGACCTTGGCGGAACCGATCCCCATTTCGCGTTGGCTTCTTACGGGTGCGCCTTCCAAAAACTAGATTCTGGTAAATTCTTGGGCACTCAGTGACCAATCTCGCTTCACTGACGCCTAAATTCTGGTTCCCTGCCCCGCCGAAAATATTCCCTGATAATTTGTTTAGGGAAATTGTGCCTGAGTACTGAATTCACAAGTATCTTCAGCGTTAAAACTCGCCAAAAGGGCCAAAAACGGTATATTTTCCCTGTAGATTCTCATTTATCAGGGAAAACTGCGCGGAGACGCGTTGCGGCTGGACTGTCCTGCCCAGCACGCAGTCATCCAATTTTCATGACCATTTGAGCGCTTTCGTGTAAGCCCCGTTTCATGCGGGGGTGCGCGCCCGAATGTCGAACAAAAACCTCTCTGAACGGAGCAAATAACGACGCCTGGCGGTTTCTCTCTGTTTGCCATCTTCGAGTGACCCACTCGTGAGTTGGCGTGATGCAGTTGGGCGCAAGAATGCGGCGCCGCGCTCGCAGATCGTTGCGAATACTATCGGATAGGATTTTCACTAGGGACAGGTATTGCTGACAATAAAACGTCGATCGCGAGGTGAGCGATTTTATCGTAATAACGTACAGTATCTATATTACAGGCGGATCATGAATTCTGATCATTTATCGCATGTCATTTTTGTAACCTGCTCGAAATATTGATCTGTATCGAAGCGACGGCAAAGCTCTGTCGCCGGCGTTGTCATCGTTGAGGCGGCTGCGGCGACTCCGTACCGGCATGCGTTTTCAAGTGTATCCTCGTTGAACAGCCGGAGCGTAAACCCTGCGATATAGCTGTCGCCACCGCCGACGGCGTTTACGGTTTCAACTATTGGAGGGGCAAGGCTGATCGTTTCATTTTTTGACACCATAACGACCCCAGCCGATCCTCGGGTCACAGTGATAACAGAAGCGACCTTTCGATCGAGTAGATCATTGGCGAATGCTTCTATCGTCTCGACATCACTAAGTTCGTGTTTCGCGATTTCCTCTGCCTCAAGACGGTTAAAGCGAATACAGAAAAATTCATGTTTGCTATGCTCTAGAGTGGCCGCGAGGGCTGGCCCGGAACTATCAAGTATAACGCGAACCGAATTTGCTGAGAGTGCTTTGGTAAGTTGGATGTAAAAATCATCGGGAATACCTGGCGGCAAGCTGCCACTCACGACCAGATAGTCTTTATCAGAGGCCAGCGTAACAATCTCGGCCAATGCACGCCGTGACATATTCTCGGACCATTCCGGACCCGGCAAAACGAAACGATATTGTTCACGGCTCTTGTTTTCTCGCACAGAAAAGCTCTGTCGCGTCAAGCCATCAATAGGGAAAGAGATCGCTTTGATTCCCTCTGCTTCGAGAAGCCAGAGAACAAGATCTCCTGTCGGCCCGCCGACAGCGACAAAGGGCGTACTTTCTCCGCCAAGTATCTTTATGGCGCGCGATACATTGACCCCGCCGCCGCCAGGATCGGTATGCGGTTCTTCACAACGTAATTTTCGGCCGGCGGTGAGAACATCGACCTTCGCTGCGATATCGACAGTGGAGTTGAGCGTGACTGTTAGGATTCCACTCACAGAGCCGCTCGCTGGTCTGGCATTTCAGCTTCTGTGTGTGCAACTCGTTTCTTGACCTTCAAAAAACTATCAGGACTGACGGAAATAGAGTCTATGCCTTTTTCCACGAGGAATTGCGCAAAATCTGGATAATTGCTCGGAGCCTCGCCGCAGATGCCGACGGGAGTAGTGGTTCCTGCCATTTTTTCAAGGAGATCGGCGATGATGGCTTTAACGGCTTCATTGCGCTCGTCAAAAAGCGTTTTCAAAATTTCACTATCCCGATCGACGCCTAATGTAAGCTGCGTCAAATCATTCGATCCGATGGAGAAACCGTCAAACTTCTCAGCAAACTGCTTCGCCAACAAGATGTTCGAGGGAATTTCAGCCATTACATAAAGTTCAAGGCCATTGTCGCCCCGCTTCAAGCCATTTTTTTCCATCTCTTCAATAACTTTATCGGCCTCTTCAAGAGTCCGGCAGAAGGGGATCATCAGTTTGATATTTGTAAGGCCAATATGAGTGCGTACGCGCGCCATGGCTTTGCATTCAAGCGCGAAACCAGCGCGATAGCGATCATCGTAATATCTGCTCGCGCCGCGCCAGCCGAGCATCGGATTGTCTTCTTGCGGTTCAAATTGCTTACCGCCGATCAGCCCTGCATATTCATTCGTCTTGAAATCACTCATTCGAACAATGACAGGATTGGGATGACAACCAGCCGCGATGCGCGCAACGCCTTGTGCCAGTTGATCTATAAAATACTCTTCCTTGTTCTCATACGCTGCGGTCAGTTCCTCGATCTTACTACGTGCAGCTTGATCTTTCAGGTCGTCAAAGTTCGCAAGCGCTAGCGGGTGTGTTTTAATCATGTTACTGATGATGAATTCGATACGCGCAAGGCCCACGCCGTCGTTTGGCAACTGCCACCACCGGAACGCCGCTGATGGATTAGCAAGATTTAGCATGATTTTTGTTCGGGTCTGAGGTGTGTCAGTGAGATCAATCTCAAGGGTTTCAAAATCCAGCAACCCATCATAAATTGCGCCTGTCTCACCCTCAGCGCATGAGACGGTGATGGCTTGATCATCGACGAAAATCTTTGTCGCCGTTCCGGTTCCGATAACGGCGGGCAGACCTAATTCCCTGCTAACGATGGCGGCGTGGCTGGTTCGCCCTCCGTGATCTGTGACGATTGCTGCGGCCTTTTTCATGATCGGCACCCAGTCAGGATCCGTCATTGTCGCTACGAGAATGCTTCCTTCTTTAAAGTCGGCGATATTTTCGGCGCTTTCGATCCGGCACACCTTGCCGTTGGCGATCGCGTCGCCAATGGCAACACCTTCAAGCAACCTTACGCCTTTATCTTTAAGTTTGTAGCTGCGCAGATGGCCAGCGGCGCGCCGCGATTGAACGGTTTCAGGGCGCGCCTGGACGATGAACAGCTCGCCGGTCTCCCCATCCTTCGCCCACTCCATATCCATCGCCTGTCCATAGTGCTTCTCAATTGATACAGCCCAACGCGCTAAGGTTAAAATTTCTTCGTTCGTTAAAGCAAACGATACGCGTTCTTCGCTTGATGTGTCGACAAGCGTCGTGGTTTCTCCTTTGGTGGCGTAGATCATTTTTTGAGCCTTGCCTCCGCACTGTTTGCGAATGATCGGTTGATAGGCGGGCTCGCTTAGTAGGGGTTTGAACACCTCAAATTCGTCAGGATCCACCATTCCCTGAACGACTGTCTCGCCGAGGCCCCAGGCGCCGTTGATCAAGACCACATTAGGAAATCCGCTATCGGCGTCGATCGAAAACATCACACCGGAGCAAGCCTTGCCAGAACGCACCATGCGTTGAATGCCGACGGAAATAGCGATTTCGGATTGGCCAAACCCATGGGTTTGTCGATAGCTGATCGCACGATCGGTAAACAGCGACGCAAAACATTTTTTACAAGCGTCCAGCAGGGCTTCATCACCGCTGATATTGAGAAATGTTTCAAGCTGTCCGGCGAAGCTTGCTTCGGGAAGGTCTTCGGCTGTTGCGCTTGACCGCACGGCAACCGCTGGCGGAACAGCGTCGGCGTCTGCCATCTGATGATAGGCGTCAATGATCGCATTGCGTAGATTTTGCGGAATTGTCCCGCCAAGAATTTTTGCGCGAACATTGCGCCCGACTTCTTGCAGTTTTTCGGGTGCACGCAACAGCGCTGCAAATTCTTGGGTTATGTCCTCTTCAAGGTCATTGATGGCGATAAATTCTCTATACGCAGCAGCCGTCACGGCAAACCCATCCGGGACGCGGATGCCGGACTTAGTCAGGTTCACGATCATCTCACCGAGAGATGCATTTTTCCCACCAACAAGATTGCCGTCGTTCCGTGAAACTTGCGAAAACCAAAGAATAAATTTGCTCTTTTTCCCCAAGGAGGCGGGTGAAGGGGCCGTTTCCACATTCATGCTTCTCTTGACAGCGGGCTTCTTGTTCATTCGGCGGATATCTCGGTTTGCACAATCGTTAAGACGCTGGCGCCTTGGTGATCGTTGTGTGAAAAGCGCGTTACGTATTATCAGAAAGTTTCAATCCATGTGGATTGACGCAAATCAACGGGATATTCGCTGCGCGCCGGTTGGTGCGAGTGAAACGCGAATAGCGGTGAACATTGTCCCTTCCAATGACTCAACCCTCTTCACGATGTAATCCACCTATGTACGGCCTTGATTTGATGCGTCTCCAGCCCTCTGAAGGCGCGTCACTAAAAAAGAGTTATGAAGGCGACGCCAAGGCCGACAGCAATCATAATCGCCAGGGCGCTTGATACAAAACGGGTCATGGCCGCGCCGCCCGCAGCTGCGGTTAACATGATTTTGAATACCGTATTGGTGATCGCGGCTGCAAAAATTCCGATTGCTGCGACGGAAACGTCAAGGCCGTCTCTGGCGAAGTTGCTGAGCGATAGCGTGATCGCGTCAACGTCGGCGATTCCAGAAACCACAGCGATGGCATAAATGCCCTGGGCTCCAAATGTCGCCTCTAGCCAGCGCGAAACGATCATAATAACCGCCAGCAGCCCGGCGAAAAATAGCGCCGGTAGAATTTCCAGTGGGTTTGATAAGGTTGGCGTTTCCGTCACGTTGTCATTTTGACGCCTCATCTGAAGGGTGCATAGGATTGTTGCCGTAATAATCATCGCTAGAATTACAGGGCCGAGGGGGGCCAGGAGCGGCGGCCATACAATAGTGGCGATTACGGCGACGCGCGCCATCATGATCGTCGCCGCGATAACGATGCCGTTGGCGAGAATGCGTTGAAGATGGGGTTGACGTTGTCCCATGCGTGCAAAGGAAAGCGTAACCGCAGTGGAAGAAACGAACCCGCCGAGAATGGCCGTACTCAGGATGCCGCGTTGTGCACTCAAAACGCGCGCGCTGATATACCCCAGAAACGATATGCCGCTGATGAGCACAACCATAAGCCAGATTTCGAATGGATTTAAAGCATCATAGGGGCCGAAGCGCTGATTGGGAGCCAATGGCAGAATCACACCGGCGATCAGCAGGAATTGCAGAGCGGCAAAGATTTCTTTTTGATCCAGCTCG
>JAJFGA010000086.1 GCA_021776375.1 Hyphococcus sp. | reverse complement strand
TGAAAGAGGCTTGAATCAAATGGAGCTTAACGCTGCAGAAATTTCCTCCATCCTGAAGCAGCAGATCAAGGATTTTGGCAAGGACGCCGAAGTCTCCGAGATCGGTCAGGTGTTAAGCGTCGGCGATGGCATCGCCCGCATTTACGGCCTCGACAATGTTCAGGCTGGCGAGATGGTCGAATTCGCCCCATCTGGCGGCCAGGGGGGGGGCGTAAAAGGCATGGCGCTAAACCTTGAGGCCGACAATGTCGGCGTCGTGATCTTCGGCGAAGACCGCGAGATCAAGGAAGGCGATACCGTTAAACGCACCAAGGCCATCGTTGATGTGCCGGTGGGCAAAGGCCTTCTCGGCCGCGTTGTCGATCCGCTCGGCAACCCGATTGACGGCAAGGGCCCGATTGATGCGAGCGAGCGTCGGCTGGTTGATGTGAAGGCGCCAGGTATTTTGCCGCGTAAATCTGTTCACGAACCGATGCAGACCGGCATCAAAGCGATTGATGCGATGATCCCCATCGGTCGCGGTCAGCGTGAATTGGTGATCGGCGACCGCCAGACCGGCAAGACCGCGATTTGCATCGATGCGATCCTCAACCAAAAAGACATCAATGCTTCGGATGACGAGTCTAAAAAGCTTTACTGCGTCTATGTGGCGATCGGGCAGAAGCGCTCAACCGTTGCGCAGATCGTCAAGACGCTGGAAGACAATGGCGCGATGGAATATTCCATCGTTGTCGCGGCGACAGCATCAGAACCGGCGCCGTTGCAATTCCTGGCGCCGTTCGCTGGGTGCGCAATTGCTGAATATTTCCGCGATAACGGCATGCACTCGTTGATCATCTATGATGACCTTTCCAAGCAAGCCGTCGCCTATCGCCAGATGTCGCTTCTCTTGCGGCGTCCGCCGGGGCGCGAGGCTTATCCGGGCGATGTGTTCTATCTCCACTCGCGTTTGTTGGAGCGCGCAGCGAAACTCAATGAAGACAATGGCGCTGGCTCAATGACGGCGCTGCCGATCATTGAAACGCAAGCCAACGACGTGTCGGCCTATATCCCGACCAATGTGATCTCGATTACCGATGGTCAGATCTTCCTCGAGACGGATCTCTTCTTCCAGGGCATCCGTCCGGCGGTGAATGTTGGTCTGTCGGTGAGCCGGGTTGGCTCCGCCGCGCAGATCAAGGCGATGAAACAGGTCGCCGGTAAGATCAAAGGCGAACTTGCTCAGTATCGTGAGCTTGCCGCCTTTGCGCAGTTCGGCTCCGACCTTGATGCGTCAACGCAAGCGATCCTCAATCGTGGCGACCGGCTCACCGAGCTGATGAAACAGGGCCAGTTCTCGCCATTGCAGGTTGAAGAGCAGGTCTGCGTGATCTTTGCTGGCACGCAAGGCTATCTCGACAAGATCGCGAAAAGCAAAGTCGGCCATTTTGAGCGTGAATTCCTGCGCAAACTCCACGCCGATCACTCAGACATCCTCAAATCAATCCGCGAGACCAGCAAGCTCGATGAGAGCGCCGAGAAAAAACTCAAAGAAGCGCTCGATGCGTTTTCAAAAAGTTTTGCTTAAGTTTAAAGGCTTGATACGTGGCTAACCTTAAAGACCTCAAAACCCGGATCACCTCCGTCAAGTCGACGCAGAAGATCACTAAGGCCAAGCAGATGGTTGCGGCGGCGAAGCTGCGCCGGGCCGAAGAGCGCGCCACGGAGGCCCGTCCCTATACGCAGCGGATGGAGGCGGTGCTCGCCAACCTTGCCGCGAGTGCGGAAGGCAATCCCAATGCGCCGCGGCTGCTTGCCGGAACCGGCAAGGACGAGACCCATCTGTTGATCGTCGCGACAGCCGATAAGGGCCTTTGCGGCGGGTTTAACTCCTCGATCGTGCGGCTCGCCCGCGAGCATATCGTCAAGCTTCAGGGCGAAGGCAAAAAAGTCAAAATCATCACCGTTGGCCGCAAGGGCAATGATCAGCTCAAGCGCCTTTATGGCGACCTCATCGTCTGGAAAACAAACTTCCTTGAGGTCAAGCAGATCGGTTTTGCCAACGCCCATGACATTGCCGAAAAAGTTCTGGCGATGTTTAGGGGCGAAGAATTCGACGTCGCGACATTGTTCTACGGCAAGTTCCAAAATGTCATGACGCAGGTTCCGACACCGCAACAAATCATTCCCGCCGTCGCGCCGGAAGGTGTTGAAGCACCGGATCTCAAGGGCGCGGTCTACGACTATGAGCCCGACGAGGACGAAATCCTCCGGGCGCTGCTGCCACGCTATGTGGCGGTGCAGATTTTCCGCGCGCTCCTCGAGAATGTCGCCTCCGAACAGGCCGCGTCAATGACCGCGATGGACAACGCCACCCGCAATGCCGGGGATATGATCGACAAGCTGAATTTGAAATATAACCGCGCCCGCCAGGCGCAGATCACCACCGAACTGATTGAAATTATCGCCGGCGCGGAAGCGCTTTAAGGGCGCAATATGTGGCCGTCCTTCGCGACGGTCCTTCGGACCTCCTCAGGATGAGGTCTGAGAGTAGAAACACCCCTCATCCTGAGGAGCCGCCGTTAGGCGGCGTCACGAAGGATGGCGGCGGAGAAGAACGAAGAGGAAAGTACAATGAGCAATGTAGGCCGGATTTCACAAATTATTGGCGCTGTTGTCGACGTTGAGTTCGACGACGCGTTGCCGGGAATTTTGAACGCCCTTGAAACCGACAATAACGGTAACCGCCTGGTGCTTGAGGTGGCCCAGCACCTTGGCCAAAATGCGGTTCGGACCATCGCGATGGATTCCACCGAAGGCCTGGTGCGCGGCGGCACGGTCACCGATACCGGCGAGGCGATCTCGGTGCCGGTCGGCGAAGGCACGCTCGGACGGATCATGAATGTGATCGGCGAGCCGGTTGATGAGGCGGGCCCAATCCCGCATACGGCCCGGCGCGGTATTCACCAGTTGGCGCCGCCTTTGACCGAGCAATCGACGGAATCGGAAGTTCTCGAGACCGGGATCAAGGTCGTTGACCTTCTGTGTCCCTACGCTAAAGGCGGCAAGATTGGCCTGTTCGGCGGCGCTGGCGTCGGCAAGACGGTGTTGATCATGGAGCTGATCAATAACATCGCCAAGGCGCATGGCGGCTATTCGGTGTTTGCCGGCGTTGGCGAACGCACCCGCGAGGGCAACGACCTCTACTGGGAAATGATCGAATCGAATGTGAACGTCGATCCGTCAAAAAACAAGGGCTCGGCCGAAGGCTCAAAAGCTGCGCTGGTCTATGGTCAGATGAACGAGCCTCCGGGCGCGCGTGCACGCGTTGCTCTCTCCGGGCTGACGGTTGCGGAACATTTCCGCGATGAAGGCCAGGATGTTTTGTTCTTCGTTGATAATATTTTCCGCTTTACCCAGGCCGGCTCGGAAGTTTCTGCGCTGCTCGGCCGGATCCCGTCGGCGGTGGGCTATCAGCCGACCCTGGCGACCGACATGGGCACCATGCAGGAGCGCATTACGACGACCACCAAAGGCTCGATCACTTCGGTGCAGGCGATTTACGTGCCGGCCGACGACCTCACCGACCCGGCGCCAGCAACCTCGTTCTCGCACCTTGATGCAACTACGGTGTTGAACCGCGCGATTGCCGAAAAAGGCATCTATCCGGCGGTTGACCCGCTCGATTCCACCAGCCGCATTCTCGACCCGCGGGTCATCGGCGAGGAACACTATCAGGTTGCCCGCGACGTTCAGGGTATTTTGCAGCGCTATAAATCACTGCAGGACATCATCGCCATTCTCGGCATGGA
>JAJFGA010000085.1 GCA_021776375.1 Hyphococcus sp. | reverse complement strand
ATCGCGCACCGGGCGAATATCAACCTGGCTTCCCGGCAAGAAGGCCACGGCGCCGCCAAGATCGACCGTAAAGCCGCCTTTGACGCGGTTAAAGATTTCGCCTTCAACGCGCTCGCCGTCAGCAAAGACTTTCTCAAGCCGGTCCCATGCTTCTTCACGCCGTGCTTTTTCGCGGCTGATAACAGCCTCGCCCATCGCGTTTTCAACGCGCTCAACATATACCTCGACTTCATCGCCGACTTTGAGGTCTGCGGGTTTGCCGGGTTGCGAGAATTCCTTAAGAGAGACGCGGCCTTCGGTTTTAAGGCCTACGTCGATCACTGCGATATCTTTTTCGATGGCGGTGACTATGCCTTTGACGACCGTTTCTTCAAAATCCTGACGGTCAACTAAGGATGCTTCGAGCATTTCCGCGAAATCGTTGCGGGACGGGTTAAGGGTTTCAGTTGCAGACACTAGGTCACAGTCTCCAGTTCAGTTCAGCTTTCCTGCCTACCGGTTGCTCCGGCGGTCTTTCCGATGGTTCAAGGCCTGTCGGACAAATGAGCCGAGTTTCAAAAATAGCGGCGCTCAATCCGGACAGACGGACACAAAAACACGCTCTCCGAAAACTTGAAGCCGCCGCGGGTTGAAATTCAGCCGCAACGCCGGAAAACGCCGTCAATCACGCGGCGCGCCGCCGCGAAGGCCGCGTCTATAGACAAATGAGTGGTATCTAGCAACTCCGCATCATCGGCAGCCGTCATTGGCGCATTATCACGGGCAGCATCACGCTCGTCACGTTCCAGCAAATCCCTGTAAACATCAGCTTCCGTAAGGTCCGGCCGGGTCGGCGCCAGCTCCAGCCAGCGCCTGTGCGCCCGCACCTTAGCGCTTGCGGTCACGAAAAATTTCACCGTCGCATCCTGGCAAACCACCGTGCCAATATCGCGCCCGTCTAGCACCGCTCCGTCAACCCTATTGGGCGGGTGGTTAGCGAAGCGACGCTGAAAATCCAGCAGTGCAGCCCGAACCTCGGCATTGGCCGCCACGATACTGGCCGCCGCGCCAACTTCTCTGGTTCGGATATCGGCGCCGGCAATTTTCTCAATCGCATAATCACGCGCCGCAGCCGCTGCAGCGTCATAGTCGGCCGGTTCACGGCCAGCCTCCAAGACCAGCCAGGCGACTCCGCGATAGAGCGTGCCGGTATCAAGATGCGCAAAGGTATATTGGTCAGAAATCAGGCGGGCGAGCGTGCCCTTTCCCGATGCCGCAGGCCCATCAAGCGCAACAACCATAGGCGTTCGCATAGGTGAAGAATTTCCCGACTTTCCCATCGGGGATTGAGTTATCCGCAGACGCGCCTAAATAGCAAGATGCGATTACAATGAGCGATTACTGGCGCGCAATAATTTCACCACCAAGCCGGTTCATAATCTGAAAAAATTCCGGAAAACTTGTCGCGATCATCGATGCATCGTCAATTTCTACTGGTTCGCTGCTCGCCAATCCCATGGTCAAGAAACTCATGGCGATACGATGATCGCGATTGGTTTTCACCCGCGCGCCGCCCTTCGGCGCCTGACCATGACCGCGCACCCGCAGCCAATCCTCGCCGCTCGCCACATCAACACCGCAAGAGGCAAGTCCGGCTTCAACGGATGCAATCCGGTCGCTTTCCTTTACCCGCAACTCTTCCAGACCACCCATCATCGTCTCACCATGAGCGTACGCAGCAACAATAGCGAGGATTGGATATTCGTCGATCATTGATGGCGCACGCGCGACAGGCGTTTCAATGCCGTGAAGAACGCTATGGCGCACACGAATATCAGCCACCGGCTCTGCGTTTTGCGTGCGTTCATTTTTAAAGGAGACATCACCCCCCATCTCGTGCACAGTTTTATAGAATCCGGCACGCAAAGGGTTAACCAGAACATTGGTGATAGTGATTTCCGAACCGGGTGTTATTAGCGCCGCCGCCGCCAGGAATGCCGCTGAGGAAGGATCGCCCGGGACACTGACATCGGTGGGCGTTAACGCCTGGCCGCCGGCAAGCGACAAAATGCGGCCTCTCTCGCCGTCGTCTTTTATACCGAGCGTGACCCCAAAAGCGGCAAGCATGCGCTCGGTGTGATCGCGGCACAGCACTGGCTCATGGATTTTCGTCTCGCCATCGGTGCCAAGGGCAGCGAGCAAAATTGCAGACTTGACCTGCGCCGACGGCTTAGCGAGGACGCAATTGACGGCTGTGAGGCCTTCGCCTGCCATTATCTCAACCGGCAACCGCCCGTCGCGCGATTTGGCCTCAACCCCCATCATCCGCAACGGCTCAAGCACCCGGCCCATGGGGCGCTCGCGTAACGATGAATCGCCCGCAAAGGCCGCGCTAACGCCAGCGCCGGCGGCCGCGCCCATCACCAGTCGCGCCCCAGTGCCAGAATTGGCAAAATAGAGTGCCTGATCCGGCGTCCGCCATGGCGCACCATCAACCCGCCAGGCGCTGCCGGCGCGCTCCACCTCTGCGCCGAGGGCGCGCATGGCGGCGGCGGTACGCAATACGTCATCGCCCTCTAACAGCCCAGTGATATGGCTGGTCCCGCACGCCAGCGCGCCGAAAATGAGGGCGCGATGGGAAATCGACTTATCGCCCGGAGCCGGGGCCGCGCCGCTAAGCGCCCCAGCCTTCCGCGATATTGCTCCGCCACCTTGGGCCGCCATCAGATCTCCAATTTCTTGAACTTTTATAGCATTTCAGACCGCATTCCTTTTGACAGCGGCCTCGCCCCGTGGCAACACGAGCCGCCTTTTTTCAAGTCATAACCAGAACCGGCGACACCCATGAGCAAACCAGAACTTGGCGTTAAGCGCGATTGCCCTGAATGCGGCGCGCGATTTTACGACCTCGGCAAAGAACCGGCGCATTGTCCAAAATGCGACCATGATTTCGTTCCAGAATCCCTCCTGAAGCCGCGCAAAACGCGCGCTGAAGAAACTGGTGAGGCCAAACCAAAAGAAGAAGCGGCAAAACCGGAACAGGAAACCACGCTTGAAAACGCTGATGACGAAAAGAAGGGCGCGAAGTCAAACCGGCGCCCCGGGCTTGATGGTGATGATGATAGCGATGACGACAATGATGATGACGAGTTGAGTGATATCGAGGGCATTACTGTCGATGTTGAAGATGACGATGAGACCGACGAAAGTGGCCTGCTGGTTGCCGACGATGACGACGATGACGTAGCCGCTTCCATTATCAAACCCACCGGCGACAATGACTAAGAAGGCGCTTGTGTGGTTCAAACTGAACCGCTAGTTTTCCAGGCGCTGTCTACGTAAGTTTTTGTTTGCCGCCGGCGTCCCTTTCCGGCGTGTCAAAGCATCGGGGCTATAGCTCAGTTGGGAGAGCGCTTGCATGGCATGCAAGAGGTCGGCGGTTCGATTCCGCCTAGCTCCACCACGGTTTTGTGGATAATGTTAGAGTAACGCGGCCCCTTTGTGGGCATGGCCCCGGTCTAACTTTCTTCAGTTTCCAGTTATACCATGGTGGGCATCAGCGCGTACGCAGCATTTACTACGACATCCAGCTAAAGTGATCATGCTATAAACATAAATCATGCGCTCATAACGACACATGATCAGAACAGTTCAACATCGTTGCCGTCAGGCGCTGCCTCAGGCTCTACTACCTCTTCAACTACCGGAGCTTCATCAATAGGAATAAGCAATTGCTGCACACGGCCTGTACACGGCCAGAAATTAATGCGCCGCGCATTCTTGCCGCCAAGGCTTTCACTAATGCAAAGAATATCTTCCGTCGCCAGAAAGCTGCGAGCGAATTCAGCGTTTTGTTGCCCCACATCCGACAGGCCGGACATTACTGATGCGCCGCCAAAAAGTTTAGCAACGAGTCGTTTCCGTTCTGCGCAGCGTTTTAATAATCCATTAATCAACAGCTCCATGGAATAGGCGCCGTGACTGAGGCTGCGCTCGTTAGCGCGGTTTTGTCCGCCGGGCACAAGAAAATGATTCATACCGCCGACACCCGCCTCCGGATCGTACATGCACACCGCAACGCATGAACCCAAAAGCGTTGATAAAACTGCATTTTCCAGGTCGGATACTTTGTACTGGCCCTGGAAAACATTGAACTTGCGCGGATCTCCAGACTCTGGACGTTCTTCGTTGCGTGCAAGATTGGTAAATCTGCTCATGCCGCAGCCTCGCCTTTCGCGTTACGATCACAGGCGCGCATAATCGCTGGGGTGACCCGCGACAAAGGATACTGACGCTGCACAGCCTTCATTTCGAACGCTGCTCTTGGCATTCCATAAATTACGCTGGAGCCTTCATCCTGGCCAATGGTCACCGCGCCCGATTCACGTATAGCGAGAAGGCCGGCAGCTCCGTCCTTTCCCATACCGGTAAGAATAACGCCAACGGCGCGTCTGCCAATCTTCTCGGCGACGCTGTTGAAAAGCACATCTACGGATGGCCGATGACCGCTCACTAAACTGTCCGCTCGAAGGCGGCAAAGAAAAGGCCCTGCACCGCCAATGGAAAGATGCGTGGCGCCGCCAGGCGCAATGTATACGCGCCCCACTTCAAGCGGTGCGCCATCGACGGCCTCTTCTACTTTGGCTGCACACAAACTATCAAGCCGTTTTGCAAAACTACATGTAAACAATGCCGGCATGTGTTGGACGATAACCGTCGGCGGGCAATTTTCAGGAAACCCCGACAGCACATCCGTCAACGCCTCAACTCCGCCGGTCGAAGCGCCAATGGCGACGATTTTCTCATTTGGCTCGAACGTATCCGAGCAGGCCTCACTCGGACGCGCCTCCCCCAGCGGCCTTACCTTGGCTCTCGATGCAACCTTCACCAGGCCGGGCAGCTTAGCAAAAACTTCGCGAGCATTTCCCCGATCCGGTTTCCCCAAACAATCAATGGCGCCGAGGCTCATCGCTTTGATCGCCGCAGTGGCGCCTTTATGCGTGAGCGTAGACACCATAACGACCGGCGTTGGCCGCAGGCGCATAATTTTCTCGAGAAATTCGATGCCATTCATTCGTGGCATCTCAACATCGAGGGTTATGACATCTGGATTAAGCGACTTTATCGCCTGTCGCGCCTCATAAGGGTCACCGGCCGTTCCAACAACGTCAATGTCGGGGTCTTGGTCTAGCGCACGAGAGATCAAACCGCGCATGATTGGCGAATCATCAACAACGAGAACACGAATTGACATATTTACTACCGGCTGCTTCTGATAGGCATAAAAATTGACGAAGCAAGCGGCGCCCCTTCTCATATTTGAAGGAACACCACCTGCCTCACGGTCTAATTAGAAGTCCTGCCATTCATCCTGGCTACCTTCAGGTTCGACATATAGCGCTGCCGATCCGTTGGTTGCGGACGCGAAAGACGCGGCACGATCTTGTTGCTCAGCAACCGACTGCTTTGGTTTTGCTGCACCCTTTTTGCTGACTTTCTTGTCAAGCGACCCTCCTGCCCCAGAACCGCTAGCCTTCTCCTCGCCAATTTTGAAGTGAGCTACCTGGCTCATTAATCCATCTGAATCATTGGCCAGAGAATGACTGGCGGCCGTGGTTTGCTCGACCATGGACGCATTTTGCTGTGTGACCTGGTCCATTTTATTGACCGCAGTATTGACTTCCGAAAGGCTCACCGACTGTTCTTTTGCGGAGGCGGCAATTTCGGAAACAAGGGTGCTGACGCTTTCCACGCGCTCGACAATTCCCGAGAGCGCAGTACCTGCGCGGCCAACCAGCTCAACGCCGGATTCAACCTGTTGTGAACTCGACGTGATCAAGCCCTTAATTTCTTTGGCGGCATCTGACGATCTTTGCGCGAGGGCGCGCACTTCTTGCGCGACAACGGCAAATCCTCGGCCGGCATCGCCGGCTCGCGCAGCCTCAACACCTGCATTAAGCGCCAACAGGTTGGTCTGGAAAGCGATATCATCGATAACGCCAATGATTTGCGAAATTTGAACGGATGATTTTTCAATTTCGCCCATCGCCTCAACCGTCTCTTTGACAATCTCTCCACTTGTCTGTGCTTCTTTGCGAGCATCCGTTGCAACAGAGTTCGCTTCATTCGCGCCTTCTGATGTTTGTTTCACCGTCGCCGTAATTTCATCCAGCGCAGCAGCGGTTTGCTCAAGCGTCGCCGCCTGGTTTTCCGTCCGCTTGGACAGATCATCTGCAGCGGTGCTGATTTCCCCAGACCCATGACGAATGCCCTCTACTGTAGTGATAATCGTTCCCATGGTGCCTTTTAGTTTCGAGACCGCGCCGTTGAAGTCTTTACGAAGCTGCTCGTATTCCGCTGTAAACGGCGTATCAATGTTGTCCGTAAGGTCACCACCGGAAAGCTTGCGCAATCCATTGGCAAGAGAGTCAACAACCAGTTGCTGCGCTTTCGCCGTCTCACTACGTTCTTCTTCGTCTTTATGGCGCTGATTGACCACATCGGTAATGTCAGAGGCGAATTTGACCACTTTGAACGGCTTGCCGCTACCATCAAGGATTGGATTATACGATGCTTGAATCCACACATCCGAGCCATTTCTGCCTATGCGTTTGTACTCGCCAGATTGAAACTCTCCGCGTTTCAGCGCTTCCCAGAAAGCCTGGTAATCGGGGCTGTTTTTGAATTCTGGATCAACAAATATGCTATGGTGCTTACCCTTAATTTCTTCGGCGCTGTAACCTAGGGCGCTTAAGAAATTCTCGTTTGCACTAACAACTTTACCATCAAGGGTGAACTCAATCGTCGCTTGCGCACGATCAAGGGCGCTGAGCATTCCGGCATTCAACCGATCCGCCGTTACATCAGACCACTCAAGAACATTGCCGACATAATCGCCATTGGCGTCAAACACGCCGCTAACGCTTAATGCGAACCTGAAGTCGCCGATCGCAATATCAGTCTGATATGGAAGACGGGACGGGTCAGACAGCAACTGACGTTGATGCGCTGGGTTTTTGTGGAAGATATCAATGCATGAACCTACGATTTGGTCTGCATTAAAGTTCGGCCAAAATTCACGGAAGACGTCCGCGTTCTCTGACAGGAGATTTTTCGTTGACTCGTTAACATAGGTCACCATGAAGTCGCGGTCGATCATCATCATCGCAACGGATGAACCTTCAAACGCAGCGCTTTTAAAAGTCGCTTCGCGCGCAGCTTCTTCAGCTTCGGTTATATCCGTAGCAAACTTGACAACTTTGAAAGTTTTGCCGGCGGCATCCAGAATTGGATTATAACTCGCCCGAAGCCAGAGTTCTTTTCCACCTTTGCCAATCCGTTTAAATTTTCCAGCGCTGAAATCCCCACGGCGCAGACCATCCCAAAACGCCTTATATTCAGCGCTCTCTTTATACTCTGCCTCGACAAACATAGAGTGATTTTTCCCCTTAATCTCATCAAGGGAATAACCAATGGTGTTGAGGAAATTCTCATTGGCGCTGACAATTGTGCCGTCTGTGTTGAATTCAATTGTAGCTTGCGAAACTGAAAGTGCATCCAACATCCCGGAATTGAGGCGGTCAGCTGTCACATCCGCCCATTCCAACGTGTTGCCGATATAGTTTCGCTTTTCGTCAAAGACACCGCTAACGTTCAATGCAAACTTAAGATCGCCAACGGTGATCTCGGTCTGATAGGGAAGCCGGGACGGGTCCGATAAAAGCTGGCGCTGATGCGCCGGGTTCTTGTGGAACATGTCGATGCACGCCCCGACGATATTCTCAGCATTAAAATTCGGCCAAATTTCGCGAAAAGCATCAGCATTAGCCGCCAGAAGCTGCTTGGTAGACTCATTTACATAGGTAACGATGAAGTCACGATCGACCATCATCATGGCAACCGATGAGCCGCCAAATGCAGAGCTTTTAAAGAGCGATTCGTGCGCCGCTCCTTCGGCTTCAGTGATGTCAGTTGCAAACTTCACAACTCTAAATGGCTTGCCGCTCTCATCAAGAATCGGATTGTAGCTTGCCCGAAGCCAAATCTCTTTTCCGCCTTTGCCAACACGTCTAAATTTGCCAGTATTGAAATCACCCCGGCGCAAACCATCCCAAAATGCCTTATAGTCAGCACTCGCTTTATAATCCGCCTCGACAAACATCGAGTGGTTCTGGCCCTTGATTTCATCAAGAGAGTACCCAACCGTGGTGAGGAAGTTCTCATTGGCGTCTATGATTGTTCCATCAAGCTCGAATTCGATCGTTGCCTGAGAACGTGATAGCGCATCAAGCCTTGCCTTTCCATTCGACAGAGTTTCGCGAGCATTCTTGACCTCTTCCTTGACCTCTTGGCGTTCAAGAGTGACCCTCTTGAAGACCGCAGAAATCTCGTCGAAAATGTCTGCTTTACTTGCACCGTTTCCTGCGGCCGACCCATCTTCCTGGCGAAATGCTTTTGCCCGTTTTGACAGATTGGAAATCTTTGCCAAGATTGGACGCGCAAAGTAATACGAAAGAAAGATACTTGCTAACGTCATTGTTACAGTGGCAAGTAGCGGAAAAAGAATACCGTTCCAGCCAATTGTTGCGCCGTAAACCTGGCTAAACAATAGAAAAGAAAACGGCGGCGCTGCGATGAGTGCGAACTGGCGTTTGAGATTCATTTTTGTATCCCCCTTCAGAGAACGGACAATTTCGTGAACGACGCTACACCATATTGGTTAATTGGGATTTACTGCGGGCCCGATTCGCAAGCCCATATAGAGCCGCACAAATAGGGCGTCCGCCCATGCAGTGACACTGCTTCGCGGCGCTCAGAGCACTGAACAATATATACTTATTCGGTAAAACACTATTTCCACAAGGGAATTGACCCGGCCGCACATTTACGCAGGCGACGGATAAAAATCCGTGCTGACTCTAAAGAAAAAGACAGTCGCCAACAGCAGGAGGCGCCTGCTCTTTAAGAGAATTATCTTTTTCCCCGCGCAGACGCAACGCCAACTCACTCATAGTCAGATTTTCTGCCGCATACGTTGCATCAATACACCACTCCGGATGCACTTGCTGCACAATAGTCTTAAGAAACTTCGCAAGATCATGAATAACCTGTGACACACGGTCAATATCCTGAACCTGATAAATATCGCCCGGCAAATCGTCTCCGCCGCTCCGTAGCAACTCGCCGATCGGCCCCTGCATGCGATCACTTATCACCGCAAGCCTGTCCAGCTCTTGCTGGACAAACTCTAGCAGCAGGGCAAGCTGCGCATCTGGACCGGAAGTATCCGTATCTTTTTCGACGGCCAACATTGAAACGGCTACTCTACTGTTACTATACAAAACGGCGACCAAGCTAGGCCGCTAATCCAAACGGCCAAACACTTCCTTGACGCAGCGCTGCAAGTCAGCCGGGTTAAAAGGCTTTTTCAGATAGTTATTCATGCCAAGCTGACGCCCTTTATCGACCAGTGTTTGATCCGGACTGCCAGAGACAAGAATAAAACCAATCTTCTCTGTCTTGGGATTGCTGCGTAATGCTTTCAGCAATTCCAGCCCGTTCATATTCGGCATGTTGTAATCAGAAACAACAAGATGCACCGGGCTTTTTCTGATCGCACTAAGCGCATCTGCGCCATTCTTAGCTGCGCTAACATTGGTAATTCCGAGCTTGTCAAAGCAGTCATATATCAAACTGCGGCTCGTTGACATGTCGTCAACCACCATCACTCTCAGTTTTTCTCTTAACGACATGGTTTCGTCCCCTTACAATGAATCATACTCAGAATTTTTTGACTAAAAATGTGAAGATCACACTCTTTACTCTCGACCCTTTTTATCTCGATAGGCGGTCATCCCTTCAGAACTGAATGCCGCAGCAGCCGGTCCAGTTACGCGCTCCGAATGACCAATAAACAGCCACCCGCCCGGAGCAAGAACATTGTAGAATTTTTGCCAGAGCTCTTGTTGAGTATCTTCTTCGAAGTAGATCACAACATTACGACAAAAAACAAAATCAAAGGGTCCCTTTACCGGCCACGGCCTTATTAGGTTCAGCGGCCGGAATGTAATTAGTTTTTTGACCGTGTCGTTGACGCGTAATTCTTCACCTGCGCGGTCGACCTTATCAAAGTACTTTTGCTGCAAGCCCGTCGGAACAGGCTCAACATTCGATGCCCTGTAAACGCCGTTTTGCGCTCTGTCGAGAATATTTTTATCAATATCGGTCGCCAGAATTTTGATGTCATATGACGTCGCATCCGGCAAAAGTGACAACAGCGTTAACGCTATTGAATATGGCTCCTCGCCGCTGGAACATGCTGATGACCAGATGCGAACGCGACCCCCGCGCTTGGCTTGCGCTAGCAATGGTGGCAAAACACTGGATTTTAAAATGTCAAAATGATGCGGCTCGCGGAAAAACCGCGTCACATTGGTTGTTAGCGCGTTTAGCATATTGTTGCGTTCTTCGGCGCCATCCTCGCTTTGTACAAATGCGCAGTATTCGCGAAATGTATTTATTTCTTTTGCGCGCAGCCGCTTAGCGAGCCGGGAGTAAACCAGCGATACTTTTGACTCCGTCAGAGAAATACCGGATGCATCTTTTATCAACGCGGCAATTTGTTGAAAATCATCCGCCGTGAAAAGATATTCCCCAGGCGTAATGGCTTCTGATTTGTTATGTCTCTGCGCTGATGTTTGCATTATGCCGCAATTCCTTCAATCGTTTCTGTCGGCAGAACGGTGCTGAGATCAAGCAAGTTGATCATTCTTTCTTCCATCGCCAAAACGCCTTGAACGAAATCCCTTGCAGCCTCGGAAGATACATCCGGTGTTGGTTGGATTTTTTCCTTTAGAATAGTCAAAATATCCGACACAGCGTTAACGACCAACCCAACGGCTTGCTCGCCGATCTGCATGATAATGATCACATGCCGCGCAGACGGTTCTGTCTGTTCAAGGCCAAGGCGAGATGCGAGATCGATAACTGGTACAACTGAACCTCGCAAATTAATCACGCCGCGCACGAATGGAGGCGTCAATGGTAGAGACGTTTCTTTCGTCCAGCCGCGGATTTCCCGCACGGACATAATGTTCACGCAATATTCCTGATCGCCCACACAAAAAGCGACCAACTCCAGCGCTTCATCTTTACTTTTTACTTCTGTATCTGACATGGTCTTACCCTGTTGCAGCTAGACTATTTTCATGAAATGAGACCGCGCTACCTCCACGATCGATAATTGAGTCAACATCAAGAATGAGCGCTATCCTGCCGTCGCCGAGGATAGTCGCCGCGGCGACACTGTCGACATGGCCATAATTTTCTTCCAGGCTTTTAATGACGACCTGTCGTTGATCCTGAATGGAATCAACTATCACCGCAGCACGTGCGCCATCTTCTGTTTCAACCGAAAGCACAACCCCGGTCAGAGGGTCTGTCGGTTCGGTTCGGTATCCCATTGATATCCCGGCATCTATGATCGGAATGAATTCACCACGAATAGATATAACTTTTGCTCCGGCTCCAAGATCGTGGATATCTGATGGCATCGGCTTCAGTGTTTCAACAATCGCGGTGAGGGGAACAACTAAAGTTTGCTCAGCGACGTCAACAACCATGCCGTCAAGAATGGCAAGCGTCAGCGGCAGGCTGATGGAGAATGTCGAGCCTTTTCCGGGTTGCGATGAAATTGATATTTTACCGCCGACAGCCTGGATTGCACGCTTAACAACATCCATGCCGACACCGCGACCGGATAGGTTTGAAACCTTACTTACAGTTGAAAATCCAGGCATAAAGAGTAAATTGTCGATATCACTATCGGATAATTTATCTTCCTCACTGATAAGGCCTTTTTCGATAGCGATGCTTCTAACACGCTCACGGTTTATTCCCGCGCCGTCGTCGCAAACTTCAATCACAACACGGCCGGAACGATGCGCAGCTGTGAGCGACACCGTGCCTTCAGCGGGCTTGCCGTTGGCAATACGTGTTTCTGACGTCTCAAGACCGTGGTCGACCGCATTACGAATCATGTGGGTCAAAGGATCGGCAAGACGCTCGACAACCGTCTTGTCAACTTCGGTCATCTCGCCTTCCATCACAAGGTGCACGGATTTTTCCGTTGCCCTGGCTGCCTCACGGACAATGCGTGACATCCTCTGAAACAATGCTTTGACCGGTTGCGCACGGATCGCCATAACGCTGTCTTGAATTTCACGCGTCAGTTGTTTTAGCTCTTCAAGACCCGCCTCGACCGAATCGCCGCGCTCTAACCCGGCGTCAAATACGCCTTGGGTTAGCATCGCCTGGTTAATCACCAGCTCGCCGACCAGATTGACGAGACGGTCGATGCGGCCAAGGTTGACCCGTATCGTTGCATCGCTCGTGTCCTTTTCCTTTGACGCCTGCGCAGTAGCGGTCGGTTTCTCCTTTTTCTCGGCTAGCGAAACAACATTGTCTTTGTCCGCAGTATTATCTCCAGAAGTGACACCGTCTTTACCGCCCTCAACATCTGTGTGCGACGCCTCTTCTTCGGCTGGTATAGTTTCATCATCAGCCAGTTCAGGCTCAATCGTGTCATCTGGTAACTCTTCAGACTTGATTTCAAGCGTGCAGTCATCCTCGACAAACTCGAAAATTTCCAGCAGCTCAGCTTCGCTATTGCTGGTCTGAACGGTAATCGTCCAGGAAAGGTAGGCGCCTTCTGGATCAAGCACATCGAGCGTTGGAATTTGCGATTCATCGCACGCAACATTAACCTCGCCCATTGCGGCCAGGTTCCGCATCAACAGAACGGTTTCATTCGCATTTGCGTATAGTTCTGGCATCGGGCGGAATTTTATAATGAATCTTTGGCTCTCCTCGACACTATCAAGATCGCCAAATACGTCATCGAGATCGATAGCCGTGCCGAGCGGGGCAAACGAAATATCCTCGCCGCCCGCTGCCGCCGCTTCGTCCGGCGCGCCTGCCTTTTCTCCAACGAATGCTGATAACTCTTCGACGAGCCCCGTAGTCACTTCCTCGCCCAACTCTTCGTCATTTTGGGCGGCGCGCACCAAGTCGGCCAATACGTCTGATGAGCGCAATAAAACACTCAAAACGTCAGGCGTTGCCTCCAACCGATCCGCGCGGACCTCATCAAGCGTTGTTTCAAAAATATGCGCAAAAGCGACAAGATTATCGAGCCCGAAGGCCCCGGCGCCGCCTTTGATAGAGTGCACCGCGCGAAAAATAGCGGCAACCGTTTCAGAATCCCCGTCGCCACCTTCCATATCCAGAAGGCCGCTCTCTAACTCACCGAGCAAATCATCGCATTCCTGAAAAAAGGTCTGCTTGATATCCGCCATTGAATCCACTGAAAGAACTCCCGATTTTTTATGCGGCAACGCGTTTTATGGCGTCGACCAGCTTATCTTTATCAAATGGTTTTACGATCCACCCGGTGGCGCCGGCATTCTTTGCCCGCATCTTAAGTTCCGGAGCCGATTCCGTCGTCAACACGAGAATTGGCGTTACGCGATGTTCAGCTGAACGTCTTACGCCCTCAATGAACCCAAAGCCGTCCATTATCGGCATGTTGATATCTGTAATAATGACATTTGGCGCCATGCCATCAAGCACCTCAAGGCCGTGCTCGCCGTCGTCGGCAAGTGACACCTCGAAACCCGCCTCAGTGAGGGCGAGGCGCAACATTTCTCGCATAGTCCGCGAATCATCAACGGCAAGCACGCTTAATGGCATGTTTCATTCTCGATTGTTTCAGGTTGCGAAAGGCAAACCCCAAGATGGGCTGCGGCTTCAGAAAAGGCTGAAGACTCGTCGAATATTGCAATTGTATGGCCGGCGACCGCCCAGGTTTTTACCGCAGACAGCAGTACCTGAAAGCACGGCGCTCCGATGCGTTCAACTTTGGAGGCATCAATTACAAGATCGTTACCGCGTAAGGCCAACAACTCATCTGTCAACGGAGCGGCAGCGCGCAGGTCAAGCACAGAAGTGAGGATAATCCTACCATCTTCGCTTTTGATGTCTTCTCTACTCAATGGATTACCTTCCCGACACGCTCAATTAATTTGTATGGTTACCATCGGTACACCAAAAACAATACCAACCCTTTAAACCGTCTCTGTGATATGAAAAATGTGTGAATCGCTCCATCTATCAGCCTGAAACAATTAAAAACTAAGGCTTTGATGCATTTGCACGACTGGGCGGCACTGTAGTGTTTTAGCAAACCATTAATGTATACGGATAACTCTTAAAGAAATTGCAACCAGAGAGTGTTTGCGCCAGTTGCCGTATGAAGCGTCCAATATTCATAAAACCTCCCACCATACGACCCCATCTCGATACGAAGCGTTGGTGCCGGCCTGTATTGGTGGCTGGCGCAGCACAACCACCCCTCGGTCATTGACATTTTTTTGTTTAATTCTATTTTGTAGTAGATATAGCGGACAGAAACATGGGCAGAACAAAAAACCTGGGTGAATTTGAAATTCTTGTCCTTGCCGCGCTCGTTCGTCAGGGATCGGACGCTTATGGAGTAACCATCCGGAAAGAAATAGAAGAGCGCGCCGCTCGATCTGTATCGATAGGCGCACTTTACTCAACGCTCTCACGGCTTGAAGAAAAAGGCTATGTCACTTCACGCGTAGGCGAGGCGACGCGCGAACGCGGTGGGCGTGCCAAACGGCATTATGCCATAAAGGCGGAAGGTCAAGCGCAACTTGAAAAGTCAATCCGCGCACTTGGCTCCATGTTAAAGGGATTGGATCCGTGGCCAAAGACACTAAGGATGCGAGCAACGCGAGCGCCAGCGCACCGTTAGGCCCACCCTGGGTCGCCTGCGCGCTGCTCACTTTCATCATGGATGCGGCGGACAAGGCGGTGTTGATTGGCGATCTAGAGGAGGAATACCGCCTCCTCTCCCGTCATTCGCCGCGCGACGCACAAAGCTGGTACTGGCGTCAAATCATGCGGTCAGCGCCGCATCTGATCTTAAAACGGTTGCAATCACTAAAAATACAGCCACTTGGCCTTGCATTTGTTGCCCTGCTCGGCGCCTTTTTGCTGATCTACTATTGGGATATTTGGATCGCGCGAAGCGCCGCCAGAACTTTCGCCGCCATGACAAACGCATCGTCTTATTTTTATAGCCGCGCAATCTATCTGTTAGTACAGATGATCGGTGTCGCCATTGGCGGCGGGCTTATCGCATTTTTCACGTTTAGCACGGCAGTCCCGTTTATCAGCAACATCGCCTACCGGCTCGCTCCCGCAGGTCTCATCGTCTTCGCGCCAACCCTCTTAGCGATGATCAATCCGGCTGACAATTACCCGCTTTCCTTTCGCCTTTTATGGCTCAGCCTCGCCATCCCATCATTGATCGGTGGCGCCCGCGGCGGCGTCTGGCTGCAAGCGCGGCACAACTAGGGGCAGTATATTAGTCTCGCGTCGAAGCCAGCCGGGCGTAGGCGTCGTCACCAAACCATATCTCTTCGAGGTTATCTCCAGGTCCGGCGCGATCGGCAACCAGAAAATCTTGCGCCGGCTCAATGATCAACAATGGATGGTGCCAGATATTTTTTGAATATTGAACGCCCTGATCGCCGCGGGCCCAAAACGCTATCAAATTATCCGGCGCCGGTGTTTCCGCCGCACTTACAACAATAAGCCATCGGTTGTTGGTCAAAGGAAAGAAAGCCTGACTTCCCAATGGGTGGCGCTCCATCATAGCAATTTTTATCGGGCTCGGACGCGCCGTCGCTCGGAAGATCGAAAGGATCCCCGCACCCAGTTGGTCAGTGACATCCAGCCGCGATAAGGCATGAAAACGCTCCGTCGTTCCTTCATTAATGACAATGCGCGCCGCGCCGCTAACTTCAAGAACATCGCCGAACCGGGAAAAATTTCCCCTCGTCAACGGCTCAGGCGACAGATCCACAATGCTCATTGTTGGCGCCGCCCAAAGACCCGAAAACGGCTGACGCCACCATCAGGGTAGATATTAAGTCTGACATGAGTGATCGGTTCAGGCGAAGAAATATCGGCACCGCTGAATTCGTGCAGCATATCCGCCTGAAGCTTGCGCTGCTGCAAAATCTCACACCATGACGCCGATCCGTCGAGCAGCACCTCATCGCTCACGCCTGAAAGATCGACACCTTCGACAGAGGCGCTATCGGGAAAATTGCCTTTGAAATGGGCGGTGTCGATTTCAATCGCCTCTACAACACCGCGCGCGGCCAGTGCGATAATGATCCAGTCATTTCCAGGCTCACGCCGACGGCGGGTTTCCCAGCCATCCCCCATGGTCTTGCCTCGCCCCTCCGACAGCAACGCCCAAAGATCACCATAATGAGCATCATTAAAGGCGACGATGCGCCCGCCATTCCTTAACGCTGAAAGCTCAACCAATGCGCCACCATCAACTTCACCCCATGATGGCACAACCTCGCCATAAAGTCGCAACCGCGCAACACCGCCATCGGGTAAAATGTTCAACCGCACAGCACCCCAAACGCCGTCCTCGCTAATGACGAAAAACTGGCGCTTGTCGCCCTCTAATGACACCCTTGGTAATATTGTTTTCCATGCTGACGCGTCGTCAATATCTGCATTCGGCGCGCAAGCTTCGATAGAGGCGCCGGGCGGGTAGTTTCCAGTAAAATATCTGGTATCAACCTCCACACCATGAATGATACCGCATGCACCGAGCTCAACAATGCACCAATCGTGGCCTTCGTCGCGCTTGCGGCGGCTTTCCCATCCGTCCATCCATTTGCCATGCGCGTCATATTTATCCGCAATAAAAATTGGCGGAGCATCAGATATTAACCTCTCCTTGACGCCAAAAAACTCATCCGATGCGCTCGCTGCTCGGCTGCCAAAACGTGGCGAGGCAAGATTTGGAAAGCGGCGCACAAAATCAGGTTCATCGATCTTGTTATCAGTCATCTTCTGCCCCTATTCATTCGCCAGCTTCTCCAGACGTATGCGGGCGATCTTGTGCACCTCACCTAACGCCGTAGCAAACTCCTGCTGTGGAGAATTTCCCAATCGCGTCTCAAAATTTTCTAGAATTTGCACAATGTTTTTACCGGAAACAGCAAAAATAAATGGAAATTCGAATTTATCGGTATAGTCCTTATTGAGAGATTGGAACCTCTCCAGCTCCTCACGCGTACACTGGTCAAGCCCGGCGGATTTTTGTTCGTCAGTAGACGCTTGCGTCAATTCTCCTTGCAGTGCGAGACGGCCGGCTAGGTCTGGATGCGCGCGCAGCAGCTCCAGCTGGCGTTCATACGCAGCCCTATCCACGACCGCCGCCATCGCTTTCGCCAATTGGGTGGCGTCGTCGGCAATATTACCATCGTCGAAAATCGCCTCCGCAACCCAGGGGGAATGCTCATAAACGCCGCCGAAGCGAGTGACGAAACCATCCCGCATACTCCGTTCGGACGCACCGCGCATCACATGGTGACTATCCATCAGCGCCCCTCTCTGCGATTTTGTTAAATGGATGGCGCGCGCGCCAGTGCCGTGCGATATCAATCCGGCGACATACCCAGACATCATCAAATGACGAAATATAATCAACAAAAGCTTCAAGCGCTTTGAACCGCGCCGGGCGTCCGATCAGCCGACAATGAAGGCCAACCGACAACATTTTCGCCACCTCAGCGCCTTCGCGATAAAGCACATCGAACGCATCTTTCAGATAGGTTTCGAAATCCGCACCGGTATTAAATCCCTGTAGAGTCGCAAAGCGCATATCATTTGTGTCCAAACTATAGGGCACAATCAGATGAGGCGACTTTGTTTGCGCGCTCCAAAACGGCAAGTCGTCAGAATAGTCATCAGCGTCATATAAAAACCCGCCATGCTCAGCCACCAGCCGCCGCGTATTCTCGCTCGTCCTGCCAGTGTACCAACCGAGCGGAGGCGCGCCGCAGAGTTTCGTTAAAATTTCAACTGCCTCTTGCAGATGTGTGCGCTCCATCTCTTCGGGCATTTCTTTATAATCGATCCACCGCAGCCCATGGCTTGCAACCTCGTGACCATCGGCCAAAGCGCGCTCAATCACCGCCGGATTTTTTTGTGCCGCCAGAGCAACAGCGAACATGGTGATAGGCAAGCCTCGCGACTTAAATAAATCAAGCACCCGCCACACGCCCGCACGAGAACCATATTCGTAAATCGATTCCATCGACATGTGCCGCGCACCCTCAAACGGCGCCGCGCCGATAATTTCAGACAAAAAAGATTCCGATTGGCTATCGCCGTCCAATATACAGCGCTCGCCGCCCTCTTCATAGTTGAGGACGAACTGAACAGCGATGCGCGCGCCGCCCGGCCAGTTCGCATCCGGCGGCTTGTCCTCATAACCAATAAGATCCCGCAATTCAGACATCTCGCACCGAAGAAGAATTAGTTGAACACAGCCCAAACATGAGCATACTCAATTTCCCTGCGCTCATCATACAGTTTTTTTGATTACGCGCCGAGAAATCCGATAAGCCTCGCGGAGAGAGATCTTGAACTTTCAAATCATCGACTGGCTGAGCCTTGGCCTGCGCTGGGCGCATATTGTCGCCGGCATCGGGTGGATCGGGGCGTCGTTTTATTTCATGGCGCTTGATTTTAGCCTGCGTCATCGCAGCGGCCTGCCGGATGGCGTCAAAGGCGAAAGCTGGCTGGTGCATGGCGGCGGCTTTTATCATGTTCAAAAATATATGGTCGCGCCAGAGGAGATGCCGAAAGACCTGAAATGGTTTCAATGGGAATCCTATGCAACCTGGCTGACCGGTTTTGCGCTCATGTCTGTGGTGTATTACTGGCAGGCAGACATCTATCTTATCGACCCGTCGGTCCTTCCGCTGTCGAAACTTCAGGCGGTGGGTATTTCCCTCGCCGTACTGGTCGCAAGCTGGGTCGGCTACGATATTCTGTGTAAGTCTCCCCTAAAGAATAACCAAGCCGCGATGTTTGCGGTTTTGTTCGTGTTCATTGTCGCCGCCGCCTTTGGGCTGGACAAGGTTTTTTCCCCCCGCGCCGTCTTTCTCCACATTGGCGCAATGATCGGCACGATTATGACTGGAAATGTTTTCTTCGTCATTATTCCCAATCAAAAAATTGTTGTAGCAGAATTAAAAGCCGGCAGAACGCCCAACCCAGAATTTGGCAAGATCGCAAAATTACGCTCAACCCATAACAACTATCTGACGCTACCCGTGTTGTTCATGATGATCTCAAACCATTATCCGATGACCTTCGGGCATCCGATGAACTGGGTCGTGGTTGCACTGATCTTGCCGATTGGCGCCGTCGTCCGGCATTATTTTAATGCCCATGACAGTGGCAAGCATGGCCGTGCGCTAAGCTGGCAATGGCCCGCAGCATCTGTTCTGCTTCTTATTCTAATGGTCTTCATTGCCTGGCGGCCGACGCCCGCAATAACAACAGACACAAACGAGGCTGCAGAGGCAGCGAATGTTGAAGCCTCAGTGCTTGCCCAACAAGCGTTCGCCATTGTCAAAACCCGCTGCACGGTTTGCCACTCCACCAATCCGACCGATTTTGTCACTGTAGCGCCCGGCGGCGTTGAATATGATACGCTCGAGCTCGTCCAGCAATACGCCTCACAAATTCGCGCGCAAGCGGTTTTAAGTCATGCGATGCCACCGGGGAACTTAACTGACATGACGGACAGAGAACGCGCCTTGTTGGAGGCGTGGATTGCTAGCAAAGCGCAATGACCCCAGATTCAGAGTCAGATTAAGTGTGCGCGCGTTGATGGACGATATTACCGGCAACATAGGTCGCCTTGATCGCTCGTTCGTCCGCCATGATGATTTGCGCGAACAAAACGTCAATGAAATTCTCCGCATGCGCGACGCGGCGCGCGATCAGCGGATTTGATTTCAAGTCCAGCACCACAAGATCAGCGTCCATACCAGGCGTAAGATTTCCAAGACGGTCATTAAGTCGCATCGCCTTGGCGCCAGCGCAAGTCGCCATCCAGAATGCCTCAGCCGGATGCAAGACAACACCATGGAAACGTGCTGCTTCATAGGCTGCCCGCATGGTTGCAAACATTGAAAATGAAACGCCCGCGCCAACATCACTCGCAAGCGAAATCAAAACATCCGGCGCCGCGCGGCGGGTTACATCAAGGTTAAATATGCCCGAACCCATAAACGCATTTGAAGTCGGGCAATGCGCAATCGCTGCGCCGCTTTCCGATATGGCGCGCCGTTCATCATCGGAAAGATAAATGCCATGCCCGAAGATCGCCCCTTCGCCTGCGAGGCCAAACGATTCATAGATCTGGTAATAGCTGTCATAGGTTGGATACTGCCCCAGCACGCGCGCAATCTCATCTTTGGTTTCTGAAAGGTGGGTCTGCATCAACGCTGTCGGATTCTCGCCCCACAAACTGCCAAGCGCCTCTAACTGGTTCGGAGAAGATGTCAGTGCGAAGCGGGGTGTAATCGCATACCGGTTGCGGCCCTTGCCATGCCAGCGCTCAATCAATGCTTTCGACTGGTCATAAGCCGATTGCGCTGTGTCAGCGAGGTCTGGCGAACTGTTGCTGTCCATGCAGACCTTGCCGGCCGCCATACAAACATTTCTGCGTGTCGCCGCCTCAAAGAAACTCATCACCGATTGTGAATGCACAGTGCAATAAACGCTCGCCGTCGTGACGCCATTTAAAAAGCACTGATCAAGGAAAAATTCTGCGGAATTATCTGCGATTGCTTTATCGCTAAACTGAGCCTCACATGGAAAGGTATGTTTTTGCAGCCAGTCAACCAAGCCTTGGCTGCAGGAGCCGATGATATCCAGTTGCGGGTAATGTGTGTGCGAATCAATAAATCCAGCCATGATGAGCGCGTCACTGTAATTTGTAACTGGCGCACCCGTATTTTGCTTTAAAATATCTGTAGCGGCACCGACGGCGATAATGCGCCCGCCCTCCACGACCACCGCGCCGTCCTGGCGGTAGTCGACCGCATCGTCAGCGCCAACTTCAAATGGGTTACCGGAAAATGCAAGCGTCTGACCGCGTAAAATGAACCGGTTTTGGTCTTCCTTCATGGGTCAACTCTGCCTTCATCGGGATGCAGCCAAGAGTTCAGATGGCGCTGCCTCGGTTCGTCGTCAAATCTCCCAGCGCTATAGCGGCAAATTCTACAACTATCCATCGAATTCACCTGGGAGCACCTCACTCAATTGCAAAATCTCCGCCGCCAGCGAAATGGCAATCACGCCCGGCTCCTTGCTGCTGGGCCCGCCGACGCCAAGCGGGCAGGTAAGCCGGGAAATGTCGACCTCGCTCATGCCTAATTCGCCAAGACGCTTCAGGAAACTTGCACGCTTTGTCATCGACCCAATCAACCCGAGATATCGAAACCGCCCTCGCTTCAAAACCGCATGACAGATCTCAAGATCGAGCGCATGAGAATAGCTCATCACCACATGGAACGCATCGTCCGGCGCGTAAGCAACCGCGTCATTTGGCGATACTGAAATCAGGCGCTTCACATGTACAGGGATGGGATCTGGAAACCGCGCAGCGTCGGTGTCGATCCAAACGATTTCAACCGCCAGCCCCTCAAACACACGCACAACCTCGCGGCCGACATGACCGGCACCATAGAGATAGATCGGTAGTCTTTTTTTGCTGAGTGGCTCAAAAAACCAAGTCTCGTCTTGTCGCGCGCCTTTCGTCAAACAGGTCTGGTTATTTGAGTGGGCTGTGAGTTTTTGAAATTGCTCCCGCACAAAATCCGGCGCAGCGCCAATGTCGCCTACATCAACAGCATGGAGAGACGCCGAGCCAGACACGATTGGTCTTGTAACATAGCCCTTTTGTGCATCGGCGAAGCTTGAAACAATCTCAATCTCGTCCGCGCCATAGCGTTCAAACAACAGCCGCACCTGGCCGCCGCAACACTGTCCAAGTCTCGGCCCCAGCGGATAGGTTTTTGTATCACGCAACCACATGATCTCAATCTCGGTCATCACCAACCCTCTGGCGTGAGCGATCGCATCATATTCCAGCGCACCGCCGCCGACCGTTCCCGTTACTTTTTGCGCCGACACCGTCATCGCGGCGCCGACTTCACGCGGCGTTGAGCCCTCAACATCGATAACCGTGACGCGAGCAACGGGCCCGTTTTGGCGAAACTGTTCGCAAAGCTCTCCAAGGGACAACAGCAACGCTAGCCCCAACCGCCGGTTATGACCTGTAATAAGCGCTCCGGGGTCGCTGGCGCGTCAAGCGCTGGATATTGCGTGCGCCCCGTAGCGCTCGCCGCTGCGTCAGACAGCGCCATCAAAACCGAAATACCCAGCATCAACGGCGGCTCGCCGACTGCTTTTGAGCGATAGATGGTTTCCTCACGGTTTGTCCCATGCTTCCAAATCGCAATATTCATATCCGGCGCGCGGTCAGAAGCGGTCGGAATTTTGTAAGTCGAGGGCGCGTGCGTTTTTAATCGCCCCGCCTCATCCCATACCAGTTCCTCGCTGGTCAGCCACCCGGCGCCTTGCGCAAACCCGCCCTCAATCTGACCAAGGTCGATCGCCGGATTGAGCGAATTGCCGACATCATGGAGGATGTCTACACGTAACAGGCGGTGCTCGCCGGTTAGAGGATCGATGACAACCTCCGAGACCGCCGCGCCATATGCAAAATAGAAGAACGGTCTACCGGTTCCTGTGGCGCGGTCCCATTCAATCTTCGGTGTTGCGTAAAACCCGGTGGCCGAAAGCGACACCCGCGCCAAATAAGCTTTGGCGATCAGTTCATCGAACGCAATCTCATTACCGCCTATCTGAACGCGGCCTAGCCTAAACTCAATCTTATCCCGAGCGACGCCCCATTCGGACGAGGCGAAATCGACCAGCAGGTTTTTAATCTTCTGACACGCATCAAGCGCCGCCATGCCATTTAAGTCTGTACCGGAGGACGCAGCTGTCGCCGACGTATTGGGCGCCTTGCCGGTGTTGGTTGGGGTAATTTTTACCCGGTCAATATCGATCTGAAACACTTCCGCGACAACCTGAGCAACTTTGATAAAAAGCCCTTGCCCCATCTCCGTACCGCCATGATTGAGGTGAACTGAGCCATCGGAATAAACATGGACAAGCGCTGCCGCCTGATTGAGATAGGTTTTTGTGAACGATATTCCGAACTTTACCGGGGTCAAAGCAATGCCGCGTTTCAACAGCGGTTGCTTCGCGTTCCAGTCGGCTATTTCCGTGCGCCGTGTTTCATAGCCTGATGAAACAACCAGCTCATCGACAATTTCACCGATGACGCAATCTTCAACCTTCATATGATAGGGCGTCAGATTACGTTCGCTCGCCGTGTCTTTATCAGCGGCGTAAAAGTTGACGCGGCGCACCTCCAGCGGGTCCTTGTCGAGCTTGAACGCGATTTCATCAATGACGCGCTCAATTGCAACCATGCCTTGCGGTCCTCCAAACCCGCGAAAGGCGGTATTAGATACGGTATTGGTTTTGCAGCGGTAGGAATTGATCAGGACATTCGCCAGATAATAACAATTATCGGCGTGAAACATCGCCCTATCACAGATCGCCAGCGACAGATCATGCGACCAGCCACACCGCGCTGCCTGATCCATAATGATCGAATGGATACGCCCGTCATCATCAAAACCGACCTGATAGTCTATCCGAAAATCATGCCGCTTTCCGGTCATGACCATATCATCGTCGCGGTCATAACAGATCTTCGCCGCCCGACCGGTCCGTTTTGCAATCAACGCTGCCGCCGCTGCAGGAAGGTTTCCGTTGGTCTCTTTGCCGCCAAAACCACCGCCCATGCGGCGCACCTCCACGGTAACGGCGTTAAAAGAAACGCCGAGTACGCCCGCGACTTTGTGTTGAATTTCGGTCGGGTGCTGCGATGAGCAGTAGACCGTAACGTCGCCATCCTCACCCGGGAGCACCAGTGCCGCTTGACCTTCAAGATAAAAATGTTCCTGCCCGCCAATGTAAATCCGGCCCTCTAGTTTATGAGGGCTGATTTTCATCGCGGCATTAACATCGCCGCGGGTCATTTTATAGGGCGGTTCCAGCCAAGATTTTGCCGTCATCGCATCTTCGATAGTCAACAGCGCCGGCAGATCTTTATACTCAAATTCTACCTTCCCGGCCGCTGCCCTTGCCGCCCCAAGGCTCGTCGCCGCAATAGCAAAAAGCGCCTGACCTTCACATTCTACAACGCCGCCCGCGGCCCCAAGGGCAAATAATGGTTCATCACTGACAACCGGACCAATATCATTCGTACCAGGAATGTCATCTCCCGATATAACTGCAACTACACCTTGGCTTTCCCGCGCCACACCAAAATTTACAGCGCCAATTTTGGCATGGGCGTGTTTGCTGGTGGCGATATAGACATGAAGGCAATCCTCTGGCATAGGAATGTCATCGACATAAACAGCCTGCCCGGATGCATGCTTGAATGCGCTATCATGCATGACCTGTGACGAGACGGTTCCACGAACGCGGCTCGCGCCTTCACCTGACGTTTGCCCAGAAGATTTTGGCGCGTCGCTCACAGGAATGCATTCCCATGACCGACAAGACGCGTTTGCGCCAACGGCACACTTGTTTCAATATAATATTTCAGCAAAAGATTTTGCGCCGCGCGAAGTCGATAGTCCGTGCTCGCGCGCATGTCGCTCATCGGCGCAAAATCCTTGGCGAATTCTTGCATCGCCAACTCCACGGTCGGCCGGTCCCAGCGTTTTCCAATCAGCGCCGCCTCAACACTCAGTGCTCTTTTCGGCGTCGCGGCCATGCCGCCAAAAGCTATCCGGGCGGAGACCACCGCGTCGCCCAACACCTTAATATTAAAACATCCGCACAGCGCCGAAATGTCTTGGTCGAAGCGCTTGGATAATTTGTAGCACTTCAATTCATCAGCAGCCGTCTTCAAAGGCACGCGCACAGCCTCAATGAATTCGCCGGGCTTGCGGTCCTGACGACCATAGGCGAGGAAGAAACCTTCCAGCGGCAATGTCCGTCGTTGCGGTCCATGGCGAAGTACCAGTTGCGCATCCAGCGCGATCAACGCCGGCGACATATCCCCAATTGGGGAGCCGTTCGCAATATTGCCACCGATGGTGCCGGCATTGCGCACCTGAACCGCACCGATCCGCCGAACCAGCTCGCCGAGATCGGGATAGGTTTGCTTCAAAATATCAATCGCTTCCGAATAGGTAACTCCAGCCCCAATGATCAATTCCTGGTCATTGCGTTTTATCAACGTCAAATCACGCACGCGATTTAAAAATATTACTTTTGGCAGGCGGCGGCGCGCTTTCGTCACCCACAAGCCGACATCGGTTGCGCCGGAAATGAGTGTTGCATCGGAG
This sequence comes from Hyphococcus sp., assembly GCA_021776375.1. Classification (GTDB taxonomy): domain Bacteria; phylum Pseudomonadota; class Alphaproteobacteria; order Caulobacterales; family Parvularculaceae; genus Hyphococcus. The sequence goes on along the minus strand of JAJFGA010000085.1, from coordinate 49,522 downwards.
TGGGCTACATAAATCTCCGCAAGTTGATCGCTTGTTGCCGGCAAAAACGCCCGCGCATCACCTTGTTCAATTTCAACCGTAACTTGATGATCAAGCGAACGCAATTGTTCTAGCTCAACACGATCATCATCGCTCTGATCCGCTGCCTTTGCCACATGTCCGATTTTCTCCGCCGCTTTTAATATCGGGCCGTAACCGGTGCAGCGGCACAGATTTCCCGCCAGAACATCATTTGCATCCGTTAACGGCAACATCGTTCGATTGCGATAGGCGGTATAAAGCGACATCACAAAACCGGGCGTGCAAAAACCACATTGCGAGGCGTCACTATCCATCATAGCCCGCTGAACGGGATGTGGCGCATCGCTATCGAGCGCAATCCCCTCAATGGTCGTGATCGAGACCCCATCAAGGCTCGGCATGAACCGGATACAGGCGTTGATCGCCTCACGCTTAACGGCGCCATCGGCGGTTAGTGTGCTGACATTCACCGTACATGCACCGCAATCCCCCTCCGCACATCCTTCTTTTGTGCCGCAAAGCTTTTTGTCTTCACGTAAATATCTCAAAAGCGTTTGCGTCGGCGCGACGTTGCTAAGCACCTTCAACTCGCCATTCAGATAAAACGATATCGTGCCGCGCATATTTTAACTGCCACGATAGGTTGAATAGCCATAGGGTGAAACTAGAAGCGGGACATGATAATTCGCATCGCCGTCTGCAATACCAAACCTGATCACAACAATATCGATAAATTTTGGCGCTGGCAGGCTGAGCCCAAGGGCGTCAAAATAGTCGCCGATATGAAATTCCATCGCATACTGGCCAGCGACAAAATCGGCATCACTCAATAATGGTTCATCGCATCGTCCGTCACTATTGGTTGTGAGAGAGCGCAATTTATTAGCTGTTTCTTCCGCTTCAGACCCGCCCTTTTTGACTTTATAGAGATCGATACATACCCGCGCCGCTGGCTTGCCGGCGCTGACATCGAGAATGTGTGTGGTTAGCTTTCCCAAAGATATTACCGCCCTATTCTGAGAAATGCCTTATCGAGAAATATCGCGGCGAGCAACGCGCGCACTCAAGAGGCTTTCGTTCCAGTTGCTTTTGCTCCGTCACTCAACGAATGAAGACAAAATTTATCGCCATAAACTCGATATCGGTTAATAATCTTCAACAAGCTGATTGCCGGTCAACTGTCATACGCCTCCATAGCTTATGGTGCAACAGATACGTTCTCAGCCTTTTAGCAAAAAATATTATTGAACGGCAGGCCGACCAGCCCAGAAAATCGGCGCGACGCCGCTTTCTTGCAGATATTGGTTGGCCTTCGAAAAATGCTTGCATCCAATAAAGCCACGATAGGCGGCCAATGGCGAGGGATGGGGCGCAGTAAGAACCATATTGTCGCGTTGGTTGATGATATCTATTTTTTTCTGTGCATGACTGCCCCACAGCATATAGACGACGCCGCGCCGTTGCGCGCTCAATTGCCGGATAGCGCCATCCGTAAACGCCTCCCATCCTTTTTTTGCGTGTGATGCGGCAAGGCCGTTTTCGACTGTTAGAACTGTATTCAAGAGCAACACGCCTTGCGCTGCCCAATCGTCGAGGGCGCCCAGTGTTCGTAAATCACCGCCGAGGTCGTGTTGAATTTCTGCAAAAATATTTTTTAAAGACGGCGGCAGCTTCACGCCTGCAGGCACAGAAAATGAAAGCCCCATTGCCTGGCCTAGCCCGTGATATGGATCCTGACCGAGGATAACAACTTTTACCTTTGAAAACGGCGTTAGGTTAAACGCGTTAAAGATTAAGTTTTGCGGCGGATAGATGATCGCGCCTCTTTCGGTCTCACTGCGCAAAAACGAAACTATCCGCTGATAATCAGGTCGTTCAAATTCGCTCTTTAACGCGCCGCGCCAACTTGTATCTGAAAAGGGTATATCGAAATCAGTCACAGCAGAATATAGCACTCATCGCATGGCTCCACCTGACCCATTAGACCGATCCCTCGCCAAAACAAATTTTCTTGCGTAATATCGAACCATCAAAGATGGATATATTGAGTTTTGGGCCTAAACCGCTCATGGCGCGTGCAAAGATTGCATCTTCTATGCATTCCGGTCTAGTTTTGCCCATTTGCAGCAGGGATTTGTGTGACATGAGCGATGCTATGAGCATTTATTTCGCCGGCGATCTGTTCGATCATAAGGACCTGATCGGCAATGCATTGCTGGCCTCTTATATTGAGCGGGAATCTTCCGGCCGGTACACATGCATTTTACCGCAAGACCTCGAACAGAGCAGCAACCGCAAAGAGCACATCCGCAACCAGGACCTGAAGATGGTCATGGAAGCTGATCTCGGCTTGTTCAATTTCGACGGCCCTGACCTTGATTCTGGCACGGTCGTCGAGTTCATCGTTGCAAAGCAGCTTGATATCCCAACCGTCGTCTTGCGGTCGGATTTCCGCAGCGCCGGAGACCAAGATCCGGGTGGCGATAGTTGGAATCTGATGTGCTCGTTTTATCCTCGCAACGAGGTCATTTCTCTGAACGGCATGGAGTGGTATCAAAAGGCGCGCAGCGACAACCGCCCAGTTCTGGATACGATAGACACGCTATACACAAAACTGGCGGCCCGCGTCATCGAAGGGTTTGCGGCAGCGCGCGAAACGCCATCGCTGGCAACCGATCCGAAGCTTATTGAAAATCTTTACCAGTGGGCGCTCCGGTTTCCGGGCGCCGGGCTTGAGGAATTTATCGGCAACGAAAATTGGGTTGCGGATATTATCGAGAAAAAGAAACGCAAAGGACTGTTTGAGTAATCCGAGGTTCCACGACTTTTCTGGGAGATAAACACATGTTCGACGTCGTCGTTGTCGGCAGCTATGTTCAGGACCTGGCTTTTAACACGGAAATTTTTCCGTCGCCTGGCGAAACGCGCATTGGCGCCTTTCGCACAGGTCCCGGCGGTAAAGGTTTTAACCAGGCCGTCGCCTGCAACCGGCTTGGCGTTAAAACGCTCTTTATCGGCGCGGTTGGCGATGATATTTTTGCTAAAGGCGTGCGTGAGTTTATCGCTACGGAAGGACTTTGCGCCGAGCTGCAGATTTGCGCCAACCACCCCACGGGCGCTGCATCAATTGTTGTCAATGCAGACGGGCAAAACCTTATCGTCGTTGCGCTGGGTGCCAATAACCATTTGTCATCCGATCATATAGGCGCGTTCGCGGCTCAAATTTCCCAGGCGAAATATCTTGTCTGCCAGGTTGAAAATAATATTTCGGCAACCGAAGCGGCAATGAAGACTGCGCGCGAAGCGGGCGTAACAACAATACTCAACCCCGCGCCTATAAATGACGGCTTGACGCTTGAGCTGGTGCAACGCGCAGATATTCTGGTGCCGAACGAAACTGAGTTTGTGTTTTTGATGAACACGGTTTTGAACCACAACATCCCGAATGATTTTTGGCTACAGGACGACGCCAGCATCCATCAGTTTTGCAGGCAATCTGGCGTGGCGACCGTGGTTTTGACTTTGGGGGATAAGGGTTGCTTCGTTTCGTTTGACGAAGGCTCCGACAACACCCGCAACTCTGCCGACGGCCCTTATTATCGTATCGACGCAACCAGCGTTGATGTCGTCGATACAACCGGTGCAGGCGACGCATTCAATGGTGGATTGGCCGCCGGGCTGGTGCGCTTCCCCGGTGAATTCCGAACCGCCATCGAATATGCAAATAAAGTCGCCGGTCTCTCCACCACAAAACCCGGCACGGCGCCGGCGATGCCGACGCTTAGGCAAGTTGAAGCGGTCTAACCGCCTATCGGATGCCAGGTAGTTTTGGTTTCCTGCACGTCGATGATTTGATAGGGGTCGGGTGCAATCGGTTTTGTGCGGATGATGACGCGCTTAATATTATTGGCAGCCTGTTCCTGAATAATTTTGATTTCACTTGCATCATTGCTGTTGGCAATGATCGCGTTGATATCCATATGCGAGGAAAATTGCTCGGCAAGCTCCTTTCTGTAGCCGGAAAGAATATTGATGACGCCGGCCGGCACGTCGGAAGAATGTAGGACTTCAGCAAAACTGATCGCACATAACGGATTTTGTTCAGGTGCCAGAGCAATGGCCGTGTTTCCACCGGCGATAACCGGCGCGATAGCCTCAACAAACCCTAAAAGTGCGCTGTTCTGGCCTGTGAGAACACTCACCACGCCCACTGGTTCTAAAATTGAAAAGTTAAAATGCGAGGACGCGACCGGGTTCACGGCGCTGAATACCTGCTGATATTTATCCGTCCAACCAGCGTAATAAACCAGGCAATCAATCGCCGCGGTCACTTCGCGCGACGCAGTGCGCTTGTCCACCCCCATGAGCTTAAGCTCGGTAACAAATTGCTCGGCCCGCGCCTCAAGCATTTCCGCCACCCGGTATAAAATCTGACCGCGCAAATAAGCGCTGGCGTCCGCCCACCCGCTAAACGCGGAGCGCGCGGCTAACACGGCTTCGCGAAAATCCTTGCGGCTGGCGCGACACATATTGGCGGCGATGTTTCCCTTAGAATCCACCACGGTAAAATACCGGCCGGATTCGGTGCGAGGAAACTTTCCGTTGATGTAAAGCTTATAGGTCTTTGCAACACCAAGCCGGGTTGTGGCAGGCGGTTTTGCGCGTCCGCGGCTTGCGGATTTGGCCGCGCTCTGCGTCTCACGAGGCGCTGCGCTATCGATACTTCGCCCTTCGGCTTTTACAGTCTTATCCATGCTCGGTCGCCTCAAAATTAGTGCAGGTCGAGGTAAGCGGAAAGGCCATGCATTCCGCCTTCCCTGCCGACGCCGCTTTCTTTATAGCCGCCAAAGGGCGATGTCGGGTCGAATTTATTGAAAGTGTTGGCCCAAATGACGCCGGCGCGCATTTTGGCGCCAACGCTGAAGATTTTTGCGCCCTTGTCTGTCCATATACCGCCCGACAATCCGTATTGCGTGTTGTTAGCCTTGGCCACCGCCTCATCAAGAGTGCGGAAAGTTTGTATCGCGAGGACTGGGCCGAATATCTCTTCACGAACAATCCGGTGCGACTGTGCAACATTAGTGAACAAAGTCGGCTGGCACCAATAGCCCTTGTCAGGATTTTTGCCGCCGCATTGAAACATCTCCGCACCTTCTTCCAGTCCGAGATCGAGATAGGCGTTGATGCGTTCTAATTGCTCCGCTGAGTTGATCGCGCCGATATCGGTGTTCTTGTCGAGCGGATCGCCGACGATTAATGTCTGCATACGCTCTTTCAGCTTGGCGATAACTTCGTCGGCAACGGACTCCTGAACCAGCAACCGCGAACCGGCGCAACAGACATGGCCTTGGTTGAAAAATATCGCATTGACTACGCCCTCAACGGCTTGATCGATGGCGGCGTCGGCAAAAATGATGTTGGCGGCTTTGCCGCCCAATTCCAGCGTGTATCTTTTATCCGTTCCGGCCAGCGCACGTTGAATGATGCGGCCGACATTTGTCGACCCAGTAAATGCAATCTTATTGACATCCTCATGATTGACGATTGCCGCACCGGTTGAACCGTCGCCGGTCAGGATATTAACGACGCCCGGGGGCAAGTCCGCCGCCTCAATCACCTCCGCAAGCTTTAAGGCGGTAAGCGGCGTTGTTTCCGCCGGTTTTAAAACCACCGTATTGCCGCACGCCAAAGCCGGTGCAATCTTCCACGCCGCCATAAGCAACGGGAAATTCCATGGAATAATCTGGCCGGCGACGCCAAGCGATTGCGGCGTTCGGCATGGGAATGCATAATCTAATTTATCCGCCCACCCAGCATAATAGAAAAAATGCGCCGCTGCGAGAGGAATATCAACATCACGGGCTTCCCGGATAGGCTTGCCGCCATCCATGGATTCAATCACCGCAAACTCGCGGGCGCGCTCCTGAATAATTCTGGCGATACGATAAATATATTTGCCGCGCTCAGCGGGCTTCATCTTCGACCAGTCAGTGTCATAGGCGTCGCGTGCGGCTGTTACGGCCCGGTCCACATCAGCGGCGCCGGCTTGCGCCACCCGCGCCAAGACTTTCTCATTAGCGGGGTTAATGGTGTCAAAATATTTACCCGATTTCGGCGCCACAAATTTGCCACCGATAAATAACTTGTACTGGTCTTCAATATGAACGTGATCGGTGCTCTCCGGTGCCGGAGAATAGGCCCATCCGGTGTCGAAATTTAACGTGTGCGGCGCGGCTGCCTTGTTCATCGGGTCTAATCCTTCGAGAAATAGTCTTCGGACTGATAGATGCCTGTTTGTTGTTTTTGCAACTGCATCAGAACATCGTTCGCCAGGCTGCTGGCGCCAAACCGAAACCAGTCCGGCGACATCCACGCCTCACCGAGGGTTTCGCGCAGCATGACAAGATAATGGATTGCGAGCTTCGCCTTCGATATGCCGCCGGCGGGCTTCATGCCCACCATCCGGCCGGTATCGTAATAATAATCACGGATCGCCTGCAGCATCACCAGCGTCACTGGCATGGTCGCCGCCGGCTGAATCTTACCGGTTGAAGTCTTGATAAAATCGGCGCCGGCCTGCATCGCCAATAGGCTCGCGTAACGCACGCGGTCCAGCGTGCCCAATTCGCCAGTTTCCAAAATCACCTTGAGATGCGCATCGCCGCAGGCTTCTTTGCAGGCGACAATTTCATCGAACACTTCCTGGTATTTTCCCTCCAGGAATTTCCCACGCGAGATGACCATATCGATCTCATCGGCGCCAAGCCCAACAGCAAGTTTGATTTCCTCCAGCTTCACTTCACTTGGCGCCATGCCGCTCGGAAACGATGTCGCCACAGAGGCGACTTTAATGCCACTAGCGCCAAGCGCCTTTTTCGCTTCTGCCACCATCATCGGATAAACACACACCGCCGCCACATGCGGGATGTCCGGCAAACTGTCGTGGAGGCGCATCGCCTTCTGACACAGCTGGCGGACTTTGCCGGGCGTGTCCTGTCCCTCAAGGGTGGTCAGATCAATCTGGCTCAAAACCAGGTTGAGCGCTTCAACTTTTGAGGCCTTTTTTATGCTGCGCGAACGAAAGCGCGCCACGCGCTCATCAACGCCAACCTGATCGACGCGCGGCGCCTGGTCTGGTTTAGGCGCGATCATTACTACCGTCTTTGCCATTTGAGCCATTGCTTATCGGTATCATTATTCAGCTAACGCCCACAAGTCGTGGTGTAGGCGGGTCCACAAGCGGGCGCTGAATATATCTATCTGGATTGGCAATACTAGCGGCAATTGTTAGCGGTAGCGCAGCACCTTCGCCCATTGACCATCTGGCCGGTCCCTCACCTCCCGCCTTTCCCTTTTTAGGCGGATTCTTGCTAAAATTGAGGGAACCCGCGCAACTGATGGCTAGATGGGCCGAAATCCCTGTCCGGCCGCTTGACGCTCCGTTCTTAGCGGGCTAGAGACCCGTCTCCTATAAAAAACCGGACGCATGAAGCCGGGGCCAAAAAGGACGTTGAGGCGCGCAATAGCGCCTGTTGAGGTCGATTATGTACGCAGTCGTGAAGACTGGCGGTAAACAATACCGCGTTTCCAAAGATGATATTGTGCGCGTGGAGCGCCTCGCCGGCGAGGCGGGCGACACGGTTACACTGGCCGATGTTTTGATGATCGGCGACGGCGGCGACGTTACGCTTGGTGCTCCGAACATTTCCGGCGCCTCAATCGCAGCGGAAATCCTTGAACAGACCCGCGACCGCAAGGTCATTATCTTCAAAAAGCGCCGCCGGCAGAATTACCGGCGCAAGAAGGGTCACCGTCAGCTTCTAACCGTACTGCGGGTCACCGAAATCCTGACAGACGGCGCCAAGCCAAAACCCGCGACGAAAAAAACCGCGAAAGCAACATCGCCCAAAGCCGACGCCAAGACGGCCGAACCCAAAAAGGCGGCCCCCGCAAAAGCGGCGGCAGAAAAGGCCCCACCTAAGAAAGCAGCGGCCAGTGCGGACGATCTGACAAAACTTTCCGGCGTTGGTCCCGTGCTTGCACAAAAACTCATTGATGGCGGCGTGACGTCCTTTGCTCAAATCGCTGCTTGGAAGAAAAAAGACGTTGAGGAATTCGACGAGAAATTGTCGTTCAAGGGCCGGATCGAACGCGAAGGTTGGGTAGATCAGGCCAAGGAACTCGCCAAGGGCGAGAAGGAGTAAGAGATGGCTCACAAAAAAGCAGGCGGCTCGTCTCGCAACGGCCGCGATTCCGCAGGCCGGCGACTGGGCGTTAAAAAATATGGCGGCGAGCTCGTTATTCCCGGCAATATTATCGTACGCCAGCGCGGCACAAAATTTCATCCCGGCGCCCATGTCGGTATCGGCAAAGACCACACGCTGTTTGCAACCGTAATCGGGCGGGTCAAATTCGCGACCAAGCGCAATGGCCGCAATTTCGTTTCCATTCTTCCGGAAACAGAATAAGCGCAACGCTTAATGGCGCATAAAGCGCTGAACTTCTGATACGATCATAAGGGAGGGCGCAACGCTCTCCCTTTTCTTTTGGGCGGGTCTCTTTGAGAAATGCGTAAAACCGAAATAAGATGAGAGCGGATATGCCCGTCATTAGAACCAAACGCTTTCTCTTGCGCCCGATAGAAAAGGCTGACGCACCGCGATTTGCAGTCCTGTGCAACGATCTGGAAATAGCCCGCCATACGGCGCGCATTCCCCATCCCTACACGCACGAGGATGCAGAGATCTTCGTCGATCAGCTAATTACAGCAAGAATCAAAGGTGACGAGCATGCCTTCGCGGTCTGCCGCGACAGAGAAATCATCGCCTGCGCCGGCACACTTCAGACCGGCGAGCATAGCTGGGAGATCGGCTATTGGGTTGGCGCTGATTATCGCGGCGACGGCGTCGCCAGCGAAATCGCGGACGCGATGGTCCAATTCGCCATTGGCGAGATGAGCGCGGCAAGTGTCACGGCGGGATATTTCATCGACAACCCTGTCTCCGGGCGGGTGCTCACAAAAATCGGGTTTCGCGACACCGGAGAGACGGTGATGATCACATCGCTCGGTCGCGCGCAACCCGTCTCGTCGCACCGCCTGGAACTGGACGTCGCGGAGTTTTCCGGCGCGAGAGAAGTTGTGATCGAAACTTAGGCACATGCTGCCGGCGCCAGAGCGCCCACGCATTGCGCGCGCCTCCGGCGCGCCGTAGCTTGAAGCCGCCCTTCTTTGACAGAACAAAGGCCGCGCACATGACCACAATTTCCGAATTTCAAGTCCGCAAGGGCAATCTCGGCGAGACTCGTTTCCAGAAAAGAACGGCGCCGCCGCTTCAGGACGGGGACGTTCTCGCCAAGGTCGATCGTTTCGCCTTTACCGCGAATAACATCACCTATGGCGTCGTTGGCGAGCGCATTGGCTATTGGAAGTTTTTTCCTGTCGAGGATGAAGGCTGGGGCGTTATTCCGGTCTGGGGCTTTGCTGACATTGTCGAGTCGCGCCATCCGGACATTCAGCCGGGCGAGCGGCTTTATGGCTATTGGCCGATGGCCAACCATCTCGTCATGACGCCCGGTAAGATCAAGGAAGAACGGCTCGCCGACGCAGCGCCCCACCGCGCCAGCCTGCCGCCGGTCTATAATAACTACCAGCGCGTGAACAACGAGCCCGGCTATGACGGCAAGATGGACGACGACCGGATGGTGCTGTTCCCGCTCTATGCGACGTCCTTTTGCCTTTATGACTTCCTGAAGGACAATGACTGGTTCGGCGCCGCGCAAGTGATCATCCCAAGCGCATCGAGCAAAACCGCAATCGGCACGGCCTATGCGATCAAGGCCGATGAAGCGCCGCCATTGCTCATCGGCCTCACGAGCCCGCGCAACAGGCAAGCGGTCGAGGCGCTCGCGCTATATGATAGCGTCCTTACCTATGACGAGCTCGAACAAGTCGATGCCGGCCGGGCCGCCGTTATTATCGACATGTCCGGCAATGGCGATGTCTTGGGCCGTCTGCACAAGCATCTCGGCGACAATATGACATATACGTCGAATGTAGGCCTGACGCATTTCGACGCCAATGAGATGGGCCCCGATTTCATCCGGGAACGGAGCGCCATGTTTTTCGCCCCCGGCCATATCCAGAAACGCACGCAAGACTGGGGCCCCGGCGAGTTTGAAAAACGCGCATCGGCGTTCTGGCGCGAGGCGGCATTGAAAAGCCGGGACTGGCTGAAGGTCAAGAAGGAAAACGGGCCAGAGGCCGTCGAGCGCGCCTATCGCGACGTTCTCGACGCCAAGACCCGGGCAGATAGTGCCTGGGTGGTTGGGTTTTAGAGTGACGCCGAGAACGGCTGAGGCAGTCGGCGAGGAAGCATCATCCTAAAAAGGATTGAGCGTATAACCCTTGCCTTGTAAAACTGCATGCGCCGTCATTGCCGATAGCGCCATTTTTACGCTAGGCAGAAGATCATCATTGGCAATACCATTAAAAGCCGCGCTTTGGCCGCAAACGATGATCTCAACATCGGCGTCGATCAGTGCCGCGATCAGCGCCGCATTGGCGTTCTCGCCGCCGACGGCCTCGCTGTAATAGCCGGCGTTCGTCACATCTTTCGTGGCGCCGCCATGAACGACGACAGCGAGATTTAAATTTTCTACCGGTATGCCTGCGCGTGCATGCATGTTCATAAACCGCGCGGCGGCGACCAACGTTCGGTTTAATTCGCCTTCCTTGGCCTTAGCGCTGACATCGTAGCTGACTTGGAACCGAGCGTCGTCGGGGATGGCAAAATCTGTCTCAACAGCAATGGCTGGGCCGAAATTGTCAATCACCGGCCCCGGTTCAAAAGCTGGGCGCTCCGCGAGGACCTGCGGCGTGGTGAGTGATAAGCCGACAATAACTGCGATCAATCTCGATTTCATCGGAATTTCCTTCGTAACATTTGTGCGCGGGCTGCAAACCTCACTTCGCCTTGCCGCCAGATACGCCTATAATGACCTCAAGGAGCATACACCGATGTCATACCAATATATCAAGACCGAAAGCGCCAATGGCGTTACCACAATCATGCTTGACCGACCGGACGCGCTCAACGCCTTTACCCCGGCGCTACTTAAGGAGTTGATCGCGGCGGTAGACGCAGCGAGCGCAGACAAGGCCTGCAGCTGCATCGTGCTTGAGGGCGCGGGCCGCGCTTTTTCCGCAGGCGTTGATTTAAAGCTCTTGCAATCAGCGACGTTCGAGGCTGGCAAGGTCGATAATATTTTCGGCGATACCGCGTTTGCAGCGGCGGACCGGCTCCGCCTCGCACCGCTCCCGGTGATCGCCAAGGTACATGGTTTTTGCTTCACCGGCGCCCTTGAGCTTGCGTTGCACTGCGATTTTATCCTGACGTCGGCGGGCACGAAATTCGGCGACACCCATGCCGAATGGGGCCTTCGTCCGAGCTGGGGGATGAGCCAGAACCTCGCCCGTGCTGTTGGTGTGCGCCGCGCGCGCGAGCTTTCCTTCACCGCCACCACATTCACTGGCGAGGACGCAGCACGCTGGGGGCTAGCGAACGCGGCTTTCGCCGACAAAGATCAGCTCGACCGCGAGACGCAAGCCTGCGCTGAGGCCATCGCCTCTAAAAGTCGTGGCGCCGTATGTGCGTATAAAGATCTATATCGTCTCCACGAAGAAAACAGACCGCTTGAAGACGCGCTGGACGAAGAAGTTGCGCGCGAATATCCGGAGATCACTGACACGCATGATCGCTTAAAAGGATTTGGACGGTGAGCTCTACAGAAACGAAAACCCGCGCGCGCATTCTGGTGGATATTGTGTCCGATCCGGTTTGCCCCTGGTGCTATGTCGGCCTGAAAGCATTCCAGCGCGCGCGCGACCGGATTAGCGATGATTTTCAAGTTCTGCCGCGCATTCGCGCCTATCAGCTCAACCCTGACACGCCTATGGAAGGTATTGACCGTGAGGCGTATTACGTGAAAAAATTTCCCGACAACGCGCAACGCGAACAAATGGTATTGTCGCTGAAGGCCGCCGCCGCTGGCGCCGGTTTCAAATTCGACCCGCAGATTCCCAAACATCTGCCCAACACACGGAAAGCCCACCAGCTTATCCGCCTTGCACATTTCGATGGTGCGCAGGAACGCCTTGCGGAAAAACTCTATGCCGCATTCTGGGATGAGGGCGCCGATATCGGCGATGAGGAAATACTGATCGCGATTGCCGAGGCCGCAGGGCTCGACCCAGATAATGCCAAAGCTGACTTCACTAATCCGAAAAGCGCCAATGAAGTCCTCGCTGAAGCGGCGGCTTTTCGCCAGGCGGGCGTTACCGGAGTGCCGACCTATATTGTCAATGAGCGCACGGGCTTTTCCGGCGCTATGCCCCCGGTGCGCCTAGCCGAGGCCTTAACACAGGCAGCCGCCAAGACGCCTGGCGCCGGGTAAAACGTTAGGAAAATAAAAAATATCGAGCGCTATACTCGACCGATGATACGGATTTTAATTTTCCTTGCTTTCGCGATGACCGCCTGCGCGCCGTCCCCATCATCGGCCAACACTGCCGTCGTCAATGAAGAAGACATCAAACGCGCGATTGCAAGCGCGCGCGACGGCGAAATCGTGACTATCGCCGCAGGGCGTTACGACATCGGCGAAATAAAAATCCGGCGCAACCTGACACTAATCGGTACGGGCGAGGTTGTTATATTCTCGTCAGCACTGGTTGAAAAAGGCCTCCTCAATTCAATGCCCGGCGTTTCCCTGCGCGTTGAAAACATCACTTTCAAGGGCGCCCGATCCGCCGACCACAATGGCGCTGGAATCCGCCATGACGGAGAGCACCTAACTGTCATCGGCAGCCTCTTTGAAGATAATGAAAACGGCATTCTCGCTACCGGAGCCGCAACCGGACACATCGCCATTCACGGTTCGAGTTTCGTCGATAACGGCTATGGCGACGGCTATTCTCACGGTATCTATGTTTCGAGCGGCGCCGCGCTCAATGTTTTCGCAAGCAAATTTTCCGGCACCCGGATTGGTCATCACATAAAGTCTCTGACTGAGCGAACAGACATTCGGCTATCCGTCCTTGATGACGCTGACGGACGTTCAAGCTACGCCATCGATGTCTCAAAGGGTGGCGACGTAACCATCCGCGACAACACCATCATACAGACCGCCGATGGGGATAATGCAACGATAATAAATTTCGATCTTAGCCGCGGTGGCAAAGCGACAGGATTGGTGATCGTCAATAATCACATCATCAACCGCCACCCAAACGGCGTGTTGCTCCGAAATACCACGCCGGCAACACCAGAGCTCAGGGGCAATGCAATACTCAATGAGGGCCGCGGCAAGCTCACGACGCATTGAGGTCACCGCTTAGAGCCCACGCGTATACTAGACTCGTGATGCCTCAATAATTTTTCCGGCGCCCCTACCCAATAAGTCCAGCCCGGCGGCGCGGCCAAGTTCGCGCGGACGGTCCGCTGCGCTTTTGCCCTGATACTCAATAATTTCCTGGCCATCCTCACTCATCACCGCCGCACGCAGCGTCAGCCGGTCACCGCTAATTTCAGCAAGCCCGGCGATTGGAGTATTGCAATGCCCGTTCAGCACCCAGAGCAATTCTCGCTCCGCCCAGGCAACGCAGCGTGCGTCCGCATCGTCGATCAGCGCAAGCTGTTCACGCGTTTTCCAGTCGTCGCGGCGGCATTCAACGGCGACTATGCCCTGCCCGACGGCACAAAGCATTTCATCGGCTGAAAACACACGGGCGATGCGGTCAGCAAAACCAACCCGCTCCAGCCCACATTTAGCCACCACCAACGCATCGGCCGGGCCAACCTCCCCGCCATCGGGCAGCTTTTGCATGACGCGTTCGTCAAGCTTTCGAATGCGAGTATCGGCCGCACCCCGGTAGTGAATGATTTCCGCCTGCGGATAGAGTCGGCGAAGGTAAGCAGCACGCCGCACAGAGTTGGTGCCGATTTTCATGCCTGCCGCTTCTGCGCGGATAAAACCATCCAGATCGTGGTCCTCGCGCAAAACCAGAGCGTCCTCGAATGGCTCACGCTTAAGGTAAGCGGCGATCACCAAACCGGGCGCTTCTTCGTCGCCGGGCATATCCTTCAAAGAGTGCATCGCCGCATCGAGCAAGCCGTCGCGCAACGCGTCACGAATCTCCCCGACAAACGCCCCGCCTTTGCCGCCATGACGCGCAAGCTTCGACACCTGGTCGCGATCGCCACGCGGCGCAAAGCGCACAATTTCAGCGTCCAGACCGGAGCGCGCCTCTCTCAATTGCGACGCAATGCCTCGCGTCTGCGCTAGCGCCATCGCGCTTGATCTTGTTCCTATACGCATGCTAACCGCTCCAGCCGCGCGTCGCCGCAGCAAAACCGTGATAGCTGATCCCGCAAAAAATAAAACCCGCTCGCTAGAAATACACAGCAATCACCGGAAGGACCCGTAGATTTCGCGCAGGCTAGGCTGCGGCAGAACCAATCTCAGCCGAACTGGTCTCCCTCTCCCACAAGTTATACGAGAATTTACAGAGAATTCTTGCAAAACTCGGTAGAAACAGGTGGGCATAAAGTGCTAAGAGTCAGCTATGGCAACTTCATCCCAACCACAAATACGACTGACTAATGATGCGCCATGGCGATGGCTGGCCGCCGGCTGGCGCGACCTTTGGCGCGCGCCAGTGTATTCAATCGGCTATGGCACGCTGGTGGTTGGGGGCGGTTTATTAATCATCATCGCCCTCTGGAGATCTGGTTTATCGGCCTTCATCCCGGTGGTGTTTGGCGTATTTGCACTGATAGGCCCATTAGTCGCGGTTGGACTCTATGAAATAAGCCGTCGGCTGGATGCTGGCGAGCCGCTCAATCTGGGTGAGATTGTCTTTGTCAAAACAAAATCACCAACGCAGATTGCCTTAGTTGGATTTTTCTTGATGTTCGCCGCATTAGTCTGGATGCTGATTGCACTCGTTCTCTATGCGTTATTTGCATCAGCAAACTATCAACCCATTGGCGACTTCTTAAGCGTAGCACTATCGAGCCGCGCGGGTATTGCGATGTTGGCGGTTGGCTCGTTGATTGGCGGCGCTATCGCGTTTTGCATCTACATTTTGACGGTGTTCTCGATCCCCACGCTCATGAGCGAAGATACCGATGCTTTCACCGCCATCCATAAGGGAATTAGAGCGGTTCGGGAGAACCCTGCGCCAATGTTGCTATGGGCCTGGCTGATTGGGATCATTACAGCAGCAGGGATTGCAACTTTCTTTGTCGGCCTGGCTATTGCTTTCCCGCTTCTCGGGCATGCCAGCTGGCACGCTTATCGCGACACTATAACTACAGCCTAGTCAGACCCACTTTCTTCCAGATCATCATCCAGAAGAATGCGCTCGGCGGCTCCGTCCGGGTCATCGAATTGCCCAGCTTTGAGCGCCCACATGAAAGCCGCCAACCCTAATCCGCCCAGAAAAAGGGCAATAGGTATCAGGTAAAAAAGTACCGTCATGAGGCCATTTTCCGTTTATGTGCGCCAGCAAGGCGCAAGGCGTTCAGCGTTACGACAATCGACGACCCCGACATCGCCGCCGCTGCGAGTAACGGCGTTACAAACCCGAACACGGCGAGCGGGATAGCGCATAGATTGTACACCGCCGCAAAGGCAAAGTTTTCTAAAATTCGGCGCCGCGCCTTGCGTGAGACATCAATAGCTTCAATTATCGGGCTGATCCCTTCGCCTTGATAGACGAAATCCGCCGCCGCCTGACTGGCGTCAGCGGCCGTCCCTGGTGATAGCGAAGCATGCGCGCCAGCGAGCGAGGGCGCATCGTTTAGGCCATCGCCAACCATGGCGACTTTATTCCCTGATGCTTTCAGGCTCTCAAGCCGTTTGATCTTGTCTTGTGGCGTCAATTCGGCCCTCCAGGTTGAAACGCCGAGCATCTCGGCAACGGCGCTCGCCGGCGCCTGACGATCACCGGACAGCATTTCAACTTCAAGCCCGTGATCCCTCAGCTTTCGAATCGTTGTGGCAGCATCATCGCGCAGACGATCTTCAAAAAGAAACCGCACAGGAGCATCGTCTCCGCACATATACCAGCCTTCCGTTGCACCGCCACCGGCGGCATTTACGCCAACCCAATCGCCGCGGCCTAAACGAGCGTGCGCACCATCGACCGTTCCTTCAATACCAAATCCGGGATGTTCCACCGCATCCGGCGCGGCCCGTCCCGGCCCCGTCTCAGCGACAATTGCACGTGACAATGGATGGCGACTGATGCGTGCTAGTGCAGCAGCACCCATAAGTACATCTTTTGAGATTTCATCCGCGTTCGCAACCCGCAGCTTGCCGAATGTCAGCGTGCCGGTTTTATCGAAAACAACAGCGTCAACTTCCGCAAGACGCTCCAGCGCATCACCTGATTTCACCAGCACGCCGGACTTGAATAACCGGCCTGTCGCAACAACCTGCACCGCTGGCGCGGCAAGCCCAAGGGCGCATGGACAGGTGATGATGAGTACGGCTACAGCGTTCATCATCGAAACGCGAAGCCCCGCATCCATCAAGAAAAACCATCCGAGAAACGTGGTCAGCGCCAGCGTATGCACCACAGGCACGTAGAGTGATGCAGCCTTGTCGGCGAGGCGAATATATTTGCTTTTCGATTGCTCGCCCGCTTCGATGAGGCGTGTGAGGTCGGCAATCAGTGAGTCGTCCCTAGTTTTGGTTGCACGCATCACGAGGCGCGAGGAAATATTGAGAACGCCCGAGTGAAGAACACCATCTTTCATCAGATGAACCGGCGCACTCTCGCCAGTCACCAACGACAGATCTACATCTGACGCACCTTCTTCAACAATACCGTCCACCGGCGCGCGATCGCCTGGCGCCAGCACTAAAAGATCGCCCGGCGCTATCTCGCGCGCCGCAACCGCCGTCAATGTTCCATCCTTGCTGAGGCGGCTTGCGGTCGCCGATTGCAGCGCTAGCAAATCACGTGCTGCAGCTCTGGCGCGAAGCCGTAATCGGTGGTCGAGATAACGCCCGATGAGGAGGAAAAACAGCAACATCACAGCCGCATCGAAATAGGCGTGCTCACCGCCCTGCATCGCTTCCAACAGGCTGATTGAAAGCGCTAAAATAACCGCCAGCGAAATCGGCACATCCATATTGGCGTGGCCGCCTTTCAGTGCGCGGATGGCGGAAGAAAAGAACGGCCGGCCCGCATATAGCGCCGCTGGAATGGCGATCAGACCGGAGACCCAATGCATTAGCCCACGCGCGCCCGGCCCCATCTCACCGTCACTTCCCGCCCAGACCGCAATAGACAACAACATAACATTGGCGGTTGCAAAACCGGCAACAGCAAGGGCGCGCAACAATCGTCGTCCATCGGCGTCGTTTTCTTGCTCGACCTTTTCGGGATCAAACGGAGCCGCGCGGTAGCCAAGCGCATCGAGACGTTCAACGATTTCTCTGGGGGCAAACCCGCCGTCGCGCCAAATCAGGGATAATTTCCCAGTCGATAGATTAAGTCGTGCAGATTGCATCGCCGGCAGCGCATTCATGCCGCCTTCAATTTTGCGGATGCAACCGGCGCATTTGGCGCCGAAAACGGCCATGTCGAGACGCGCAACACCATTGATGCGGCGCACGAACGGCGCCGGATCGATCAGTGATCCATCAGCCGGCGGTTCAAGTCCGCTCGGGCAGCCGCGCTCCTGTTCGGCGACTCCCGCATCTGCCGTTGCTAGCGTCATTCGAGCACCAGTTTTGTATCCAGATCAAACGCCTCGCCGCGCGTATTTTGCGCATGCGCTGTCAGTTTCCATGCGCCAGGCGCCAGGCCTTCAATTTCTGCGCGGTATGCGCCATCGCTTGTCGATGTAAAAACCAGCGCCTGATCATTAGCCCGGCTCGCAGGGCGACCTATCTGTCCTCTGACCTCAAGCGCATATATTGGCGCGTCGTCAGCGCTTCGATATACCAATTCAATAATCGCTACGTCACCTTGCAGACGAGCGCTTGCGATTTCAGCAGACCAGCCGAGTGCTTCTTGTGCGCGCCGTTGCGACAGGCTGTCATTATAGTGAAGGCCTTGAAGGTAGGGTTTTTTCTCCTCCTCGCCCGGAAATGAACGCACCGCGAGGGTTACAAAAATCGCATTGACGCCCGCGACGAGCGCGAAAAAGCTGAGCAACATCGCCAGCACATGCCACCCTTTCAAACGGAAAGTACGCGTGCTCATTTTCCCTCCGACAAAAATACTGTGGGATTGGCCGCCTCTTCCCCGCTTTGCGGATCAAGGATGGAGATGGTCACCGGGACCGATGGTTTTGTGATTGAGATTTGGGGAAGCGTCACGAAAAGACGGACGGAATGAACGGAGTCGCTCTCAGTGTTGATCTGAATTTTCCCGTCCTCCACCGTCTCGCCAATCGCACTGATCTGCGCTCCATCTGGCGCATCAACTTTCAACACCAGGTCTCGTGTTTCATTCGCCTTGTTGAGGATCTTTACGGTGTAAGCATTGCGTATCGATCCGCTGGAGAGCTGAACAAATGGCGGCGTGCGATCACGCAAGACGTTGAGCTCAATGGTTGCCCGTTTCGAAAGACCATATGCCATCATTACGGCAACAAGCCCGAGCACGAATGCATATAATATGGTGCGGGGGCGGATAAGGTTGAAAGCCTCTTTCTTTCCAGCGGCGCGCAATTCCCTGTTTTTATCGGTGTCATAAGCAATCAACCCTGTCGGGCGATCAACTTTTTTCATAATATCATCGCAAGCGTCGATGCATAGCGCACAGTTAATGCATTCAAGCTGCGCGCCGTCGCGGATATCGATGCCCATAGGACAGGCGGCGACGCAAGCCCGGCACGAAATGCAATCGCCGCGCCCTTCCCAGCTCTCGCCTTTTTTGTGCGCCCCGCGCGGTTCGCCGCGATCTTCGCGATAGGTGACCTGCAGCGTTTCCTCATCGGTAAGCGCAGCTTGAATGCGCGGCCACGGGCACATAAAGGTGCAAACCTGCTCACGCATGGAGCCCGCGAAAATATAGGTTGTAAACGTCAATATTCCCATGAACAGGTAAGCCGACATCGGCGCGCGCCCGAGCAAGAGTTGGGGCAGGATGGTCGGCGCATCATGGAAATAAAACACCCAAGCGCCACCGGTCGCCATGGCGATCAATAACCAAAGCGAATGCTTGGCGAACTTTTTGCTGATTTTGTTTAGACTCCACGGCGCAGAAGCCAGACGCATGCGCTTGTTTCGATCGCCTTCAACCAATCGCTCGACGACGATATAAAGATCCGTCCACACCGTTTGCGGGCAAGTGTATCCACACCACACCCGCCCAAACAGCGCCGTCGCTAAAAACAACGCCAGAGCGCCAAGGATCAACAGACCCGTGACATAATAAAGTTCATCGGGCCATATCTCTATAAAAAAGAAATAAAATCGCTGACCGGGAAAATCCACCAGCACCGCCTGATCCGGCTCACCAGGTCCGCGCGCCCAGCGCAGCCAGGGCAGCGCATAATAGACACCAAGGGTCGCAAATAATACGCCCCATTTCAGCGTGCGGAACTTGCCATGCACGAGTTTTGGATAAATCGGCTCGCGCGCTTTATAGAGCTCGCGCTTGGGGGCGCTGTTCACGGCCTCGACATCGACGCGTTCAACGCCCACCGCCGCCTCTCGGGCAACCACAGGTTTTCCGTCCTCAATCAATGTGTGCGTTTGGCTCATCAGTCCCGTTCATACACCAGTACCGCCTGGGACGTTTCATCTTTCACGCGAGCGGTGGATTTTGTTATTTTATTCACCACCGCCAAGGGAATGAACATAGACGGCCAGCGCGACAATTTGCTCATCAGAGAGCCGCGTTGTCCAAGCCGGCATGACGCCGCCGCGGCCATTTTGAAGGGTTTCGTGGATATTTTGGCGCTCGCCGCCATAAAGCCAAATCCCGTCAGTTAAGTTCGGGGCGCCTAGAGTCTGATTGCCCTTGCCATCAGCGCCGTGACAGGACGCGCATGTTTGCGCAAAAACTGGTGTAGCTCTGGCGATTGCTTGCGCGTCCGCCTCACCGCCAGACAGGCTGGTCACATACTCAACCAGATCCGAGACCTGCTCGCGCGGCAACATTCCGTCACGTCCATAAGCCAGCATCACACCTATCCGCGCCTCGGGATCGTCGGCGCGCACGCCGTGTTGCAGCGTTTGCTGAATAGCTGCAAATGTACCGCCCCAAAGCCAGTCATCATCGATCAAATTCGGATAGCCGCTAAAACCCTGACCACCCGACCCATGGCAGGTGGCGCAATTATCGCCGAACAACGACGCGCCGGCAGCCATCGAAAGTTGCAACAAATCAGGATCTTGTTCGATGTCGCCAACCGACCTGACCACCAATAATTTTTTCAAAGTTACATTACGGCCAGCCTCAAGATCGGCCATGGCGGCGGCTACATTGGCGCGCTCTGAATGATTGCGCAGGCCCTTGGTGTAACTATGGATGCCCGGCCATGCCGGCATTAAGATCATATAGATGATCGAGAAGACAATACAGATATACCAAGTGATCACCCACCAGCGCGGCAGTGGATTGTTCAGCTCCTTGATGCCATCCCAGGAATGACCGGTTGTCTCGATACCCGAATGTTCGTCAATCTCATTTTCCGCCATGTCAGATTTCCTCTTCTTCGAGCGGAATACGCTTGGCCTCGTCGAACGACTTTTTGTTACGCGGGTTCAATGCATAAACCAGCACCAGCGCGAAAGCGATGACAAACAGAACAAGCCCGTAAGTTTGAGCGATTTGCGAAAGGGTTTCATACATTATCGCTTACCTGTAATTTTCTTCTGGTTGATATTTCTCAAAATCAACCATTGTACCCAGCACCTGCAAATATGCGATCAACGCATCCATTTCTGTGATGGCGCCCTCATTCCCGTCGAAATCGCGAATTTGCGCTTTTGGATAGCGCGCCAAGAACGCGTCATAGTCCGCTGAAAAGGGGTCTGTCTGTGTGCTGGCGTCACTTGCCGCCTTTTCAATCATCTCGTCTGTATACGGCACGCCAACCGCCCGATTGGCTTTCAGATCCAGCGCCAGACGATCAAGGTCAATGGTGTTTCTTTCCAAGAAACCATATGGCGGCATGACGGATTCAGGAACAACGCTACGCGGATCGATCAAATGCTGGAGGTGCCAGGCGTCGGAATATTTGCCGCCGACCCGCGCAAGGTCCGGCCCGGTTCGTTTTGACCCCCATTGAAAGGGGTGATCATACATGCTCTCGGCCGCCAATGAGTAATGGCCATAGCGCTCAACCTCGTCTCGCAACGGACGTATCTGCTGACTGTGACAAAGATAACATCCCTCGCGCACATAGACATTGCGTCCCGCCAGCTCGAGCGGTGAATAAGGGCGCATGCCCTCTACCTTTTCTATGGTGCTTTCGAGATAAAACAGCGGCGCAATCTCAATGATGCCGCCAATGGAGACGGTGACGAGAATAGCGATACTCAAGAGCCAGCCATGTTTTTCAAAGATTGCGTGTTTATCCAACATGACTAAACCCCCATTTGCGCTGGCGCAGTGACGCCGCTGGCCATCCCCGCATCCTGGCCCGCACCCTGTGACGTCAGTTCTTTTTCACGGATATCACCGCGCGCCGTGCGCCAGAGATTATAAGCCATAATCAGCGCACCCATGAGGAACATGGCCCCACCTAGCGCGCGGATCATGTAATAGGGGTGCATCGCTTCGACGGTTTCGACGAATGAGTATTCCAGGAAACCGAAGCTGTTATAGGCGCGCCACATCAAGCCTTGCATGACGCCCGACACCCACATTGACGTGATATATAACAGAATGCCAAGGGTCGAAACCCAAAAATGCCACTCAACCAGCGCTTTGGAATATAGCCCGCGTCGGTTCCATAACCATGGCACAAGACAATAGATGGCGCCGAAGGAAATATAGCCGACCCAACCTAGCGCCCCGGAATGGACATGACCGATGGTCCAATCCGTATAGTGAGAAAGAGAGTTGACGGAACGGATCGCCATTAGCGGGCCTTCGAAAGTCGACATGCCATAAAACGCGACCGAGACTACCATCATCCGCAAGACCGGATCAGTGCGCAGCTTGTCCCAGGCGCCTGACAGCGTCATCAGCCCATTGATCATCCCGCCCCAAGACGGCATCCACAACATAATAGAGAAGGTCATGCCGAGCGTCTGCGCCCATTCGGGCAAGGCTGTGTAATGGAGATGATGCGGGCCTGCCCAGATATAGATGAAGATCAGCGACCAGAAATGAACGATTGACAACCTGTATGAATAGACCGGCCGCTCGGCCCGTTTGGGGATAAAATAATACATAATCCCGAGGAACCCGGCAGTGAGAAAGAAGCCAACGGCGTTATGGCCGTACCACCATTGCGTCAGCGCGTCCTGTACGCCAGAGAACAGCGAGTAGCTTTTCGTATCTGTTAGCGAGACCGGTACGGCGAGATTGTTGACGATGTGGAGCATCGCAACTGTGATAATAAAAGCGAGATAAAACCAGTTTGCCACATAAATATGCGGCTCTTTGCGTTTCCAAATCGTGCCTAGAAAGACCAACAAATAGCTGACCCAGACGATGGTTAGCCAAATATCAGTGTACCACTCTGGCTCGGCGTATTCCTTTGACTGTGTGACGCCCATCAAATAGCCGGTCGCGGCAATCACAATGAAGAGCTGATACCCCCAAAACACAAACCACGGCCACATTCCACCCGCCAGACGCGTGCGGCAGGTGCGCTGAACTACGTAAAATGAAGTCGCCATCAGCGCATTGCCGCCAAACGCGAAAATCACTGCGGATGTGTGCAATGGACGTAATCGGCCGAAATTCGTCCACGGAAGAGTGTCAAAATATAGCAAGTTCGGAAAAGCCAGTTGCGATGCAATAAGAACCCCGACCAGAAAGCCCACAATCCCCCAGAACATTGTCGCTATGACGCCAGCCTTGACGACGCCGAACTGATAGCCGCGCCGATCTGCGTCCGCCCCCGAATACACATGCGCGCCAAGCGCAATGCCACCCAGTACAAAGGCGGCTAGAAATATGAAGGCGTGGGCCTGCATCAATGGATCAACAGTGCGGGCGGCTGTGGTCAGCGCCCAAAGCGCGCCAACGCCTAAAAGCGCGCCGATCACCGCGATCTCGCTGCTGCCCTCATTTTGCTCGATCATGTGTTGGCTCATAAGCCGGTTTCCCTTGCCTGCATGTGAAACAAGCAGGCTTATTTGCTCATTTCGTCAACATTCTTGTTGGTGTGTATCAAATTTTGATGTGCCTTACACCACCAATACATTTTTGTCGCAGGCAGACTTTGTGGCAGGCTGATTGCCCAACCGATCCGTATACCGTTTGAGATTTTGGCGGATTCCAACGTCAAAACATAATGGTGGTGGGCCAGAGAAAATGTATGAACGTTATTTCTCAAATGTGCAGCCGAGCATCGGTCAGACGGACCGCCCCATCGGAGGCCGGCGCGAAGAGCATCACCACGAGACAAAAGTGGCGGAGAGAGAGGGATTCGAACCCTCGGAACGCTTGCGCGCTCAACGGTTTTCGAGACCGCCCCGATCGACCACTCCGGCACCTCTCCGAGGAGCTGCGCTATAGCGCTTCGCTCAGGGGTCCGCAACATTTGAGCCTTCTTTTTGACTAGCCACACGCTTTGGAGACTTAATCTTCGCCAGCCTGCGGTAGCCCCTCTGCGCGCCATCAATAGTTGGTCTAGCGCTTTGCCGCGACAGATTATCGATCTGACGCCGCTTATTTTGAAAGAAGCTGGTTGAATGAGCCCGGCATGTTAGTACAAGAGCGCCGACGCAACACAGGATGATGAATTCGTGGACTCTACCGCTGATACTTTCCGGGGGCGTTTTAAGGCCATCAGACAAGCTGGCTCCGACGATCCTTTGGTCAATCCGGTGCAGAAATTCGCGTCTGAAACTTTCCTCGACCTCGAAAACGGGAAGATTTCAACAGCAGACATCCATCGCATCATTTGTGAGATTGAGTTGGACGCTTTTGAGGCGCGCGCAAAAGAATTTCACAGCCGCCACGACCCGCAAAGAAGCGGGCTCGGTCATAGCCTAAAGGCTTTAGACAAGCTTGACTTCAACGCCTTTCGTCAACGCGTGGAGCAAACCTGCGTCGGCGCCGTATTCACCGCGCACCCAACATTTGCTTTGAGCGAAGAAAAGTCGGACTTGATCGCGCAATATCCCAGCGATGCGTCGCCGGAAAAATTGCGGAGATGGCGCACTCAGGCTGAAAGCGCAATTGCGACCCGTCTTAGTGGGATCACGTTGCAATATGAACACGACCATGTTCGCCGCGCAATCGCACGGGCGCAAGATGCGGTCCGCGATCTTAACAAAGATATTCTCAAATGCGCCCGGGCAAAGTTTCCCGATAGCTGGGCGTCTTTGACGCCAAACCCCGTCAGTCTCGCGACCTGGGTCGGCTATGACCTTGACGGC
The DNA here is from genome assembly GCA_021776375.1 of Hyphococcus sp. Taxonomy (GTDB): domain Bacteria; phylum Pseudomonadota; class Alphaproteobacteria; order Caulobacterales; family Parvularculaceae; genus Hyphococcus. Next base: position 24,910 of record JAJFGA010000085.1, on the reverse strand, counting down.
AGAACCGACATTCACTGGGGGCAATCGGTTAGAATTCGGCTCGAAGAAAAAGCCGAGCAGTTGAACCGGTATGCGTTGGCGCTGCAGGAGATTTTAGCCAATGGTAATGATGCGCGCCTAAAAAAAGTCCACGATCGACTGGCCGGCGCCGGCGCCTTAACGCGCCAGCAGGCGGAACGATTTGCTGGCGACCTTAACGATGCTGAAATAGTTGTCGCAGCGGCTAATTTTTTAACTGAACAAAAAGCCCACAGGCTAAACAGCCTCACCCCGATCATTGAGGAAATTTCGGGAATTATCCTCAGTGAGACCAGTGAAGAAAAAGCGCTGGCGCTGTGTTTGCTACGGGCAGAAATGGAAGCCTGCGGGTTAGGTGTTGCGCGCATTCATCTTCGCGTAAACGCCGCACAGGTGCGCTCCGCACTAAAAGCAGATCTTGGTCTAAATCCGGACACAGATTTTTTTGACCGTTCGGCCCTCGATATAGCTTCGCGCAAAGCGCAAACCACCGAACTTCGCAACATTAATTTTGGCTCGGTCTTCCTCGAGCAAATGACGGCGCGCCGTCAACTCATGCTTTGTGCGCAGATATTAAAGCATATAGACGCCGACACGCCGATCCGTTTTTTAATCGCCGAATGTGACGCCCCGGCGACGGTCATGGGCGCGATCTATCTCGCCAGACTTTACGGCGTTGATCACAAGCTTGATGTTTCACCACTTTTTGAAACGCCGCAAGCAATGGAACGTGGCGGCCGGTTTATTGAACGGTTGTTGGTCGACCCGGAGTATATTGACTATGTGAAGAAGCGCGGCCGGATGACCATTCAGATTGGTTTTTCCGACAGCGGGCGGTTTATTGGCCAGTGCTCAGCCTCACTTGCCATTGAGAGGTTGCAGGTTCTGTTCGCCAAAGCGCTAGGCAAGGCGCGGTTGCCTGATGTTGAGGCGTTGATTTTTAATACGCATGGGGAATCGATGGGACGCGGCGCCCATCCCGGCAGTTTTCGTGAGCGGATGAACCATCTTACGACGCCATGGGTCAAAAGCCGGTTCCAAAAAGAGGGCGTCTTTCTCAATTGCGAATGCAGCTTCCAGGGGGGCGAAGGGTATTTGCACTTTCAAAACCCAAAGATTTCCGCGACCACCATACGCATGCTTTGGGAACAGGCCAGCGAAACACCGGTTCCGGATTTTTCCGACCGGTTCTATGACGATATTAATTTCTCATGGGACTTTTACCGTGGCCTGAAAGCCTGGCAGGAGGCGCTTTACGAGCGCGAAGATTATCGCGACCTCTTATTCGGGTTTCCACAACACCTGCTCTATAAAACCGGTTCTCGCGAAGCAAAGCGGCCGCGCCAGGGCGCCGGACCGCCGGAGATACGCTCCATGCGCGCCATTCCGCATAATGCAATTTTACAGCAGCTTGCGATACCATCAAATGTATCTGGCGGTGTCGGCGTGGCGAGCGGTCGCGAGGTTGATAGGTTCATCGATCATGTGCGCGCCTCGCCGCGAATGCACGAGCTTATGCATGTGGCATTCACGGCGCGGGCGCTGACAAGCATTACGATTTTGCGCGCCTATGCGGGTATCTATTCTTCATCTTACTGGTCATCGCTTGCCGGCGCTGCCAGAAAAACCAATGACGCTGAAATCTATGAGAGCGTTTTGCAGCTATTGGTGCAGCAAGATACCGCCGGTTCTATTGACCGGTTGGCGAATTACCTTGCGCATGACCTGCGCACCACCGACGCCCTGAGCGACGCTCTGGCGGTTGACGACGATCAGGCGCAAGCGGACGGCATCGATGTCGACCTCGGCCTATTGCACGCATTGCGACAATCCCTGATGGCGCGCGCCGTCTCAATCGTAGCGCGCGCGCCCGCTTTCTCGCGCCGTCATGACGTCGGCAAGCATGATCTTATCGATTTGGCGCTGCATTTAAGGTTGGACGATGTCACTTTGTTGCTGCGGGAGATATTCCCGAAAGAAAGCCCAGCTAAAAACTTAATGTCGGGGCTTCAAGAAACAGTTGACGATGACGATATCCATGGCGGCGCCTATCCGGAAATTCACGCCAATATCATTGAGCCGGTCGAAGACATTAAGGCTGCGATGGTTGCAATCAGTCATGCAATATCGAACCACTATGGTGCTTTTGGTTAGGGCGCACCCCCTTCAACAGCCCTATATCAGGCATCGAAGGCTTCGAAATAATGTTTTCGGCAAAGCGCGGTGTAGCGATCATTGCCGCCAATCTCTACTGTTTCACCACGCGTGACCGCTGTTCCCTGCGCGTCAATACGTAAATTCATTATGGCTTTGCCGCCGCAGTGACAAATCGTTTTTAGCTCGCGGATTTCATCGGCAATAGCCAGAAGCCGCGCGCTCCCCTCAAACAATTCGCTCTGAAAGTCGGTTCGCAAGCCGTAGCAGATGACCGGGATGTTGAGCTTATCAACAACGCAAGCGAGCTGCATAACTTGGGTGTTGTTCAAAAATTGCGCCTCGTCGAGAAAAACGCAATCTATTTTGCAACTCGCATGATGCTCAGCGACAACCGCATGCAGATCGGTAGTCTTTGAAAAGCAATAAGCGTCTTTCTTCAAGCCAATGCGTGACGAAATCGAACCATTTTCGTCGCGGTCGTCCAATTCCGCCGTGAACTCGAATGTGTGCATGCCGCGTTCACGATAATTGAAACTCGCCTGCAAGAGCGATGTCGATTTTCCTGCATTCATTGCAGCGTAATTAAAATAAAGTTTCGCCATGATTATATAGTGTCCGCAAGAACACCCTCGCCATCGTCCGATATCGGTCCAGTCATTATGATGTGGTTATCTTCACGCCATTCAATCGCCAGCTCGCCGCCATCAAGGATTAGTGTTGATTTGCGTTCGGTGAGACGCCGGCGGTTTGCGGCAACGGCCACCGCACAGGCGGCGGTGCCGCAGGCTTTGGTAATACCAACGCCACGCTCCCAGACGCGCAGGCGGATGAGGTGCTTGCTGCGCACTTCCGCTACGGAAACATTGGCGCGTTCGGGAAACAGCGGGTGGTTTTCAATCAGCGGTCCAAACCGGTCGAGCGCTTGGGCTTCTGCGTCTTCAACAAAAAAGATGCAATGCGGGTTGCCGACATTGACCGCTGACGGGCCCCACAAAACCGGATTGTCGATGGGGCCAAGTTTAATATCGATAAATCTTGTGTCGTCCATTTGTTCAGAAAGCGGAATATCCCGCCAGTGAAATTTCGGCTCACCCATATCAACGGCGATACGGTTATTGCCAACTTTTGATGCAGTTAAAGCGCCGGCGAGCGTCGAAAACGACGCTTCGTTAGCGCCGGTTTCCTCCATCAACAGCGAACTAACGCATCGCGCTGCATTCCCGCATGCGCCCACCTCAGAGCCGTCGGCGTTCCATACGCCCATAAAGACGCCTTCAACGCCGCGGCGGTTTTCCAGCGAAATGACTTGATCGCAACCGGGGCCGGATTTCGGGTCGGCGATCAGGCGTGCGCTTTCCTCATCCAAACCGGCGCCAGACTGGCGCAGATCAAGAATAACGAACACGTTTCCGAGCCCGTTCATTTTTCGATAGGGATGGCCAGCCAGTGCGCTCATATCTCTCATCTCGATTGACAGATACGATATAATGTCAATCGGCGCGTAGGCCAGCCTTATTTTTTGCTTCTGTCCCGCAGCGCATCTTTGCGTTTTTGAATGGCGACAGCGCTGATGAGGTGATCGGTTTTTTCCCAATAGTGCGGCTTGAATATGATTTGCCAAAGCGCCTTATAGGCGGCGATGGACGCCAGGAGCCAGTAGACCGGGGCGGTCAATCCGAAGACGCATAAATGCCCCCAGCCGCGTTTTAAGGGTGCGATGACGGCGAGAAAAATAAAGAATAGGTTGCCGAATACCAGAGCGAAAATATTGAACCATAACAGCGGTCCGGGAAACGCTTCGGAGATCAGTGGCGAGGCCGTCAACAACCAGCCAATGAACACCGCCCACAAGACCGGGTTGATAAGTGCACTGAAGACATTTCCCGCGGTGAACAACTGAATGGACAACAGACCAGACCACCCCGTGGTTGCGACGATATCTCCGGGACGGCGCATATGGACAAGCCAGGTCTGCAGATAACCCTTCATCCAACGCGAACGCTGGCGGATCCAGTTTCCGGTCCGGCAGTTTGCCTCTTCATAGGTAGTTGAATCCAAAATCTCGACGCGGTAGCCGAGCTTTGACAATCGCAAACCAAGATCGGCGTCCTCGGTAACGTTAAACGGGTCCCATCCGCCAATTTTTACCAGCGTATCAGTCTTAAAATAATTGGACGTGCCGCCAAGCGGAATAGGCGCGCCCTGCGCTTGCAGTGCTGGCAGCAACCAGTCAAACCACAAAGAATATTCCAGCGTAAACAGCCGCGTCAGCCAGTTTTCATTTGCGTTATAGTAATTTAACCGCGCTTGAACGCAGGCAAGTTGGTGGTCGCCACACTCAAAAGCGCTTGCCGCTTTGAGCAATTGGTCGGGCTCGGGTTGATCTTCGGCATCGAAGATCACGATCAGCTCGCCACGTGCGAGGTGCATGCCGTAGTTGCACGCCTTGGGCTTGGTGCGTGGGCCGATGTCGGCAACGGTTATTAATTCATAGCGCTCATCCAACCCAAGACGGCGCGCCTCGTTGATGGTTGCATGGTCGTCTTCTTCAACAAGAAGTTTTACATCCTTCTTTTCAGTTTGGTATTGCAGCCGGTCAATCGCCTGACTGAGCGTAACGATAGCATCGGCATCGTGGTAAAGCGGCAGTAATATCGTGATCGTTGGAAGCCGATCATCGTCGATGGCGAGGGTTTGGCCCTTTGTTTTAAAGGGCGCTGTGGGCGTAAAAACAAGGGCAATTCTGTAGGCGATGGCAAGCAGAAAATAAGCTGTGACGGCAGCGTTGGCTGTAATAATGGTCGTCATCGGATAGTTGATAAATGCAATGACAGCCAATAGTCCTGATATAACAAAGAGAACTTTCTGCGCTAAATTCAAAACCCCGGCGGCGGATCTGTCGGGGTGCTGATCTCGCAGGTCGCGAACCGATGCGGTGGCAATTTCGTCAGCGAAGCGTTCACGAAGATTGTCCTGAAAGACTTTCCTCGGCGCAAAGCGATGCGCGCGTAGCGGGAATGGTATGCCGTTGCGATAACCCACCTCTTCGCGGGTCACGATATCCTGGTTGCACAGATTTTCACGCTTCCAGGAAGAGATTTTCCGCCACGGAATTTTACCTGACTTCACATAGCGGCGAAGGTCGGAAAATCTTTGCAGATCGACATCGGGAGGTGGAACCTCTGTACCCGGTTGTTTTTTCGTATCAAATTTCGGCGCACCATCGAACATCTAAAAGCGCGACCACAGGCCGAAAAAATAGGTGCGGCCGGTTGAAATGTTTCGACCCGAAATTTCTTCGGTCATCCCAACCTGAAACGCCCACATCGGCCTTATACGCCAGAGCAGCGAGGGTTGGATTTTCACAATGTCGAAATCGGCGCCGCCTACGCTTTCGTTTTGCATTGAGATTGTTGAGAAAAAATCGAATAGAAACAGAAAGTTTTCACTCGGCTCCAAGCCAATTGTAGCGTCTACTCGGATATGATCGGCAGAATCGCTAATCCTTTTCCTATACCCGACCTCCGTTGCAGTAAAAACCTTCACCGGCGTATTTATAATATTTCGTCCGTATAGTGCGGAGACATCCATATCGATGCCGTTGCTTTGCAGTTCCGGGCGGGCGCCGGATGCGAAATTTGCAGGCCTTGCAACAGCTAGGCGGACCGCGCCGGCATGAATGGGGGATCGAAACACCTGATGCTGAACATAGGCTTCGACCTCAGAAAACCCTGACGCTGTCTCCGTTGCACCGCCGCGGGTCAACCAGCTCGTACCGTAAAGCGCCTTGCCGCCGAGGGTTATAGTGTCGGTTAATCCGTATTCGACATAAGTGTTTGATATAAGCCGTTCAAAATGACTGTCGACAATTCCGTTGATGGTGTTGACGGGGCCGAGATCGGCTTTGAAGTAGTCAGCACGGCTTATGATGATCAGCTCATTGTTAGCACGCGCCCAGGGCGAAGCAGAAGCTGCGCTACTGGCGGCAAACACGATGCACCAGATGAAAATATTTATCAGACGAAAAATCTCGAACGCCCCAGCTCGCAAGTAAAGAGGTGTTGAGATTACTCAATTAATAGTTTCAATCTACAAATCAAAGATAGTAAATAAATTACAGAACAATCTGTGGTTGTATTTGTTGTTTACTTCCTTTTGACTTCAAGATTACGCCGCTAGTTTTCTGATGACGTAATGCAGAATTCCACCATGGCGGAAATAATCGAGCTCGTCGGCGGTGTCGATGCGCACGAGAACGTCGATCTCTTTCGTCTCGCCATTGGCGAATTTAATTGACGCTTTGATGGTCTGGCGCGGGCTGATGTCTTCGATGTCTTGAATGGTAACTTCTTCATCGCCGGTCATGCTGAGCGCGTCCCATCCCTCGCCGCCTGTAAATTGTAAGGGAAGAACGCCCATGCCAATGAGGTTCGAGCGGTGAATGCGTTCGAAGCTTTTCGCGATGACCGCACGCACGCCGAGGAGGATCGTGCCTTTCGCCGCCCAGTCCCGCGACGAGCCGGTGCCGTATTGTTCGCCGGCGACGACCACGAGCGGCGTGCCCGCTTCTTTATATTTCATCGCCGCGTCATAGATCGGCATTTCTTCGCCGGTCGGCACATATTTCGTAACGCCGCCTTCCGTGCCCGGCAGCATCTGGTTCTTGATGCGGATATTGGCGAAAGTGCCGCGCATCATCACATCGTGATTGCCGCGCCGAGAGCCGAAAGAGTTGAATTCATGAACCGGCACCTGATGGGCTTTGAGATATTCCCCGGCGGGCCCGTCTTCTTTAATGGCGCCGGCGGGCGAGATGTGGTCCGTGGTGATCGATTCGCCGAACATCGCCAAAACGCGCGCACCATCAATCGGCTTCACCGCTTCCGGCTCTTTCTTCATGCCCTCAAAGAAGGGCGGCTTGGCCACATATGTCGAAGACGGCCATTGATAGGTCTCGTCATCGCTGACATCGATCGCGCGCCATTTGTCGTCGCCTTTGAAAACGTCAGCATAGCGCGTTGCGAACATTTTCGCGGTTACATGCTCGCGTACGACTTCGGCGATTTCCTGATTGGACGGCCAGATGTCTTTCAGGAACACGTCGTTCCCGTCGGCGTCCTTGCCGAGCGCGTCCGTGGTCAGATTGACGTTCATTGAGCCCGCAATCGCATAGGCGACCACAAGCGGCGGCGAGGCGAGATAGTTTGCGCGCACATCGGCCGATATCCTGCCCTCAAAGTTTCTGTTGCCGGAAAGGACAGAGGCGACGGCAAGATCATTTTGATTGACGGCGTTCGAAATCGGCTCGGGCAGCGGCCCGGTATTGCCGATGCATGTTGTGCAGCCATAACCAACGAGGTTAAACCCGAGCGCATCGAGATCGTCGGTGAGACCGGCCGCGTCGAGATAATCGGTCACGACCTGGCTTCCCGGCGCCAGCGATGTCTTGACCCAAGGTTTGACGGTGAGGCCTTTCGCGTGGGCATTGCGCGCAACGAGGCCCGCGGCGATCAAAACCGATGGGTTTGATGTATTTGTGCATGACGTAATCGCGGCGACCGCAATATCACCATGGCCGAGATCGAAATCTTCGCCTTTGACGGGTACGCGTTTTCCGGCTTCCGCCGCCTTGCCATATTCCTTGTCGAGCGCGGCGGCGAAGCCTTGCGGCGCCTCGGAAAGAAGCACGCGATCCTGCGGGCGTTTTGGTCCGGCGAGGGACGGAACGACACTGGAAAGATCGAGTTCCAGCGTGTCGGTGAAGACCGGGTCGGGCGTTCCCTTCTCGCGCCACATGCCTTGTTCTTTGGCGTAGGCTTCGACAAGCGCGATGCGGTCTTCTGATCGGCCGGTTGCTTTCAAATAGCGCAGAGTTTCGTCATCTACGGGGAAGAAGCCGCAGGTCGCACCATATTCCGGCGCCATATTGGCGATGGTCGCCTGGTCTTCGAGCGACAGGTGATCGAGGCCGGCGCCATAAAATTCTACAAACTTGCCGACAACGCCTTTCTTGCGCAGCATCTCGACAATCGTCAGCACAAGGTCGGTTGCGGTCGCGCCTTCGGGAAGGCGTTCCGTCAGCTTAAAGCCGATGACTTCCGGGATCAGCATGGAAATCGGCTGGCCGAGCATCGCCGCTTCCGCTTCAATGCCGCCGACGCCCCATCCGAGGACGGATAACCCATTGACCATCGTGGTGTGACTGTCCGTGCCCACAAGCGTGTCGGGATAGGCGTAAGTCTCGCCTTTGTGGTCGGCGGTCCAGACAGCCTGCGCGAGATATTCCAGATTGACCTGGTGGCAGATGCCGGTGCCTGGCGGGACGACGCGGAAATTATCGAACGCGCCCTGGCCCCATTTCAGAAATTTGTAGCGTTCGCCATTGCGTTCATATTCGCGCTCGACGTTTTTCTTGAACGCATCCGGCCCGCCGAAATAATCGACCATCACCGAGTGATCGATCACGAGATCGACCGGCGCCAGGGGATTGATCTTTTCCGGGTCTTCGCCGAGGGACTTCATCGCATCGCGCATCGCCGCGAGATCGACGACCGCGGGAACGCCGGTGAAATCCTGCATCAACACCCGGGCCGGGCGGTAGGCGATTTCGCGGGTCGACTTGCCGGCCTTCGCCCATTCGGCGAAAGCTTTGATGTCATCGACCGTGACTGAGCGATCGTCTTCAAATCTCAGCAGGTTTTCGAGCAGGACCTTGAGCGAAAACGGCAGGCGCGAAATATCGCCAATTTGGGCGCTCGCCTCGGCGAGGCTATAATAGGCATAGTCTTTGCCGGCTGCGGTGAGGGTTTTTTTGGTTTTCAGCGAATCGCGTCCGGGTATCATTTAGCGCCTCCGGTTGGAAAAATATCAGGAATTTCAGCGCCGTTTATGGCGCCTGCGGCGGGCACGCGCAATTCACGCTTTTGCCCAAATTTTGACAAGAGACTCGACAAAAGTCGCGACATATTCAGAACTATGGTATGGGGCGCAAAGACCTGTATGTGTTTGCCCACCTGTATCTGTTTGCCTGAAGGAGACCCGCAGCCATGGCTCGTCCGATTATTCTCACCGTCCTTGCCGCTATCACTAGCATTGCCGCGTTCAGCGCGCTGGCCGCCGAGCCCAAGGCGGTGGCGACCTATAAGGACTGGAGCGTCTTCGTGCGCGACGCCGGCGGCGACAAAATCTGCTTTGCCGCAACCGAGGCCAAAGACAAATCGCCCAAATCGGTCAATCACGGCGATGTCTTCTTTCTTGTGGCGAGCTGGAAATCCGGCGCTGCAACCGCGCAGCCGAGCCTGATGACCGGCTATGCGCTCAACACCAAGCCGGAACCGACATTGCGGGTCGGCTCGGACAAATGGAAAATGTATGCGTCCGAAAACGAGGCGTTCATTGAATCCTCTGACGAGGAAAGCCGGCTGGTGCGGGCGATGCGCCGCGGCGCGGATATGCGGGTCAGCGCCGTCTCCCAGCGCGGCACCGCGACCAATTATGTGATGTCGCTGCGCGGCATTTCCGCCGCTCTTGACCGCGTCGCGCGCGAATGTCGCTAAGGCGGATTGGCTAAAGCGCCGGGCGAAAAAGTGGAAACCGGTTTTTCGCAAAATCTGGCGCGCAACAAAGAATCTAAAGCCGGTCATAGGCTTCCAGCGTTAAAAACGTATCGAAACCGTCCGACAGGCAAAGCTTGTCGAGGAGATCGGCGGCGTCCGAGAAGCGGCCCTCACGCCAACGCGCCTCGCCCAACTCGGCTTTGACGACATCCATCTCTTGCGCTTTGACTGTGCGATAATAATCGGCGGTCATGGTCTCGCCATTATCGAGCTTCGCGCCGTTTTTGATCCACTGCCAAATGCTCGCGCGCGAGATTTCCGCCGTTGCCGCGTCTTCCATCAGACCGTAAATCGCCACGGCGCCGAGGCCGCCAAGCCAGGCCTCGATATATTGGAGCGCGATGCGGATATTGCTGCGCAGACCGGCATCGGTGAACGGGCCTTGCGGGGTCTCCACCAGGTCAGCGGCGGTAACCGGCGCGTCGCCTTCGCGGATGACGTCTAGCTGGTTGGTTTTTCCGGGCTTGAAGGCGTCTGAATAAACCGTGTTGACGACGTCAGAAAGCGCCGGATGGGCGATCCACGAGCCGTCATGACCATTATTGGCCTCACGCTGTTTGTCTGCGCGAACTTTTTCCTTGTTGGCGGCGTCCTCGCCCGGCGTTTTGGCCGGCAGAAACGCCGACATACCGCCCATGGCGAGCGCCCCTCGGCGATGGCAGGTTTTAATCAATAGCCGCGAATAAGCGTCGAGAAACGGCTTGTCCATGCCCACCGCCTGGCGGTCCGGCAGCATTCTGTCGGGGTGGTTTTTCAGCGTTTTGATATAGCTGAAAATATAATCCCAGCGTCCGCAATTGAGCGCGGCTGCGTGGTCCTTTAACTCAAAAAGGATTTCGTCCATCTCGAACACCGCCGGCAGCGTCTCTATCAGGCAGGTCGCTTTGATGGTCCCGACCGCGATCCCCAGTTTTTCCTGCGCCGCAACGAACACCTCATTCCACCACCGCGCTTCTTCATAATGCTCCAGCTTCGGCACATAGAAATATGGGCCAGTGCTATTCTCGCTCAGGCGCGCGTGATTGTGAAAAAGATAGAGTGCAAAATCCATCAGGCAGCCGGGGATCGGTTTGCCGTCTTTGAGGACGTTCTTCTCATCAAGATGCAGGCCGCGCACGCGTGCGATCAACACTGCCGGATTGTCGTCCAGCGTATATTGCTTGCCGGAGTTCGGGTCTTCAAAGCTGATCTCGCGGCCCACCGCATCGCGCATATTCGTCTGACCCTCGATGACATTGCGCCAGGTCGGCGACAGCGCGTCCTCAAAGTCGGCCATGAAGACTTTCACGTCGGCGTTAAGCGCGTTGATGATCATTTTACGCGTCACCGGGCCGGTGATTTCCACCCGCCGATCAATAAGGTCCGCCGGTAATGCGCCGACACACCAGTCGCCGTCGCGCACAGATTTTGAATCGATGCGAAAATCGGGAAGCGCGCCGGCGTCGATCTTCGCCTGCCATACAACGCGCGCCTCCAAAAGGGCGTCGCGGCGCGCGGCGAACTGCTCTGCCAGCCCGGCGAGGAACGCGCAGGCTTCCGGCGTCAGGATATCCCGGTCGGTCGAGGTCACCTCGCCGATAAAGTCCAGCCCGCTGATTGTCGTCTCCATGCCCGTTGTTCCTTTCGTCAGTGTTTTCGCGTTGCGCCCGGTCTATCCGAGGCCCTTGTGCAGCGCAATATTTCTTGGCGCCAGCCTGAAACAGGCCACATCAACTAGATAGGCTGGAACAATAGGGCCGCCCAAAAGCGTGAGGATGAGATTTGGCGGCAAAGCCCGATTATTGGCCTACCAGGCGCTGGAGGCCTTATAGGGCGCGCCTATGACATGAAACTAGCGCCAGAATTCAACCCTGGGGCGAGAAATGTTGCGTGCGGCGTTACATTCGCCCGCGCGGCTAAATGTTCGGTTTGAACTTTTCGTGCATCGTCACCAGCTCCTCGGCAATGGTCGGGTGGAGCGCGACAGTTTCATCAAACTGAGCTTTGGTGATACCGGCTTTGACGGCGATGGCGAGGCACTGGATCATCTCCGCCGCCTCCGCGCCGACAATATGACAGCCGAGGACGCGGTCGGTGTCGCCATCGACCACCAGCTTCATCAAAACCCGCTCCTCTGAACCGGTCAGCGTGTGCTTCATCGCCCGGAAGTTGGCTTTGTAAATGTCGACATTGTTAAACTTTTTGCGCGCCTCGTGTTCAGCATAGCCAACCGTTCCGACCGGCGGTTGCGAGAAAACCGCTTTCGGTATGAATGTATAATCCATTACTGTCGGGTTATTATTGAACACCGTTTGCGCAAACGCCGCGCCTTCGCGGATCGCCACCGGCGTCAGGTTCTCGCGATTGGTGATGTCGCCGACAGCATATATGTTGTCTACGGATGACTTTGAATAATCATCGACAATCACCGCGCCTTGCTTGTCGACCTCAACGCCGGCCGCTTCGAGGCCCAGACCGTTGGTCGAAGGCGTGCGCCCGACCGCCCAAAAAACCATATCAGCGTCGACATGAGTTCCATTTGACAAATGAACGCGCTTCGTCTCACCGTCCAGCTTTTCGATCTTTTCAAACCGGCTCTGCGTGATGACCCGAATGCCCTGGCGCTTCATTTCAGTGTGGACCTGAACCGAGATATCAGTATCGAAATGGCGCAAAATATCTTCGCCGCGATAGACCAAACACACTTCACAACCGAGGCCGCGGAATATGCAGGCAAATTCAATGGCGATATACCCGCCGCCAGTGACGACGACATGGCTTGGCAGCTTGTCGAGGTGAAAAGCTTCGTTTGATGTGATGCCGAGCTCATGGCCGGGAACTGATTGGTCAACAAATGGCGCCCCGCCGGCGGCGATCAGGATTTTCTCGGCGGTGACGTCGCGCCCTTCCGCTTCAATGTGGACGGTGTGGGCGTCTTTTAAAGTTGCGCGCGACTGAAATATTTCCGCGCCAGCGTTTTTGAGGTTGCGAATATAGATGCCGTTGAGACGGTCGATCTCGGCGTCTTTGTTCTCAATCAGCCGGGTCCAGTTGAACGACACGTTGTCCGCCGTCCAGCCATAGGCCTTCGCCTCATGAAATCCGTGTCCGTATTCGCTGGCGTAGACCAGGAATTTTTTGGGCACGCAACCGCGCACAACGCATGTGCCGCCGACACGATATTCTTCGGCGACGCCAACGCGCGCGCCATAAGTAGCGGCTAAACGTGATGCGCGCACGCCGCCCGAGCCGGCGCCGATAGTGAACAGGTCATAGTCAAATTTCGTCATTTCAATCTCTTATTTCTTTGGAAGAAACCCAATACCGGTTTCAAATCGTTTGTCATTAAATTCCAGCACCTCAACTTTGAAGATGCGCATAAATTCCTTATAGATCGCCTCAAAAACAGGCTTAAGCTTTCCCTTATAATCAAGGGGGACACGGATCATCGGTCGGTCGGCGACAAAGATATCAAAACTGTCGCCAGTGACCTCGACGGCAATTGATGTGCGTAGCCACAGGGCGCCGGAATCTTCAGAATTTTCAATCGTCAGCGCAATAGCGAAGCTGATGGGTTCCAGAACAATGACCTCGCGCTGACTATAGCTGAATGCAGCGTCGCCATAATCCTTGCGCGGATCGAACTCGCCCACCGATGGCACGGCTTTAACGCAGCCTTTTGAGCAGCCAATATAGTCGGGAAACCCGGAGACTATCGCCTCGCCTAAGCCCTTGCAGCGCATAAGATTCTCAAACGCCGCCGCGCCATAGACTTTGATCGCGTCCCGTAGTTTTTCAAATCGAGTTTTTGTCATAGGTCCCATGTTGCGAGCTGGAAGGGATTGGATTGCGGTAAATAGGCTATCGTAGGGCGGTGATAAAGTGCAAAGCACGCCATCGTGAAATGAAGCCTCAGGCCTGGTCGATGCTAACGCCGGTCTCGTCTGCATAAATGATCATATCGGCCATACCGCAAAAAAGCCCGGTCTCGATCACGCCGGGAATGGCTTTCAGCGCCCGGTCGAGATTTGCCGGATTATCAATCCGGCCCAGCGCACAGTCGATGATCAGATGGCCGCCGTCGGATTTAACCACCTCGCCCTCGCGAGCGCGCAATTCCACCCCCACGCCGTCAAACCCGGCGCTGGCGAGCACTGCGCGAATATTGCGCACGGTCAGCGCCCAACCAAAGGGCTCAATCTCGATAGGTAGGGCAAAAGCGCCCAGCGCCGCGACGCGTTTTGACTTATCGGCGATGACAATAAAGCGCCGGGCGGCATTGGCGACGATTTTCTCGCGCAACAGCGCCGCACCGCCGCCCTTGATAAGGTTCCGCTGCGGATCGGCTTCGTCAGTTCCATCAACGGCAAGGTCGATGACTGTGGTCTCGTCCGGGATAATAATCTCGATGCCAATCGCTTCTGCCTGACGGCGGGTTTCTTCCGAGGTTGGCACGCCGCGCAGCCCCCAGCCGTCCGCGGCTTTACCCGCCAATGCATCAACGAAACAGCGCGCCGTGGAGCCGGTGCCGAGACCGAGGGTCATGCCGCGCTCGACATATTTTGCAGCTTCCTCGCCGGCGCGTTTTTTACCCGCTTGCCTGTCCATGACCGCTCCCTAACGCTCGCCTTGATTGGTTTTTCGAAACCGCGTCGCCCAACCTTTGACAGCCTTCTGGCGCCCGCGCGCGACCGCAAGGTCGTCATCATCGACGTCTTTGGTGATCACCGAGCCCGAACCGACATAGGCGCTGGCGCCAATCGTCAACGGCGCGACCAGGGACGAATTCGACCCAATGAACGCGCCGGCGCCGATAGTGGTTTTATGTTTGCTGAAGCCGTCATAGTTGCAAGTGATAGTTCCCGCCCCGATATTGGCGCCGGCGCCAATTTCCGCATCGCCAATATAAGTCAGATGGCTGACTTTTGCGCCCTTGCCGATATCGGCGTTCTTGATCTCAACAAAATTACCGACCTTCGCGCTCTCTAAAAGGTTAGCGCCCGGGCGCAGCCGCGCAAATGGGCCGACCGTCGCGCCAGCGGCGACGCGGGCGCCTTCCAGATGGGAGAAAGCTTTAATTTCAACATTATTCCCGATGATAACACCCGGTCCGAAAACAACGCTCGGTCCGATAACCACATCCTGGCCGATTTGCGTGTCATGGGAAAAATAAACCGTAGAAGGATCATGCAGCGTGGCGCCGCCTTCCAGCGCTTCAGCGCGGGCCCGGTCTTGAAAAATCATTTCTGCTTCGGCCAGATCTGCGCGGCTGTCGGCGCCGAGGATTTCGTCCGGGTCAACTTCAAACATGGCGCATTTGCGACGATCCGCGCGCGCAAGCCCGACAATGTCTGTCAGATAATATTCATTCTTGGCGTTATTGTTGTCGATATCTTTTAGCCGGGCATGAAGAAAGGCCGCCTCAATCGCCATGACGCCACCATTGCAAAGGTCGATCTTCCGCTCTTCCTCGGTTGCATCGCGGGTCTCGACGATAGCCTCCAGCGCGCCTTGTTCATTAAGCTTTAAGCGACCATAAAACGCCGGGTCGTCGGGGCGAAAGCCAAGCACAGCGACAGCGGCGCCGTTTTTGATTTCGCCGACAAGCGCTTGCAGGGTTTCCTCTCTGACCAAAGGCGTATCGCCGTTCAAGATCAGCACCGCGCCGTCAAAGCCCTTCAGAGCCGGCAGCGCCTGTTCCACGGCGTGGGCGGTGCCTTGGGGCGGCGACTGGACGGCGACCGCGATATACGGGTCCATAGATTGCACAAAGTCGCCGACCTCAGGCGCGTGGTCGCCGATAATGACGGCGATTTTAGCGGGGGCCAGGGTCTTTGCCGCATCTATCACATGCGCAATCATCGGTTTGCCGCCAATTTCATGCAGCACCTTGGGCTTGGCGGATTTCATGCGTTTGCCGTGGCCTGCGGCGAGGACAACAGTGGCGATGTTAATATCAGTCATTCCTGGACTCATTTATTCCTTTGCACGCTGTATCATAACTTATGAGAAACAGCCTATGCGAGCCTTGCAGCGATTCGCTGGGTCGCAAGCGCGATAGGAAACGCCAATGAGGCAGGATTTAAAGGGTGCGGCGGTCATATTCGACCTTGACGGCACGCTGATTGACACCGCGGACGACCTTGCTGCGTCGATGAACCATGCTCTTGGCGAGGCGGGTCTGCCATCGGTGGCGCATAGCGATGTCCGTCACCTTGTCGGCCATGGCGCGCGCGCGATGTTGATGCGCGGCATAGAGGCTGGCGCCGGACGGGCGGCCAGCGATAGCGAGCTTGAACAGGGCCTGAAACACTTCCTCGATCATTATGCCGCAAATATCGCCGTCCATTCACGGCCATTTGACGGCGTCATCGAGATGATTGAGGGATTTCGCCGCCGCGGCGCCGGGATCGCAATCTGCACCAACAAACGTGAGGCGATGTCGCACCTTCTGATCGACACGCTCGGCATTGGCGGCCTGTTCGATACGATTGTCGGCGCGGATACGTGCGAAGCGGCCAAGCCTGACCCTGCGCCGGTATTTTTATGCATTGAGCGGACAGGCGCCGGGCGATCTGTTTTTATTGGCGACAGCGACACCGATATCAAGGCGGCGGGTGCTGCCGGATTGCCGTGTCTGATTGCTGAGTTCGGCTATGGGCCGCTGACATTGCGTGATCAGGCGGCGGCGGCGTTTACGGCCTATGTCGAGGCTGAGGCGATGATTGAAAAATTGCTGGCGCGCTAGCCGGCTTCCGCGCTGGCGTTACGGGTTGGCATTCCGTTGATCATGTCGCTGCGGACATCCGTGCGCGCTGAGCGCATGGTGGAGACGAACCCCTCATCCGACATTTCAACGGCAACATCAAAACCACGCTTGCGCCAGAAATCCTGGATTCTCGTGGCAAGACGGCTCGCGCCGTCACGATCACACTGGTCAGCCATAGACGACCCCGATGTTTTATTGGACTACTGCTACTGAGTGAAGAATATAAGGAAATCTGATTTTTTCAAGACCGTTGCGAAATTTTTTTATACCGCTTAGTTTACCGAAATTCCTATAGCCTTTAACCCGGTGGGGCGAATTTGAGAATTTTATCGCGCAAAACTCAAAAATGATATAAGCTAAACTTATATTCGAGGACGCATATGAGTGACTCAGAACAGATTGAACGGGCCCGATCGATTGGCGAGCGGGTCCGGCAGGCGAGAAAATCGCGCGGCTTAAGTCAGTCAGATCTTGCGCGGCGGCTGGGCGTCAGCCAGCCGGCGATCGCCAACTGGGAGAGTGGATTGCATGACCCGCGTCGGCTGATGCTGGCAAAGCTCGCTGCGGCGCTGGAATCCCCGCTGGACTGGCTCGCCGCTGGCGACCGCTCTGTCGGAGAAAGCGATAAGCATGCAGCCGCAGCTTATCTGCGTCGGCCAGTGCAACATGTGCCAGTGATTAGTTTTCGCTCGGCGGCCTTGTTTGCAATTGATATGACCGCAGACCCGCACACCATGGCCGAAGATTATATTCCGGTCACCGCCGGCTCGCCAAAAATGTTCGGCATATTTATGGAAGACGATGCGGTTAATCTGGTCTTTCCGATCGGCACGCTAGTGGTGATCGATTACACAGATCACGGACCCAATGACGGCGTCTTTTGCCTTGCATCCGTTGCCGGCAATCCTATTTTGCGCCGCTGGCGCGAGGGACCGTCACGGCTTGAACCAGCCTCGAGCGAAGACCGATACGACACCATCTTCGCTGATGAGACCACACCAATTATTGGCTGCGCGCGCCTGTCGATCCGCATTCACTAATGTAAATTCTGGGCGCCAGATGTCGGTCAGGCCGCGTTTTGCGCGTAATAATCGATCATCTTAGGCAGGTGCGACTGTGCTTCACGAAACCGTTGGCCGGCAATATTGACAAGGGTTGCTAATTCATTTCGCGACGCCCCTGCAAGGGCATTTTCTTCGATAGCTGCGCAAGCCTGCGCCAACCTGACGGCGCCGACATTCACGCTCATGGATTTAAGCGCATGGGCTGCCTTTGCAATCCCGGAACGATCTGTTTGCGTACTATTATTGAGACGCACCATAGCCTCGCGCGAATGGGTCTGAAACAGTTTAAGCGCACGCTCGGGTAAATTGGAGCCGTGCGACTGCATGGACGCCAACTGGCCCAGCACAGCGCGATCAAACGGGCCATCGCGGCGTTCATCGCGGGTCTCCGCCGTGTCCGACGAACGTGGCCGCCCTGCACCATCCGATAGCGGATCAAAATGATTTTGAATGAGATCGGACAACGCTTCGATGGTGAAGGGTTTGGTTAGATAGTCGGTCATGCCGGCTTCACGCCAGCCGCCGCCCGCGCCCGCGACATCAGCGGTGAGGGCGATAATTGGCGTTGGCGTGCGACCCGTTTGCGCCTCAAGTTTTCTGATCGCCCTTGTGGCCTCAAAACCGTCCATTTCGGGCATCGAACAGTCCATCAAAACCATATCAAAAGCCGTTTCCTGCGCCGCCGTAACCGCTTCGCGACCATCAGCGACGAGGGTCGGGACCAGGTTGAGGCGGGTCAGCGCTTCCTTGACCACTTCCCGGTTCACCGCGCTGTCGTCGGCTGCAAGGATGCGTTCACGGTTGAAGATAGCGGCGATCTCAGACGTTTCTTCCGCATAGCTGAGGGCGGCTTTGCCGCGTAACGTGTTGTCTAAAATGCGATTGATCTGATCCATGACCTCCCGGCGCGACAGAGGCGCGATCAAGAGGTCCTCCGCAACGCCGCTCGCCAGCAACCGGTCCGGCGCGGCGTCACCAAGCTCACTGACGCAAATGCGCGCTGGCGCCCATTGGTTAGGATCGCCCTTGATCGCTTTTTGGAATGCATCGAGGAATGCTGGGTCTGCAAATATCACATCCGCACAGGCAATATGCGCGCTGATCGGGCTATCGCGGTCGATGACCTGCGCCGAAATGCGCGCCTCATCCAGATAACGCGACAACACCGTCGGGGTCGCAGTGCCGTCTATGGCGATGATCGCGCATTTACTGTCCTCAGCGCGGCGCGGCCTGACCGGCGCCGCCAAGATCTCCGCGGGAAAACGGAAGTGGAAACGCGAACCCTTATTTTGCCGGCTGGCAACGCCAATCGAACCGTTCATCGCTTCGACCAGCCGGCGGCTGATTGCAAGCCCAAGACCCGTGCCGCCAAACTTGCGCGTCGTCGTCTGATCGGCCTGCGAGAAGGCTTCAAAGATCGCCTTTTGCTTATCCTTGGCAATGCCGACGCCGCTATCGGAGACTGAAAATTCGATAACACATTCGCCGCTGTCGCTTGGCAGGCGTTTGGCGGAAACAACCACATGGCCCGTTTCGGTAAATTTCAGCGCATTATTGACCAGGTTGGAAAGGATTTGGCTGATCCGGACCGGATCGCCCTTGATTAATTCCGGCGTCGAGGGCGCAACATAGGCAGAAAGATCAATGCCCTTGCTCGATGCACGCTCCCAGAAAAGCGCGACCACATCATCAATAATCTCAACCGGCCGCAGCGGAATTTCCTCCAGCTCAAGTTTTCCGGCCTCGATTTTGGAAAGATCAAGAATGTCATTGATGATCGCCAAGAGGCTTTGGCCGGATTTCGAGATAACGTCAGCATAGCGTTTTTGACGCGGCGGCAGCTGGGTTTTGCTCAACAGCTCCGCCATCACCATCATGCCATTCATTGGTGTGCGGATTTCATGGCTCATGGTCGCCAGAAATTCAGACTTGGCGACACTGGCCGCCTCGGCAACCTCTTTAGCAGTTTGTAACTCGCGGGTTCTGCGGTGAACAATTTTCTTCAGGTTGCGCTGATGGGCCTGAAGTTCAGCGTCGTGTTGCTGGAGCTGGTCCAGCATATCGTTAAATGCTTCAATCAACTGTCCGGGTTCATCATTGTTTTCGCTGGGGGGCGCACGCATCGAAAAGTCACCGGTTTTACGAACCTCTCCCATCACCTCTGCGAGCGCGAGAATAGGGTCGGTAATCGACCGCTGCATTTTAAGGGCGATCAACAACCCGATGCCGCCAGCAAATATGCCCGCCACCAGCGCATCGTAAAACAGAGCGCCAAATCTGTGATACAGCCCAGATGTTGCAGCATGAATGGTAAGCACGCCAATCTTCTCGTCGCCATGCATCACAGGCGCGGTTGCGATCACAGCCTTTGAGGCAAGCAAACTCATGAACTTATCAAGCTGCGTCTTCGTTGCGCCATCGCTTGCGGGCGGTATTTCGGTGCGGCGCTCAATAACAACATCGCCGCTCATATTTTCTATACGGACACATTTAACTGTCTCAATATCGATGATCGCATTGAGGGCGCCCAGGGTCCCCGGGCGGTCACCAGCCGCCATAGGCCCTGAAACCGTCATAGCAAGAATATTCGCGGTCGCATCAAGCTCGGCATGCTCGCCGCCGCCATAATGCGTGACCTCGCGCATGACCGATGACAAGGTAACGATCGCAACCGTTCCAAATATGGCGACGATAACCAGCATGGTCAGCCGGCTGCGCAGCGAATTGATACGCTTTTTCACCTATGCCCCTTGCCCCGACTGTGGGGCCGGGAATATTTTTGTCTGCGGTAAAGTATTGCTTAAATTGCTTGCTAATTGATTTCCCGTTGACGACAGCAATCACTTTTTAAGGAACTTTTGCTTAATTTAGCGGTGTCGCAGGCCGGGCGCCGTGGTCTCTGCCTATGAAAAGGGGCTAACTTGTGTCCTCAGCGCCGAAGGTTTTGCTGGTTGATGACGATCCTATCATGCGCGAACTTGCGTATGAAAAGCTCAACGCGGCAAACTACCAAGTAAGTATGGCGGAAAATGGCGCGGCTGCGCTTACCATCCTTAAACGCGACGGGGCCGATCTGGTGATTTCCGATCTTGAAATGCCGGTCATGGACGGATTTGAGTTAACCCAGACTATTCGCGCCGACCGGGCCATCGCTCAGACCCCGGTTATTGTTATCACTGCAAGCGACCATGCGGACGCGGTGGACCGTGCTTTTGGCGCTGGTGCAACGTCGTTCCTGGCAAAGCCGATTAACTGGACGCTGTTCAATCAGGCGGTAAAATTTGTGCTGCGGGCAAGTAATGATCAGCGCGCCTTGCGTCAGGCGCGCGATCAGGCGGAGGCCGGCGCCAAATTTAAAGATGGGCTGATGTCGGTTATGAGCCATGAGCTCAGAACACCGCTCAACGCCATTATCGGCTTTGGTCAGCTTCTGGGTGAGCGCTTCGCACAGCAAAATGACCCTCTCCATAAAGAGTATGCAGATTACATAATTGATGGAGGAAGGCGCCTCCTCAATACAATTTCAGACATGCTGCTAGCTTCCGACGCTGGCTCTGGGCCGATCGCGATTGCTGAAGCGGAGGCGACGGTTGGAGATGTCATTGCCGCAGCAAGAACAATCTCTGCCAGTGTCATCGCGACCACGCAAACGGATGTCATTGAGACGGTCCAAGATGTTGATCTCGCCATCAACTGTGATCAGCGACTACTGGCGCGGGCGCTTTCCAAGCTGATTGAAAACGCCGCGAAATTCTCCCCGCGCGGCGCGAAAATTATTATCGGCGCAGCCCTTACCAAAAGCGGCGACCTTGCGCTCCTGGTAAAGGATGAGGGGCCGGGAATGGCCCCTGGCCGCTTGAAGCAGGCTTTGGCGCCTTTTGCGCAGTCGGATATGTCGCTCAAACGCTCCGAGCAGGGATTGGGCCTCGGCCTGCCGCTCGCCGGGGCTATCGCGCGCGCGCATGGCGCACAGCTAAAGGTGATTTCCACGGTTGGTCTTGGCACCCGCGCGGTCATCGTGTTGCCTGCGGATCGGCTGTGTTCACCGGCCGCCAAACGTGCAGAAAACGCCGCATAGCCGGTACACCTGTGTATGCCGTTACGGCCAGGGCGTCGTTAAAATTTGAACCATCTCCTTCATCCAATCTAAAAACATCTTGTCTTGATTTAACGTGGGCAAAAATGGGCGAGGCGTGCGATGGGATTCGGTGATAAAAAGCCGGTGGCGCAGATCAGTCTGGATAGATTGGCGGCGGTTGCGGGCGGTGGCGGCGGCGTTGTTGAAACTGCGGAACCCGTGGAGGCGCCTCCGGCAAGACCGGTTTCACTTGCGCCGGACCTTTCGCGCATTCGCAAAACCAACATGCTCGACGAGACGCCGGAAGCACACAAGCGGCGGATCGCCACCAAGGCAGTCAACTTTTCAGCAACACTCCTGATACGAATTGTTATCCTCGCTGCGGTCGCGTATTATGCCTGGAACGAACACCGATTTACCGGTCAGATCCATCGCGGCGTGGCCATTGGATTAATCATCATGGTCGCCGATTTCGGGCGGGTCACCCTGAAGGCCATGAGCCCGGGCTCGAAATAGGCCGGGATTGGCCAGCGCCGAAACGTAAGCCGCCAGACTATCTCATCTGTTCGTGAACGCGCGTGACCGATCGGACCATTGGAATTTCGTAATTCAGCCCTAAATCCTCCTTGATTGGCGGCGAGGCTTGTCCACGCCGCCGCTAAGGAGACGGACCATGGGCGTTATAGAAATCGCTTTGATCAGTTTTATCGCCGTCAACTCGGCGCTCGGCGTGGTGGGCTTCTTCACGATCCGCCGCCAATAGCCCCTGCTTGCTCGTGGCCGCACGCCTCACAGTTTCGCAAATCCCCCTAACGCAACCGCACAATCCTTCAACATAATCAATGAACAAGCCGTGTTCTCCCACTGGCTGTCGGAAAATCCTCGCAAGCGCGCGCTGGCAAGCGCTATGGTGCTGACGTCTATGCGGGCAAAAAGGGAGACCACTATGCGCAAATCGGTTGCATTGATCATCGCGATCACGTTCACGGCGGGCAGCGCCCAAGCTGCGGGATATCTGAAATTTGGCGACATTAAAGGGGAATCGACCGATGCCGCCGACGATAAACATAAAGATTGGATAGACGTCCTCAGCATCGATTGGGGCAGCCATCAGCCGGGTTCCGGCGCCGCGGCGGGACGCCAGAGTGCGCAGCTCACCATCAAGGAAAACAAACAGGCCGTTTTGGTCGGCCTGTTGTTGCCAGCGGTGCAAAGCGCGCGCGCCGCAACATCTGCGCGCTCGACGACCGGGCGCGTCGCCGAGCGGTTGCGCCACAAGGATCGCATGACTTATCACGAAACGGCGCGCGGACGCGTGGCTAAGAGCTGGACATTGCACGACGTTGAATATCGCCGCCTGCGTGCGACCGGACGCGTCGGCGCGACCCACACGCTCAACATCACCTATAAGTGCAAGGACTGGAAAAACCTCGCCACCGGCAAGGCCGGCTCGGATTGCAACCAGCCGGCGCGCGGGAAAAAGGGCAATGTCGAAACCGAATTCAAGGTTGAAAAAGGCGAGTAGACTGCGCAAGGCGGCTGCGTAATCTTTTCGGCGCTCAGATTTCCGAAAAAACCGCCCTGTCGCCAGCTGGCTCTCCATGGGCTGGCGGCAGGATTTGTTGTTGCGATGGACGGTTGGCGCCTTCGCGACAAAATTCGCGCCCTTTGCGGTTTGCCGCATCTCACAATCGATACATCGCATCGCGATTGAGAGCACGCCGGCGGAGTGATACGCTTTATCTGTAGACACTCAGTATACCGACAGCCTGGCAAATAGAAGATTGCGAGGACGGGGGTCGTGTATGTAACCCTTAGAAAAGGACCCCATGATGATAAAATCCGCCCTCGCATTCGCTGCCGCATTCGCCGCAACAACCACTTTAGCGGCGACCTCCGCTTCTGCTTTCGAATATGGCGCCCTTGCCGATACCGTAAACACCGCCGCCTTCCAGGACGCTGACGACAAATGGCGGCGCGTCGTCGGCAACCGTATTTCTCAATGCGGCGCCTATGGCCAGGAAGGCGAGCGCCGTATTGATGTGCTTGTCGATCGCTATCGCACCCTTGTCGACGCGGTTTCCGCTGGCGACGAAGGCGCTGCGACCAGCGCAGCCGACAGCCTCGCGCGCGCCATAAACGCCAACAGCCGGTTTGGCGCCTGTTGGGCGGAGATCTCCCGCAAAGAAGGCGTCTCTGGCAAGTTCACGCGGATGATCAAAAAAGGCTGAAACGACAAGCGGGATGTGCAACGCGCTGCTATTCGCGTTGCATAGCCTCGCCCGGAAACGATCTGATCCGGCAAGATGGCGTGCCGGGTCGGGTCGTTTTTTTTGCGCCCGGAGTTTGTTGATGATCATCGTGGGCCGCGCGGGCGGTGCACAAACGATGTACTCGACCGCCTTCGCGCTATATGCAAGCCCCGTAACCACGGGGCTTGCAGCGGAATCTGGTCCAACATTTTTACCCGCTGGCGCCTGTCGCCGGGATGTTTTTATTCGCTGCATTTTGCCTGCTCCCTTGGCTGCAATTTCTGGATCTAAGAAGAACGATTGTGGCAACGCCTCTCCGATAGTTCGACGGGTTGGAAGCATAAGACCGTCGGAATCCATGAGGATAACTTTTCACCAAATATAGGTTTGATGGCCGATTACCCTCTCAGGGTTGTATTTTTGGAGATTCGATTCGTGTTGTGGTTGTTTGGATTTGCGCCATTTTCTTTTGGGCTCAAGAGCCCCCTTCGACCGCACGCGGCCACTTCCCCCGTAAACGGGGGAAGAAGGAGCCCTGCCTCAAGCGCAACCTAATCCCTCCCCCGTTTACGGGGGAGGTGTCCCGAAGGGACGGAGGGGGCTCTGGCCGCCACGAACAGAACTCGTTCATCGTCATCCCGTGTGCTGCGCGGCACCCGCGCGCGAAGGCGCGCAGTATATGAGTAGACCACCTTCGCGGTCGGGGTGACGCGCCGCTAGCACGGGATCGCTATCGGCAATGTCCAACCCGCTGCAACATATCCCGGACCAGCGAAGTTGATGAAGGCAATGCTCTATCCACCACAACCAAAACGTGATTCATTTCCTTGGTGTGAGTTGACAAAGAACAATGTTCATGATTTGTTCTAAGGTGAAATGATGAGCAAAACGACTATCGAGTGGACCGATGCAACGTGGAATCCGGTGACGGGTTGCACAAAAATCAGTGCTGGCTGCGACCATTGTTATGCGGAAAG
>JAJFGA010000084.1 GCA_021776375.1 Hyphococcus sp. | reverse complement strand
ATTCCGCGTTTCAAAAACATGCTATTGGAAGAGATCAAAGAAGAAGACCTTCGAGCAGCGTGCCAGAAGGTCAAAGATCGAGGCGCCCCGGCAACGGCCATCCATGTTCGCGACATCGTCAAACAGATTTATGTTTATGCGAACTTGCACGGCGCCAAACTAACTAATCCGGCAGATGGTGTGGCGCCAGCATCCATCGCGACATTCAAACCGAAAGACAGAGCGCTCACCCCGGCGGAAATACGGTTAGCTTATCGATTGCTCGATCGCGTCGATGGTAACCCGGTTCTCAAGCTCGGTCTGAAGCTTGTTCTGCTAACGATGAAGCGAAAGAGCGAAGTCTCGCGTGCGACGTGGGACGAAATTGATTTTGAAGAAGCAGTGTGGACCATTCCAAAAGAACGAATGAAGACGAAATATCCGCACAATGTTTATCTTTCGCAGCAAGCGCTCGATATTTTCATTGCACTAAAAACTTGTTCAGGGGGGTCTAAATATGTCTTTCCAAAACGCTATGACCCCGACCTTCCGATTTCGGATCAGAGTTTTAACCGATTTACATATGCAATCCGTGATTTAGCGGAAAAAGAAGGATTGCCGTTGGAACATTTCACAATTCACGATTTGCGCCGGACTGGTTCTACACTCCTGAACGAAATGGGATTCAATCGAGACTGGGTTGAAAAGTGTTTAGCTCACGAAGATCGTTATTCTTCCCGTGGGGTCTATAATAAAGCTCAGTATGCTGATCAGCGGCGACACATGCTTCAAGAGTGGGCCGATATGATCGATGCATGGGTAGCGGGAGAAAAAAGAGTGGCGATCATAATGCCGCCAAGCATGACGCCCTTTAACGGCGACCCGAGCGTGTAGTTGGGCGTGATCGCCGTTTATGAACATCCGGGCAGGGGGCCTCTGGCTGTCTACGGCTTGTTTGTGTTTTCTTTCTCACCGCGAGCCAGCTGAGAACTTCATCCAAATCCCAAGCTGCGCACCGAGCCGTTAGATAAAACCGTTTTGGGAATTCTCCACGCTGCTCCAATTCGTAAATAGTCGTATCAGAAAGTGGAACAATCCGGCGTAATTCGGCCCTGCGAATTGCTCGACTTGTTGACAGGCCATTGTGTGAAGATATTAGATTCATACGCTCATCCTATGAATTCGATGATGCGAAGTTGACGGCGGTTTCGTCAAGGCGGAAAAGAGTGCTCTATTAATAGTATTCCGAGAAATATTGGGAATATAACAGTATACAGATGAAATAGTGTGAAAATCAGTGCACATTCAAGCGCAATAAAAGCCTTCCAAGCTGAAGATGCGGGTTCGATTCCCGCTACCCGCTCCAGAAACTTTCAATAAAATCAACTTGTTACAATTATCACCAAATTGCGCCACTAAAATATCATACGCTCGGTACCCACTCGGTACCTAGAGATGGTGAAAAAAATTTCGGTTTCTGTGAATTTTTAGGAGTGGTTTCCCAATCGAGCGGCATAGGCGTCCCGCAAGCGGTGTAAGAAATTCGGCTCTAGCTATGAGTATAATGGTAGGTATGCAGAATACATGAACTAACTAATATGTGTCGTCAAATAGTGAATGACAGTGCTGTAGAGGGAACGAATCCTTGAAGTTCAAATGATTGGTCGCCATCGAATGAGGGAATTGTGAAATTCTGAGTGTTTCCGGTGAAAGATGGGATTATTAAGTACAAAAATCACATGGTTATGGTCATATAGGTTCATTTTGTGTGCACAGCAAAAGAAATGTTGTGGAAAAATAGGCGCTAAACTGAGTGGAGCTTTTGGCTATCGTCTCAGCCTTATGGACCTTATCACATGATGGACTTTCTTTAATCGGTTTCCAACAAATTCTGCGCGTTTTCAAAATCAATAAGACACTCGACCTTTGCAGGTCGATAATCGTGACCGAATTCGATAGGCCATCATTGTCGGATGATAATCCGAGAACGGTAACACGATCACAACACGTCGTTTCTATCCACTCGATAAGACTGACGTTACTCGTTTGCCCAGTTACTCGAAGGAACTGAAAACATCCATGATTAGGTCCATCGCCACCATAATACTTTCAGTCATGATGACCGGAGCAGTCCAAGCAGGCGGCGCCGGTTTTGTTCCCGCCTGTACGCTCGGCGTTAGGCTGGTACGTGAAAATTAAGGAGGCGCTTGATGAAACTTCCGCTATTCATCGCGGAACATGCCCGCCGGCCGCACGGGGTCTTAGGCTTGATCGTTGCTGAAATAATGTCCCGCGAGACCTTAGAGGAAAACCTGGCGGCGATCGACATGCTCGGCGTAAGAGAAGACGAGAGCATTGTCGATATTGGTACCGGGCACGGTCGCGCACTAAGCGAAATCTGTTCGCGCGCTCCGCGTGTCCAAGTCTCTGGGATTGACGACTCAAAAAAAATGCTTGCTATCGCGGCGCGCAAGAATGCGCACTTGATTGAGGAAAACCGCGTGACGCTCATCAATACATCAAGCGACTCTACCCCCATTCCTGATGCGAGCTTTGATGCGGCAATTACTATGAATACGATCTATTTCTGGTCGAATCCCGTGGAACATTTTTGCGAAATCGCCCGCATCTTGAAGCCGTCCGGTCGATTCGTCATCGGGTTTCATCCGGCTGGAGATTTCGCCGTAACCTCCAAGTTCCCTTCGGAGATATATACATTCAGAAGCGAGGATGAAGTTGCGAGTATGCTGGGCATCTGTGGCTTCGAAATGGTTGATTGGAAGACCATGAGCAAGCGGGCCGCAACCATGGTTTTGTATAAAGCGCAAAAAAGATGAAATCGATAAAATTCTTCAAATCCGTCGTCGCCGCCTTTTTTGATATGCTCATCAAACGCCTATGCCAATAGCGCTTACCAATCACGTTGGCGTAACTGACCTGCTATCGTGACGAAGTCGGAAAATCTAATCTCCGGTGAGGGCGATTTGAGGTGAAGATCAGAAGCCGGTTAAATCGCCCTTACGGTGAGGGTAAGTTGGAGGGTAGAGCGCAGCCACTGCAGAGCCATCCAAAGGTTTGTGAACAGCCGCAGCAAATTTTTCGTGATAGGTTGGGTGTTCCGTTCCCATCATTCTATCCCACCATGTGAAATAGAAACCGTAATTCCAGCCGGGTTGAGCATGATGAAGATCATGATGCGTTACTGTCGTCATCCAATCGAAGATTGGGCGACCGTTTCGCCTCGACGGAACGAAAAGCAGAGCAATTGGCAAAAAAACTGCATTCAAAAATGCTTCAGGGCTGTTAAATGAATATGTGGTCCAAGGGCTAGGGTTATATGATCTGTGGTGAAGTCGGTGACAAAAGCGAAATAACCGACGATGGTGGATTAATCGGTGAGTCCAGTAGACCCAGGCGTCGTGTAACAAAAGAAGTAATGTTAAGTTGATGAGAAAATAGATCCACCCTCGGTCTGCTATGCTAGTGTCCACTGCAATAAGTTTATGTTTGATACCACCGCCGATGAGCGTCGCACCTACAAGCGCGAAAATTGCAACTGTTCGCATTGACGCGGCGAATTCTCTTAGCATTTGCGATCGTTCAGGCTTTTCATTCCGGATCTTCCGATTGGCAAGTGCGCCCGCTGATGCAATGTTTATTGTAATATATACGCCTCCGGCGCCAATCATGTACCGAATAAAATCTATTGGAAGCGTTTGGGCCCAAGCGACGGCCGCAAATTGACCGAAATCGATTAATATGCTGAACAATTGATCCATGCTTATGCTAGCCATTTTTATGTTCACGCCAAATGATTGAGAGATTTTGGGTTGTCAGCCAGGCCATTCGTAAGGAGACGTAAAGTGGGTTTTGAATCGCTAAAAGCTGTGTGGACGTGGTTCTTTAGTTGCGGACATTCCTGTCGGTTTCCAAGCGCGAACACTGCGCGCAGGGCATTCAAACGAGTTAAAATAGCGATAATCGACGGTTACCACGAATGCGGTACAGGACCGACGCGATGATAAATACAATCACTGCGCCCAATGCAAAAAACCATCGAAAGGTTGGGCGGCTAAACAACTGTTTCAGAGTAAAATATGCCGTTGATTTTTTTTCTGAAAGAGAAAATGCGACAATTGTGTCGCCCGGTGTCGTTCTCATTTCACTGTGACCGCCGGCTGCAATGACGACATATTGAACGCCATTCCACTCATAGGTCATGGGGGTCGCTTGACCGCCTGCCGGTAATCGATCCTTCCAGAGTTCTTTTCCGGTTTTCGCATCAAATGCGCGCAAATAATTGTCCATAGTTGCAGCGACGAAAACGAGGCCGCCCGCAGTGGCGATAGGACCGCCCATGTTCGGTGTTCCGTGTGGAAGCAATAAATCACCAAATGGGGCAAAATCTTCAATTGTCCCGATTGGCCGTTCCCATTTGACACTGCCACTCTTCATATCAATGGCGTGGATGCGACCCCAGGGCGGAGGGTTGCAGGGAAGGCCTAACGGAGAGCGCAATAGCGGTTTCGCGATTGCATAGGGTGCGCCGGCTTGGCGACCGATACCGTCTTCAAACACGCCGAGTGGATTTTGGTCTTCGAGTGCATTCTGCGGGATGAGCCGAAGAATGGAAGAGACATTATTAGTAAGGACAAAGAGTGTTTGGGAATTTTCGTCAAGCGCGCCGCCGCCCCAATTTATGCCGCCGCCGGAGAACGGAAAGTGCAGCGAACCCTCAAGGCTTGGCGGCGTGAAGGCCCCGTCGCTTTTTAATTTTTGAATTTTGCTTCGGCACACCATTCGATCGAATGGCGTGAGTCCCCAAGCATCCTCCGGGGCTAAAGTAGTGTCCACAAGAATGCGCGGTTTCGTTGGAAAAGGTTGTGTAGCCGAATAGTATTCACCGGGAATATCGCCAGCCGGAACGGGCCTCTCTTCAATCGGAAAAATCGGTTCACCCGTTTCTCTATTAAAGGCGAATATCAGGCCAAGTTTTGTTGATTGGATAACAGCCGGTACTTCTTTTCCACTGCTCCACAATGTTCCAAGAATTGGTTGGGCGCCCAAATCATAATCCCAGAGGTCGTGATGCACAGTTTGAAAACGCCAAACGATTTCGCCTGTTCTTGCGTTCAAAACAACGATAGAATTCGCATTACGATTTTCGCCGGGCCGCATGCCGCCGAAATGATCGGGGCTGGGACTTGACGTCGGTAGAAAAACAAGACTGCGGTCGTGGTCGACTGACATATAAGACCAGACATTTGCATGACCGGTGTTGAGTATACCACTACGCCTCTCGTCTGTGCCGCCGTCACTTTCCAATGGATTAAAGGTCCATTTTAATGCACCGCTTCGGACGTCTAAGGCATAAACTGTTCCTTTGGGCGCATCTGCGCGCATGTTGTCGCCTATTGCCGTGCCAACAATGATCACGTCTGCAACCACAACCGGTGGCGATGTAATTTGTTGTTCGCCTGGATAAAGCTCTGGATGAGAGGGCAGAATGCGCACCGCGCCGTTTTCTCCGAACGCCTTGCAGGGAATTCCTGTGCGTGCGTCAAGCGCAATCAGGCGGGAATCATATGAGCCCATATAAATTCGCGCAGCGCATACTGTATCAGCTTCTGCTTGTTCGTCCCGCCATGGTGTGACGCCTCGACAATTTGCGGCTGCGGCGATGCGGGGCAGGTCTGGCAGTTCGTTTGCGAAGCGCCATACTTCTTTACCAGTATCAGGTGTGAGTGCGATTACATCGTTAAACGGTGTACAAAAAACAAGGTAATTTTCGAATAGAATGGGCGTTGTTTGAAATTTGTATCGCTTTCCGTTCCGTTTGAAACGGGAAAGGTCACCTGTTGAATAGGTCCATACCGTATCCAGCCGCGAAACATTCCCGCGAGATATCTGCGCAGCTGTACTGTAGTGTTTTCCGCCCTCGTCGCCACCGACGTAATCCCAACCGGCGTCGCCTGCTTGGACCGCTCCGGTCATCGTCACTGAAAGAATTATGGAGGAAATGAACCTTATCATGGATATTTTCAGTTCTTTCAAGCGACTGGGCTAGTTAGTAGCGTCCGTATTATCGCGTAAATAGGAACGACACCTGACGATCATGCTACCGTTATCGGATTATCATCTGATGATGATGCGAATAGATTTCGGTCACGATTATCAACCTTCAATGATCAAGTGTCTTATTGATTTTGAAAACGCGCAGAAATTGTTGGAAATCGATCAAAAAAAGCCAATCATACGCTAAGGCTATATTGCTGAGGCTATCTATGACATTCTGAAATTCATTTCGTGACATATATTTTGCGACGATATGTGGAGGAGCGTGAGCGTTTCTTAAGAACGCTGAAGCAGCTTGAAGAAAAAAGAGAAGTTCGGCAAGTTGGTTGCTGCTGAAACGTTTTTGAACAAACCGCTTCTTCAGACGGTAGATCTACTAGGCGCCATTTTCGCCAAATCGCAGAAACCGGTGTTGCAGATGTCACCTGTCGTGGTGTGAAAGTTATTTGCTTTTTCGCATATTGTTTTCTTCGACATCCAGTCTCCCACTCCAGAGTAACAGGATGCAGGGTAAAATAACACATAATCGGGGCGGTTTTTCTGAGGTGTGTGTACATGGACGCACCGATTCGAAACCCGACAACGCCGGCGCGACACCGCGGGTACGACAGCAAGCGTACACGGCCCTTATTGCTCACACGGAGATATCTTTTTGCCGCAATAATCATAAACCTCACTGCGCCACAGTGCCGGATAAAAGGCCTTGTACTTTTTATCAATGCCATATGGATGTGCGAATAGGCCAGCATGGGTCATCTCCTTATTTTGCAGGCCAAAAATATGATGCCAAATATTGGAAAAATATTCCTCGTAAGAAACGCCATGGCGCATGGTTGTTGTGTCGGCGAGTGCGACCTTGATGACGTCGTAATGTTCAGCCAGCCAAGCCTCCATAATCTCCCAGCTCAGTGCTAGAACCGCATCAACCATTGGGCGATCGTCATAATCAAGAACAGGAACGAGCAAGACATGTTGTCCGTTTGACAGTTTATCGATGTACTGGATTTCCTCCAGAAGGTTGAGGATATGAGACAAGTGTTGCGTATCGACACCGGTGACCTTGCGAAGCGATTTGAAATCAGCCGGGCTTTTTCGTAACGCGAAAAGAATATCTGCAATCGCCACCGCTGTTTGCTCCGAGATGAAACCGGTGTCCAAGGCCGGTTTTTCACTGGAAAAGGGCTGCAATGCCTTCACGACGCTCTGTTCTTCTTCTTTGTACCAGTCCGTGGGCTGCCACAATATGTCAGGGAAGGCGGCTCGCCCTCGCCGGTAATGATCGCCGAAGCTGGTGAAAGTAGAATCAAACGGGACAGTGAATTGATATCTCCCCGCCGGATAATTGTGGCTGCCCTTGTATACTTCCCGCATATTATGATCGTCTGTCTGCTCTTCGGCCCTGAAAAAATGGCCAAGCCGCTCTGGCGGTCTTGCGCGGTAGCCTTTCTCCGCTGTCAGATAAAGCCCATCCCAATCTAAAGAAAATGCGCCGACGAGGATGAACGCGATGGCGCCTTTTGAAACGGTTTTGTTCGGGTAACTGTCGAGCAGTTCGGCAATTTGGAGACTTTGTTCAAAATACGCAGCGGTTAGCGCCTTGAGCGGCTCTTCCATCGCCGCCCTGATTTTCGCTACGTCTTCTTTCGTGTTGAGTACGAAATTGAGAAATGCCCGATCCCCTTCCTTACGCAATAGCCCCGTGCGAAATAGGTCTTCCGCTGTTACGCCGTCTACGGTGCTCATGCGCCGCTCCACTTCCATCAAGGAAATAGGACCTGGAATCATGTCAGACGCCAACGCCTGAACTTCCGGGCGGCTGAAATAATATCCTGGATTTTCCGTTTCAACTGGATGCGCACTCCCGGTAATGCCATAGGAGAATTTTCGCGGTTCGTCCTGCGCTGAAACAGTCGACAGACCGCCCACGCCAAAAAGGACCAACGCCATGCAAATTATAATTCGCATTCGTGCAGGGCCGTTACATGCGTGTTCCGTCATGACATTTTTTCCTTTTAGCTTCTTGATGTTGTTCTTTCTTGGGCGTGCGTCTTATTGATTTTGAAAACGCGCAGAAATTGTTTATAATCGATTAGAATTCTTCATTAAGTAGGGCAGCATAGTTACTCTGATTTCTGTTCCATCGCGCCATACCCAGCCTCATCATAAAATTTGGACCTATCAAATAAATGCGGACATGAAGGGATCCTCTCCAGAATTAGAAAGCTCGGATAAACGCCGAGACAATCCGCCTCGAACTTGTTGTTTGACGGCTTTAAAGCCGGGCTGAGCGGCCATTTCTTCTGCGCAAATAATTGCCCGGTCGAGAAGCTTATCTGTTGGCGAAAGCTCATCAATAACCCCGTAGGCTAGGAGTGTTTGCGTATCGAAGACATGGCTGGTCAACGTCAAGCGGCGCAGCACGGGCGGGGTGAGTTCATTTCTGATTATCTCCGCAGGTCCAGCAGGAAACGGGATGCCTGCTTTGGCTTCGGTGAGGCCAAATTTGGCGCGCTTTTCACTGGGGCCAATGCGGTAATCAGCGCAGAGTATCATTACAAAGCCGCCGCCAAGGGCGTGCCCGTTGACAGCCGCAACGACCGGGCCATGAAAACCCATCAGAGCGCTGGTCATACGTGTAATCGCCTGTACGAAACGTTTCCGATCGTCTGCAGAGCAATTCGCGAACGATTTAACATCGACACCGGCGGAAAATGTCTCCCCGGCGCCAGTAAATACAAGCGGTTTATCTATATCTAATTTTCGAAATGTTGCCTCCAGCGAGGAGACTGTGTCGAAATCAAACGTGTTTACTGGTGGGCGGACGATCTCTACGACGGTCGTGTTGGCTGTGAGCGTTACTTTTATTGTCATTTTTCACTCTCTAGAAAAACATTCAAATTTCTTCGTGAATGTTGACGGGTCACAGCAACAGACCAGCAATCGCGGCGCAAATATATTTCGACATCGTATGCTCTCTCCAGGTTTGCGTTACTTACTGTGCTGAGCTGCGGCGCCGCCGCTTATTGTAAGCACGTTCTATATGACTCCTTGTTACGGCCGATCTGGTGGGCAGCTATAATAGTCGCTTCACCCAAGTTGAGCGTGTGTGCGTTACCATCTCTACGCGTCGTTTCGTCATAAATTAAAAGAAATTGCTCGGGAGTTAATTGCATGACGCAAAGGAGCACCTCGACGCCAAAGACAGTTTCAATTTCTTGCGCAATTGTTGCACCAACATAATAAAATCTTTCGTCAAATTTTCCGGTGAATCCAAGTGCATAGGCGTCACGAAAGCGTTGATTGCTGTTGTCGTCGGTTGCTATTATTTCTACTGCATAATTCAACAACCGAAAATTAAACTCTATATCATTATATCCTTTGTTAGCTGAACTGCTGAAATTATTCGTCAGCACGCCGCTTCCTTTTACTTCTCGGCCATCCGCGATATATGCGGCTGTCCCTTCCAAAATTAAATTCAGAAAAAATTCAAATTGCGCCTCATTTGAGTTGGTAATTTGTGCAAAATTAGCAGCGCTGGACGCCATAAAATTGCTTTGGATCGCGTGATATGTTTCGTGCAACGCCAACATTTTTAGTGCAGTTAGTTCCTGTTCGACAGAGCCTACAAGGCAAGCAATCGATACGAAAAAGACTTCACGTGACGAAAAGCCACCGCAGTTTTGTCCGACTGGGGTTAAGACTATCGAGCCCGTAAAATCTAGCTCTTCTGGCATGTAGGGTTTGGACCTGCTGATGACGAAATCAATAATCTCGTCAGAGCGGCTAATGATGTAATCTGTCGTTTTTTGGAAATCAGCTTTTTGGCGCACTATGTTTTGAAAATGAAAATCATCATCGTTAGTAACATTACAATTTATAGCAGCCTCCAATTCAGTTTTGAAAATATCCAAATTGCGTTGTTCATTGAGATTTGAGTGATGTTCTATTTGCCGATGTAATAATTCAGACTTTAATAGATCAGGGGCATATTCATTTCTTTCAGAACAAACTGCTTCGAAAACTTGTTCTGCCAACGAAGAATCGATGGAAATTTCGAAATTATTGGAAGAGGCGTCGCCAAGCGAAACAAGCACGCTGAAGAAGAGTCCACAAAAAAGTCTATTTGCAAATCGAACCATGGTCGCTGCCGGGTTAGTTGAATATCCTAATTAGGAGTTATTCCAATTGTTTGTGAATGTAAGATAATGCAGCCTTTAGAACCGGATCGTTGCCTGTAATGATATCATCGTGAGAAGTGGGTATGTTAAAGTCAGGCGTAATCCCAATTCCGACAAATTCTGTGCCGTCAGGAAAAGTATCACGTTTGGTCGTAATCTGAGCGGACACTCCGCCGGGAAGCGAAAAAAAGAACGGTTGCCCGGTACTTCCTGCGGTGGATCTGCCAAATGTTTTCGCGCCTTCTATAGAGTCGCTCATCACAACGAAATCTTCTCCAGCCGAATAGGTTTTTGATCCAATCAATACAGCTGTTGGGATTTCAATTGAATCGTGGGTTGGGTGAAAATGATCTGGCGGTGCCTCATGCCATGCCGTATTGTTCGCATACGGTTCATATTCTTTGAATGGCGCATACTGGGCCGCAAACATTCCCCAAACTCGAAACACAGCGATATGCTTCGGTGATTTCCATTTTGCTGATAACAACGTCTGATGGGTGAAGTGCCGCAATATTTCCGCGGCGTAATCTGAGTTACCGCCACGATTGTCTCTTACGTCAAAGATAACTCCGGTGGCTGACTTCAATTCAGGCCAAGCTTGACTGAATGCAGTGATTACACTTTCATCCAGAAATGAGTTTATCTGAATATAAACAATGTCGTTATCAAGAAATTTGTATTGAAACACTGCCGATTCTCGCGGCCTAACCCAATTTACATTCTCAGATAGATAAGATCGTGTGAACCCATAAGTTACTTTATGACCGCTCGGCTTCATAGCGAGAATATTTATATTACTTTGATTCGACCCGGCAAAGAGCCCAAGCCCCATGCCTATATTACCGGCTACAGCTCTTTCCCACCGTCCCTGCTCAGTAGAGGCGCTGAGAAAAGGAAAAACATCGGTAGACACTATCTCCTCAGGCGTCTTTGCATCAACAGCTAAAATTTCCGATCCAATAGGCACGATATCCGCATATTCTTGTGCGATGTTAGTAACGATAATTTTCCCATCTTTGTATTTCGCTTCGATGGGAGGGAGGCTTGCAAAATATGGGCGCATATCCCGAGGCATCCAAACTGCGGTATGCCCCTCCTGGAGCTGGGCAGCGAAAGATTGCATTAAGCGGATATACTCAATATCCGTTCTGGAATTTGCGACAGATTGATAATATTCGGCAAAGGCCTCTTTCCAATCCAACTCTGTTACGTGGTTAAAGAAAGCGAAATTGTGATCGGCTTCTTTCCAAAACAATGCCAGGCCCGCTACTTTTTGTTCAGTGGTTATCGTTTGGTTGCGGCCATCTCCTAACAGTGCCCTCATATCATCAGGTGTTTGCGCATTTGCTTCAAAATGGCTGGCCAGGAATAAGGCGATGAGTGGGAATACCGTATGGGATCGAAACATCTGCATGGTAGAAATCTTTCTTCCTTTAGTTTTTGGCTTTAATAGGGGGCTGGAATTTTGGGTAACTGAGATCCCCCATATGTTTTTGTGAAACACACCCTTTCGTATTCTTAAGACCATTGATTGTGTTCAGGAACGACGCCCACGCGAGCATGCTTTTGCGGTTTCACCGTGCGTTGAGTTTGCTTCGCGAGTCCTTTTTCAATTTCGCTTCCCTCCACCAAATTCCTCACAATCATCTCCGCAGGTTGACATTTAGAATAAATTAAAATAGAAGAAGAATTCTACTTCTGTCAAGATATTTGGGTTTACAAATGAGCGAAGGCCTTAGTCAGCCTCAGCAGGAGCGTAGCAGGAAGGCGTTGGACCGGTTGGTTAATGCATCCATCGATCTAATGTCTGCTGGAAGCTTCGATGACGCTCCGATCACTGAGATCATTAAAAAAGCCGATTGCTCTGTGGGCGCTTTTTACGCCCGCTTTGAAGGTAAGGACGCATTATTCCATCTCGTGCAAGAGCGCGTATTGGAGGAGGCGAGGGAATGGCTCGACCAGCAGTTTGACGATTTCCATTGCGTGCATGATCAAACTGGTCGGCTCGTCCAGCCCAAGGATGTCGCTGCTTTTATTGTTCGAACGCTTTATGGACTTTACACGCGAAGATCGGGCGCATATCGCGCAGTTTTCCTTCACACGCGGGTAAAAAGAGATGAGGCGCTTACGCAAAAAGTGCACGCTTTCAATGCCTGTAGTCTAAAGCGGGCGGCCGAACTGTTTTCAAAGGTGAACCCTAGCAAATCGCGCGCAAGTAAGCGCCGGCGATGGAGCCTCGGGCTAGAGGTTCTATCAGCATACCTTCGGGAAAAAATATTGTTCGGGGACGTGATTCCGACGGGTAAGCGGCATGCTGTTGAAAAAGATTTGGCGGAGCTTGAAAAAATGTATCTCAGCTACGTGATTGGATAAGGCATTGCGAGAATGCGCATTTGGGTAAGTGGAGGACGCTTGTAAATGATGAAATGGTTTGTTCGAATAGGTTCAGTGGCTATTGCCCTGCTGGTCATCCTGGCCGGTGTCGCTTACACGCAAATATTTGGCTTCACGCAATCAAAAGAAGTCACCAAGAGCACATACCTCATTTATAATTCAGGCGGTCTATCGCGGATCGGGGCGAATCTTGTTGCAATTGACGCTGGTGATTCATGGGTAGTTTTTGATACTCATCTGGGCCCCCTGGCAAAGAGCGCTTTCAAGAAAATTAAATCGATCAAAGATGCGCCAGTTCGATATGCATTTAACTCCCACTGGCATCCGGATCATTCTGGCGGCAATGCAGCGTTCACTGACGAGGCGGAAATCGTTGCGCATGAAAATGTCCGGCAAATTCTAGCGCGCTCGCACGAGGGGTTTGGATTAACAAAACCCGGGGCTTACCGACGCTATGAGGCGGTTCCTGCGGAAGGGCTTCCGGAGCTGTTGGTCAGTGAGGGTAAATCATTCACAGTTGGTGGTTTGTCTATTGAGGCGGTTCACTATCCGGCCGCTCATACCGATGGCGATTTGGTTGTTTACGTGCCGACTTTGAAAATTGTCGCCATAGGGGACCTTGTCTGGCCACAAGGCTTTCCATTCATCGACGTTCATAGCGGTGGGCGCGCGAAAGGCGTCGCCGATGCATTACGCGACATGCTCGCAAGAACTGACGATAGTTATCTATATGTTATGGGTCACGGCGAGCCTTATTCGGCCGATCAACTTCGTAAGTATCTGGGCATGATTGAAGAGACCGTCGGCCATGTCGAATCCAGAATTTCTGCCGGGAAATCTCTTAAGGAAATACAAGCTGAGGGGTTGCCAGACAAATGGAGCGCCTGGGAGACCAAGCTCAATCCGCAAGAAGAATGGATACGGATGATTTTCGAGACCCGAAATCGCGGCTAGAAAATATATAATTACAATTGAATGCGTCTTTTGACATTCGTTAAAACGAAGAGGAAAACATGAAGATTGTAAATCGCCTGGTTGCGATAATTGTAATATTGACGATGCCGCTATCGCCCTCTTTGGCGAAGGATAAAGTCGGCGATTCAATGGCGGATAACTTCCGCCTCGGTGCCTCCATACTATTGGATGCGGTTGAAGCGACCGGAGGGCGTCAAGATTTAACGGCGCTAGATGCGGTCAGCGTCCGGCTAGTGGGAGGCCTCAGCAATGCGACACAATATGCATCCCCTGCCGTGATGAGCGAATTGCATCCGGAAGATGTAACTGTAACCATCGCTCTCGATTTTGCAGAGAAAAAGTTTCGCCAGGAGATTGATCAAAAAGTGCGCGGCGGCTTGGGCGTTCATTCGATATTTTCGTTTTCCAATAATGAACTCGCCATTATCTGGCCGAATGACAAGACCTATTCGCAATTTCCAGCGACGCCGGATGCGATTATAACATCCGCAACAAGCTTCCTTCCACCATTGTTGTTGAAGGAAGCCCTAAAGTCCCCGGGTTCAATTTCGTGGGAGGGTAAAGGCAAAATAGAAGGCGACGATACAGACATCGTTGGTTTTTCTTGGAAGGGACAAAAGCGATACTTCCTGCATATTAGTCGCTCAACCAAGCTTGTTCGGGCGCTGGAGTATATTCAACCAGAAGCCTTGACTGGCGATGACAATGCAATTTTCGTTTATAGTGGAAGTCAAACGGTCGGCGGTGTTGTATTCCCCCGACGATTAAAACAAAAAAGATGGGGGTACCCTTATGCGGATGTGAAACTTTCTGACCTGAAAACGAATGCTGAGATTTCGAACCAAGATTATTCTGCACCCGCAGAGTTTGAAAAAATAACACCGCCAATTCCGACTTGGACGGAAATTGCGGACGGGGTTTTCGAAGTCCGCAATCTTTTTGTCGGAAATTATCGTAGTATTATTGTAGAGTTAGATAATTCAATCGTTGTGTTTGATGCACCGGTGAACGCGCAGGTGACTGGGCAGGTACGAAAGCTCATTGCTGATAATTTGGGCGACAAACCTGTTAGCCATTTAATTTTAAGCCACTATCATCTTGATCACGTCGGTGGCTTGGGGGTTTACGCCAAAGAAGGGGCAGTCATTGTTACTGCGCCGGGCAATCAGGAATATTTCACGAAGATTGCTCAAGCAAAGGCTAGGTCAGCTGATCTCTTCAGTGTACCAATCGTTACTGATATACCATCATTCCAGGTCGTCCAATCGGGCGATACGTTCGCCATACAAGACGGGGAGAGGGAAGTGGAGATTACGAATATCGGACCGATTGCACATGTTGATGGTATGCTCGTCGCTTATGCTCCAATAGGCGGTATAGCGATAAACAGCGATCTGTACGGCGATGGTGTTGCGCACAATTCCAGCTATGAGAGTTTTAAAAAATGGCTTGCTGAAAAGCACAACGACGCAAAACTTATCTTGGGCGTCCACCATAACCCCATAACAGCCGAAAAGGTTTTTGAATAAGGCGTCGGGAGCATAGCACTCCCCCGTAGTTGCTTGGCGCCTCTGCCGCCGCGTTCGGGTCCCGGACGCGGCGGCGGCCTTAGTAATAACAACAATGAACACGCTTCATCGTGCTGTGAACGCGTTACAGCGAAGTACAATAATAGTATGCTAGTAATATCTAAAAATGTACTATATTGTATGCGGGGATTAACTTCTGAGTGTGTTATGGGGCTAAAAAGAAGAGATATTATCACGATTGCAGTCATGGGAATGCTCGCTCTTGGAGCATGTAGCATAGATTTTGATGAACCCTATGAAAAACGCAGTGTTCTTAGCGAATGGATTTATGGGTCTGCTGGATATGACTATGATGTTGCGGCGTTATCGACGCCAGGTGGCGGCAGGTGGAGAGTTGTAATTATGCCGGGCGCGCCAAGCGCCAACAGATATTGGGATAGAGTGCTCGAACAAGCTGATCCAAATCACGAATACATAGCAATCGAACGTCCGGGTTATGGAAAGGTTGGCCCCAAAAAACCTGTCCTTGAATTCGATGAACAGGTGGCCGCTGTCTTGCCGCTAATTTCCGATGGGAAGCGTGAGTGTTTGGTGCTGGTAGGGCAATCCTATTCGGCGACGCTGGCACTGAAGGCCGTTATTGAAAACGCCGAAGAGATTGATGCCTTAGTCATTGTGTCAGGATTGATTAAAGAACCCAGTAAGGGAACACTTCGTCTCGCAGGGGTTGCCGCGGCGCCGGTCATCAATTTTGTTACGCCTCGCTGGGCAAAAACAGCAATTGCAGAACTTCGTGGCCGTAGAGACCAGATAGACAGCGTCTTTGAACGTGTTAATGAGATTACGGTCCCAACAATCATCATTCATGGCGCCAAAGACGAACGAGTCCCCGTTAGTGATGCTGAGCTATTAAGGCGCATGCTGCCTGAGAATGTCGATCCAGAACTTTTAATCGTCGAAGATGGCAATCATTTCATTAGTTTTGAGCAGCCTCTACGCGTCATTGGGGCAATCGAACAAGCCATAACGAAGGCAGAGGTCCGTGGAGAATGCAGCGCCGATGGATAGCGGCGTGAATTTCGCCAAGCTTGGACGTCAGTGAAGCATATAGAAGAGGAAACTTTATGTATTACAGGAAAAACACACTTATCATTATAGCGGTTTTCATTGTGACGATAGCACATGCAGCAGCAGCGCCCCAGAACCTAAAGCTGGACCCAGCGCATACTCATATTATTTTCGAGGTCAATCATCAGGACTTCGCGATGACGATTGGGGAATTTGATACATTTGAAGGTGGTATTCAGCTGGATACGGATAATCCGTCCGAAAGTAGTGTTGAGGTGACCATTTCTGCTGACAGCATCGATACAAACTGGCCAACACGTGATAATCATCTACGCAGTAAGGACTTTTTTGATGTAGACCAATTTCCTTCAATATCATTCAAAAGCAGGAATGTTGAAATTATTGGCGAGAACAGAGCGAGAGTTATTGGTGATCTCACCATGAAAGGTCAGACTCATGAAATTGAGTTATCTGTTGTGATGAATAAATTTGAAAAAGGATTGCTCACTAGTCACGCAGGTTTTTCCGCGGCAACGGATATCATGCGAAGTGATTGGGGGATGACCAGTTTTCTTCCGGATATCGGCGATAATATAAAGATTCGAATCGAGGTTGAAGCCAAGTAGAAAGGAACCATCTCGCTTGGATAAGAAGTTCTTTTTGATCGTGGTGATGTATACGCTCTATAGAAAAGCATTGTGAAAGAGAAGCCGAAAATATGGTGAGCAAGTTACCTCGGACATGGGTTTTGTCGATTTTCGCGGCAGCCTATTTCGTTATCGCGGGGCAGGCGATTGCGCGAGCGGAGGAAACCGGCGTTGACGTCAGCGCTCTTGACGAATTCTGGTCAATTCAGGCCAAGCTGGCGGAAGATGTTGAACCGGACGAAGAGGATTGGGACAGGCTAGCGGCGCATCCGGTCTATCAGAAGCTTTTAAGTCGAAAGAACAGCTACAAAGCGTTTTTGCGCGAATTATATAAAACCGCCTATATGCCTTCACGTGCAAAAGAGCGGGAGGAATACATAGCACGCAGCAAATTTCATGCATTGTTCATCAACCATCTTGATCGAACCGTATCGGAACGCGCGTTAATTGACGATTTTCTGACCAGCACGCACGTTGGCGACGGAGATATTGGCGCATTTAACGATCTGGCAAGCGTGTATCTCCCCGCCGGTGCGATTGAACGTTCACAAAAGAAGCCGGGTCTTGCTTTTGCTGTATTTACTCCAGACGCTTATCCAATTTCCGACCTAATTGTTGTAGATGTTCTTTTCGCAAAAGATATGGGCGCGTCGTTTGAAAACTTGGTCGCTCACGAACTGCATCATGTCTATGCTAATGAGTTATCGAGATTTCGAGAAATCCCAACAAGCGACGATCGCTATTTGGTAATTCAAACTCTTGACTATCTCGCAGGTGAAGGCGTCGCTGACCTGATTGACAAAAAGCGGGC
This sequence comes from Hyphococcus sp., assembly GCA_021776375.1. Taxonomy (GTDB): domain Bacteria; phylum Pseudomonadota; class Alphaproteobacteria; order Caulobacterales; family Parvularculaceae; genus Hyphococcus. The sequence continues at coordinate 18,564 of JAJFGA010000084.1, read as the reverse complement.
CCCGATCAGTAGTTTCCCCGCCTACATGGACGATTATATGAATGCCTATAATGAGGCATTTTCGCAGTCATATGTTCAGCTTTGGGAGTTTGACCGTGCGATGCAGCGTATGAGCGCGTGTAACACCGGGTGCGGTGATATTGCCGGAGAGATCTCCGAACTCCTACCCTTTGGTGGCCATCCGCAAGGTTTCCATATGGCGCTTGCGATCCGCGATATATTTGGCACCGAACGGGTGGTTGAAACAGTGGGCGATCCGGTTGCGTTCTTTCGCGCCTATCAGGAAGCGGCACATCAAGCACCCTCAATATTCTATCATTTTAGCGATGAAACTATGAACTATTTGGACCGGCTTGAGCGGGAACTTTCGAAGTGATCATATGTAATTACAAGTTCGTATACGATTTCCGGTGCAGCGACGCACATGCGCGTCGCCTATGAATTCATTTTGCTATGGCTTTCGAAATTAAATGCCCTGTGACCAAGTCGGCAAAGGACGCATGAGATCCCCTTGCTTAAAGAGACTTTCTGCTGGCTATCGTCGTCTAAATATCTCTCCCGATACCATAATCAATGAAACATTTTCGAGATATCGGATGTTGCTCAGTGGATTGCCATCGACCAGAATTAGATCGGCGCGTGCCCCCTCCTGGACAATGCCAAGTTTTGGCCCACTGGAAGAAAGCAAAGCGCCCGGCCTCGATGTCGCCATCTGGAGAATTACATTTGCTGGTATACCGTAGTCTTGTAACATGCCGAGCTCAAACAGGAGTGAAGCCCCAGGAGTTAAGCCAGGCAGACCGGTATCTGTACCTGCGATGAGGGGCACACCGGCAGCGTAGAGGCGCTTGAGATTGTGCTCAAGATTATGTTCAAAACTCTCAACGCGTGCGAGATATTCCGGTGTGAAAGTTGCTGAGTTGTAATTCGCAATTTCAGTCCGCCAATCCGCTTCGCGAGCTTCCAGTGCCTTCTCGGTCGAAAGTCTTTTTTCAAGCTGCGTTAGGGGGGGGGATTGGTTTACTCCACGTGACAACCATTGCCAAATTTGAGCCGTAGTAACCACGGGCGCACCAATTTCAGCGAGCGCGGAAAGAGTCTCGTCATTAATTTTGTCTACAAAAGGTGGATGCATTAGAACGTCGGCTCCAGCGCGGGCCGCGATCAGCGCCTCCTCGGAGGATCCAATGTGAACGTATACCAATTTTCCTTCTGCGTGTGCCAATTTTATAATTGCTTCGAGTGCCGATGGGCTGAGGCGGGGCGCGCCCCATGGAATCGATCTGTCAAAGATAACCTTGATATGATGGCCGGGTTCTCGGGCTAAATTTCGAATTTCGTCAGTTTGCGCATCAATGGAGGAGACCTGTAGCGCCATCATGTCAGCAGACCATTCGGACATCGGTCGCGGCAGAAATTCGCGAATCATTGGAATGGGATGACCTTCTAGCGCCGTGAGCATTCGCGTCGCCGCAAAAACGTTTGGCGAAATTTTAGGACGCTTTTCGAAGGCCGCCATTGGATTAACAGATCCTTCAACCACAGTTGTCACGCCGGCATAGATGAACGCCTCACGTTGACCTGCGACATTGATGAGCGTCGGCCCCTTGGCGGCCCAGGGCGGTCGACCATCAGAGAATCCGAGATGAGCGTGAAAATCAATGAGGCCTGGCATCAGCACCTGACCGTTGCCATCGATGGCTTTGCCTTTATGGGCTGATGGAAACCCGTCACTGCTCCAGTAGATCTGTTCAATTATGCCGGAGCCAACGATGATCGCGTGAGCATCGCGCAAAACCGACGATTTTCCATCAAATACTCTAACATTTTTGATAACTACGGACGTGCCAGCGATTGAATCGCGCGTCAGAAGATTTGCCGGCGATGAGACTATGGCGCGGGCAGTGACAATAAGCGCTGAAATTACAGCGATTAGTGTCGCTAAGCCCAAAATAGAAATCCGGAAGATATAAATTAGACGCGTACTCACAGTTTGCTACCCGGAATTTTTGCCAACTTCGATCAATGCAGCTAATTCGCTTCAAAGAGGAATCCCTTTGGTTCATGAAAAATATACGAAAAAAGCTAGCTATAGCAAGCAGAAAATGTACTATATATACTGGTTGAACAGGCGACAGGCGCGTTCATGCGGGGAATATATCTTCGTCTCATTGGCGCCTCAAAAGTGGAACGTAATACGAGTTATGAGAATATTATCAATCACACTTACATTATATTGCGTTTGTTATGGCAGCGCTTTCGGAAATCAATGTAAAATCGAGACTCGTTTTGAGCGCTCTGGCATTCAAAAAACTTATTCAGCCGAACAGTTTTATGAAACGGAACGGCTTAGACTTGTCGATATAGCAGGTTACGCATTTTCTCCCGACAATGAAAAAATCTTGACCGGGGCAGACAGGCGCGGCGTTATCGAACCATACATTTTTGACGCGTCAGACGGATCACTATTGCCGATGCTCGAAATGAGTGAATCGAAAAGGGTTCCAATAAGTTGGTTTCCGGATGACAATCGGGCCTTATTGTCCGTCGATGACAAAGGCGATGAGCAGACCCACGTTGTCGTTATTTCGGAATCCAACCGCATTGAAGATCTGACACCAGGGGAAGGGGTTCGCGCTCGTTTTTTAGGCTGGGCGCGAGATGGTGCGGGGTTTTACCTCGAAAGTAACGACCGTCACAGCGAACACAGCGATCTTTTTTTTTGTTTCTAGCGACGATTTTCGACGAACCTTATTGCTGGAAAATAAAATAGGTTGGTCGGCTGTGCGAGTTAGCCCTGATGGTAAATGGGCCGCTGCTCTGCGAACGGTAAGCCATGAGATCATTAAGGTTTTGTTATTTGACCTCACTACACCAAAAAAACCACCCATTATTGTATCAAAAAAAGCGGCGTATGAGGGGACGAATATTGGCGTCAATTTCTCTTATGATTCTGATTATTTTTATTATCAAGCAGTGGAAAGTGGCGATTTTATAGAAACTTGGATTTGGGAGTTGCGATCAGCAGAAAAAAGCTTGCTGATAAGCGCACCTCATGATGTTCGATACCATCTTCAATCGCCGAACGGCAAATACAATATCACGAGCACAAACGAAGATGGTTTTTATAAATTATCCATCAAGTCAGAAATAAAAGGCGAAGCGTTATTATTTTCGGCTCTTCCTATTACGCACAATATCGAAAGCCTTCGATTTTCAAGGGCTGACGAGAGCGCGCTCTTATTAACGTCACGTCCAAATGCACCACCTAGCCTATATCATATTGGGCTAAGCGATGGCGCGCCATCTGTTTGTATAATCGAAGCAATTAATCCAGAAATAGCGTATACGGATCTGGTTGGCGGTAAAATAATCAGATTTACTAGTTTTGATGATTTAGGCGTGCCGTCTGTACTCTATCGGCCGAAAGATGCTAGCCAAGCAAATCCGGCGTCGGCGGTCGTCTGGGTTCATGGCGGCCCAGAAAGTCAAAGCCGCCCGATTTATTTGCCAATTATTCAATATTTGGTGAATCATGGATATGCTATTATCGCTCCAAATTTTCGCGGATCCGGCGGGTATGGGCGCACCTATTTATCACTAAATGACAAGCGTCATGGTGAAGGCGACCTCCAAGACGTAATTTATGCGAAACGATATCTCGAAACACTAGATTGGGTTGACGCCGATGCTGTAGCTGTGATGGGACCAAGCTATGGAGGGTTTTTGTCGCTTTCCGCGTTGGTTTTTCATCCTGACGAATTCGCTGCAGGGGTTAGCCAATATGGGGTTGCTGATTTTGTTAGTCTTCTGGAAAACTTTCCCGCTATGTGGACAAGTGTTCGGGCGTCCTTTTTTGCAGAATTTGGCGATCCCTCAATTCCGGCGGATCGGCGGCGACTGCTCGCCGCAGCCCCACTTCACGCTGCCGATCGGATAACTAAACCATTGCTTCTTTTGCACGGTGCGAAAGATCCGAGGGTGCCGGTCGATCAAACACAAAGAATTTTCGATGTGGTTCAAGAAAATAACGTGGATGCGCGTATTTTGATTTTCTCGGATGAGGGGCATGGCTTTAACAAGCGACGAAACCTAATCAAAGAGGCAACCGAAATCCTTCGCTTTTTAGACGAACATCTGAAAATGTGTGAACCCACAGAAGAGTGTTAGGGAGTATTTGTCTGGAAGCTGGCATGCATCTTTTTTTCAGACTGCATTTTGTGGAGAGTTATGGATACTTCAGAGTGAACACAAATTCTAAGATGAAGATTCAGGCCGGGCAGATATCGAATGATAGTTGAGGTTTGAAATTGTAATGCCAGCCGTTTTCCATGTCATCTCTGAACTTGATCCGGTCGTACGCTTCGCTGCACTGGGAATTTTGGTCACCGTCACAATTCTCATCGTACGTGACGCATCTAATCTGTGGGCTGGTCGATTCTCCGCATTATTCTCTTCAAGCATTTGTTTCTATTTATTTTGTTCCTATGGACCTGCTCGGGAAGCGCTGGGACCTGCCTTTGTCATCTTTGGATTGGTGTGCACGGCCGTTCCTGGTTTGTTTTGGCTCACCGCCAAGGCCATCTTCAGCGATGGTTTTCGGCCAAAGTTCATACATATTATTCCCATAATCGCTTTGGAGCTGTTGGGTTTGACGGCAATAGTAGTCCAATCAGGTTTTGAAGCGTTTGCCATTGGTCGTGCCTTTGTTCATCAGGCGTTGAGCTTCTCGCTCTACGTGTACGGCCTTCACTCGGCTTGGGCAACTCGGAAGGACGATCTGATCGAGGGGCGACGGCGGTTTCGTCACTACTTTATCTTTTTGTCTGCAGTGTTAGGCCTCTCGGTCACAATTTTTGAATTGATTAGCTATGGCTCGTCAATTGGAGCGGTTGCAGAATCCGGCGCCGCCCTTGCGATCTTCATTACTGCATTAGGTTTAGCGATAGTGGTGCTTCGATTAGATCCTCATCAGTTTTTTGCGCCGACTGACGAAAGCTCCCAGACGACAAAACAAACATCTCGTGCTCTAACGCAGGAGGAGGAGAGGCTGCTAGAGCGTGTACGGCAATTGGTCGAAGTGGAGTGCATTTATCGCACCGACGGTTTGTCCATTCGCGTGCTTGCTGAAAACCTCAAAACGGACGAGTATAAAGTACGCCGCGTAATCAATGGTGGCCTTGGTTACCGAAATTTCAGCGCCTACCTCAATTGCTACAGAGTTGAGGATGTCAAGAAGGCGCTTGCTGATCCTAACCTAGACCACATACCTATTTTAACGTTGGCGCTCCAGGCCGGCTTCGGTTCTATAGCTCCGTTTAACAGATCTTTTAAGGAACAAGTTGGTGTTACGCCGACTGTTTTCCGAAAGCAACATCTCGGCCAAGCTCCAAAACGCTAGAACCGGAGGCGGGAACAATTCGCTGACTGCGGCTCCTATATTTAGTTTATCTTTGTAAAATCCAGAAAACCTTATTGATTTCGGAATCGCGTAGCCAGAAATCTGTTTACTCGCCAACTTCACGCAGATGGTCAAATAAGTTTTTTTGGTTGACGTCAATGGTGATTCTCAAAGGCCTAATTTATCCGGCGATGTTCATTGCGTCGTTCTTTGCATTTCAGTGGACGTTGGCGGCCGGCGTAAATGGCGCCACCGCATTGTTTCTGATCTCAGCCGCAAATCTTGTAATCGTAGCTGGCTTGGAAATAGTGCTTCCATACAGGCGTGACTGGTCCTGGTGGCGGGATGGACAGTCAGCCAACGACATCGTTCACTCTATTCTTTTGAGCCTCGTCGGTGGGCGCCTTGCAGAGGTAGCCTTGCGCAGCGGAATTGTATCTGCCTCAGCAGCTGTTGCATCCGCCACAGGCGGTTCGATATGGCCTGGGCACTTGCCGTTATGGGGTCAGGTGGGCATTGCTGTGATATTGATTGACTTTCTTGATTGGGGAAAACACTGGCTCTACCACAACAATTCTTTCGCTTGGCCGTTTCACGCATTACATCATAATGCGGATAAGCTTCATGTACTAAAAGCCGGCAGGCTTCATTTTCTTGAATCGTCCATTCGTTTTGCCGTTACGATCGCACCGCTGATCATTCTCGGCGCTGGCCCCGAGGTTTTTCTTTGGTATGGCATACTTATCAACACTGAAGGGAATCTAAATCACTCCAATGTGGATATGCCGTTGCCGGGATTTCTTCATTATTTGCTTGCAACGCCGCAAGTTCACCGCCTTCATCACGAACTTGATCCAGATCTCGGGCGATCGAACTTGTCGTCGGCGACGCCATTGCCAGACATAATTTTTGGAACCTACCGTCATCCGCATAATCATCCGCTAAATGCTGTTGGAATCGTTTCTAATCCAATACCGAATGATCTTGTCAGCCAATTATTTTCTCCGTTCATATGGCCAATATTAGTTTGGCGCCAACAAAGAAAGGCAGATAAACAGAAGTCGAATTGATTGTTTTTTACTACGTCGCAGCTGCGAAAAATCATTGACATGAAGCTCCGCTCGCTCGACGCTTTCTTATAGAAGTTATCTCTTATAATCGGAGTGCGGTTATGATCGACACATATCGCGGTGTGGTTTATCCGTCCAATCTTGATCATATGGGCCACATGAACGTTCAGTATTACACTGCACGATTTGACGAAGCGACCTGGCATTTATTCTCGGCGCTTGGTCTGACGCGGCAATATATGGACGATAGCGATACCGGTATGGCGGCCTTGGAGCAAACGACAAAATATAAATCTGAGGTTTCTGCTGGTGCGCTGTTAGTTATTCGTTCATGCGTGTTGGAGGTGAGTAACAAAACCGTACGGTTTATCCATTACATGTTTGAGGTGGAAAATGAAATTGAGGTTGCGACTAGCGAATTGATCGGCGCGCACTTTAGTCGAAAAGTCCGTAAGTCGGTCCCGCTTCCTGGTTTCGTTGCCGAAAAGGCAACTGCTCTGATGAGAGATTAGACGAAATCGTGAGTCCGGCTGACACCTACCCTGCGCTTATCACTCGGTTTGCGTAACTGTTATCATAGCAATCATGTCGTTCAATCTTGATTGCCAATTACCATCATATTGCGACATCGGCCTAGGCCAAAACGAATTTCGAGAAATTACAATCGTAACTGACGATCGTATTTCCATTTTGACGGCGCGTCCTGCTTGTCAGCTCTTTAACACCAAGCACGATGCGAATTTCAAAAAATCCCGGCGAGACCCCTCAATCACGATCTTGCCTGAATCCAACAAATTCCGCACGGTTTTCACGGAACCGTCAAACTCTGCGAATGCAGCTTCGTTGCATGTTACAATGACATCGGGAGCAGGAATCCGCCCCAGTCCCGACAGGAAAGTACCCGACTTGATAACTGCGTAGATTTCCGTCGACTCAACTAGGAATTGACAGGATATATTTAGATTTGTCGCCCGCTCAGGATTAAACATCGCTTTCATTGCAAGAACCGACCAATGTGGAAACGAGCGCGCCTTTCGTGCTGGCGCGGCTGCGAACTGCAACCCCCATTTTGCAAGCGCTATAATTGCTGGCTCCAATGCCTCGCCTGCAGGTGTCAATGCATACGCAGTCGCATTTGCAGGCGAAGGCAGGTCAATTTTTTCGACCACTCCCTGAGCTTCGAGCTGTTTTAACCTATCTGACAGAAGTTTTGCATTGATGCCGGCGAGATAAGTCTTGAGGTCCGTATAGCGTTTTGGGCCCGTCAAGAGCTCTCTGATCAAGAGCAATGTCCACCGTTCGCCGAAGACATCGAGCGCACGAGCCACCGAACAGCTTTGTCCATAGCTCTTTGTGGGTGTATTTTTCTTCATTTGTGGAGTATGGTACAAAAAGTGCTATTGACAATAGGCAAAAAAGAAACAAACATCTGAAAATACTCCTGGATCTAGATAGGTAGAGTAGTCATATGGCGTCATCCTTTGTGAAATTTGCCAAAATAGTCGTTCTCCTAAGTCTATCGCTCCTGGCTCTCGTAAGCTGCAGCGTTCAGGAATCTATCCTTAAATCCGCGTTTGGCCAGCAGGCCGCTTATTTTAGCACTGATGATACAGAAACGAATCGCCTAATTAAAATTAGCGACCGTGTCTATACTTACAACTGGTATTTCGATCGAACATTGATCATTCGCACAGACGCTGGGCTGGTCATCGTCGACCCATTTTCTGAGCATCTCGTCGTCGGCATGAAAAAGGCGCTGGAGGAGGCTGGTATTGATGACAATGTGCACACGCTCATTTATTCCCATTATCATCTTGACCACGTTTTAGGCGGCGGTGCCCTGGAACCGGCTCATGTCATTGCGCATGAAAAGGCCCCCAGCTATTGGCGCGATTTTGACGAACGCGGGGCGAGCGTGCTAGCGCCTACCCGGTTGATCGAAGGAGATACTGACCTAGAAATCGGCGGCGTGGCGATCAAGCTGATCTATATGGGTAAGGCCCACTCGGACACGCAATATGCTGTTTATCTTCCGCAGGAAAAACTCCTTTATCCACCCGACACCGTGAGTGTGCGTGTGTTTCTACCCGGCGGCGGCCCGGATATTTACATGCCAGGGTTTCTTTCGGCGCTTGATCGGTTAGCGCTTCTCGATTTCGATACATTTGTCCCGAGTCATTTCGGGATAGGCAAGAAATCCGATTTTTTGGAGAGCCTTGAAATGCTCCATTTCGTTCAAGAGCTTGCCGAACTAACCTACGCAAAACTTGATAGCTCTCGCCCTATGTTTATGGACAAGGAGGGTGGTGAAGCGTTTTTCACAGAAATGTACTATCCGCTCAAGGAGCGATATGGCGATTGGCATGGTTTTGATCAACAGGTCATCGCGGCCATGGGACGCCATTATACGGGTGTTTATGTGGGTTACTAGTTAGCGCCGTGGTAACGAATATTTTGGGGTTCAAATATGGTATGGATTAAGCGGATATTATGTTTTGGCACAGCGTGTTCTTTGATTATGTCGCCAACCTTGGCGGGAGATTTCAGTCAATTATCGTCGCCAAGCGCTTATCATGTCTACCCCGACGCTTATGGAGAAGAAGTTGCAGCCCGCGCTTTTATACGAGTTGATATCACAGGTACTCGTCGGACAATACGCGATCGCACGAGCTTGGGCCTGAGTTTAAACTATCGAAATGGGGCCAATGATTATTTCGTTGGCGAGCGTGGGCCACAACCTCGGGTCGTTGGAACAGAGGTTTCCATTTCGTTGAACGATTTTTCCGACCTTCGCCTCAATCGGCAGTCCGTCAACGAGTTGTACGTGCTTGCCGCGGACGGTAAAAGTGACGGAAACAGTCGTGTCTGGCCCTGGCTTGTTGGCGGGGCGGCCGTTGCTAGCGCAGTTGTTGCGATCGCCATTACGAGCGACGATTGCCTCGATAATTTCTTTTCCGGTGAATGCGATTGAGCGACGACCCTTGATGCAAGATTGTGTTGGTCATTTATGCATCGTGTCCCGGGTGAAGTATTTGCGAAAGAATTTAAGATGAAACAAAAGCTCATCGCCTTATTCCTTGCATTGTTGACAATCTCGGCATGTGCTTCAGGCGCAACCACCGTGCTTGTTCCATCGCAAAACGGTGTCCGCGCTTCATCATTATCCCTTGTAGAGGCGAACCACACGGTTGCTGTATCGCAGGAGGCAAAAGATCACTATCGCAAAAAACTAGCGGAGGAACTTTTTGGAGAAGGTGGGTTTGAAGAAGGGGCGGGAATTGTACTGCGTTATCGTTTCATTCAGCTCGATATGGGCAGCCGTGCAAAAAGATATTTTTTTAGCTTTGGTTCCGGGAAGGGCTCTGTGACAATTGAAACCGAATTTCTTGATGTGGATGGGAATATGTTAGCGCGAATAGAGTCTGGCGGCGAGATATCTGGCGGAATTTTTGGCGGTGCATTTAATGAAAGTCTTGAAAAAGCCGCGCAGCAAGCGGCGAACTTCGCGATCAAGAATTTTCTGAACCCTTAAACTATGAGGACGTTGATAGGGTTGTACGGCGACACTGCTTTTGTGCTATGGCAAACAGTTTCAACGCCAGACCATGCACTGCTGTCGAGCCACAAATAGCTGGAGGGCAAAGTGGAAAATAATTTCACGAGTGCGGCGATTGCAAGCGCTATATCGTGCGTGCTCATAATTTCTGCTGCCTCTGCGCCGGATCATACGTATCGGGTTGCGCGGTTCTTAACTTAGTGCAGGAACAACTGATAACTAGTTTGACGCGGCATCATCAGTTTTTACCATAGACTATGGAAATGGATGCGGCGTTGATGTGGATGTCGGAAGGATATTTTGTTCCTTTCGCGCATAACTAGAATCTGCTCACCTTCGTGTTGGGCTGAATGCCAATATACCGGTGCCAGGTGTCGAGTTTGAAATCAGCAACCATTATTGGGTGGGGCCGGTCTGCGCATATTATGATTTTGAAGTTTTGCTTGTTTTACGGTATATCTGGGCGGTTGCGGAATTGTTGTGCGCAATGCTGAGTTAACTCAACTGGCGTTGCTTCAGGTGCGTGTCGGTACTATTATTAAAACATCATTTGGCGTATTTGGTGAAGTAGATGCCGCCTTGTCGCCATCGGCGTAGTCAAGAAATATCTGGGCAGGGTTGCGGAAAAGGTTTTGACTCTGCCGAGTGAGGCGTGCGACGCCTAACTATCAGATAGCCAACATTTTCGTGTAATCGATAAAGTTGCATATCAAAATAGGGCAACACGCCAGTTGTCAGATTGAGGTGTTCAATCTGGTAAAAGCTGTTTGACGGCCGCCGTGATGCGGCGTCGGGCGCGAGGTGCTCAAATTGTATTGCCGCGCCCTTAGCCGTCAAATTCATTTTTCTCTTTCCCTCGTAAAATGAACTCGTCGTCTTCGCTTGTCAGTTACGATCCCATGCCGCGGGGCCGGCCCCCAAAAAAGTTGGAGACCGGATAAGGTCGCGACGGCTGCGCCTACGCGACTTATTTTCTGATTTCCCAAGGGGCCTGACGGGAGCGGCGGAAGACAAGCGGGGGCATGGCGCCGGGCGGGCCCGGCGCAACTGCTTTGGCGTATTGATCCGTCTTGGTTGTTATCCTTCTCCTACCAAACCAGTTGCCCCGCGCCCTAGAGGCCCGCCGCTTAAAAAGCCCCGCTTCCGCCGCCCCCGCCAGTCCGGGGAAATTTGCGGCGGGGCCAATATGGAGGCGGCGGCGATGACAGACCTTAGAATTTCAAGCACAGAGATAAGCGGAGAGTGCGGAAGAAACGGTGCATTCGAAAAGGGATGCTGCGCCGTCAAGAAAAAAGGCGGCGGCGCCAAACGCGGCAACATTTATGAAGAAGTGACAGCGAAGATTATCGCCGAGCTTGAAGAGGGGCGCTTTCCATGGGTGCAGCCTTGGGCTGATGCAAGCGAGACCGCGAGCCTTGCACCGGGCTTGCCGAAAAACGCCGCCACCGGCGCCAGCTATTCGGGAATTAACATTCTACTGCTCTGGAATGCTGGCTTGGAAGGCGGCTTTGCGCAACAGATATGGCTCACCTTTAAACAGGCCAAAGCCCTTGGCGGCTCGGTCAGACGCGGCGAACATGGCGCGAGTGTTGTTTATGCCGACAAATATATTCCACAAGCCGAGAAAGACCGGGCGCAATCAGAGGGCGGCGAGCCGTCTTTTGTGCCATTCCTTAAGCGGTATACAGTCTTCAATGCGGCGCAATGCGAGGGTTTGCCCGAGAAGGCCTATCAAGGCGCAACGCCTTTGCCGGAGCGCGAGACGGTCCCGCGCGCGGAAAATCTGATCAAATTGACTGGCGCTGATTTCCGGATTGGCGGCGATAAAGCTTTCTATGTTCCATCAAAAGATTTTATCCGCGTGCCGCCGCAACCGGCGTTCTTTGATCAGATCAATTATTATCGCACTTGTTTTCATGAGCTTGGCCACTGGACTCGCCATGAAACACGGCTGAACCGGAATATTTCGGGACGCTACGGCTCAAAAGGCTATGCCCGCGAAGAACTGGTGGCGGAACTTGGTTCAGCCTTTGTTTGCGCCTCTCTCGATATCAAACCAACTGTGCGTCACGCCGATTATCTGGGCTCATGGCTTGCGGTCTTGAGAGAAGATAACCGCGCGATTTTCTCTGCGGCCTCAATGGCGTCGAAAGCGGCAAATTACATTCTGGCATTTGAAACCGATCCAGACGCGACATCCAAAACCCCAGCACCATGAAGGAGAAACAGACTATGGATATGCAACACATTCCATTGGAGCAGTTGAAAATCTCAAGTGTAAACATGCGGCACGGACGCAAGAAACCGCGCCTTGACGATATCCTGCCCTCTATCCGCGCGCACGGCGTCCTAGTGCCGTTGCTGGTGCGCCCGAACGGCAAAAACAACGAGTTTGAAATCGTCGCCGGACGGCGGCGGTTTTTTGCATTGAAAACTATTGAGAAAGAAACTGGCGAGGCGCAGGACTTGCCTTGCCGCATACTTGCTGCTGGCGATGATGCTGCAGCTATTGAGGCAAGTATTCTTGAAAATACCGCGCGCCTTGAGCCGGGCGAGATGCAAGAGTTTGAAGCGTTCAAAGCGCTCAAGAAAAAGGGCCGCAGCATTGGCGAGATTGCCAATATTTTTGGCGTGACCAAATTGACCGTCAGACGCCGTTTGGCTCTCGCCAATCTCATTCCGGCGATACGACGCGCTTATGTGCAAGGTAACTTAGACAGCGCCAGTCTGACGGCGCTGACGCTGGCGAGTAAAGCACAGCAGCGTGAATGGCTGGCGATGTTTAACTCAAAAGATATGCGCGCACCGCGCGGGCGCGAGTTGAAACGCTGGCTTTTGGGCGGCGGCGAAATTGCAACCAGCACGGCGCTGTTTTCTCTCGACGATTATCACGGTTCAATCTTTGAGGATTTATTTGGTGAGCGCTCTGTCTTTGGCAGCGCAGACGAGTTTTGGCCCCACCAAGACACCGCCATTGCAACAGAACAAGATAAGCTGCTCGCCAATGGTTGGACCAAAGTGGCTGTGCTGGAGCGCGGCGCTTTTTTTTCGAAATGGGATTATGCCGAGATCACGAAAAAAGACGGCGGCGAAGTCTTTATCGAGGTGCGCCATTTCGGCGAAGTCATCATCCATAAAGGCTATGCGCCTCGAAAACATGAAAAGGCGAAAGCGAAAAAACCCGCTGACAAACCAGAATGCTCTGCGCCTCTGGAAAACTATATCGACCTGCACCGCCACGCTGCGGCGCGCGCCATGCTGTTAAAACATCAAGGCATCGCGCTACGGCTCTTGGCGGCGCATTTAATGGTGGGCGCGCCGAATATTCGCGCCGCAGCCGACCCTCAGCGAACCCGCAAAGAGGGGACAGCGGCGAGTGTCGCCGCATCAACCAGCCAACAGGTGATTGATATCGAGCGCACCGAGATTGCCGCGTTGTTGGGTGGCAATAAGGATCGCGTCGTCACCAGTGGCAACGGCGATGGCTATCAATTGGCCGCGGTGTTTGCAAAATTAATGAAATTAAACGACGCAGATGTGACCCGTATTCTGACCTATATCATGGCCGAAACCCTCAGCGCTGGGCATGAAGGCGTTGAATGTGTGGGGGCGTGTTTGTCTATCGACATGAGCAAATTATGGAAACCCGACGACGCATTCTTTGAATTGTTGCGCGACAAAAAAGTTGTCAACGCCCTCCTCGGCGATATTGGCGGCAAGAGCGTTGCTAAGGCCAACTGCAAAGCGACGGGAAAAATACAAAAGCAGATTATCCGCGATCATCTCGACGGCGCCAATGGGCGTGAGGCAAAGTCTTCATGGCGACCCAAATGGATGGCGTTTCCGGCGAGAAGCTATGCCAAAACCGGTGCGCCCGGTGCGGCGCAGCGCACCACGAAAATTGCCGATCTTTTCAAGACATAGACAAAAAATTGGAGCGAGGTGGCTGCGCTCGCCTCGTTTCATTTATTCGTTGAAAGTCGCATTGAATAGGCATGGCGAGCATTATCTCCTATCGCCGCTGCATCGCAAATGGCGGTGGTTCAAACGCCTTTATAGCCATACATCTCCTGTAATAAATCGCACCAGCAGCAACCATTCCCCGACCTTTACTGGCGCGAAACTGAACGCCGACCGGGCCGCCCGAAACCGGCATTGCTGGGTTTTTCCCCCGATCATCGATCTCCTCGCGCATGACACGTCGTGACTTACGTCATTTACCATGTCCAAAAAACCCATCCCTGCCGGTCCTTCGCTGCGCTTCGGCCCAAGCGGATGCGGGGCGGCCTGGCGCGCCGTTCTGATCATTTCGCGTCAGGCCGGGGAATGGTTCCCTGGCCGCAAATAAATGGAGACTTAAAGATGGCTCAATCACTTGGAACCGTAACCAAACGCGAGAATGGTGGTTTTGAAGGTACGCTCGCGATGATGACCCTCAATACCAGAATCACCATCGTGCCGAACGAGGCGAAGGAGAACGACCGCCAGCCCGATTATCGCATCTATGCTGCGAAAGGCGGCGAGATCGGAGGCGGTTGGAACCGCACCGGTAAGAACTCCGGCAAGGAGTATATCTCGCTCACTTTCGCACATCCCGCCTTCGGCCCGGCGCGAGTTTTTGCAAATCTTGCAAGAGCGGCCGGTCAGGATGACGAGAGCGTTCTTGCGATCCTTTGGAACCCACAGAGCTAGGATTGGTTTTTCAATAACAGCCCCCGTGCGATGAAATTTGCGCGGGGTTTTTTAGTCTTTTTTAAAAAATCTTGTGCGTAGATTTTCGCAAATTGCTTACTCGAAATGCAATTTCAATCGCTCATACGCCTGGTTTTCGTTAAATATTTGGGGCGAGTAGATCAGTTTAATTGTACTTCCTGTGCATTCGTGTGAAAGAGAAGGTGGGGAGCAAAAAAGAAAATAAAAACAGTAAGATAAACGCGGTTGTGATGTCGTTTTTCATTGTGGAAAACTTGCATTTGCGGTAGTATATAACAGTTAAGTTGGTAGCGTGGGGAGTCATTACTATGAGTGATGATCAAAGCCGCGACCGTAAGCGTCGCGCACGTAGTCCGTTCCTGAAAACAGGAGATGCAGCAGAGTTTTTGCAGCTTAAAAAGCGGACACTCGACAACATGCGATGGCGCGGCGAAGGGCCAAAATATCGTAAACATGGCGGTCGCATCTGTTATCATATTGATGATCTGCAGGACTGGTCTCTCGCTTCCAATTCCAGTTAGAATCCATGAATTCTGGAGACGGACTAACCGCTATCACGTGTTTTTATATCGATGGGCGCGTCAACTATCGGCTACTCTTTGGATCACCGGTCGCGCGTAAACGCATCAATGGCAAACGTTATTTATTGTATTTCAAATCCGGATCAGTGCTTGGATATTTGCGCTGGCGTGCGAATGAATATGGTACGCAAAGTTGGCGCTGCATGGTGCTGAGAACCGGAATTGTCAGTAGTAAAATTACGCGACTTCCCGGTGTTTTGCCCGGCGCAGAGGCGCTTTTTTCATCGCGCGGAAAAACCTATTCAAAGCGATTTTTGCAAGCGCTGGATGGTTTGAAACAACATGATCATACTCTTCAATCGGTTTTGCCCGCATATTGGCGGCAGATGCAATTGAGGCTTCATCTCAACATGCCGGTTCATTCTGCCAACAAAAGACAGATGGCTGCAGGGAGGGTGAAATGCAAAATATCTCTGTAAACAAGGCGAGGTATCTGGCCGGAATTATCGTTTCACTGACGGCTGTCAGCGCCGTTATAATTCATCAAATGGAGCCAGTTATTCTATATAATCCTAGCGCAAGTGCGGCGGTTGGTTTTTATTATGTGTCTGATGAAACCTCATATAAACGAGATGATTTTGTCGCTGCTATAGCGCCAATTAATGCGCAAACACTTGCGGTTGAGCGACACTATCTTTCAAAAAATACACCACTCTTGAAAACAATTTATGGCATTCCCGGCGACGAAATTTGTATCCAGAATGGTGTCGTGTCGGTCAATCAAAAAACTGTTGCGCAAGTTAAAAAATATGATTCACAAGGCCGTCTCATGCCATACCGAAGAGGGTGCGGCATGCTTCATAACGACGCCTATTTTCTCCTTTCAACAGCAATAGAAAACTCCTTCGATAGCCGGTATTTTGGACCGGTTGGCGAAGCCGATATTCTGGGCGTTGCGACGCCGCTGTTGATTTTTTCAAAGTAAAAATCTAGCGCGTAAGGAGCAACAATGGGGCGCGGGGTGGAAGGGCGCGGATGGCAAGATAAAAGGGTCTGGCGCCAAGGGGCGCTTCAGCCCAATCTGCACATCCCGTTGACGCGACTCGCGTCAAGTTCTTGGCGAGTCGTGAAACTCGCACAAGCTAAAGAAATCAATAGTAAATTAGTGGCGCCAAGTTTGCGAAAAGGCTGTAACACGCAGCGTTTGGCTGCGTCATGAGTGCTGGCGAGTTTGACTTCAAGCCGAAGCTTGGCCGCATACGGAGCGCTGGCGATGCAACCGCAAAAACCCATGTCGAGAAACTCTTGCGCGCGGCGTCGGGCAAACGCGGCAAGCGACGCGTCAACGCTGCGCCAAAACCGGCGGGCTATTCGGGACGATATCAGCGGCGCTCCATTGTCAAAACACGGATCGTGAAACTCAGCAGTTCCGGCGCCGCGAAACAGCGAGCGCATCTGCGATACATCGAACGCGATGCGGCGCGCGAAAAATCAGAGGAAAAAGAGCGCGGCGGTGTTCTCTATGACCTGGAGAGCGACGATGCCGACCGCGATGCGTTTATCGAGCGTGGGGAGGGCGACCGTCATCAGTTCCGAATTATCCTCTCGCCGGAAGACGGGCATGAATTTCAATCATTAAAGCCGCTTACCCGTGATTTGATGGCGTCAATGGAGCGCGAGCTGGAAACGCGCATCGATTGGATTGCCGCTGACCATTACGATACTGGCCGCCCGCACACTCATATCGTCATTCGCGGCAAGCGCGATAATGGCGAGGATCTTGTTATCCCGAAACGCATGATCGCCCATGGCATGCGTGAACGGGTGAACGAGCTTCTTTCGGTTGAATTGGGACCAGTTACAGAACTCGATTTGCAGCGACGGATCGAGCGGCAGGTCGGACAGGAGCGCTGGACAAGCCTTGATCGTGACCTGAAATCAATCACCCGAGACGGCTTCGTCGAAATCGATAAAGACGTCCGCCAGTTGAAAGCGCGTTTACAACTTCTGCGTCTTGAAAAACTGCAGCGTCTCGGGCTTGCCCAATTCCTTGGGAGACGGCGATGGGGAATCGATCTGGAGTTCGAGGCGAAACTTCGCGATCTCGGGCAGCGCGGTGACATCATCAAAGCCATGAACAAAGAGCTGCGATCCCGTGGCGACGGTCGAACCCTGGGACCGGAGTCAGTGTTCGATCCAATGAGCGATGAGCGGAGCATTGTCGGTCGCCTGATGTCCGTTGGACGTCATGGCGACTTTCATGAACGGGCCTTCGCGATGATCGACGGCATCGACGGCGCCATGCATTATATCGATCTCGGCGAAGCCGAACTTGTTGATGACTTGAGGCGTGGGACCATTGTTGAGGTTTCTGGGCGAGGGGACGGCGTCAAGAAGTCTGATCACGTCATCGACACCGTTGCTCGCGAAAATGACGGCATTTACAGCCCGACACGTCATGAGAAATTTGATAACAAAGCAAGCCGCGAATTCATTCGATCCCATGTGCGCCGATTGGAAGCGCTGAGGCGTCTCGGCGTTGTTAATCGATCAGCCGATGGATCATGGTCAGTCTCGAACGATTATTTGAACCGCGTGCGGCTTTCGCAGAAAACGCAATTAAGAAGAACTCCCGTTGACCTTCGCGAGCTCACATCTTGGTCGCTTGATAAGCAGACACACGCAATCGGCGCCGCATGGGTTGACCGCGAATTAGCTGAACACGAAAAATCGCGATTATCGGGCGAGGGCTTCGGTGGTGACGTGCGAGCGGCTGCGGAAAAACGCCGGTTGTTTCTCGTGGAGCGCGGTCTTGAACGCGCGTCGCTCCAACAGCTTGAGGGGATAGAGATTTCGGAAGCCGGTGATAAGATTTCAAAAGAATTTGGCAAGCCGGTCACACCGGTTTCGAGAACCGGGAAAATTGAGGGGAAATATGTTCGCGATGTTGAGCTTGCGAGTGGCAAATTTGCTTTGCTCGAAAAACAACGGGAATTGACGCTTGTGCCGTGGCGTCGCGCAATGGCGCGGGCGATTGGGCGCAATATGGTCGGCGTTGCGCGCAATAACAGAATAACTTGGGATTGGTCGAAGGGAAGAGGGCGTTAGGTCCGCTGCGCGCGGCTAACTGGACATTAGAATTTGGGGCCGCGAATGGGTAACTTTGGCTGTGGGTTCAAAGGGTCATCGCAACACTTTAGTTAAATGAACAACTGGAGTGGAAGTTATGAAGCAACGTCGACGAATTTATTATTCAGAATCTCAGCGGGCTGAGATTTGGGATCGATGGAAGCGTGGCGAGTC
>JAJFGA010000083.1 GCA_021776375.1 Hyphococcus sp. | reverse complement strand
GCTGGCATACACCGCGCGCTCGCAAACGGCGAGACGCCGCAGCTTTGCGGGTGTAGCTCAGTTGGTTAGAGCGCCGGCCTGTCACGCCGGAGGTCGCGGGTTCGAGTCCCGTCACTCGCGCCATTATTTCAATGACTTAGCGGCAGTTGGAAAACCACATTTCAATTTTTTTTTCGCTAAATGATCAGCAAATCGGCTTGCTGATCTGCGGCGAGTGAATGATCCTTGGCGATCAGCAGTTGAAGCCAGCGAAACCGAACACGGCTAACCGACATATCGGTGATCTGCGACATCTTTACGAAGACTGCTTCACGCATATTGGCGACGAGGAACGACTTAATCCGTTCCGAAAAATGTTTTTCAAAGATGATGTCGATCTTGAAAAGAAACTGGCTGAATGTGAACGGTTTAGTGATTTGGCGAGACCGCAATGGCGCTCACAATAGAAATACGCCTTACGAAGCGCCCAAAGAACGATTAAGTCAATTCGTCGGTGTCTAGCGGAATCGGCAACCTCACGGAAACCGATCGGTCGCATATTGGGCGTGGCACGCGCTGCACGCTTCGATCATGCGGCTAAAGTGTTGCTGTTGCAGTGGCCTGTTTCCAGCTCTCGCCGCCTTGGCGAGTTCGGCGGCAATTTCGTGAAATTCCTTGTCCATCTTTACAAAGCCTTTCGGCGCGACAGTCATGAGATGTGTTTTGTCTTCGGCGGTCATCGATTGTTTCAGGATGAAGCTGTCATGAATCTGCTGCGCCAAAAGCGCCACTTGCTCATCATCGCCGGCTATAAGCGCCGTGAAGATTTCCTGACCGGCGTCATTGATGGAGGCCATTTCTTTACGCAGGAGTTCGCGAATTTTTGGCGTCAGCTTCGGTGAGACCGGTTCTGCGCTCTGTTCCGGCGAGCAACCTCCAAATGCGAGAGCCAACAGCGGTACAAACAATACTTTCCTTGAGTATCTTCTGATCATAATTGTTCCGTTCTTTGCGGTAGGGGCTGGGATTAATTAATCCAGCATTGATTACGGATAGACGTTGCATGGGGGGCAAAGCTTGGCCGCTAAAGATGCTGCGCTTGATATCGAGGTTTTCGTGGCGGGCTATTCCAATAGTGATCTCAAACTGCATCCAGCATGCGAATGTTCTCGCGAATGAGCGCGGTCACAAGTGCAATGTCAGCCTGATCGAGCCGGTCAGTTTCAAGAGTACGTAAGGTCAGGGCGCGTGCTGTCCGAAATACAAGCGCTTGCCCCACAAGCGTGAGAGCGCGCAACCGTGCGCGTTTCGAACCTGGCTCATCACCCGTTGCTATCGCGGTAAGATGTGTTACCGCACGAATAAACCGACCCGCGCCATGCTCGTACAATATGTCGAAAGCCTCCGATGGCGACGCCTGTTCACGCAAAATAAAATGCGCCCATTTGCTGCTCTGCTCACTCGTGAGCATTGCGATAAATGGCGTAAATACTTCTTGGAGTAACGCGATTGCACGCGTGCGGGTGAGGGCGTCATCATAGATCTCGTTTTCAAAAGTCTCCATGACCGGGCCGATCGTGTGTGCGATTATGTCGGCGATGTGTTGCGCTGCTGCAAGATGCAGCGCTCGCTTCGTGCTGAAATGGTAGGGAATTGCGCTGAGATTAGCGCCAGCCGCCTCGCTCAACGCCCGCGTCGAAGTTGCGTCATATCCAAACTTGCCGAAGAGATCGATCGCGGCGTCCACTAGCCGCTGCCGCGTCGCGATGCTGCGTGCATCAGGCCTCTCGTTTTCAATATCCGGCGCACGTTTAATTTGTCGTGTCATTGTTGAATTACCTGTATGGCGTGACTGGGAGACTTCTCATCAATTAAGCGGTGTGTGATGGCCGCGGCAACTTCTGAATGGTTCGGCTTAGGGGGCGCCTTTGTTTCTGTTTTTACAACATTAACGCGCTCGACAGGCAGTGTTCCACTGACGGCTTTCATCAACGAAACGGCATGAGTGCGCAGCAACTTTTCCGCTTCGGCCAATTCAATGTTGATCTCCGCTAGATTGCTCTCAGAATCAAGTACGGCGGAATACCCGTCCTCGCCGGCTTCATATCGAAGCGAGGAAACAGCTAAGCCTTCAACTGCGTGTTTGTGCGCCAGGTCAAGCTGAGTGACAACTTCATGCGCACGGTCATAACGAGCGATGGCGCTTTCCGCCTCTTCCAACGCGCGCAAAACTGTTTGTTGATACACGGCCAGCGCGGCTTCGGCCTCGGCGCGTTCGGCCTCTACTTGCGCCTTGAGCTTACTGCGACCAAAAATTGGCAATGAAAGCCTTGGCCCGACGCTGCCGGCGAGGCTCGCCGCATTGAACAAGTCTGAAAAATCGATGGCTTCGACGCCCGCTGTCGCCGCCAGGGTCAGCTTTGGCAACAGATCGGCTTGCGCCACGCCGATATCAGCAGTCTCAGCGGCGAGGAGCCGTTCTGCCTGCCGCACGTCTGGCCGAGCGCGGAGCACGCCGGTTGGCGAGCCGATATTGATGGTCTTCGCGCCCGGTAGGGCGGCCGTTAAATTGGCGAGATCGATTTTTCCGGACAATTGATCCGGGCGAACGCCCGTCAGAACCGCCAGCCGATAAACAGCAGCCTGAATTTCAGCCTCCAGCGGGGGAAGCGTGGCTTGTGTGCGAAAGAAGCGGGCAGCTGCGCGATCAACATCAGATGAGGTTGCGCTACCGACAGCAAGATGGGACTCGACAAGTCGCATCGACCGTTCTTGCACATTGACAATAACATTGCGCGCAATGCGCTGGCGCTCGAAGCCGATGAGTTCGATGTATGTGCGTGCGATTTCGGCTGCGGTCGACAGTTGGGCCGCATTAAGACTTGCCGTAGACGCTGCAAGGCGCGCATCGGCGGCCTCAATGGCGCGATGTGTTCCACCAAATAAATCAATCTCCCAGATGGCGTCAAAACCGGCATCGTAGAGATCGGTATCGGCTTCGATTCCGATCACATCGCCTGCCGGAATGAGGCCGTTTTCCGAACGCGATATAAATTGCGCGTTTGCGCCGGCGGTCACGCTGGGTCGAAGCTGTCCGGCGGCTTTGCTGCGCAGGGCGCGCGCTTTTCGCAAGTTTGCGCGTAACGCAGCAAGGTCGTAGTTCTGCGCGAACGCATCTGCGATCAGGCTGTCGAGTACTGGATCGCCAAACACCTCCCACCAGTCCGCGTTCGGATTCATCTTCGACACACGGTTGGAAGTTTCGGTCCATCCATCTGGCGCTACCGGCTCGGCGCGTGCGTAATCCGGGCCTGCTTGGCCAAGGCTCGCGCAGCCGCCCGCAGCCAATGAGAGGGCGAGAAAGCTGCTTGCTGCAATGGTCCTCTTTGGAATCATCGAATACTCCACTTGTTTACTGTGACCATCATGTTGTTTTTTTCCGAAAGAGCCATGCGGCGGTTGGAAGGGTCACGGCTGCAATAAGAATCAGCGGCGCCGTATTGCGAGCGACTTCAAGGGCCGGGAGATCTTTGAGGTAGATACCCTGGGCGACCACAAGAAAATGACGCAATGGATTTATCAATGTCAGGGTCTGCATCCAGCTTGGCATATTTTCGACCGGAGACATAAAGCCGGAGAGAAGAATCGCAGGCGATGCGAAGACGAAAGCGCCAAGGATAGCCTGCTGCTGCGTGGCCGAGATCGCGGAGATAAACAGGCCAATTCCAATGACAGCCAACAGATAAAAAAACATGCTTGCATATAAGAGCAGCAGAGAGCCTGAAAAGGGGATCTTGAAGATGACCGCAGCCATGAAAATGAAGAACGTTCCGTGCATATAGCCGAAAATCATACCGGGGGCGGCTTTGCCGACGACGATTTCCAACGGCCGCATAGGGGAGACAAGCAACTGATCAAATGTGCCAAGCTCGCGTTCGCGGGCGACTGAAAGAGCGGTCACGATGATTGTGGTGAGCAATGTAATCGTTGCGATGAGGCCGGGAATCGTAAACCAGTTATATTCGAGATTTGGGTTGAACCAATTTCGCACGCGCAACGGCTCTATCGTTGTGCCGCCATAGGCTTGCGTGGAAACCCGCGCGATGATGTTGCTGAGATAGCCATTGACGATTTGTGCGCTGTTGGACTTACGGCCGTCCAGGATGATTTGAATATTGGCAGGCTCGCCGGCGCCTATCTGCCGGGAAAAATCCTGACCGATGTGAACTACCGCAATAGCGCGTTGAGCATCGATCGCCTCACGGATTTGTCCGACGCTCTCCAGACGATAGACATCACCAAAAGGCGCGGCGGCGCTAATTTGCGCCTCAATTTCACTCCCCCAATATCCATTATCGAGGTTAACGACTGCGATGTCCGCATTCTTCACTTCCATCGTCATTGCGAATGCAAAGATGACGAGCTGTAGGATTGGCGGAATGATCAGCGTCATTCGTCCTTTGGGATCGCGCCAGATCGCCAGGAGTTCCTTGATGGTGAGGGAGTAGATTCGGCGCCACATATTAATCAATCCGTTTCGGCGTGGCGAAATACGTTAAAGCTAAAAACAGGACGCCAACCGCGACCATGTTTCGGATAGCCGGCAACAACAATACCCATGTGTCTCCAGCAAGGAAGAGGGTCTGCAAGCTTGTGACGAAGTAGCGTGCTGGAATGAACATAGTGATGACCCGGATGACTTCCGGCATGGAGCTGATTTCAAAAACGAAGCCCGAAAGCAATGTCGCCGGCAGAAATCCGGTGAACAGAGCAAGTTGCGAGGCGACAAACTGGTTTTTTGTGATCGCCGAAATCAGCAATCCCTGGCCGAGGGCCGGGAGCAGAAACGCGGCGGCAACCACGCCTAGCGCCCATATAGACCCGCGAAAGGGAACGCCAAAAATAAAAACCGCCGCGATGGCGCAAAGGATGAGCGAACCCATTCCTAATGCGAAATACGGCGCGATCTTTGATAGCAGTAACTCGAGGCGGCTAATTGGCGTTGCCAGCACCGCCTCCATCGTGCCGCGCTCCCACTCGCGCGCGATTACCAACGCTGTGAGCAGTGTACCAATGATTGTCATCACGACCGCTATCGAGCCCGGAACGAGGTTGTACCGGCTTGTCAGTTCGGCATTAAACCAAAAGCGGGGTTGGCTTTCGATGTTTGCGGGGGGATTGCGCCCTGCGTCTCGAAGATACTTGTCCTGCCAGACTGCATAAACGCCGCGGGCGTAATTCTCGACGAATTGAGCGGTGTTTGGCTGGGAGCCATCCGTAATGATCTGCACTGCGGAAGGGTTCTGACGGCGTAACCGCTCTGTGAAATCAGACGGAACAACGACGATGCCCCTAAGGCGTCCCGCGACCAGTTCTTCCTCGACAGAACGCCGATCGAAGGCCAGTGTCACATCAAAATAGCGTGACGCCTGAAAAGATTGCGCCAGGCTCCGGGCGTCAGGTCTTGCATCTTCGACGACGACGCCAATACGAACGGTGTTGGCATCAAGCGAGATGCCGAAGCCGAACATGAATAACAAAAGAAGCGGCAATACAAAGGCGATCAAGATGCTGGATGGGTCGCGCACAATCTGAAATGTTTCTTTGCGGCTCATGGTAATGATCCGCTGGCCTGAGCTGAGTACGGCATGCCTGGTCATCACGCTGCCTCCTTCGCATCAGATCGTCGAACGAGCTCGATGAAGGCGTCTTCCATCGTGGGCGCTTGGACTTCCGAGCTGCGGCTGGCGTTCCTTAAGTCATCCGGTGTTCCTTCAGCAATCGTGCATCCACGGTATATCAGGTTAATGCGATCACAATATTCTGCTTCCTCCATGAAATGCGTGGTGACGAGCACGGCGACGTTTTGCGCTGTGAGCGCGTTGATGTGGGACCAGAACTCCCGGCGCGTGATTGGATCGACGCCAGATGTGGGTTCGTCCAGAAATAAGACGTCGGGCTCATGGAGGAGGGCGGCCGCTAATGCGAGGCGCTGTTTGAATCCGAGCGGTAGGGTTTTTGCCGAGACTTTTCGGTAATGCGTGAGCTCAAACACTTCAAGCATCATCTCGATGCGGCGCCGGGCGTGTTTCTTGTCCAGTCCGTAAACGCCGGCAAAGAACGCCAAGTTCTGGGCGACCGAGAGTTCGCCGTAAAGCGAGAACTTTTGCGCCATGTATCCAAGGCGGCCGCGTGCATCCGCCGTTGCGGTGCGAAGATCAAACCCTGCGACGCGCCCTTCCCCTTCGGAAGGCGTCAGCAGACCGCACAACATCTTGAAGGTTGTTGATTTGCCGGCGCCGTTCGGCCCAAGCAGACCGAAAATTTCTCCGCGCTTGATCGAAAACGAAATGTCATGCGCCGCTGTGAAGTCGCCATACCGCTTCGTCAGGCCAAGCGCTTCGACGGCGGGCTTGCCATCATCGGCATGTGTTGTCATGGCGTCCGCGAGTAGCGATCGGCCCTGCGGCCCGCCGCCAAGCACATCCACGAATGCGTCCTCGAACCGAGAGGGGACCGGTTCGAGGACGCCAGTAACTTCCACGATTGAGGGGGGCGGGGTAATGCCAACCGTGGAAGCCTTGTCCTTGGTTAATAGTCGAATGGCGTCGCCATGAATGATGGCGTCGCGGGCAAGATTTTCGGAGAGGAGGCGCGATAATATTGCGCGCCTCTTTGAGGCAGGGGGCCTCGCAATAAAGACGCGGCCGTCAACACGGTGCGTCAGGTCTGCTGGCGGACCTGCGAACAACAACCTGCCCTCACTCAACAACAGAACATGATCACAGAGTTCGGCTTCATCGAGATAGGCTGTCGCCCAAACAACCGCCACACTTTCATCGACGAGCGCCTGCACCATGCGCCACAATTCACGTCGGGAGATCGGATCAACGCCAACTGATGGCTCATCAAGAAGAAGGAGGCGCGGCCGCTTGAGAAGAGCGCAGGCAAGGCCAAGTTTCTGTTTCATGCCGCCCGACAACGCGCCGGCGAGCCGGCCGGTGAATTGGGCAAGGTCTGTGAATTCTAGAAGTTCGTCGAAAGTCCCCTGACGATCCGCTGCGGGCAAGCCCTTCAGATTGGCGTAAATATCGAGATTTTCCTGAACCGTCAGATCTTCATAGAGGCCAAATTTTTGCGGCATGTAGCCGATCATCCGGTGGAGGTCTTTGTGGGACCGTGTTGCGTCTTTACCATTTATAAGCATGCGCCCTTCGTTCGGGCGGCTAAGGCCTGTCATCAGGCGGATGAGCGTCGTCTTTCCAGCACCGTCAGGTCCGACCAGGCCGGTAATGCGGCCCGTGGTGAGCTCGCCGTTAATCGTATCGAGTGCTGGCGGCGCGTCCGACTCAATACGTTTTGTAACATTGTCTATACAGATGAAAGGATCTTTGCCCATGCTGCTCACGCATCGTCTGCTTTTTTCGACAGCGTCAATCGAATGGTCACGGGCATGCCCTGGCGCAATCCGTCATCAGGCTCTTCGACGATAATTCGTACTTGATAGACGAGATCACTGCGCAGATCCGGAGTTTCGACGGTTCGCGGCGTAAACTCGGCGACTGGTGAAACGAATCCGATCTGCCCCTGATAAGGGCGGTCGGGATCGGCGTCGGTGAAGATTTCCGCCAGCGTTCCTGGAACAACGTGACCAAGCGCAGGCTCTTCAACATAAGCGCGAACCCAAACCGGACGCGTAAGCGCCATGGTCAAAACAGGCTCGCCTGCTTGCAAGATCGATCCCCGTTCGTTGACGCGGGAGAGTATCGTTCCGTCGGAAGGCGCGACAAGATTTGCGTCATTGACTTTCGTCTGTGCGGAAGCGGCGGCCGCTTCCGCGGCCTGAAGTCCGGCGCTAGCGGCGGCGATTTCCTCGCTCCGAAATCCTTCAACCGCGATTGCGAGATCTTCACGCGCCGCCGCCAGGCGCTCATTGGCGACGCGGAGCGCGGCGTCGCTTTCATCAAATATCTGTTTTGAGACTGCGCCGGATTTAACGAGAACCGCCCGGCGGTCATAATTTTGCTGCGCCACTCTGGCGCCAGCTTCAAATTCGGCGACCCGCGCACGCGCACGATCAACTTCAGCAGGGCGAAGACCAGCTTCAAGACGGCTCAGCTCTGCTGTGCGTATCGCGACTTCGGCTTGGGCAACTTTTAGTGCGTCTGAATATGGCGTTGCATCAAGCCGGGCGGCGTGATCGCCAGCGACCACAGCGTCACCTTCTTCATAGATTACTTCTTCGAGCCTTCCGGAAACGCGAAACGCCAGCTCAACCTGGCGAATCTCGACATTACCGTAGAGAACCAGCGCTCCATCGCCGCCAGCATTGAAGCGGCCCGTCTGAGACATCAGAAGAAAACCGCCAATGGCGATAATGGCGATGACAACGGCTCTAACCAGAACTTTCTTAGGCATGAACGACCTCCCCCTTGATAGCCTGGGGGACGGTCACTCTGGCGGCGTCAGACCGTTCGAGGCGCGCATGAGCACTTCCATCATTCCCCTGCTGAATATTAAAGGCATCCGCTGACATCACATTACCCGCTTGCCGTGAAATTATATCTAATACAAACGTATGAATAAATCAAGTAACAAGCGAAAAACAGCAGCAACAGCATGGCGCGTCAAAACGCCTCTTTCGGCAATTGAAAATTTTTACATAATTAATTCAATATGATAGAGTTAATAAATTTGAATCAGCAGCAATTTGCTCAAAACCGAAATGGCAGGATTTAAAACGTGTTTGAAAAAAGTACATCCGTATTATAAATATTAACAACGAGGCGACATATGATCTCAGCCACAGCAAAAAAAGAGGAGAGTTAATGGCGCCGAGCCCTGCAAAATGCGAGGTCGGAACTCCGGGCGGGCAGCTTGATCGTTCGGTCAAGCCCGCTAATGACGCCAGCGAAAATGAGGCCCTGTCGCCGATAGATGACGCGACTTCTTGGCGGCCATCCTTAAGGCGACGGCAATGAATGGTGGCGGTATTATGAAGGGCCTGATGTTGGTGATGGCGTTCGCGTTGCTCTCCGGATGCGTGACGCCGCCGCGCGCAGATCCGCCTCCATCTCCGGCCGCGGCGTTATTGAATGGTTTTCCGTCGACCATTCGTCTCAACGCCGGTGACCCCGAGATCTCCGGCGCCGTCGCCCAATTGATGGCGCGCGCTAGCGCATCAGCCGATGGTTCGTTCGACATTCTCTCGCTTTCAGGCGGCGGGGCGCGCGGAGCATTCGGAGCCGGCTCACTTGTCGGTTTGGCGCGCGCCGGCAAGCGCCCCCAATATGAGATTGTCACGGGTGTCAGCGCTGGCGCATTGATCGCGCCATTCGCGTTTCTTGGCGCCCGGTGGGATCCACAGTTGACGGCGGCCTTTACCGACGCGCAATCAACTACGCTGATGAGCCCGCGCGGACTTGGCGCGTTGTTTAGCCCCGGCATATTTTCCGGCAAGCCGCTTAGGGCGCGTGTTGATCAGTATGTCACGATGGAATTAGTGGATGCGGTCGCGCGCGAGTCGCGACGGGGGCGCATCTTGCTCGTCCAAACGACTGATCTGGACGCGCAGGCTGCAGTTCTCTGGAATATGGGCGAGATCGCCGAAGTTGGAGGAGAGGCGGCGCGTGCGCTTTTTCGCGATGTTCTTCTCGCGTCCTCTAGCGTGCCGGGCGTTTTTCCTCCTGTGATGTTCAACGTCGAAACAAACGGTCAACAAAGCCAGGAAATGCATGTTGACGGCGGCGTTGTGTCGTCATTTGTTTTGACGCCGCTCATTGCATTGTTATGGCGCGATGAACCGGATCCGCAGATCGTTCCTGGTAATCTCTTTATTATCCTGAATGGTCCGCTTGCTGCAAAATTGAAAGCGACGCCTCGAAATACGGTTCCAATCATATCTCGCAGCTTTGAGACGAGCCAGATGCACCAGGCGCGGGCATCCCTCGCAATAGTCACGGAGTTTGCTCGCAGGCGTGACCTAAAATTTCAATTTACATTTATTCCGTCTGACTTCGATGCTTCCGGATCACTCGACCTGGGGCAGGAAGAGCTGACTTCGCTCTTCAATGATGCGGTGACGAAGGCTGCGACAGGCGAAATTTGGTGGAGTGTCGATGAGCTAATCGGAAGTAACGGTTTGGCGCCGTGGATTGATGTGGAGCAAGCGATAATACCGGAGAAAAAAAGCGGTAAGTCACGCGGCGCCATGGAAGTGAAGGAGATGGCAGAATGACACAATGGAGTAGGGCTTACATGCGCCGGGGACTAGAACGATGAACAACAAAGATTTTCTGTCATCTGATGAAAAGCGCCCCCGAATACCGGGTCATATAAGCTCGCCTTCGAGGATATAGAATTCCTCACGAAGGAAGAGTTTCAGCCGCTACGTTTGCAATTGGAACTGATGAGGCCTGAATACCATCTTCAACAAGAGGGTGTGCAATCGACTATTGTAATCTTTGAAAGCGCACGCGTTTCGGTATGACAGTTTTAAATAAGCCGTCAGCCGATCATCGATCCAGCAATGCCAGTTAAACTTCATGGTCTAACGGGTAGGTGTTGATAGTCCGATTGACAAAATGGTCTGTTTCTACTGGCGAGGCGCTGGCGGGAGTTGAAAATCCGGTTGTGGTCGGTTGCGCTGTTTCAAGAACTGTCAGCAACATGCACAATTGATCATCCGTCCACATCAGGTCCCGAAAATGCAACCACCGGCCCCAGAGACTCGATCAAAAATTGGTACATCGTTATGAGGCCAGACAGTCGATCTCATTTTGTTTTCTGTATTTAGTCAGTAAAAAAAAGAAAACCGCGGCGATGATACATCGCCGCGGTTTATTATATTTATGGCTTAGCTGTCTCCGTCGGTTTCGTCTTCGACTTCATCCTCAACTTCATCTTCGACTTCGTCTTCAACTTCATCGCGGACTTCGTCTTCGACTTCATCCTCAACTTCATCTTCGACTTCGTCTTCGACTTCATCGCGGACTTCGTCTTCGACTTCATCCTCAACTTCATCTTCGACTTCGTCTTCAACTTCATCGCGGACTTCGTCTTCGACTTCATCCTC
>JAJFGA010000082.1 GCA_021776375.1 Hyphococcus sp. | reverse complement strand
TGTCCGCGACAATAATGTCGAGCAAGCCCTTAAAGCGCTTAAGAAAAAAATGCAGCGTGAGGGCACGTTTCGTGAAATGAAACGGCGGAAATTCTACGAAAAACCGTCCGAAAAGCGCGCCCGCCAGAAGGCGGAGGCGATCAGGCGCGCCCGTAAGCTGATGCGCAAGCGGATGCAGCGCGAAGGCATGGTTTAAGGCCTTCAAACTACCCATTTTTTATTTTCCGCCGTCTTCCCCAACGGCGAACAATCGTCATAATAGAACCCGTTAACTATAAAGTGCGGGGTTCTTAATGCGTTGGCTGTCTTTTCTTCTGATTTTTAGCTTTTTCCTTGCCTCCTGCGAGACCGTCAAAGGCGTGGGCCGCGATATTGAAAACGCTGGCGAGGCGATCGACAGGGCAGTAGATTGAGCCGGGCGCTGGCGTCCTGCATCATGACCGGGCGTGACTGTCCGTTGCAACACCGAAAAACCTGACGCGCAGCTGAGCCGAATCACCAGAAAAAACAATATTAATAGGACGCTAAAATTTTTGTGTTGAAGCTAACCATTACAATGTCGGCTTAGTCGGTAAGAAATTTGTGAAGGCAAGTATTTGTGAAGGCGGGGATGACGATGCGTAAAAATGCCATGGCGACGAAATTGCGGGCGGTGAAATTGTGCGGCGTAGGCGGGCTGGTTGGCGCCAGCTTAGCAATTGCCGCTCTCACCGCTCCAGCGAACGCTCAGCAGGAGATTGATGAGCCACAGCTAAGTCCGATGCTATTCGGAGAAACCGAAAAAGAGCGCCTGGAAAAGATCCGCCAGGAAAAGGAAGAACAAGACGAGGCGCTGCTGATTACCGATGAGCAGGAACGCGACCATCAAGACCTCGACGAGCCACACCTCGATCCCCTGGTTTTCGGCAAACGCCGGAGCGATGACGATGAAGATCTGACTGGCGCCCGGATCACGCTCGGCGCCGAAGATAACAATCGCGGATTTTTCTCCGCCTTTAATTTTCTCACCCCGGAAGAAACAAACCTCAGCCTTGGTCTTGGGCCGGTTTATGAGCCTGATTATTTTGGCTCGGACAATTATGAATTTAATCCCGATCCGCAAGTCTACATCAAAGTCAAAAACTTCGTGTTTCTCGATGACTCTGGCGCCGACATTGCGCTGGTCGGGTTCTCTCGGTTTCGAATCGGGCCGACTTTGCGCATAACCAAACGCCGTGATCAGGACGACAATCCGGACCTCCTTGGACTTGGCGATGTTGGTACGACATTTGAGTTTGGCGGCTTTGCCGCAACTACGTTCCTTAATCGTTTCGCTGTGAAAGCGAAGGTGCGACACGGATTGAAAACCGGGCACCGGGGGACCGTCGTCGACGGCGTCCTCACGGCGCTGATTTTCCGGACCGACCTTTTTTCACTTTCGACAACCGCGCGGGCCACCTGGGTCGGCGACCGTTATGCCGACGCCTATTTCTCGGTAACGCCAGGGCAGTCTGCACGTTCCGGCGGGCGGCTGCCGGTGCATGATGCGAATGCAGGATTCCGCGATCTCGGCGTCAGCGTCACCGGCTATGTCAATATTGGCGATCGCTGGTCATTTAATCCCTATGCGACCTATTCCTATGTTTATGGAGAAATCGCCAAGACGCCAATTATCGACCAGTTTGGCGACCGCGACCAGTTTACGGTCGGGGTTCACCTGATGCGCCAGTTCAATTTCAATATCAGATAGTTCGAAACTGCTTCAAGGCTTTCGAAACAGCAACGTCATCCGGTCAGTCTCGCCGATCGCTATCATCTCAGCTTTCAGCTCTTCGTTGTCCTCGCTTGTGCCCAACGTCGGCGGCAACCGCCATACGAACTCATCTTCTGTGGGCTGATCCTTCGGATTGGCGTTGATTTCGCTGGAAGCGACAAACTCAAAACCCTCCCCTTCAAAAGCGGCGATGATCTGGTCCTGTTTCAGATAACCATTATCGCCTTCCGCCCATTTATCGGAATTTTCCGCGGGCGCGCGATGCTGAACCACGCCAACGGCGCCGCCGGGTTTAAGGACTTTGTGGATGTCGGCGAATGCTGCGGTGAGGTAGCCGCCTTCTTCTTCAAACCGATTGAAATGATGCAGCGCGCGTACAAGAAGCACGACGTCGGCAGTTCCCGCTAACTCGTCTGGAACCGATCCGTAGACCATGGCGCCGACTTCGGCTGCGTCCTCGCCGGCCCATTCACCCGCGCCATCGACCCAGACCTCCGCCCAGTTTTCTCTCTTTTTCAGCCATTCTTCATTCGCAAACCCGCCAAACAGTTTCCACATGGGCATGGAATAATCAGCAGCGATCACCTTGCCATCTGGTCCGAGATAGGTGGCGAGAATGCCGGAATACCAAATCTTTCCTGACAGCGAATCGATCACCGTCATGCCCGGCTCAACACCAAAAAACTCAAGCGTTTCTTTAGGGTGGCGATATTGGTAGCGCGCCTTGGCAGCGTCAGACTGCGCGGCGAGCGCAGCTTCCAGGCGGGTTTCATTCGTGCCTGTACTGTCTTCGTCACTGTTCCCAACCAAAGGCAGAGTTTTACACCCGGCCAGGACAAGCGCCGCTGCGCTGATCAGCAAAAGATTCTTCATAATAAGAGTTCCCTCTCCATCTAAATGGAGGCGCCCCACCTCACCCAATTAAAGCGCCTTGACGATCTGTTCGCACATTTTCTTAGCATCACCGAATAACATCATCGTGTTATCGCGGAAGAACAGCTCATTTTGAACGCCCGCATAGCCCGCCGCCATGGAGCGTTTGATGAACAACACCGTACCGGCATTTTCGACATCGAGGATCGGCATGCCGTAAATCGGCGAGGTCTTGTCGGTTTTCGCCGCCGGATTGGTGACGTCATTAGCGCCGATGACAAAGGCGACATCGGCGGTGCGAAACTCGGCGTTGATATCTTCCAGCTCAAAGACCTCGTCATAAGGCACCTGCGCCTCGGCGAGCAGGACGTTCATGTGCCCTGGCATGCGCCCGGCGACCGGATGGATTGCGTATTTGACCTCTACGCCTTCCTCTTTGAGGAGATCACACATTTCCTTCAAAGCGTGCTGCGCCTGCGCCACCGCCATGCCGTAGCCGGGTACGATGATGACTTTGCTCGCGTTTTTCATAATGAACGCCGCATCGTCCGCCGAGCCGCGTTTGACCGGCCGCTCTTCTTCTCCACCAGCGCCAGCGGCGGCATCCTCGCCGCCAAAGCCGCCGAGAATGACCGAGATAAACGACCGGTTCATCGCCTTGCACATAATGTAGGAAAGGATCGCGCCGGAGGAGCCGACCAGCGCGCCGGTAATGATCAGCGCCATGTTCTCCAGCGTGAAGCCGATGCCCGCCGCCGCCCATCCTGAATAGGAGTTCAGCATCGAGACCACCACCGGCATGTCGGCGCCGCCAATCGGGATGATGATCAAAAACCCGAGAATGAACGCCGCCAGCGTCAGCACCATAAACGTCGCTGTTGATTGCTCGAAGGTCATCAACAGGCCGATGCATAACAGGATTAAAACCCCGAGCCCGAGATTGATCGAATGACGCGCCGGCAACATGATCGGCTTGCCGGACATATTGCCGTTGAGTTTGGCGAACGCGATGATCGACCCGGAAAACGTAATCGCGCCAATCGCAACACCGAGCGACATCTCGACGATCGATTGCAGGTGAATATTGTTCTGCTCGCCAATGCCGAAAGCTTCCGGCGCCAGGAACGCCGCCCAGGCGATAAACACCGCCGAGAGCCCAACCAGCGAGTGAAACGCCGCCACCAGTTGCGGCATCGCGGTCATCGGAATACGGCGCGCAATATAAGCGCCCGGAACCGCCCCTGCGGCGACCGCTATGAGGATCAAAAACCAGGTGCCAAAGCCTTTATTTTGCAAAACGAACAGCGTCGTTACGACGGCGATCGCCATGCCGATCATGCCGAAGCGATTGCCCTGGCGCGCTGTTTCCGGCGACGATAATCCGCGCAGTGCGAGAATGAAGAGAATGCCCGCGGCGACGTAGAGTAACGCTGGTAGGTTATCTGCCATATGCGCCTCTATCGCTCCTTCTTCTTATACATTTCGAGCATTCGCTGGGTCACCAGAAAACCGCCGAATATATTCACGCTCGCCAATGCGACGCCCCCAAACCCGAGCGCCTTCGACCAGCCGCCAGCGGCCGAGCCGGCAAGGTCGGCGCCGAGCGCAATCAAGGCGCCAACGATAACCACCGACGAGATCGCATTGGTGACCGACATCAGCGGCGTATGCAGCGCCGGCGTCACCGACCAGACGACGTAATAGCCGACGAAAATCGCCAGGATGAAAATCGTCAACAAGAACACAAAATCCGAAATCGGGCTTGCTGCGGCCAGCGCCGCCAGCTGGTCGGCAATGTCGCGCGCTTGTTCGGCGGCAGTTGTCGCTGCATCAGCATTGCCGGTGGCGTTGGCGGCAGCCGCTTCAGCTGTTTGCGCCAGCTCTTCCGCAGCCTTTGCTGCTTCCTCAATCTGTTCGCGTTTATCCTGCATCGTCAGCTCCTTCAGAGGCAGAGGCGTCATCTTCGGCGGCATCTTCCGTCGAAGCCGCGGGCGCTGCGTCATCACTCGTAAAGGCCGGATGGATGACCGCACTCTCGCGGGTCAACGCCACGCCCTTAAATATGTCATCATCCCAGTCAACGACGAATTCACGTTTGTCTTCGTCCCAAAAGGCGGAAATGAAATTGAAAATATTGCGCGCAAGAAGGCTTGAAGCGTCCGCGGCCAGCCGGCCCGGCACATTGTTAAAGCCGAGGATCGTCACGCCGTCGATTTCGATCGCATCGCCCGGGCGCGTCAGCGCGACATTGCCGCCCTGCACTGCCGCCAGATCGACAATCACCGATCCGGGCCGCATCGCGCGGACCATTTCTTCACTGATCAGTTTGGGCGCCGGCCGACCGGGGATCAGCGCCGTCGTAATGACGATATCCTGCTTCTTGATATGTTCGGCGACAAATTCAGCCTGGCGCTTCTGGAAATCTTCCGACATTTCCTTGGCGTAACCGCCAGACGTTTCAGCGTCCTTCATCGCTTCTTCATCCACGGTGACGAAAGTTGCGCCAAGGCTTTCCACTTGTTCTTTCGCGGCAAGCCGCACATCGGTTGCAGAGACCACCGCACCGAGCCGCCTTGCTGTGGCGATGGCCTGCAATCCGGCAACGCCGGCGCCCATAACAAAGACTTTCGCCGGCGCAATGGTTCCGGCCGCCGTCATCATCATCGGCAGCGCCTTACCGAAATAAGCCGCCGCATCGATTACCGCTTTATAGCCGGCAAGGTTTGACTGAGAGGAAAGCACATCCATCGACTGCGCGCGCGTAATGCGCGGCATCAGATCAAGCGCAAACGCATCAACGCCAAGGCGTGCATAAGCTTCTACGCTATCGGGTTCATCGAAGGGCGACAGGATCGCCGCCAGTCTGGCGCCGCGTCCAAACACCCGCAGCTCCTCAGTGGATGGACGTTGCACCTTGATGACCAAATCCGCCGATTGCGCCGTGTCGGCGGCGCTCGGCCTGATTTCCGCGCCGGCCTCGCGAAATTCAGCGTCGGAAAACCGGGCGCCATCACCGGCCCCGGCTTGAACCGCAACCTCCGCGCCAAGCCCGACGAATTTCTTGACAGTCTCAGGCGAGATGGCAACGCGTGTCTCATCGGCTCGCGTTTCTTTCAGGACGGCAATTTTCATTGGGCCTCCAGCGTCACGCACGCGTCATCATAGGGCTAGTGGGAAAAGAAATTTTTCACGACGAGATGGGCGAAAACATATGTGGCGACGCCGGCGAACAGGGACATCCAAATCCCGTTGGCCATCACCAGGCTTGTAAAAAACACCGCCAGCGCCATTGAAAAGGGAACGCCGATCTCGGTGGAGGCCGTCATAATCGCGTCATAGGATCGGCGGTGTTCTTCCGCATCTTGAGCGCGCTGCGTAGCTTCGTCAGACATAAATCACCCCGTTAGAGCGTGATCAGGAGTTGAAAGCGAAACTTTCAACGGGCACCGCTTGTCGGCTTCGTCGCCAAACTCACGGTTCGATCACGCGGCCACATAGAATCTAGAACAAGATCGGATTCAATCTAAAATGATCCTGCTCTAGGTTTACTTGTTTTTGACGGATTTCAACGCTTTGGGCAAGCCCGCTGGAGCGTGTTCACAAAAAGTGGCGCCGGTTTTTGGGTTCGAACACGCGACCACTAAAGGATCTAGACCACGTTCTCCGACCAGGCAAATTGTGAACGTGGTCTAGCCGCCAACGCGAACCGGCCAACAGCTGAACAACGTGCGCAGGGCGGATATGAACGCCATCGGCTGATCCATCATCAAATGATGGTAGGCTTCGGGCATCATAATAAAGGGAGAACGCCCCCTCGCCTGCTCGCGCAGATGGTTGAGCGAATCACCCTGGGCGAACATTGATTTTTCCCCATATATGAAGGCAAGCGGGCAACGCGCGGCGCGTAGCAGGTCACGTTCAAACTGAATGTCGAAATTCTTGCCCTTGTCGGGATCGAATTTCCACGTCCAACCCTCGCCGCCGCCTTCCAATGGCGCCCGGCGCAGCCCCTGTCTCGCGATATAATCGACCAGAAAAAGATGTTCCGCCGGCTGGTTGGGCAACAGCCGGAACCGCGCGATCGGCTCCTCGATGGTTTTGTAGACCCGCATCGTGGTCGCTTTGGTGGGCGGCGTGTCCCGGTTGGCGCGCACGACCGAATAGCCCTCATCGGGATCAGGCACGCCCAACGGGCTGTCGATCACCACCGCGCCGCCGAGGCGGTCGCCTTCGCGCTCAACCGCCGCAAGCGTCACCCAGCCGCCAAAACTGTGGCCGACAAGGGTCGGGCGGCCGCCCTCGGAC
The DNA here is from genome assembly GCA_021776375.1 of Hyphococcus sp. GTDB lineage: Bacteria > Pseudomonadota > Alphaproteobacteria > Caulobacterales > Parvularculaceae > Hyphococcus. The sequence continues at coordinate 13,275 of JAJFGA010000082.1, read as the reverse complement.
AATCTGGCCTTATCCATCACTGCAAACAGCTCATCGACCAGACCATCGAGAGAATATTGATCGCGCCAGTCCGAATCGCCCATGCCCGACAGATCAAGCGCCGCCACCCGGCGGTTTTGCGCAAAAAACGGCGCAAAGGGCCGCCACCAATTGCGATGAGCGCGCCCGCCATGGACGAATAACAGCCCCCGCCGACCCGGCTCGCCCCAGGCGGAATAGCGGATCTTCGCCCCGGAGACTTCAACGCTCCCCTCCTCAGAGGGCGCGCCAATCGCCCGCTCAAACCATTCCGGAGCGGGCGGCTGGGCGCCGGCCAACTGCGCCAGCGGCCTGATCAAATCGTCCTTTTTTCGATTTTTCTCGTTCGATGCCATGTCTTGATGCTTTCCAAGTGACCCGCCGCCTTGATAGCGCAGCCGGCCGCTACCGCAAATATCCTTTTTTTGCCGTTTCTTAGGCGTTTAACAAAACGTTAATTCGTAAACGAATGGTTATCTTGCGCCGCTCGCACGGGCGTATCGATATGACACGGTTTTAAACCGATCTTTACCCGGATAGCAGAAGCTGCCGCCAAGCAATGAAATTTCAGGAACCTGTCCGACATGGTGAAAACCGTACTAATCGTTGATGACGACCCCACCCAACGCCGGCTGATGCGCGCCGTATGCGAAAAAGCCGGCTATCCGGTTTTGCAGGCCGACAGCGGCGAGAACGCGCTCGACTTGTTGCATAGCCAGCAAGGCAGTGATGTCGGCGTCGTCATGCTCGATCTTCGCATGCCCGGTCTTGGCGGTATGGAGACCTTAAAGCGAACAAGAACATTCCGCGAGGAACTGCCGGTGATCGTGCTGACCGCTCAGGGCGGCATTGATACGGTCGTTGAAGCCATGCAATCCGGCGCCACCGACTTTTTTGTAAAGCCCGCCTCGCCTGAGCGCGTTGTCGTGTCGATCAACAACGCGCTGAACCTGACGTCTCTGCAAGGCGAAGTCTCGAGGCTGAAGCGCAAAAATGAAGGCGCGATGCATTTCGGCGATCTCGTTGGCGAGAGCACCGCGTTGCGCCATGTGATGAAACTTGGCGAGCGTGCAGCGGTGTCTAATATTCCGATTTTAATTACCGGCGAATCCGGCACCGGCAAGGAAATGGTCGCCCGCGCCATTCAGGGTTCGTCAGACCGCGTCGGCAGACCTTTCATTACAGTCAATTGCGGCGCCATCCCCGAAAATTTGGTGGAAAGCATTCTTTTTGGCCATGAGAAAGGCTCTTTCACCGGCGCCAACGCCAAGCATGTTGGTAAATTTCAGGAAGCCAATGGCGGTACAATTTTCCTCGACGAGGTCGGCGAGTTGCCGCAGGACATGCAAGTCAAATTGCTCCGTGTGCTGCAGGAAGGCGAAGTTGACCCGATCGGCGCCAAACGGACGACCAAGGTCGATGTCCGGGTTATTTCCGCCACCAACCGCGATCTCTCCGCGGCGGTAAAGGAAGGGGAATTTCGCGAGGACCTTTATTACCGCCTCAATGTTTTCCCGGTGGAAGTTCCGCCGCTGCGCGATCGCGCGGAAGATATTCCGGCCTTGATTGAACATTTTATCGGCCGTTATAACGCCGAAGAACGGCGTGATGTGCGTGGTGTGCGTCATGAAGTTCTTGAGGTTCTCACCGCCCAGCCATGGCCAGGCAATGTGCGCCAGCTTGAAAATACTATTTTCCGAGCGGTAGTGCTCAGTGAAGATTCCTACCTGTCAGCTGAAGACTTTCCTCTTCTTACAGATGAATTCCACAATGCCGGCGTTCACTCCGGCCCGCCCATGATCGGCGACGAAGACTTACCACACGCCGACCTTCCTGCCAGCGCCGAACAACAAGCGATAGGAGCAACGGACGCCGTTGCCGTGTTCGACCGCGAAGGGCATCTGCGCTCGTTGCAGGAAATCGAAAAGGACCTCATCGCCCTGGCGATTGAGACCTATGAGGGCAAAATGTCGGAAGTCGCCCGCCGCCTCGGCATGGGCCGCTCAACACTTTACCGTAAACTGCGCGAACATGACCTGGAAGTCCGCCGCGCGGGGTAGGCCTTTCGCGAGCTAAACTTCAAAAAGGGCCCTGCAAACCGCCGGGCCCTTTTTCATTGCGCAATTGCCGCAAGTAGAGCGCTTGCGGCCCTGCCCCGGTAAACGATAGAACCGACTTTATGTCGTCGCTCGAACACATCAGCGAAGCCCCCCTGGCGGACATCAATGTCGCCGATCCCGCGCTTTGGGACTGCCACAAATATTGGCCGATTTTCGAACGCATGCGCCGCGAGGACCCGGTCCATTATTGTGCTGACAGCAGCTATGGCCCTTATTGGTCGGTCACTTCCCATGAAGACATTCTTGCCGTTGAGACCAATCACGAAGTTTTTTCTTCCGATAGCCGGCTTGGCGGCGTCGTCATTCATGATGATCTTGCCTTCGAGCTTAGCGGTTATGCGCTTGAAGGGTTCATCGCCATGGACCCGCCGCGCCATTCCGCGCAACGCGCCGCCGTCTCCGGCATAGTCTCCCGCCCCAATCTTGCGCATCTTGAAACCATCATCAGTGAGCGCACCCGCGATCTTTTGGACAGCCTGCCCGTTGGCGAAGTGTTCGACTGGGTTCCGACCGTTTCCATTGAACTGACAACGCAGATGCTGGCGACGCTGTTTGATTTTCCGTTCGAAGACCGCGCGAAACTCACCCGCTGGTCAGACGTTGGCACCATGGAGCCCGGCCTTGGCATTGTCGCAACCGATGCAGAACGCGTTAAAGAACTGAAATCCTGCCTGTTTCATTTCACCAAGCTGTGGCGCGCAAGGAAAGACAATCAAGACGGCTTCGATCTCGTATCCATGTTGGCGCAAAGTCCGGCGACCGCGAATATGAACCCGATGAATTTTCTCGGTAACATTCTGGTCTTGATCATTGGCGGCAATGATACGACGCGCAACACCATGTCCGGCGCGATCGCCGCATTCAATCAATATCCGCGAGAATTGGAAAAGCTCAAAGCCAACCATAAGCTGATGGATAACGCGATTTCTGAAATCATCCGCTGGCAGACGCCGATTGCGCATATGCGCCGCACCGCACTTGCCGATGCGGAACTTGGCGGCAAACAAATCAAAAAAGGCGACAAGGTCGTGATGTGGTACGCATCCGGCAATCGCGACGAAAAAGTTTTCAGCGATGCGGATGTTTTCGATATTGAGCGCGACAATGCCCGCCGAAATCTGTCCTTCGGCTTCGGCATTCATCGCTGTATGGGCCGGCGCCTGGCGGAGATGCAATTGCGGATATTGCTTGAAGAAATCATGAAACGCTGGACGCGGATCGAGATTGCCGGCGCACCGACGCCGATCAAATCGAACTTTGTGCACGGATATGCCAGCCTGCCGGTGCGGATTATCCCATAGGGTCACGGCTATCCGGTTTAGAAAAAGCTACTGCTTTTCACTGTCGTACAACCCGTTATTCCAACCCGGTGTCATCACCGGATTTATTCCGGTGCTCCAGAGAAAATGAATAGAAAATCAAAGACTTGCCAGTCTGGATTGCCGGAACAAGTCCGGCAATGACACTGAGGAAATGGTAATGCATAGCGTCATATGTGCTAGGCTGAGGACAACAACACACCGATCCAGAATTTACCCGAAGGACATCACCATGGCGATATCAAAACGCACCTTCCTGAAAACCGCCGGTATTGGCGGCGCAGCGCTTGCCGGCGCCTCAGCGTTTGCGAGTACTGCATCAGCGAAGACATTATCCAACATCGCCAAAGATGCGCAGCCGATTTCCGTCGATGAACGCAAGCGCCGCATCGCCAAGGCGCAAAAATTGATGCGCGAGGCCGGGATCGGCGCGCTTGTGCTCGAAGCCGGATCGGCGCTGGTCTATTTTACCGGCGTCAGATGGTGGCGTTCGGAGCGCTTTACCGGTGCAATTATTCCGGCGACGGGCGATATAGCTGTTGTAACGCCTTATTTTGAAGAACCTTCTATCCGTGAAACCATGGCGGTAGGCGATGATATTCGCACCTGGCATGAAAACGAAAACCCGTTCGCTCTTGTCGCTGGCATTTTAAAAGATCGCGGCGCGGCGAAAGGTAGAATCGCCATTGAAGAAACTGTGCGGCATTTCATCGTCGATGGCGTGCAAAATGCGGCGCGCAAGGTCGAGATTGTTTCAGGCGCCGCGATCACACGGGGCTGCCGGATGTATAAATCCGCCGCCGAAATCGCCCTGATGCAAACCGCAAGCGACATCACCGTCGCCGCATACAAACACATCCACCCGAAAATTAAAGCGGGCATGGGCGCTGGCGAATTATCCGAAATGATGAGCGCTGCGACCCGCGCACTTGGCGGTGGGGTGGAGTTTTCCATGGCGTTGCTCGGCGAGGCCAGCGCCTACCCCCACGGAACGCGCCAACCGCAGACGGTTACAGAAGGCTCGGTCATCTTAATGGACTGTGGCTGTTCGGTGCAGGACTATAAGTCTGATATTTCGCGCAGTTGGGTCTTTGGCGAGCCAAGCAAAAAACAGCGCGCGGTGTGGGACACGGTCAAACGCGGTCAGGAATTGGCCTTGGAGACCATGCAAATCGGCGTTGCTGCCGGCGAAGTTGATGATGTGGTGCGTAGATTTTATGAAAGCAAAGGCTACGGCCCACGTTACCAAACCCCAGGACTTTCACACCGTCTCGGCCATGGCATCGGCATGGATGGGCACGAGCCAGTGAACTTTGTTGAGGGTGAGAAAACAAAACTGGCGCCGGGGATGTGTTTTTCAAACGAGCCAGGGATTTATATCTTCGGCGAGTTTGGCATTCGCCTCGAAGACTGCCTTTACATGAGCGAAGACGGACCGCAGCTCTTCAGCGCGTTATCGCCGTCCATCGACAAACCATTCGGCTAAAACTTAAGGGGGAGAGCGAACAATGACAGGTCACGTTACCAGGAGGCGGATCCTCCTCACCGGCGCGGGCGCCGTTGTTATTCTTGGCGGCGGTTGGGGGCTGACGCGCGAGCCGAAACAGGCGCGCGCACCTTGGCGGCAAGCCAGTGAAGGCTTCGGCGATCCGCGGCTTGATGTTCTGGCCTACGCTATTCTTGCGCCCAATCCACACAATATGCAGCCCTGGCGCATTCGTCTTGATGGCGACGATAGTTTCACGGTGTTTTGCGATCTCACCCGGATGCTGCCGGAAACGGATCCACCGAACCGTCAGATCACCATTGGTTTCGGTTGCTTTTTGGAACTTGTCCGCCAGGCGGCGGCGGAAAAAGGATTTCGCGCCAAGTTTGACTATTTTCCGGAGGGCGAACCTTTTCCTCTACTGGATCAGCGCCCGATCGCGCATGTCAAACTTATCAAAGATGCGCCGGCGCGCGAGCCGTTGTTTTCAGAAGTTTTGTCGCGGCGCACAAACCGCCTGGTGTTTAACCTGGCGCAAACACCGTCCGGCGATGATTTGGCGGCAATAACTGGCGCCGCGGCGTCCTCCGTTTTTCCTGACGCATCATCAGATAGCCCATTGGTTCAAAACTTGCGCGATCTCACCGTGAATGCATGGCGTTTGGAGTGGGCGACGCCGCGCACGCGCCGCGAAAGCATTGACGTCACACGCATTGGCAAAAGCGAAATCAATGAAAAGCCTTATGGATTAGCGCTCGCAGGCGCGCCAATGGATGCTTTGCATGGAGTTGGTCTCCTCACCACAGAGAAAATGGATGACACGGGCGCAACCGCCTATCAGCAGAGCCTGTCTTTTTACGAAAAGGCCTGCGAGACAGCGACCGCGTTTACATGGATTAAAACCACCACGAATTCTCGGCGCGATCAGCTTGAGACCGGGCGCGCATGGGTGCGCATGCAGCTTGCCGCGACCGGACGCAATGTTGCGTTTCATCCGTTGAGCCAGGCGTTGCAGGAATTTCCGGAAATGCGCGAACACTATGAGCGCATTCACAAATTGCTTGACGCAGAGAATGGTGAAACCGTGCAAATGCTGACCCGACTGGGATATGCAAGCGCAACACCGCCATCGCCGCGCGAGCCGCTAACAGCGAAACTGATTGAAGGCTAGTTCCCCTCGCTAACGCGTCATCTCGGAAGCCGACAGTACCGAAATCTTATAATTCGTTGTACTGCCGATCTGTCCGGGATCTCATACAACGTATGCGCCCGACGCGTCCTTCGCGACGCGAACCTTTGGTTCGCTCCTCAGGATGAGGATATCAAATAGAAACTAGCCCCCCCCCTCATCCTGAGGGTCAATTGGGGCCCCAACCCCAATCGACGTTCAAAGAACGGCGTCGCGAAGGATCGATCATCAAATATTCGAACTGCCTAGTTCTTATCGACCGGCATGCATTCGGAAAAAATCGGATTGCCGACTACTTGTTGGCTCATCCATGCTTTTCCGGCCGCTTTGCACTCTTTGAGCGAAGGATAAAGTCCAATCAGTTCCGGTTCGCTGGTCGGGCCAGGCGTTAAATAGCCATAGGCGGCAAATTCTTGGGAACCGCCATGTTCGTTTGTTGCGCAGGCGGATGCAGCGATAAGCAACGCCACAAATGTTGCGGTGCGAAAAAATAGTGTCGCCGGCTTGGTTTTGAAGTTTGCGCGCCTGACCATGCGCCCTCGCTTTTGTAATTTAGCGCCCTTTGGGCTTTGACGCGCATTAAAACCAAACGCGGCGCCGAAATAAAGGCGGTGGCGGCATTGTCTTATAAAGTATTGAAACCAAGAACGTTTCGAATTCAAACGCTGCAACCAACGACAATAATTGAACACCGCTCATTCCGGCGAACGCCAGAATGAGCGCGGTCGTGATATGCCGATCCGATCGATTGCTACCGTTCCAAACAAAACAGTCCCGCCAAAATGAAACTCAACAAACAATAAAGCCCCGGCTTTACGCCGGGGCTTTGGTTGAATTCGTATTTTGAACTCACTTATTGACGAACCAAGGTCCGCAAGTCTTGTGGCGAGGCAACTCCCCCGCAAGATACCGGCTCAAAACAAGTTCAGCGCCAATATCAGCCCCTCATCTGCGCATTCGATGCTTCAAAACACCCTGCACGAGGCGCACAAACGAAAATATCGCCAATCAGGCCGTCACGGCCTGATCAAACGATCTATTTGCGTTTGCGTTTAGTAGCCTTACGCTTGGTCGCCTTGCGTTTTGTGGCTTTTTTCTTCGTCGCCTTACGCTTAGTGGCTTTCTTCTTAGTAGCCTTGCGTTTTGTGGCTTTTTTCTTCGTAGCCTTGCGCTTAGTGGCCTTTTTCTTGGTCGCTTTGCGCTTAGTGGCTTTTTTCTTCGTCGCCTTACGCTTAGTGGCCTTTTTCTTGGTCGCTTTGCGCTTGGTGGCTTTTTTCTTCGTCGCCTTGCGCTTTGTGGCCTTGCGTTTGGTCGTTTTCTTAGCGGTTTTCCGTTTGGTTTTCCGCTTCACAGCCTTCTTCTTGGCTGTTTTACGCTTAGTCGTTTTACGTTTTGCGGTTTTTTTCTTCGCCGCTTTTTTTCGAGTCGTTTTTCTTTTGACCGCCATGGTCTACCTCCGAGTCGTGATTCGAATTTAGAACTGTACGGTAATTTACTAAAAAAGTATTGTATATGCGCAACGTAAAACGCGCGCATGTGCTTTTTTTTTCATTTTTTGATTCGTTTTCGCGTTTTTAGAACGCAAATACGTTTTTAAAACGGAATGTCGTCGTCCATTTCGTAACTTTGTCCGCCTGAAGAACTGCCTTGTTCGGACATTCCGCCTGCTGCGCGATCATTGCCGCCACCGCCGCCGCCGCCGCTTCTTCCATCAAGCATCACCATCGATGAATTGAAATTTCGCAGCACAACTTCGGTTGTGTAACGGTCATTGCCGTTTTTATCCTGCCATTTTCGCGTTTCGAGTTGGCCTTCGATGTAAATTTTCGATCCTTTGCGCAAATATTGCTCTGCAATGCGCGTCAAACCTTCCGAAAAAATCGCAACAGAGTGCCATTCCGTTTTTTCGCGGCGTTCGCCGGTGTTTTTATCTTTCCAGTTCTCAGATGTCGCAATGCGCAGGTTACACACCGATCCGCCGTTCTGAAATTTGCGAACTTCCGGGTCGGCGCCCAAGTTTCCAACCAAAATGACTTTGTTGACACTGCCTGCCATGAAACATCTCCTGAATTACCACGTTAGTGAGCTAATCGCTTGGATTCGCGCCAAGCTCAATCATTCGTTATCCCCATTGAAAAACGGGACGCGCGCCAAATGTTCACACCTTGTTCTTCGTGTCAACGCCGATATAAAGAGTTTCCGCGCGCCATGACGCGCCATGTGCATAAAGAAAAGAGACAAGAGCCGACATGAGTTTAAAATCGATCCGCATCACCGGCGCCCGTGAGCATAATTTGAAGAATGTCACGCTCGACCTTCCCCGAGACAAGCTGGTGGTGATGACGGGCTTGTCCGGTTCGGGCAAATCCTCCCTCGCCTTTGATACGATCTATGCCGAAGGTCAGCGTCGATATGTTGAATCGCTGTCGGCTTATGCGCGTCAGTTCCTGGAATTGATGCAAAAACCCGATCTCGACCAGATCGAAGGGCTTTCTCCGGCAATTTCCATCGAACAGAAGACAACATCGCGCAATCCGCGCTCAACCGTCGGCACCGTTACGGAGATTTACGACTATATGCGTCTGTTATGGGCGCGCGTCGGCATTCCTTATTCACCGGCGACGGGTTTGCCGATCACATCGCAAACCATCACCGAAATGGTCGACCGCTTGATGAAAGAAGACAACGGCGCGCGGTTCTACCTTCTGGCGCCAATTGTGCGGGCGCGAAAAGGCGAATACCGCAAAGAATTCGCCGAGTTGCAGAAAAAAGGCTTCGGGCGCGTCAAAGTCGATGGGGAATTTTACGAAATCGCCGACGTCCCGGCGCTCAACAAGAAGATCAAGCACGATATCGCCGTGGTGGTGGACCGGATCGTCATTAAAAAAGACATCGAACAACGCCTTGCGGACTCGTTTGAAACCGCGCTTGAGCTCGCCGATGGCATCGCGATCGCCGAAAGCGCCGATCCTTCGAGACGCCGTGCAAGCACGACTCCTCAGGATGAGGGTGGAAGGAATAACAAACTCCCTCATCCTGAGGTGCTCGCAAAGCGAGCCTCGAAGGACGAGGGAGAACCGGAGCACATCATCTTCTCGGCAAAGTTTGCCTGCCCGATTTCCGGTTTCACCATCGACGAAATCGAGCCACGCCTGTTCTCATTCAACGCACCAGCCGGCGCCTGCCCGACCTGCGACGGTCTCGGCACGCAAATGGTGTTTGATGAGGACCTGCTGGTTCCCGACCACGCGCTCAGCTTGAAAAAAGGCGCCATCGCGCCATGGTCGAAAGGCACTTCGCCTTATTACGCCCAAACACTCGAGGCGTTGGCGCGCAAATATAAGTTCAAGATGACCGCGGCCTGGGATGAACTTGATGAAGATGCGCAAGAGGTCATTCTTTACGGCACCGGCGATGTGGATGTGAAATTCATCTATGCCGACGGCGCGCGCCGATATGAGGTGGTCAAACCTTTCGAGGGCGTGATCCCCAATCTTGAAAGGCGCTGGCGCGAGACCGATTCCAGTTGGGTGCGTGAGGAGATGAGCCGGTTTCAATCGATCACCGATTGTGAGACATGTAAGGGGCAGCGGTTAAAACCGCAGGCGTTGGCGGTGAAGGTCGGCGGGCTGAATATTTCCGAAGCGACCGCCTTTTCGATTAAGGGGGCGGACGAATGGTTTGGCGGGTTGGAGAAAAAGCTCACCAAGAAGCAAATGCAGATCGCCGCGCGCATCTTGAAGGAAATTCGCGAGCGGGTGCAGTTCCTCAATAATGTCGGGCTCGACTACCTCACCCTGTCACGCGCATCGGGCACGCTGTCCGGCGGCGAAAGCCAGCGCATCCGCCTCGCCTCGCAAATCGGCTCCGGCCTCACTGGCGTCTTATATGTCCTCGACGAGCCGTCGATTGGTCTGCATCAGCGCGACAATGAACGCTTGCTAGAGACGCTGAAGCGCCTGCGCGATCTTGGCAATTCGGTGATCGTCGTTGAACATGACGAGGAGGCGATCCGCGCCGCCGATCATATTGTCGATATCGGTCCCGGCGCCGGTATTCATGGCGGCGAGATTGTCGCGCAAGGGACAGTGCGCAATATCATCGCGTCAAAGCGATCACTGACCGGTGATTACCTCGCCGGCCGGCGCGAAGTCCCCGTCCCGTCCGAGCGTCGTCCGTTCAACAAGAAGAAAATCGTCAAAATCACCGGCGCGGCGGAGAACAATCTGCAAAACGTGACGGCGGAAATCCCCATCGGCCTTCTCACCTGCGTCACTGGCGTCTCCGGCGGCGGCAAGTCGACCTTGATTATCGAGACATTATATAAGGCCGCCGCGCGCCGGCTCTATAATTCCAAAGCCGCCCCCGCCGCGCACAAGAAAATCACCGGGCTGGAACATTTCGACAAGGTCATCGACATCGACCAGTCGCCGATCGGGCGCACGCCCCGCTCCAACCCCGCGACCTATACCGGCGCCTTCACGCCGATCCGCGACTGGTTTTCAGGTCTGCCGGAATCCAAAGTGCGCGGCTACAAGCCGGGGCGGTTCTCCTTCAACGTCAAAGGCGGGCGCTGCGAGGCGTGCCAGGGCGACGGCGTCATTAAAATCGAGATGCATTTCCTGCCCGATGTCTATGTCACCTGCGATATCTGCAAGGGCGCGCGTTACAACCGCGAGACCCTGGAAGTGAAGTTCAAAGGCAAGTCGATCGCCGACGTGCTCGATATGACGGTGGAGGAAGGCGCGGAATTTTTCAAAGCCGTGCCGTCGATCCGCGACAAGATGGAAACACTGAACCGTGTCGGGCTCGGCTATATTCATATCGGCCAGCAGGCGACGACGCTGTCCGGCGGCGAGGCCCAGCGCGTCAAGCTCTCCAAGGAACTTTCCAAACGCGCAACGGGGCGAACGCTCTATATACTGGACGAGCCAACCACGGGCCTCCACTTCGAGGATGTCCGCAAGCTGATGGAAGTCATCCAGGAACTTGCAGGCAACGGCAACACCGTCGTCGTCATCGAACACAATCTCGACGTCATTAAACAGGCCGACTGGATCTTGGACCTAGGCCCCGAAGGCGGCGACGGCGGCGGCGAGATCGTCGCGGCGGGAACGCCGGAGGATGTGGCGGGGGTGGCGCGGAGTTATACGGGGGTTTATTTGAAGGAGATGTTGCCGGGCGCGGTGAAGGCGCGCGCTAAGCCGGCTGTTAAGAAGGCGGCGGGGAAGAAGAAGGTTGTTAAGCGGAAGCGGCGGGCGGCATAGGTCAAGATATGCAAGGGCAATGGATAGGCAGAATTACAGGAGAAATACCTGGCCAAGTTGTTATCAATTTAGACAAGAGTGGCAATTACGTCTGCGGTACAGCGTATCTTTTCCCAGACGATTCCGACGCTCCAGGTTCAATGGCGATAATAGGAGCCTTGCCAGACGGGGAATTGAAGTATGTCTTTGAATGCGAAATTCGACCAATCAATGGTTTTGGCCATATTCTCGATCCACAGAGTGCGGACTTCCGCCGGCTGTACCCAGATTACCAGCATTCCAAAAAGTGTAAGATATCGCTAAATATTGAACAAAACGCCGCTACTGTTCAATACGAAACGGACGTCCCCTCCAGTGGAACTGGGTCTCTAAAACTACAGTTCACCAATCAAAATTCTGGCTCACCGAAGAAAGCATCGCTCATAGACTGGTCAGGTTTCAAGACCACAATATCGTCAACAACAAACAACGAGCGGCAAAGTGTTATATATCGAGGCCAACCGTGTTTTAAAAAGTTACGGACGAAGTTTCATCGAACCAATAGAAAAGACCTTCGTCGATTTAAGGCACACGACGTTCCACAGCTACAACGATACCTATCAACATCAGTAAAACATCATTTTGATCTGAATGACCCCTACCAGCTTGGTGCATTCTACCATTTAGTGCAACATCATGGTTACCCCACCCCCTTGCTTGACTGGACCTATTCACCATATGTGGCCGCTTTCTTTGCGTTCAATACAGTTAATCCTGATGAGGACGAGTTTGTTACAATTTTCAGTTTTGAAAAGGCTTCTTGGTGTACAGATTTAATTCAGATCGACATAATTGATGGGATTCGACCCCATTTTAGTATCATTGAACTTCTTGGTATCGAGAATGTGCGTATGATCCCGCAACAGGCGTTAGCCGCGCTAACTAATGTTGACGACATCGAATCCTATATAGAAGAATACGAGTCAAAATTCGAAAAAACCTATTTGTCCGTTTACAAGTTGCGCGCAGACAGCAAGACGGCAGTATTGCGCGACCTCGAGCAGATGGGCATTACAGAGGCGTCGATGTTCCCTGGCATAGATTCAACTTGTAAGTATTTAAGCAGACTGAATTTCGAATAAGCCCCCTACCCACTCATCCCGGCGGATGCCGGGATCTAGCCGGCTACCCTGCCAACATCACCGCCCCCGTCATCCCGGATGCGATGCAACACGAAGTGTTGCTTCGCTGGTCCGGGATCTCTTGCAGTCGGTTGGAACTTGCCGCCAGCGATCCCGTGCTAGCAGTGCATCACTTCGTGCTGCACGGAACACGGGATGACGTCCAAAAGTATCCCCTCCCCGCTCATCCCGGCGAAGGCCGGGATCCAGTCGGCTCAGCGGTTTGTAAATAATATGAGTTTTGAATTGGCGACATACTCATGGGGGCGTCTCAAAATATCACTCATGCTTGCAGCCAGAATTCTGGATCCCGGCCGTCGCCGGGATGAGCGGAGTTAGGTTTTGGGGATTGTCCATGCGTGATATCCTCAGCGCTTATGCAATATTTCTTTGTTTACATCCTCGCCAGCAAACGCAATGGCACGCTTTACACAGGATCGACCGACGATCTCATGGGCCGCGTATGGGAACACAAGGAGAAAATCCACAAGGGTTTCACCTCCCAATATGGCGTTGATAAGCTTGTCTGGTATGAACCGCATAATACGCGCGATAGTGCATTCATCCGTGAGCGTCAGATCAAGGAATGGAAACGTCAGTGGAAACTTTCACTAATCGAGACCACCAACCCAAATTGGGATGATCTGTTCGAGACGCTAAATCATTGAGCGCGGTCATTCCGGATGACGAAGATAATTACCAAAAACATCCCCTCC
>JAJFGA010000081.1 GCA_021776375.1 Hyphococcus sp. | reverse complement strand
GCGGGACCGTGCCGATGATCGCCATCCCGGCTTTTTTCCATGCGGCGATTGCAGCCTTATTCGTCACGACAACAAGATTGAACTTCATCCCTGTAAAGCCCATCTCTGATGCTTGCTGCTGCGACTGCCTGCATAACACGGCGGCACATCCCTTGCCTCGCGCCGCCTCAGCGATGACATAACCCGCATTGCAGATATGATCACCAGGCCCGCCCTGGTCCGGGCGCAGATAATATACGCCCGCGATATCGCCCGCATCATCGCGCGCAATCGCGTTGTAGCCGTCGGTTTTAATCCAGTATGTCTTTGCGTCCGCTTCGCTTACGTCGCGCGATAGCGGATAAGATTCTCCGGCGCGAAAAGCCGATTCCAGAACCGACCACACATCTGGCCAGTCAGAGTCTGTTTGTTCTGCAATGCTTAGTTTCATACTGCGCAATGTTGCGCCGAATGACTACTGAGGCAAGGCGCTGCAAAATTGTGAGCGCTTATGCGTTGGTTCCGGCAGGTATAGATTGCAGTATCGCTGCTGCATTTTCCAGCAGCCACGTCAATGCGCCCAGCATGTCTGCCACAGTATAGCCTTGCGCGAAGGCCACAACAAAAGCGATAAACGCGACCAGCCCGAGTGTGCGGGCGATGGTGCGCCTTGCGGCAAAGAACAACACAATCCCGGCAAACAGCTCCATCGGTCCGGCAAACCCCGTCGCCGAAAGGGATTGCCACAGACCGTCGAGACTTTGAATCTCGCTGCCAACGGTCGCGAACCCGCCCGCCACGCCCGACAACTGGGAAGCGCCAAGCAATGCCAATAGACCGGAACACGAGCCTTGTATGGCGTCTTTGGCAAACCCGAAAAGATTTCCAAAGGGTCCAGCAAAGCCAAAGCCGTTCTCGCCGGCCGGACGCACATCATAGGCTGCGCCCCTACCTCTGATCGCCAACGCCATGTCTACCTCCGTAGCCTGTTTCGCCCCGCAATTTCAGAGTTTCAACGCTACAGTTGAAATATTGGTGGCGAAATTGTGGCCGCAAGGCGCCGCACGCGATCGTGATTATGAATGCGGCTCATCGCTGCAATGCAGCGCTTCGTCGCATTCACAGCGCTTATTGCTCCGAAACTGCGCATTATGGCGTTTTCCCGCCAACCCACTGGGGCCCATCATGAAACCACTGATTTCTATCGCTGCTTCTGCTTGCATGTTGTCAACGGCTTTTGCCGGCGACATCCCTGCTAACATTCAAACCGCCATCGATAACCCTCTGCGCACTGAAGATAACCGTACGCGCGATGAGGCTCGCAAGCCGGGCAAAGTGCTCGCCTTCTACGGCGTCAAAGAAGGCATGACGGTCGTCGATCTCGCCTCGGGTGGCGGCTATTTTACAGAAATAATCGCCGGCGCCGTAGGGCCCAAAGGGCAAGCCCGCGCGCAAAATCAGGCCGGCGATCGATTTGAAGAACGAAAGGCCGCCCTTGAGGCGCAATACGCGCCTTTCGGCAACATCGTTATCGACGCCACGCAGCCCGGAGGACCTCTCCCTTATGAAGACGCCTCTGTCGATATGGTTCTTCTGTCGCTGATCATACACCATCTTCACTATGCAGAAGATTCCGGAGAGACTATGCCTGCGCGCTCTGCGGAAATCTACGCTGACATCAAGCGAATCTTGAAACCGGGTGGGGTCTTCGCCATCATCGAACACAAAGCGCCGAACGGATCTTCCCGCCAGCAAAGCGCCGAATGGCACCGTATCTCCGAAGACGTGATGATCGCTGACGTGACAGGCGCCGGCTTCACCTTCGAAGGCTCGGCGGACGACATTCACAACAATCCGGAAGACGACCTTCAAAATTTCTGGGGCGAATCCGGATTAAGAGGAAAAACGACACGGCTGGTCCACCGCTATGTCAAACCGGCTAAGTAAGTGTTGCGTAAGTAAACAGTAGGAAATGGGGCGCGGCGTTTATGCGCCCCATTTCTTTTTTGTCGCCTTATAGGATTTTTCAATAATCTTTATAAGGACTTTCTCGTCGACATCTTCCAGCTTGTTTATGTATAGACATGACCGCCCGGTTTTATACTTGCCGAGCGAGCCAAGCAGCGGGGCATCCTTGTCGAGCGAGCCCAGCACATAAAGCACCGTGTTCGCTTTGCGCGGCGAGAACCCGACCAGCATAGTCTCGCCCTCCCGCCCGCTTTCATATTTATAATGACACTGACCAAATCCGACGATTGAAGGGCCCCACATTTTCGCCTTTTCGCCGGTTATTTTCCTCATCAAAGCACGAATTGCTTTTGCATCTTTCCTACGCGTGTCATTTTCAACGGCATTAATAAAAGCGGTGACGCTTGCCTTTCCGGGCTTGGTCTTGTTCTCCGCTTTCGCCATGATTTACGCCGCCTCACCAGTCGCTTTCGCCCAATCTGCGGGCGCGCGTTTGCCGGCCTCATAAAACATCCAGGCGCCGTAAAGCGAAACTAATGATATGACTGTCAGCGAGACGCGCAAAGAAAGTTCCTCGCCAAGCCCTTCAGCCAACACGCTCGACAAAACGCCTGTCAGCGTGGGGCCGAAGCCAAGCGCGATCATATTCAAAATAAAGAAAAAGACCGCCGTCGACAGCGCGCGAATAGACACCGGCGCAAGTGTTTGCGCCAAGGCGAAACAGGGGCCAAGATAAAACCCGATGGCCAGGTTCACCGGCGCCATGAATATGAGAGAAAGAACGGGGCTACCGACCCAAATGGAAACGATAAAACACGGAAAACTTAGCGCCAGCGCGATTGCCGGAACAAAACCGTACATCCGCTTGTCATTCTTCGAGAGTTTATCGACCACATAACCGCCAAGAAAAGTCCCGGCTGAATATGCCGTTCCAGAAATAATCCCAAGCCAGAATAATACCCTCAGGAGCGAGAAGTCCGGATGCGAGCGTGAATAGAAATCAACGATCCATGTCCCGTTCGCATAAGACGTAAACGACACTGCTGTCGTGGCGATGACAATTGTGCGATAGGTGGGTATGGAAAGAAGGTGCTTGGCTGCGCGCCAGACCGTGGCCATTTCACTGAAGGCTGAGGCGCGCATACTGGCAGGAAATAATTTGCACCCGCTCAAAATCACCCGCTCAATACGGCCTTCCGGCTCGGTGACACGAAGTGCTCTAAACTCATCCGTATGGTCTGCGCTTTCCATACCACCGCGTTGCGGCTCTCGTACTGTGAGTTTTAACAACACCGCCATAGCCACCCCCGGCAGCCCAATCACCACAAACGCCATACGCCAGCCGAATGTTTGCATCACCCAGCCCCCGCCGAGATAAGCAAGCGCTATTCCGATCGGAATACCCATTGCGTATATCGCCAAGGCGCTGGCACGTTCTTCTTTTGGAAAATAATCTGAAATCAGAGAATGAGAGGGCGGCGATCCGCCAGCCTCGCCAATGCCGACCCCCACCCGCGCCAGAGTCAGTTGCACAAAATTTGAGGCGGCGCCGGAAATTGCTGTAAACCCTGACCAAAGCGCAAGCGCAATCGCGATAATCGTCACCCGGTTCTTGCTGTCCGCCAGGCGCGCAATGGGAATGCCCAAGGTCGTGTAAAGGACAGCGAACGCAAATCCTTTCAAAACCCCCAACTGCCAATCAGCAAGACCAAGATCCGCCTTGATCGCAGGCGACAGGATGCCGATGATCTGACGGTCAATAAAATTGAAGGTGTAAACGCCGGTCAGGAGAATCAGAACGTAAGTACGATACGCTCTGGTCGGTTGGGCGGCCCCGGCGCCTGCCACTACGCCAGCCTCGCTCACAAGCGAAATCCGGAAACGCACGATATTCCAGATCGGCCGATCGCCGTGACGGCGCGCGGATTGTCAATACCCATCAACAAGCGGATGGCGCCGAGCGTGGAATCGGCGCGCGATAGTTGCAGCGTGTAGCGCGCCAAATCTTGAACATCCTCGCTCGACAGGCGTTGTTCCAGCTCATCGACCATACAGTCGGCGGTTTGCGCCGGCAGGCCGATCGCCCGAAATCGATCCTGGAGCGTCATGCGGGCGGCGGTTGCGCAGCCGGCTATCATCAATAATGCGCCCAGGAACAGCGTTACCCGTACCGGCGTCACATGTCGAAGCTGCACAAAGCCCTCCCGCCCGTTTTCTGCCATTGATTGTTTATGGGCCGTGCAACAATGCGTAAGATCGTTCATAAGAGCAAGAAAGAAGGACATGGGTTTTCTATGAAAGCGATGATGAGCCACGCGCCGGGCGGACCGGAAGCGCTTGAACTGACCGAGGTCATGACGCCCGAGCCGGGACCGGGCCAGTTGTGCATTGCGGTCAAGGCGGCGGGGGTCAATTTTCCCGACACGCTGATTATTCGCGATCTTTATCAGTTCAAGCCGCCGCGGCCGTTTGCGCCGGGCGGCGAAGTCGCCGGTATTGTCGAGGCGGTCGGCGACGGCGTCAGCGACTTTGCCGTCGGCGATCGGGTCCTCTCCGGCGGGATCAATGGCGGCTATGCAACCCATTTCATCGCTGACGCTGCGCGCAGCTACAAAATCCCCGATGCGATGCCTTTCGATGAGGCGGCCGGTTTCATGCTCACCTATGGCACGTCGCATTATGCGCTGAAGGATCGCGCGAGGATTAAGCCCGGCGAGGCGTTGTTTATTCTTGGCGCCGCCGGCGGCGTTGGCGCGGCGGCGATTGAGCTTGGCAAGGCGATGGGCGCGAAAGTGATTGCCGGTGTTTCGTCGGAGGAAAAAGCGGCTTTCTGTAAAGATCTTGGCGCAGATGAAACCCTTATCTACCCAACAGGCGCGCTCGACCGCGCGGCGCAAAAGGAATTGTCGGGCGCGATCAAGGCGCTGTGCGGCGGCGAAGGCGCCAATGTCGTCTATGACGCCGTCGGCGGCGATTACGCCGAACCATCGGTGCGGGCCCTTGCCTGGAACGGGCGTTATCTCGTCATTGGCTTCCCGGCGGGCATTCCAAAAATCCCGCTGAACCTTACATTGCTGAAAAGCTGTCAGATTGTCGGCGTCTTTTGGGGGGCCTTTACGATGCGTGAACCGGCGAAGAACGCTGACTATGTTGCTGAGTTGTTTCAATTCTACAAGGACGGCAAAATCCGCCCACGGATTACCGCCGCCTTCCCGCTTGAAGACGCCGCCAAAGCGCTGACCCTGCTGCAGGAGCGCAAAGCCACCGGCAAAATCGTGCTTACCATTGCGTAGAAAAATACTGAGGCATAGGAGAGAGAACATGAAAACCCTGACAATAGCGGCGCTGCTATCCTGCATTGCGCTTTCTGCTCTGGCGCAGGAAGATGACGCCAAGAAATTTACAGCCGAGCGGGTATTCGATCTTGAATACGCCGATGATCCGCAAATTTCTCCCAACGGCCGGACCATTATCTACGCGCGCAGGTCAATAGATCGGATGACGGACCGCATCGTTGCCGATCTGTGGACATTGGATGTGCGTAGCGGCGCGCATCGCCCGCTGATTTCCGGCGAAGGATCGGTCGCTTCCGCGCGGTGGTCTCCCTCGGGCGACAGAATTGTCTATCTTGGCATGAAGGATGGCGCTTTGCATTTGCGCGTCCTCTATATCGATACCGGCGAGAGCTTTTCGCTCGCGCAATTGGCACAAGCGCCGAGCGCCCCGGCGTGGTCACCCGACGGCAAGTCAATTGCTTTTTCCATGTTCACGCCGGAAAAACCGCCGAGCTTTGCTGAGCCTCCCAAACAGCCCGAAGGCGCCGACTGGTCCAAACCCTTTCGAGTATTCGATGATCTCGTTATCCGATTTGACGGGGCTGGATATCTGAAAGAAGGCGCAAGCCACATCTATGTTGTCTCCGCCGAGGGCGGCTCCGCGCGCCAGATCACCAAGGGCGAGAATAATTTCAACAGCCCGGCCTGGCTCGACAACGCCACGGTCCTCGCTGTCGGCAATGATGTCGAGGACGCTTATCTCGACCCGATTGAAAGCGAAATCTACGCGATCAAGCTTGATGACCTGTCGATGCGCACTCTTACATCGCGCGACGGACCAGACTTCTCGCCAGTGGTTTCCCCGAGCGGACGGCAAATCGCTTTTCTCGGCTATGACGACAAGGTGCTGTCTTATCAGCAGACGGATCTTTACGTCATGAACTCCGATGGCTCCAATATCCGCAACCTTACCGCAAACTATGACCGCAGCGTTGCCGACATGGCGTGGCGCGGCAATGCGCTTGTCATTCAGTCGGATGTCGACGGGGATACGGTCCTGTCGTCGGTCAATATGAACGGCGCCGTCTTTAAACTTGTTGGCGATGTTGGCGGGACCTCTTTCGGGCGTCCCTATTCCGGCGGTTCTTTTTCCGCCGCAAGCAATTCCGGCATCGTCGCCTATACGGCGGCCAGCGCTGACCGCCCGGCCGATGTCGCGGTTTTGCAGGGCGCGCGCACGCGAAAACTGACCGCGCTCAATGATGATGTCCTGCCGCATCTCGACATGGCGCGCGTTGAAGAAATCAAAGTGAAATCTTCCCATGACGGCCGCGAGATTGAGGCCTGGGTCGCACTGCCGCCCGGGTTTAAAGCGGACGGGTCCTTCCCTTTGGTTCTCGAAATTCATGGTGGTCCGTTCGCGATGTACGGCCCATTTTTCTCGGCGGAAATTCAGCGCTACGCTGCTGAAGGCTATGTCACCGTCTATACCAACCCACGCGGCTCCACCGGCTATGGCGAAGAGTTCGCGCAACTGATCGACCTGGCTTATCCGGGCAATGACTATGACGACCTGATGAGCGTTGTCGATGAGCTGATCAAACGCAACTATGCGGACCCGGACAGATTGTTCGTGACCGGCGGCTCCGGCGGCGGCGTTTTGACGGCGTGGATCGTTGGCAAGACCGATCGTTTTGCCGCCGCCGCAAGTATCAAGCCGGTGATCAACTGGGCGACGATGGCGCTTGCCGCAGATATTGGCGGCTATGTTGTACGCCACTGGATTCGCGCAAACCCATGGGAAGATCGTGACGCCTATTGGAAACTCTCGCCGCTTTCGCTGGTTGGCAATGTCACAACGCCGACGCTTTTGATGGTCGGCGAAGAAGACTGGCGCACGCCCGCATGGGAATCGGAACAGTTTTATTCCGCGCTTAAACTTCGAAAAGTCGACACCGCGCTGATCCGCGTTCCCGGTTCGCCGCATTATATTGCCGGGCGGCCTAGCCGGTTGATCGCCAAAACCGACAATATTATGGGATGGTTTGCCAAATATGATCCCGCAAACGATACTGAAGAGGGTGTAGAAGAGTAATTCGGCGAATGAGGTCGAGATGATACGCCTTTCTCTTTTGCGGCACGCCAAGTCGAGCTGGGATGACAACGTCAAAGGCGACTTTGACCGCCCCTTAAACAGGCGCGGTCGTGAGGCGGCGGTGCTGATGGGCGCCTTTATGGAGGAAAACACTGGCGCGCCGGACTGCGTTTTGTGTTCTTCGGCTGTGCGCACCCGTGAAACGCTCGACCTCATTGCGCCATTCTTCAGCGCCCGCCCCCACATCGAATATAGCCGCGGGCTATATCTCGCCTCGCCGCACACTATCCTCGAGGCTATCGGCGCTGCGTCGCAGCAATATGCGCATATCCTCGTCATCGCCCATAATCCGGGCCTGCACATGCTGGCTCTAGACCTTACAGACCCGGCGCGATCGCGCCCGGGCGACTTTCGTCGTCTGGCGGAAAAATTCCCCACCGCCGCGCTCGCGCATTTTGAGTTTGATATCTCCGCCTGGGATGAGCCGTTGCGGCGACGCGGAGCTTTGCGGCTTTTTGCAACGCCGAAAGACATGGCCGTCGAGGGCTGACATTTGCCGCTTCCCCTCGCCGGCAAAATGCGTCTAACGTGGTGCAAAGATTTATTTGTGGCGGGGCGATAGCGATGCCGACAATACTGGTGAATAGCGTCCCTCCGGGCGGCGCACACGAGACGGATGTCATTATTATCGGCGCGGGGCCGGTCGGCCTGTTTGCGGTTTTCGAGCTTGGTCTGCTCGGCATCAAGGCCCGCGTCATCGATATCCTCGAGCATCCCGGCGGGCAATGCATCGAGCTTTACCCGGAAAAACCGATCCTCGACATTCCGGCAATCAAAACCATTTCCGGCGAGCAATTGACGCGCCAGCTGCTGGACCAGATAGAACCGTTTGGTCCGGAATTTCATCTTAATGAGATGGCTGTTTCTGTCGCTAATACCGAGGACGGGAAATGGCGTGTCGATACTGATATGGGAACCTCGATAACCGCCTCGGCGATCTGCATCGCGGCGGGTGGCGGTTCTTTTCAACCAAAAAAGCCACCGATCCCCGGCGTCGATGATTTTGAGGGCGATACCGTTTTTTATGCCGTGCGCCAGCGCCAGATGTTTGAAGGCAAGAATATTGTGATCGCCGGCGGCGGCGATAGCGCGCTTGACTGGACGCTTAACCTTCAGCCGATCGCGGAAAAGATTACACTGGTTCATCGGCGCAAGGAATTTCGCGGCGCGCCCGATAGCGTTGAGAAAATGCGCGCGCTTGAAAAGGCCGGAAAAATCGACGTTCACGTCGCCCAGATCAAAGGCCTCAAAGGCGCGGACCGGATCATCGAAGCGGTTTCGGTCTCCAGTGAGGCCGACGGCGATTATGACATCCCGTGCGAGAACCTTCTCGCCTTTTATGGCCTGACCATGAAGCTCGGGCCGATCGCCGAATTCGGACTCAACCTTACGGAAAACCGCGTTGAGGTCGATACGGAGAAATTCGAAACCTCCGTGCCCGGCATCTTCTGTATTGGCGACATGGCCCATTATCCCGGCAAGTTGAAGCTGATCCTGTCCGGCTTCCACGAGGCGGCGCTGATGTCTCATGGCGCCTTTCACTATGTCTTTCCGGACAAAAAACTCAAATTCCAGCACACCACGTCGGCCAAAGGCCTGCAGGCGCAAGTTTCCGGCGAATAAGCGCGGCAAAGGCGCCTTCGCGCTTTTTATATTCCGTGCTCTCACAGGGCTGTAGCCATTTGTGGTCCAACATTTATGAGCCGAAGCGGTCATCTTTGAGCGGGTCTCCTTGTTTGTTCGCGCCGCAGACACGACTGGGCGCAAATTTAACGATAGGGCCGCTTGAAACCGTGAGGACGTTGACTGGACGTCTGGCGCCAATAAAACTTGTTTTCGTGCTGGAAGCCTTATGGCGCACATCAAGGGTGCGAAACTGATGTCAGGAAAACAACCATGACAAGAACAATGTTGCGTGCGGCGCACCACTCAAAAAAATTTTTTACATTTTTTTTGCTCGCCCTGCTCACCGCTTGCGCCAGTGAGACGTCGTCGCCAAGCGAAGATGGCGGATTTTCCTTCATCGTCATTGGCGACACGCCCTATGGCCCGCCGGACGAGGTCATGCTGGCCCAGGCGCCGCCAAAAATTCGCGCGGGCGATTATCCGTTCATCATCCATGTAGGTGACTTTAAAGGCGGCGGCGCGGCGTGCACCGATGCGCTGGAAGAGCGCCTGGAGACGTTGATTGCAGCGCTTGCGCCGGCGCCGGTGTTCTATACGCCCGGCGACAATGACTGGGCCGACTGCGACCGCTTCGAAGATCCTGATACCGGCGCCAAAACCTCCGATCTCAGCCGGCTGGACAAACTTCGGACGCGGTTCTTCTCCGCACCGCTCACCGCCCCCGAAACCTTCGCCGCCCGCCGCCAGGAAGTCTTGCCGGAAAACGCCGCGTGGCGCCATGGCGGCGTTCAGTTCGCAACCTTGCATATTGTCGGCACCAATAACGCGCGAGACTGGGTGACGGGCGATCCTCTGGAACAGGCGGCAACGGCCGCAGATGCACGCGATGCGGCCAACCTCACCTGGCTCGACGAGACTTTCGCAGCCGCAAAAGAGAATGATGCGCACGCGGTGGTGATCGCCATGCAGGCCGACATGACCGACATTGACGACAAACCTGAAGACGTGATGTGCGAGAGCGTCGCGGCAGACGCAGAGCATCCTTGCGACGGCTTCACCGAATTGCGCGTGGCAATCAGCGCAGCTGCGCGCAGCTTTGATGGTCCGGTGCTGGTGATCCACGGCGACACCGCACCCTTTACCCTCGGCCAGACTTTCGCCGGCGAGGAAGCAGCAAACCTCTGGCGGCTCAACGCGGCGGGCGACGCCGGTATTGGCCGCACCGGGCAGGCTTATGGAACCAGGGACGTGACCATCGTTACGATTGATCTGTCAACGGAGGAACCGTTCTCGGCGCAAGGGCTGCTCACTGGGAAAATGCCGAAAGGTCTGAGCCACAACTAACTGTGTCTTTTCAGCCCGTTAGGAAGGTGAATTATCTTCTTCGTGTCATTGCCGGACTTGTTCCGGCAATCCAGGGCAACAAGTAGAAAAAATTCTGGATCACCGGGACAAGCCCGGTGATGACAAGTCTAATAAAGCATACTTATTCTAATTCAAACGCCTAAGAGCAAGTAAGCCTCAGCCGCCTTCCAGCGCCGCGAGCCGCGCCTTTAACGCCTCGTTCTCCGCATTCAATTGCTCAAATTGTGGCGCGACTAATTCGCGTATCTGCTCGGCGGTAAAACGCGGGGTGATGAATTGCGGGCAGTTCCAGTCAAAGGCTTCAACGTCCAAGGTGAAAACCCGCTCGACCCGCCCCTCGCCTTCAACATGCAGCCGGGCGGCAAGGTCGGGCGCATCCTCAGCGGACTGTACTTTCACCCGCGCCAGAATTTTCAGCCGCGCCTTGTTCGGGTAATCCATAAGGAACAGCGATGCACGGTCTTCGGTCATGAAATTCCCGGTCGAGACATATTGCTTGTTGCCGCGATAATCGGCGAAGCCGAGCTGTGTTGGACCCAGAACGCGCAAAAATCCTGTCGGTCCGCCGCGATGCTGCACATAGGGCCAGCCGGTCTCTGTGACGCTCGCCATATAAAAACTGTCGCGCGCGGCAATAAATGCGGTCTCGCGCTCGGCGAGCCCCTCCGGCGCCGGGCGCGCGGTCATTTTCGCATAGCCCTCGCGCGAGCCGCGCCGCGCCTGCTCCGCCTTCACCGTCTCGGTGAACATGATATCGCCGAAATTTTTCATGAGCCTGCCTCCAAAACCGCTGATATGGCGAGGCGCTTATCGCACGGCAATTCACGAACCCGTTGGTGAGGGGTGTTATACCTCAAGTCCAACACTTTGCGAATGCGCAGAAACCCCCTCCGTCACATTCGGTGACACCTCCCCCGTTTTACGGGGGAGGAATAAGGTTGAGCTTGTAGCACGCTCTTTCTTCCCCCGTTTACGGGGGAAGTGGCCGCGAAGCGGTCGAAGGGGGCTCTACCTCCTTAGAATTCCGTACCGACTCTAACCGGTTCGCTACGCTCCCCGGATCGGGCGCCAGCATCTCTCGCCCAATCGGATACACGCCCTCAGCGCCCATAACCCAGGCGGTGACGCCTGCGCTGATTTTGCCGAACAACGGCGCATAGGCCTCGTCAAGCACATTCAGCCCGCCCGTATAAGCGCCCATTGCCGGCATCACCAGGCGCTCATCATCTTCCGCGCCGCCGACCGCAAAACACCGTCTACGGAGCGTTCGCCCCTCGGCGGCAACCCTTGCGCAAGGATGTAAATGGCCGGCAATTTCTCCGGGCGCGGAGCCGGCTTGGGGCTCGTGTCGGAAAATTAGCGGGCCGATTTGTTTTTCATAGGCCGTCGCCGCAATGAACCGCTCAGACGGCGCCGGATCGTGATTGCCCAAAATCCACAACCATTCGGCCTGACGCAGGAGCGATTGGAGTGCGTCGGCGTCTTGGCTCTCCATCCTGTTTTCCGCCTCGCGATCATGAAACGCATCGCCAAGGGAAATTACGCAAGCGGGCTCATATTTCTTAACCAGCGCCGCCAACCGCATCAGCGTCGTGCGCGTATCATAGGGCGGTAACATCACCCCGCGGCCCGCAAAGCTCGAGCCCTTTTCGAAATGCAAGTCCGAGACAATCAGCGTTTCACGCGCACGCCAGAATAACGCGCCGAGCGGGTCGGGCGTCAGGCGTTCTCCGCAAAGAGTGATGGTGGTAGGCGCATCAGGCATGAGATGAGATTTACGATGTTCCCATCGCCGCGGCAATGAGGTCGGCGGAGGCGGTTTTCAACATGGCTTCGCTGGCGTCCTTGGCGACACTCTCGCGGCCGATTTCCAGCATCACAGGAACCGCCAGCGGCGAGACCTGCGCCAGCGATGCATGATCGATGCGCGATTGCACCCGCGCCAGCAGCCCTTGCAAGCGTTTGAGATCAAGAAACCCGCTCGATGCATCCTCCCACGCCGCGCGCATCAACAGATGGTCCGGCTCGTGCTCGCGCAACACATCGTAAATAAGGTCGGCGGAAAAAGCGATTTGCCGGCCGGTTTTTTCCTGACCGGGATGTTTACGTTCGATCAGTCCGGCAATCACCGCGCAATTTCTAAAGGTGCGCTTCATCAACACCGCTTCAGCAAGCCAGCTTTCAAGGTCGTCACCGAGCATGTCTTCGTCAAACAGCGCCGCCATATCAACATCGCTCATATCTTTCCGCCCCCATATCGACAGTGCGTATTCGGTCGGCGCGAATCCAATTGGTTGCTTGCCAAGGCGTTCCAGCCGCCGCGTCAGCAACATCGCCAAGGTCTGATGCGCAAGCCATCCATCAAACGGATAGCAAACCAGAAAATGCCGGTCCTGATAAGGGAAGGTTTCAACCAGCAATTGCCCGGGCTTGGGGAGCCGCGCCACCTCGCGTTGTTTTTCCAACCAGGCGCGCACCTGGTCCGGATAGGCATTCCAGCTCTCGGGATCGGAGAGCATCGCGCGCACGCGTTCAGCCAGATAGGTCGACCACGGAAATTTATTGCCGCCCCAGGTCGGAATACGCGGCGCCTCGCTCACCGTGCGTGAGACAATCGCGTCCCCGCCCTCAATGCGTTCAAGCTGCAAAATCTCGCCGGCAAAGTAAAACGCATCGCCCGGCGTCAGGCTTTCGAAGAACCACTCTTCGAGCGTGCCAAGCTTACGACCTGGTCGCTTAGGCCCTCTAGCACTCGCCAGCCGCACATTCAGCGCCGGCGCCTCGACGATGGTTCCGACATTCATCTTATATTGCTGCGCTGCGCGGCCATCGCGCGCGGCGTATAGCCCATCCGGGCTTTTGACAATCCGGCGATAGCGGTCATAGCGCTTCAGCGCATAACCGCCGGTGGCGACGAATTCCACAGCGTCGTCAAAGTCCTTGCGCGGCAGCTGCGCATAGGGCGCCGCTGAACGAACTTCCTTATAAAGATCATCAGGCTCGAAAGGCGCAGCACAAGCCATGCCGAGAATATGTTGCGCCAGCACATCAAGCGTTCCTTCACGCGGCGGCGCGCCATCGAGCGCGCCCTCGTCAATCGCCTGTTTCGCGGCGATGCATTCCAGCACCTCCATGCGGTTTGCGGGAACCAAAAGCGCCCGGCTTGGTTCATTCATGCGGTGATTGGCGCGGCCAATGCGTTGGGTCAGACGGCTTGCGCCTTTCGGCGCGCCCATCTGAATGACGAGGTCAACATCGCCCCAGTCAATGCCGAGATCGAGGGTGGATGTGGCGACCACCGCGCGCAAGCGCCCCGCAACCATCGCCGCCTCGACCTTGCGGCGGCGTTCGACTTCAAGCGATCCGTGATGCAACGCGATCGGCAGGTTCTCATCGTTTAATCGCCACAACGCCGCGAAGGTGGCTTCGGCCTGGCTGCGGGTGTTGACGAAAACCAGCGTCAGCCCGGAGCCTTTGATCGCCGCATAGACTTCCATAAATGCATGCCGGCCGGAATGTCCGGACCACGGGATGCGCTCTTCGGAAACCAGCACATCAACCTGCGGCTTGGCGCCGGAGGCGCCGCGAATAAGTTTCGCGGAGACGGCGCCAGGCGTATTTTGCGGCGTCAAATAGTCGATCAGCGGGCGCGCATCGGGTACGGTGGCCGAAAGCCCGGCCATGCGCATTTGCGGCGCCAGCATGCGCAGCCGCGCCAATGCCAGCGACAGCAAATGCCCGCGCTTGTTCGGGATCAGCGCGTGCAGCTCATCAAGGATAACGCGGCGAAGACCTTTGAAGTAGTCAGCAGCGTCTGGTGACGCGATCAGCAGCGACAGGCTCTCCGGCGTGGTCATTAATATATCCGGCGGCTGATGTTTCTGGCGCAGACGCCGCGCGGGCGGCGTATCGCCGGTCCGGGTCTCGATCGCGATATCGAGGCCCATCTCTTTGACCGGCGTTTGCAGGTTGCGGGCGATGTCGACGGCCAGCGCTTTTAAAGGCGAGATATAAAGCGTGTGCAGTCGGCCTTGGCTCGGGGTTTTCCTGCCGTCAAGGTCAATCAAGCTCGGCAAAAACCCGGCCAGCGTCTTGCCGCCGCCAGTGGGCGCGATCAGCAGATGCGACAGCCCCGCCTGATCAGCGGCAACGCATTCAAGCTGATGCGGGCGCGCGCGCCAGCCCCGCGACGCAAACCAGTCCGCAAATTTGGGCGGTAACACTAGGTCAGGGTTTTGTACGCCATCAGCCATTGCAAAAGGATAGAGCTGTAGCCGCAGCGCTCAATAGACAATGCAATCTTTTCGCGACTTTCGGATTTCATTCAAAGTCCTGCATCACAGCGTTGAATCAGCGCATTCTCGCCAAAAGCACTCATAGCCAATCGGGTTTATGCAGGATCCGTCTAACAATTGCCGATAATCGCGCGCCAAGAGGGGCAAGTCTTTCCGCCATTTCTTAGCGCTCGCTCAGATATGGTGTATGGAAAGAACAAACCTGATCTTAGGAGGCTGCCATGTGTGACGAACTAACGGAAAAAGATAACGAGAAATTCGCCCGTAATGGCGGTGCGTTGAATCGGCGTGATTTTAGCCAGTTGGGAGCTGCGGGGATATTTGCCGCCTTCTATCCCACAAGTGTTCTTGGGAATGAGACCGTGGTCGAATCCAGTGTCGACGTCGCTATGCCAAATGGCGTATCTGATAGTTACTTTGTACATCCAGCCGGTGGAACACATCCGGCCGTTCTGATCTGGCCTGACATCAAAGGTCTGCGGCCCGCTTTCAAAGCGATGGGCAAACGCCTGGCCATGTCTGGTTATTCTGTATTGGTCGTTAATCCATTTTACCGTGATGCTAGAGCGCCGGTTGTTGGACCTGATGCAAGCTTTCGTGATCCCGAAACCCGAAAATTTCTTAGGGGAATGGCCGGCAAACTGACCCAAGACGCCAGCATGTCAGACGCGATAGCGTATATTGAATTTCTTGACGGGCAAGACAGTGTAGACGCCTCACGCAAGATCGGGACGGCCGGTTATTGTATGGGCGGGCCTCTCATCATGAGAACGGCCGCAGCGGCGCCTGATCGTGTTGGCGCGGCCGCTTCATTCCATGGGGGCGGCTTGGTTCGGGATGCTTCTGATAGCCCTCATCTCTTAATTCCCCGTTCCCCAGCACATGTGCTCCATGCGATCGCCGAAAATGATGATGAGCGAAATCCAGAAGCCAAAACTGTCTTGGCTGAAGCTTACAAGGCAGCTGGCATACCGGCGGAAATTGAAGTGTACGAAGGCGCGTTGCACGGATGGTGCCCTCCAGACTCATCGGTATACAATGAAGTGCAAGCTGAGAAAGCATGGGCCCGAATGCTCGCCCTGTTTGAAGCCGCACTTATTTAACGCATGAGCTTGCGCCGATGGGCGCCCGGCTTGAACATTAGGAAGACCGACAAGACGGGTTCGGGGAATGTGTTACGGCGACCAATTGAACCTGCGGTCTTAAGCTCTACACGCCCAATAACGCAATCAGGCTGCCCCGCCGAAACGTGCCGGCCTGAAATTTCAAACGTAGCCCCACCCTAAAGGTTCTGTTCGGCCACCATGGCGAACAGCATCGGGATCGACAGCAGCGTGTTGGTCCGTGACAAGAGCATTGCGGTTTTGCCGGCCTCGTAGTGTCAACAAGGGCTCTACACCGCCCATTCGTCATCGCTCAAATCAAACCACGCCATAACCGCCTCCTGAAAAGGAAGCGTGATCCCATTTTGCATAAGGAAAACAATCCGCTAAATTGGGCTCCCCCCTAATAATTAGATAAACTCGAACTAACGAGGTCTTAACGCGCACCTGTCAAACTGTCGGACACAGGCAAACTACCTGCCGAGAGCACGCTGTAAAAACATGAAGAAATCGGAAGCACAAAAACCCGCCGGCTTGATGGCAAAGCTTGCCAAGGCTTTGAAGGTAGATTTGCTGTTGTTACAGCTCACCGGGAAGATGTCTCCTGGCGCGGTCCGACGGATGCAACACCATTGCGGCGCGTGTTCCAATTCTGAACTCTGCGGTCGGCTGATAGACCACGAAGGCGGCAAAATGGATGAACCGCCTGAGTTTTGTCCGAATAGAAAGCTGTTTCTGGCGCTGATGAATGATGAGCAAAGGCGTGAGATTTGGCGTTTATATCACTTGAGGAAGCAGTAGCCGGCATGCTGTGCTCACGGTCTGTGGCTCAACACAGGCCTTATACAATGAGGCCGGCCCACCGAAGCGGACCGGCCAGAAGTCTCAAAGCAATGAAGACGTCTTAAAGGTTCTGCGCGCCAACCATGGCGAACAGCATCGGGATCGACAGCAGCGTGTTGGTCCGTGAGAAGAGCATCGCGATTTTGCCGGCTTTGGCTTTGTCGTCGGCTGCGATGTCGGGAAACTTGTTGTCGATATTGAGGGCTTTTTGCTGGTTCGGCCAGATGATGAACCAGACATTGAACCACATGATAATCCCGAACCACATGCCGATGCCGATCAGCACCTGGTTGAGGACAAACCCTTTAGCGACGCCAAGCGTCAGCGCGTTGACAAGATAGCCGTTGAGCATGCCGAGAATGAGCCCGGTAACGATGGTCCCCATCGCGCCCCAGCGGAACCAGAACAGCGCCTTGGGCGCAATATGTTTGCCGATTGCCGGTTTTTGGTCATCGGGAATGGCTGGCATGGTCGGGATCTGGATGAAGTTGAAATACCACAACAGGCCAATCCACATCACCGCGGACAGAACATGCAGCCACCGAAACAGGAACCGCCAGAAATGCCCATCAATCGTGCCGCCCCAAGCAGCAACATAGAGAATGAACAGCAATAGCGTGAGGACGCAGCCCAGCAATACCGTGTTGCGCAAATTCGATAATATCGACGCCATGTGTAGATCTCCTGTTTATGCTATCCGGCGCCAGCCTGCTGGCGGCGTCACGGGTGTTTTATAAAAAATCACAATCGTAACAAATGATTAGAGCGTGAGTCTGGCGCCGTTGACAAGAGTGATTGGGCAAGCCGCTATAGCGTTTTTGCGCGCGGCGCCCATCCGATCCGAATTATCGCTTCTCAGATCGGGCAAGTCAGACAATAATCATAGGCAACCACCCCAATCAGGGGCCGCCAGCAATGGGCCGCGCAGCCCCAATCAGGAATTTCTCCCCATGACAACACAACAACCCGGCGACAAGTCGGGGACCCCGCAATGGTCATCTCGATATACATTCCTAATGGCGTCGGTCGGCGCGGCGGTCGGGCTTGGCAATCTGTGGCGGTTTCCGTTCCAGACCGGCCAAAACGGCGGTTCGGCGTTTGTGCTGGTCTATCTCATCTGCGTCGCCTTTATCGTCTATCCGATCCTGATCGGCGAGATTGCGGTCGGCCGCCGCAAGGGGCTATCCGCAGTCGGATCAACGCGCGAGTTAGCGAGAGACGTCGGCGCCACGCCGCTATGGGGCGTGATCGGCCTGATCGGCATCCTGGCGAGCTATCTGGTGCTGACCACCTATAGCGTCATCGCCGGGCGGATCATTTCCTATTCGGTCATGTCCTTTGCAGGAGAGTTCGTCAACACCGAACCGGACGCGCCGCGCACGCTTTATAACGGACCCGTGCATGCGGTTTTCTGGCACTCGATCTTTATCGGCATCACCGCCCTGATTGTTTCGCGCGGACTGATCAAAGGCGTCGAGCGGATGGTGACGATTTTAATGCCTTTGTTTTTTGTGATGCTCGCAGGGCTTAGCGTTTACGCGCTGACCACGGGCGCTGCGAGCGCGGCTATCGACTATCTCTTTGCACCCCGTTTTAACGAATTAACGCCCGACGTCCTGCTCGCCGCCTTGGGCCAGGCCTTTTACTCCATGGCCGTCGGCTCGGCGGCGATGATCACCTACGGCGCCTACCTCAATCGAAAAGAAAACATCGTTGAGAACAGCGCCATCATTGCCGGTGCCGACACGCTTGTGGCGCTGGTCGCCGGGTTGATGATCTTTCCCGTCGTGTTCGCCTTCAGTCTCGATCCGACCGCCGGCATGGGGCTGATTTTCAGCGCCCTGCCCGCAGTCTTTGCCAACATGCCGGCCGGTCCGATCATCGGCGGGTTGTTTTTCTTCCTTGCTTTCATTGCCGCGCTCACAACATCCATCAGCATGCTGCTGATCACGTCAGTCTTCATCGAGGAGTGGTGGGGCTGGAGCCGCATCAAATCCGTCATCGCCCTCGCCGTCGTCGCCTGGGCGGCGGGCGCCGCGAGCGTATCGGTTCACGGCCTGGCTGAGATTATCGACTTCGTCGCCGGCAATATATTCCTGCCGCTTGGCGGACTGCTCGGCGCCATCTTCGTCGGCTGGATCGTGCCGCGTACAATCATGCGCGATGAGTTACACAATTCCAGCGCCGGGTTTTTCAGCTATTGGCGATTTCTCGTTCGATACCTGGCGCCGATCGCCGTAGGCATTATCCTTTTGCTCGGCATCGACGCTAAATTCGGCTTTGGGTTAAACGCATTCGTCGCTTCTCTCGGTGGCGGCGGCTCATGATTTTCCGCCTGCTGCTTGCGCTTGCAGGCGTGATTGGCGCCTTTGGCGCCGGCAGTCTTGTCGCCCAGCACATTGAGACCGGGAGTGGATGCCCAATCATCGGCGCCATTCCGATCTGCGCGATTGTTCTCGCCGGTTATGTGTTGGTGTTGACGTCAGCCGCTTTACCCAAGGGCGTCAGGGCGCCAGTTTTCTTTACGGGGTGGACGCCCGTAGCCGCGCTTGCCGCCATCGGCATAACGCTGGAGCTAATTACAGGCGACGTTTGTCCAAAGACAGTGGGCGGCATTCCGCAGTGTTATTTGTCAGCCGGATTGGCCGCGTTTGTTTTGGTTTTGATGATGGGCGTAATGTGGAAGAACCGACCTTAGCACTCCTCACGGATGGATCGCCGTCGCGATGATATGGGTGTTGGAGATTGCCGCGAAGTTCGGAGCCGGATGACACAAAGTCAATATATTGGTTAATCTACATTCCCTGAGGGGCGCTTAATTTAAATTTTACTTGATCTCCACTCCCTGTGGGGTCACTAATATCTATGCTCATACAAAATTTAAAATCTGCTTTGAAGCAGTCGCGCGCAGTCCGCCGACTATATAGAAATCATCTAAAACCCTTGCGGCGCCAATGGGAGCCGGAGATTTATCTGTTACGCGACCTGCGGGGGATTAATGTCGATACGGTCATCGATATCGGCGCCAATACTGGAGCTTATGCTGTTGAGTTCAGTCGGTTCGCCAGCCGGGTCATCTGTTTCGAACCGATTCCACAATGCGCGAGTGAAATTACCGAACTTGGTCTAGCCAATGTTGAAGTCATTAATGTCGGCCTTTCCGATCAGAGCGGCAGCTTCACATTGAACATTCCAATTCGCGACGGGCGGCTAGAAACCGAAGGTGGTTTTATCGGCGCCAGCGAGGGTCGCGGAACCGCTACTGATTATGAACAAATCCCGATTGAAGCGATGCCGCTTGACGATTACTGGCGGGGTGCGCAGCAATCACGCATCGACCTTATCAAAATCGATGTAGAGGGACATGAACTAAATACCCTAAAGGGCGCCGCAGACGTCATCGAGCGATATTCACCGCCGCTGATTGTTGAAATCGAAAGTCGCCACAATGAGCACTGGGAAAGCGTCTTCGCTTTTCTAACCGAGCGTGGCTATAGCGTATATTACACGCCCGATGCGCAAGTTCTCAAACCGTTCGCGCTCAGCGATTTGGCGATACTACAAAGAGAATTCGAAAGCCGCGCCTATGCGCGCGGTGAAATAAAGAAATACATCAACAACTTCATCTTCTTGCCGAAAACATCGGGGCCGGTTGGTGATGTATTTCGCAAACGAGTCGAATAAAAATTGTGGCGCAATGGTATTCTTCGGCAGCGATGGCGCTCATTGTTTGGTTTTGATGGTAGGCGTAATGCGAAAGGATAGAAACTAGCACTCCTCACGGATGGATCGCCGTCGCGGTGATATTGGTTTGGGGGGGTGTTTCGAAACTATAGTGAGGTGCTATTTCCACTCCGCTCATCCCGGCGAAAGCCGGGATGAGCGGGAATAGCTAGTCCCGCGCTTCTGTCTCAAGCGCCAACGCGTGCAACTCACCGCCCATGCGGCCTTTCAAGGCTTTGTAGACGAGCTGATGTTGCTGGATGCGGGTTTTTCCGTTGAAAGCCGCTGAGATAACCCGCGCGCGGTAGTGGTCGCCATCGCCGGCGAGGTCCTCGATTTCGATGTCCGCATCGGGCATGGCGTCGAGAACAAGTTTTTTAATATCGTCAGCAGCCATCGGCATCGGTGTGGTTTCCTTTTCAATTCCGGCATTCATATAGTCCGGCAGCGTGGCTTCCCAAAGGTCGCTTAGATCGAGCAGCGACAAGGCGTCGGTTTCATCGAGCAAAACATCCGGCCCGCCAAAACGACCAAGCTTGGACGCCTGAACGCCGGCCATCGCCGCTTTTAGCAATAGCGTATCGGCGGCGGCAGGTGCGGCGGCGACCAGATAGCGGGCCTGGTCTTCGCCATACCAGAACGCGGCTTTGCGCTGTTTGACGGGGGTTGTAAGATTAAGCCCGCGCCCCGCCGCAAGCGCCATTTCCGCCGCGGCGACCAACAAACCACCATCGGAAACATCGTGACAGGCGGTGACCAGGCCTTCATCAATCAGCTTGCGGACTAACTCGCCAGTCTTGCGTTCGGCGTCAAGGTCAACCGGCGGCGGCGCGCCGTCTTCCATGGCGAACAGCTCGCGCAAATATAGCGACTGGCCAAGATGCCCGCGCGTTATGCCAATCGCGATCAACTCCTCGCCCGCCTCGGCGCCGCCAATGCGCACGGCTTTGGAGACATCTTCCAAAACACCAACGCCGCCAATCGCCGGGGTCGGCGCAATGGCCTCTCCGTTGGTTTCATTGTAAAGTGAGACATTGCCGGAAACCACCGGATAGCCGAGCGCTTCGCAGGCCTCAGTAATGCCTTCAACAGCGCCGACAAACTGCGCCATGATTTCCGGGCGCTCGGGATTGCCAAAGTTGAGGCAATTGGTAATCGCCAGCGGCGCGGCGCCGGTTGCGCAAATATTCCGGTAGGTCTCAGCGACCGCCTGCTTGGCGCCTTCAGGGGGGTCGGCCTTAACATAACGGGGCGTGACATCCGTAGTGATGGCCAACGCCCGCGCGGTTCCATGGACGCGGACCAGCGCCGCATCGCCGCCGGGCGCGATCACCGTGTCGCCCATCACTGAGTGGTCATATTGCTCCCATATCCAACGCCGCGAGCAAAGGTCCGGCGCGGTTATCAGTTTTGCCAGCGCCGTCAGCATGGTGTCGCCGCCGGCGGTCTCCGCCAGCGCTATCGTTTCTTCATTGTGCTCAACGCGCGCCGCCTCAACCATGCCCGATGCGGCGAGGTTGTTTGCGGCTTCCTCAAATCCTGAAAAGGCAACGCCTTCCGGCTTTGAGCGCGCATAAATCCGAGCCTCGCCGGCGCTCACCGTCAGGCCGACAGCGTCAACCAGATCGCCATCGCTGAGCCGGTCCCCGATCAGGGCGTCGGCAATAACGCGCATTTCCTGGTCGCTCTTGTCGGGCGCCTTCAGGACGGCTTGCGCTTCGCGATAAGTGACTGTCGGGTCTTCCAGCGGCGCAGGCTTTTCAAGCGCCGCATAAGGGCGGTCATAATTCGGCGCGCCATCGGCCAGCGGCGTGACCGGCATGTCTGCGGCGACCTCGCCTTTGTGCTTGATGACCAGCCGGCCGGCATCGGTGGTGACGCCGATAACCGCAAAATCAACGCCCCATTTGTCGAAGATTGCGCGGGCGCTGTCTTCTTCGCCCGGCTTCAGCACCATCAACATGCGCTCCTGGCTTTCCGAGAGCAGCATCTCATAGGCGGTCATGTTCTCTTCGCGTTGGGGCACATGATCGAGATCAAGTTCAAAACCGCCCCCGCCTTTCGCCGCCATCTCAATCGATGACGAGGTCAGCCCCGCCGCGCCCATATCCTGAATAGCGATGATCGCGTCGGACGCCATCAGCTCAAGACAGGCCTCAAGCAAAAGTTTCTCCGTAAACGGATCGCCAACCTGCACGGTCGGGCGTTTCTCGTCCGACGCATCATCAAACTCAGCCGACGCCATGGTCGCGCCGTGAATGCCGTCGCGGCCCGTCTTGGAACCCACATAGACAACCGGATTGCCGGCGCCGCGTGCGGCGGAGTAAAAAATCTTGTGCTTCTCGGCGACGCCCACCGTCATCGCGTTGACTAAGATGTTGCCATTATAGCCATCATGGAAATTAGTCTCGCCGCCCACCGTCGGCACGCCCATGCAATTGCCGTAACCGCCAATGCCGGCGACCACGCCGGAGACCAGATGCCGGGTTTTGGGATGACCCCAGCCGCCAAAGCGCAGCGCGTTGAGATTGGCCACGGGCCGCGCACCCATAGTAAAGACATCGCGCATAATCCCGCCGACGCCGGTCGCCGCACCCTGATAGGGTTCAATAAAAGACGGGTGGTTGTGGCTTTCCATCTTGAAGATGGCGGCAAGGCCTTCGCCAATATCAATGACCCCGGCATTCTCGCCCGGCCCGCAAATCACCCAAGGCGCGCTGGTGGGTAGCTTTTTCAGATGCCGGCGTGAGGATTTGTAAGAGCAGTGTTCCGACCACATCACCGAGAACACCCCAAGCTCAACCAGGTTCGGCTCACGGCCCATATGTTCCTTGACGCGGTCATACTCTTCCGGCGTCAGGCCGTGCTCGGCGACAATTTCAGGGGTGATGGTCGTCATGTTTATTCCTGTGATCTGGCCTGTGGCCTGGCGGCGCGTTCCTGATATTTAACAGACAGTGGGCGCCCGCGCGTCTCGTCAATAATTAAGGCAAGCCCCATAAGCTGAGTACGGGGTTCAATATGCCAGTTGATCCATCCGTGCAAATGAATGCGCGCCCGATCAGCACTACCCATAGAGGAAGTCGTCAGGAAGCCCCAGGCGTAAGCAAGATTGCGCCGCCGGACCCGAACGCAAGATCAACCGATCCGCCCGCCTCGCCATTCGGCGCACAACGCGCCGCTCTAACGGACGCAGTCCATAGCTTCGGCCCAGGCCGAGAACGCCCCTGATATCGCCGGGAATAATGTCTACGGCGGCGCGAACAAGCGAGTGTTGCGCGAGCTGTGCGGGCTGCGGGAACGCCGGCGCTTTCTTCATAATGGATAGAAATTCGAAAATGATATCTGAGCGTTCAAAAAGCGGCTTCATCGCGGCGAAAAGTTCGTGCTGGTCCTCAAGCGATGCCGGCGCGTCGTTCGCGCCATAGAGCGCCGCCGCGGTTTGGCCTTCTCTATAATAGCGGTTTTGATCCTCTTCGCTGATCGGCGCTGCATAAGTTGAATAGGCCTCAAGAAACCCGAAAGCCGCCGTTGCCTGCACCCAGGTCAGGAGTTTGGGATCGCTGGCAGCATAGGGCGCGCCTGATGGGGTGACGCCAGCGATGTTGCGATGGCGGCGGTTGACCCCGGCGATCATCGCCTGGGCGTCGCTCCGGGCGCCATAGACCGTGACCATCGCCGCCAGCCCGGTGCGTTTCAGTCTGGTGACCGGATCGCGCCGGAAAGATGTGTTCTCCCAAACGCCGGACCGCACGCGCGGCTCGGCGAATTCCAAAATCACGGCCGCTACGCCGCCGATAAAGAGGGAAACCGGATTTTTAAATATCCGCCACGAAACCGATGTCGGCGCATTAATCGCCGGTTCCCCGTATGGCCTGGCAAAGTCAACGCTCGAAAGCCGGTCATCTTTAAGATAGACCGCCGCCGCCTGGTCCAGGCGCTTTTCAATCGACCTTTTAACCCGCGTCTTGAGCGCCGCTACCGGCATCGCTTCCACCCACGCTTCAACCCCTCGCCCCTAGCGCTCACTATAGCGAAAAACCGACCGTAAGTGTGGCAATAGAGCGACGGTTTTGGGTTCATTCACATTCGTGGGAAAGGTGCGAATTGGCTTGAAGTTCGCGCCAGATCGGCTACCGCTAAAGTTAGGACCCGCGAAAGGCGCGATGATGAATATTCAGGACAACGTAAAAGACTATTACGGCAAGGTGTTGACGGCGACGTCGGACCTCAAGACCAGCGCCTGTTGCACCATGGCCGCGCCGCCTGACTATATCAAAACCATCCTCGCCAATATTCACCCCGAAGTGTCGGCGCGATATTATGGCTGCGGCCTGGTGGCGCCGCTGGCGCTCGATGGCGCGCGCATACTCGACCTTGGTTCGGGCTCCGGTCAGGACGCCTACGCGCTGGCCCAGCTTGCCGGGCCTGAGGGCGAGGTGATCGGTGTTGATATGACGCCCGAGCAACTCGCCGTGGCGCGCACGCATCAGGACTGGCACGCGGAAAAGTTTGGCTTCGCCAATACGCGCTTCCTTGAGGGTGATATTGAAAACCTTGAGGCGCTGAACCTTGAGCCAGCCAGTTTCGACGTCATCATATCCAATTGCGTGATTAATCTTGTTGCGGACAAAGCCAAGGTTTTCCGCAGCGCCCATGCGTTGCTGAAACCGGGCGGCGAATTTTACTTCTCCGATGTCTATGCTGACCGCCGCCTGCCTGAGACCCTGCGTCATGATCCGGTGGCGCAAGGCGAATGCCTCGGCGGCGCGCTTTACTGGAATGATTTCTTGACCATCGCCAAGACCGCCGGCTTTGCCGATCCGCGGCTGGTGAGCGACGAGCCGATTGAAATCAACAATACCGCCCTGCGCGATAGGTTAGGCCAAGCCAGGTTCCATTCCGCAACCTATCGCCTGTTCAAAATTGACGGGCTGGAGCCGGCTTGCGAGGATTATGGGCAAGCGGTTATCTATCAGGGCGGGCTCGCCCATAGCGACGATGCGCTGGCGCTGGACAGCCATCACCACATGGAAAAGGGCCGAACATT
Source organism: Hyphococcus sp. (assembly GCA_021776375.1). Classification (GTDB taxonomy): domain Bacteria; phylum Pseudomonadota; class Alphaproteobacteria; order Caulobacterales; family Parvularculaceae; genus Hyphococcus. The sequence goes on along the minus strand of JAJFGA010000081.1, from coordinate 79 downwards.
TCCCGTTTGCGGCAATACCTACCGTATGCTGAAGGAAAGCCGCTTTGCGCCCTATTTCGATTTCATCGGCGACGGCGCA
>JAJFGA010000009.1 GCA_021776375.1 Hyphococcus sp. | reverse complement strand
ACGGAAATGTTCGGCGGCCCAGAACATCCATTTAAGGGCTGTATAGCGTTGCGCCCCCGATGGCCAAAGCGATGTATCGCCAACCTTCTCGCACAGATAAATCATGATCGCGCCAGCTTCGGACAATATTATTGGGCCTTGCTCGGATTCATCATCCACTAGAACGGGGACCATGCCGGTTGGATTGAGAGCGAGGAACTCTTCATTGCGATTGTGTTGCGACAATAGATCGATAAACACTTCTTCGACATCGATATTCAAATGCCTGATCACGGCACTTGCTCGTCGGCAACTGCCAGACCCTGGATCTGCATAAAACTTGAGCGTCATATTGAGATGGTCCTTTGAGGAAAAAGAAAAATGGCGGTTTTTAAGCGGGCATGTTCATGGCGAATTTGAATACGTCGCGTGTTCTATTCTGGCTTAGTTCGGCCTTTTCAAGAGCGCGTTCACACTTCTCATTCCATCGTGCGATATGTATCTGTGCAGGCCTGTAGCCCTCATTGGCGGCGCCTGGTGCGGGGATTAATCTGACCAAAGATGAAATGTCGCTTAGCGCTTCATTTTCGAGCTCGTCCCATTCCGCAACCAAGGCGTATTCCTGTCCTTCTTCGAAGATAACTTCGGTATCTTCATCGACACAAAAAAAGTTTGCGTTGCAAAAGAAGCTCAATGCGTCGTCTCTAATACTCTTGATCGCTAAAAATCGGGGGTCTTCATGAAGCTTTTGGAAGCTGTCCGGTTCCGGCCATTGGAAAAAAGCGCCCATTTTGGGGGCGCCCAGTTTTGAGGCTGATTGCCCGATCGTAAATGACCCCATCGGTGTTCCCCGAAACTCAGCAACAATGGGTATCACTTTTGGAAAATACGCCCCAAAGAGTTGCGACTCTTTTCCATCGATCACTGTGGCGAAAGATAGCTCGATCGCCGTTTCGGCATTAAATTTTACTGTGACAGATCTCATTTTTTGACTTCCTTATTCATTGATTTTGTTCTGCCCGGATTTGGCGGGCCACAATGTTGTTGTGAAGTCGGCATAATTGAGTATGTTTGACGCAAAAATGCGCCCCCCCCTCTAAATTGGAGATCCATCAAAAATGAATTGGGATGACATGAAGGTTTTTTTGGCGATCGCCCAGGCCAAGGGCCTAAAGAAGGCCGCCAGCAAGCTCGATATCCACCACACGTCCTGCGCCAGAAAAATCAAAACACTGGAAAACTCGTTAGGGTCTAAACTTTTTGACCGCCTTCCGGGCGGCTATGCGCTTACACCGGCCGGGGAGCATTTGTTGAGGTCGGCTTCCAAAATCCAAAACGAATTTGACGCCATTGAATGCGACCTTACTGGCAAGGATGCTTCTCTTGAAGGCAATATCTGCGTCACCATCCCTAATGGGTTTGCAACCCATCTCCTGATGCCAGATATCGCCGATTTTATGGCGCGTTACCCGGACGTGCATGTCGAAATCAATATGACCTATGCGTTCAGGGATTTGGCGCGGCGCGAGGCTGATGTAGCGATCCGCCTTGTAGACAATCCACCGGAGTCTCTTGCGGGTAAAAGAGTGGGGTGCGTTTATTGGTCAGCCTATGCAAGCACGCAGTATCTCGAAACGCATGATCCGTTGAATAAGCCGGACGCCTGCCACTGGCTTGGTTGGGGCGACGCCGCAAATCATCTGCAATGGTCTGAGAAAAAGAAATACCCGGACATTCCCGTGCGAGGGAATATGTACTCTGATGTCCTTCAACTATCAGCAATCAAAGCGCATTTGGGGATCGCCTCGTTACCTTGCTTTATCGGCGATAGACAGACCGGGATAAAACGTATTCCCAGGGCCAAACCGGCGCCTTTAGAGCAGATTTGGGTGCTTGCGTATAAAGATATGATGGCCAATGCGAGGGTCAGAGCCTTCATGGATTTGATTTCCGCCTCTTTCGATCAGCACAAAAATATTCTTGAAGGTAGGGGCTGATGGCGGTTCGACAGCGGTTTTTCCTGTAGAAAGTTAACGCCTTTGCCGGCATACGGTTAAACAGGCATAATCGATGCAATGGCGTCTCGTATGATAGCGAGACGCCTTTTTGTTGCTTTGGTTTGCGCCGGATACGTGCTTGTCGGCGTTGGGGCTGTGGCGATACTCACGCGCCCGGACGCCTGTGTGACGCGCGGGACGGTTTACCTTCTTGCAGAAAATAGTGGCGCACTGATCCGGACCGGCCCGGAAACGGCGGCCAAGGCCAGCGATCCGGTGATCATTTTTCGGCCCAAGCGGCTGAACGGCTGGGCCAGCCAGCGTCTCCTCATGCGATTTGATCTGAAGCTTGATGAGGGCGGAACGCGCATCGTGAATACCGGCGCCTTCTGCTCGGAGGCAAATTGATATGCGACTATTCCTGTTGGCCCTTGCGCTGATTTACGTGGTCGGCGTTTCCTATGCGCGCTCGATATTGATCGGGGGCGAGGCTTGCTCGGTTAATGATGGTGGGGTGGATTACGTGATTGGGGCGGCGCCTGAGCGGTTGGACCCTGGTCAATGGAACAAGATTGCCAACCAGCCAAAACCGGTTAATGGCGCTGACGCCCCGCAGACGGACCCCGTTTTGGCGGGTTATTCCGCCGGCGAACGCCCGTGCCAGCGATAGTATCAGCCGACCTCATCACAAGCCTGCCGAAGGATCGACTTGGGCGGAAAATGCGCTAGAGCAATTTCGCCTTTCCTTGAAACGCGGTAATGCTCTAGTCCTTTGTTGTGTGCACTTCTTTATCCGAAAACCGGTTCCCACTTTTCGGGAAGTGCTCTAGAAGGCAAAGTGTAGAAGCAACCGGTCCGTCTCATGCGCCTTAGCCAATTTTATCTGCCCGTTATGAAAGAAACCCCTGCCGATGCGCAGATCGCCTCGCATCGGCTGATGCTGCGTGCAGGTATGATCCGCCAGGCTGGCGCCGGCATCTATTCGTGGTTACCGCTCGGCTTTCGGGTTTTGAAAAAGATCGAGCAGATCGTCCGCGAGGAGCAAAACCGCGCCGGCGCCGTTGAGATGCTGATGCCGACTATTCAACAGGCGGAGCTGTGGCGCGAAAGCGGGCGCTATGACGCCTATGGCAAGGAGATGCTGCGCATTGAAGACCGCGGCGGGCGCGAAATGCTGTTTGGGCCCACCAATGAAGAGATGATCACCGAAATTCTGCGCGCTGGCGCCAAATCTTATAAGGATTTGCCGAAGCTCCTTTATCATATTCAGTGGAAGTTTCGCGACGAAGTGCGTCCGCGTTTTGGTGTGATGCGCGGCCGCGAATTTTTGATGAAGGACGCTTATTCGTTTGACCTCGATGAGGCGGCGGCGCGGCGCAGCTATAATAAAATGTTCACCGCTTACTTGCGCACCTTCGCGCGCATGGGCCTGAAGGCGATCCCGATGCGCGCTGACACCGGCCCGATTGGCGGCGACCTTAGCCACGAATTCATCATCCTTGCCGATACCGGCGAAAGCGCGGTATTTTGTGACCGGCAACTGATCGAATTGTCCGTTCCCGGAAAAGATACCGACTTCAACGATGACCTGCAGCCCATCGTCGATCGATTTACGTCGCTCTATGCCGCGACCGATGAAATGCACGATGCGGATGAGTTTGAAACATCAGTTTCAGAACAGAACCGCATTTCCGCGCGCGGCATTGAGGTCGGGCATATCTTCTTCTTCGGCGAGAAATATTCAGAGCCGATGAAAGCGGTTGTTGCGGGGAACGACGGCAAGGACATACCGCTGCAAATGGGCTCATACGGCGTTGGCGTCTCGCGGCTTGTGGGCGGAGTAATTGAGGCGTTCCATGATGAGCAGGGGTGCAAATGGCCGATGGCGGTTGCGCCCTATCATGTCGGGCTGATTAATTTGAAGGCTGGCGACGCGGCGACAGATGCAGCTTGCGCGAAGATCTATCGCGAGTTGGAGGATGCCGGCGTTGAGGTTCTTTATGACGACACATCAGCGCGCGCCGGCGAGAAGTTTGCGCGTATGGACCTGATCGGCTTGCCCTATCAAATCGTTATCGGACCACGCGGGATCAAATCCGGCGAAGCGGAATTCAAACGCCGGGCCGATGGCGATCGCAGCGAAGTCGCCATAGACAGCGTGGCTGCGCATGTGGCGGGTCTCGTAGAAGAGGCGTTGCGCTACGACTAGGCGTACGCTTGCGGCAACGCAGGAAACAGCCATGGCGCGCCGCGCTTTGTTGGGTTAGCCTTTCCGCAAGCAGGAAACTTGGATTGGTAGGGAAAAATGATTCAATTTGGCAAACTGGTTTTCGCATTCATGCTGTTCACCAGCGCTGCGTTCGGTAAGGAGGCTGAAAAACCTTTATACGGCGCGGTATCAGAAAATGACGATGCGCCCGCAGAGCTTGCGCATATGGAAAACATGATCGGGCGGTGGGCAATTGAAGATTGGGCGCTTGGACAAGACGGCGAATGGGCGCCCGGCGTCGGCGCGGACTGGGATTTTTATTACACGCTCGACGGCTATGCGATTGAGGATATATGGGTCCAACCGCCACGTTCGGTTGCGGTGGACGATGAGACAAAGCGCACTGTTGGCGTCAATCTTCGCAAATATGATCCGGTTGCAAAAAAATGGGTGATGGCGTGGCTGACCAAAGGCGCGGGCGATGTGCAAACTTTCTCTGCTACCTCTGACGACCAACAGCTGGTCATGCTCGAAGACAAACAGAATGCACAAGGATCAATTCGCCGCATCACGTTTTACAACATGGTCGGCCCGACCTTTGATTGGCGGATGGAAATCTCCCGCGATGAAGGCGAGACCTGGAACGAAGTCTACCGGATCAAGGGAACGCGGAAAGATTAGAGCGGCGCTACTCTAATCTTGTCCGTGATTTGAATCGCAACAATCGCCTCGTCCTTCGTGACGCCGCCAGGCGGCGTCACGAAGGATCGGATGTCACGTGATCCATAGAATTTTCAAACTACTCCAGCGCCGGAAAACCATCCGGCGGGCGGCGATGCTTTGTCGCTTGTTCATAGGCATAGGCGAGTTTGATCAGCATGCCTTCGGAATAAGGCCGTCCGAGGATCTGCAGGCCCGCGGGCAGGTTGCCGTAGCTATCTCCCATCGGCACGGTGACCGCCGGCAAGCCGGTCGCCGGCGCGACACGCTGGCTGTTGTCGCCGGCATAGTCCTGGTTCGCCCTGTCGATAGATGCGGGCGGATTGTTCCATGACGGATAGATGATGGCGTCCAGACCGGCGGCGTCCATGGCCGCAATGACGTCGTTCTTGTAGGCTTGCCTTCCTTCGTGGTCGAAATAATCCGGACACGGGGTTTCCCATTCGGAAGGGTGGATGTCAGCGGGAAAATCACGGAAGAATTCCAGTGTGTTTTTAACCCTTGGGTCGTCTTTGCCATATTGCCCGCTCTCCAACACTTCCATCACATCCTTGATGGGCGCATCGGCCCCGCGCGACTTTAAATATTGCGCCATATCGTAGCGGAAACGGGGGCAGAAATAATCGCCCGCCAGATGATCAGCGAGTTCCGCGATTTCAAATGGGTCGACAATTTCAGCGCCTGCGGATTTCAGGTCTTCGATCGCTTGATTGAAGATCGCAATGACGGCGGGGTCGGCGTCTTCGACAGCACTTAAGGCCCGCAACACGCCGATGCGCGCGCCTTTAAGGCCATCCTTGTCGAGAAATTGGGTGTAGTCGGCTTGCTTCTTACCGGCGCCGTCAGCCGTATAGGGATCATTCGGATCCTCGCCAGCGACGACGTTAAACAGGCGCGCGCCGTCCTCAACTGTGCGGGTCATGGGCCCGGCAATGTCGCGGTCAAAGGCGAGGGGAATGACCCCGTCGCGGCTGGTCAGGCCAATGGTTGAGCGGATGCCGAACAGCGCCAGATGCGAGGACGGGCCACGAATAGAATTGCCGGTGTCAGAGCCAAGCCCGGCGACGGCGAAACTCGCCGCAACGCCGGAGGCGGTCCCGCCGCTGGAGCCAGCCGGGATGCGGCCGGTATCATAAGCATTCGCGGTGCGGCCATAGGACGAACTAATCGACTGGCGCGGCGAAAACGCCCATTCGGCCATATTGGTTTTGGCGATAACAATGGTGCCGGCGTCGCGCAGCTTGCGCACCATGAAGGCGTCATCCGGCGGCAATTGACCTCGAAGAGAAATCGACCCGCCAGTGGTCGCCATATCATGGGTGTCGAAATTGTCTTTGACGAGAAGGGGCGCGCAAAACAGCGGCCCGACATCATCGCCGCGCGACAAAGCGGCGTCGATTTCGTCGGCGCGGGTGAGCGCCTTGGGATTGACCACCGTGATCGCCCGGACGCCGGAGGATTGATCATAGGCCTCAATCCGGTCGAGGCTGGCCTCGGTCACTTGGCGACAGGAGACGCCGCCCGCATTCATGGCGGCCTGTAATTGCGCAATCGTTGCCTCGACCACCAGGGCGTCTGCATCAACCGGCTGTGCGGACTTCGGCCCCTCATCATCGCGCCCGCAGGCGGCAAGACTGCCGGCGATCAGCCCGGCCAGAGCCAGCTTCAACCCCATTCCCGCCATTATTCTGTCGCTCCTCTAACCAGATTGTATGGTAGAGTCTGACCCAAAGTAGGGTAATTGAAAATACCCTCCACAACTTGTCATCACCGGGCTTGTCCCGGTGATCCAGAATCGAAGGTGAGCCGCTTGCCTCCCTGGATTGCCGGAACAAGTCCGGCAATGACAGTGATGCATACCATAACATGATTAAACCATTGAAATGATTCACTTCGTTTTGGAGCAAAAGCTGATGAGATTATCGTTCAGGACCATAACCTAATCCCTCAATATGCGCTACATACGGCCGGTGTGGTGGACAGACCGCCGGGACGCCCTTAGATCGGATCGAAACGGAGTTGTTTTGCATAATTCTATGACGTCGCGAACGAAACCACGCTCGGCCGGCATATCGCCATTCTCATTCTTTGAATGGATGGTGGCGCGGCGTTATCTTGGCGCGACGCGCTCGGGCAAGGGCGTTTCGTTGATTTCGATTATCGCCTTCGCGGGGATTATGCTGGCGGTGGCGACGCTGATCATCGTGATGTCGGTGATGCAGGGCTTCCGCGCCAAGCTGCTTGAGCAGATGCTCGGCCTTAATGGTCACATATTCGTCCAGCTCTACGATGATGTGAGTGTGATGGACGATCTCATATTGCAGATCGGAAAAGTCGACGGCGTTTTGAACGCGGCGCCGCTGATACAGGCGCCGGCCTATATCACCACGCCCGGCGGCGGCGAGGTGGCGCTGGTGCGGGGCATGCGCCGCAGTGATCTTCTGTCGATTGAAGATATCGCCAATGCCGAAAACATAAAATCGGGAAGCCTTGATGAGTTTGGCGAAGGCAAGAATGGCGGCAATAAAATCGCTGTTGGCGCGCGCCTCGCCCTTGCGCTGGGCGCTCAGGCGGGCGACGCCGTCACGCTGACGACCAATGGCGGATCGGAAACCGCTTTCGGGCGCATCCCGGTGCGCTCAAAGACCTATCTCATCGGTGCGGTCTTTGAGGTCGATAACTCGCAATATGATTCAACGATTATTTTTATGCCCTTTGAGCAGGCTAACCTGTTCTTTAAGGCGTCCGGCGCCAGCGCGCAGATTGAAGTGCGGGTCGCTGATCCGGACGGCTTTGCGCAATATCTGCCGCCAATCCAGGCGATTGCCGGCGAGCGGTCGACAACCGACTGGACCCGGATTATCGGGCCGTATTTTGAGGCGTTGAAAATTGAGCGCAATGTCATGCGTTTAATCTTGATGCTGATTGTCGCGATTGCGGCGCTCAATATCATTACCGGGCTGGTGATGCTGGTCAAAGACAAGACCGGCGACATCGCGATTTTGCGCACCATGGGGGCGACGCAAGGCGCGGTGATGCGGATTTTCTTTATTTCTGGCGCACTGATTGGCGTTTTGGGGACATTCGCCGGTGTAACGCTCGGCGCCTTGTTCGTCACCTATATTGATCCGATTGAGGGCTTTTTATCGAGTATTTTTGGGACCGATCTTTTCAATGCGGAGATTTATTTTTTCCAGCAAATTCCAGCGGAAATGCAGATCGACGAAGTCATTACGATTGCCGGTTGGGCGTTGTTGATGTCGTTTGCTTCCACCATCTATCCCGCATGGCGCGCAGCCCGGCTCGATCCGGTCGATGCGCTGAGATATGAATAGGGGCGGCATTTTATAATGGACAGTAACCCCGACGCATTGCGGCTTGACGCCATCGCCCGTCGCTATGGCGATCTGGTGATTATCGAAGATGTCAGTTTTAAACTGAAGCGTGGCGAGACGGTCGCGCTGCTCGGGCCTTCCGGGTCAGGTAAGTCCTCTCTGTTGCATATTGCCGGCTTGCTCGAAGCGGCGTCAGAGGGCGAGGTTTTTGTCGCCGGTGTTGCGACATCAAAACTAAATGATGCGGAACGCACCCGGATCAGGCGCGATGCGCTTGGCTTTGTCTATCAGTTTCACCATTTGCTGCCGGAGTTCTCCGCCGTTGATAATGTCGCGCTGCCCTTGCTGATTGCGGGCGTTAAGAAAAAAACCGCCGTGGCGGAAGCTTCAAGACTGTTAACCGCGCTCGGGCTTGGCGACCGGCTGACACATCAGCCGGGCCAACTTTCCGGCGGTGAACAACAGCGCACCGCGATCGCGCGGGCGCTCGCCAACAGCCCCGACCTTCTGCTTGCAGATGAACCGACCGGTAATCTTGATCCAAAAACATCCGACGTCGTCTTTGACGCGCTATTGAAGATTGTTCGCAATGAAGGGTTGTCAGCGCTGATTGCAACCCATGACCAGCGCCTCGCCAAACGCATGGACCGGATTGTCGTGATTAAGAACCAAAGGCTGGTCGAAATTGCGCGCGCGCCCGCTTAAAATATAAGCGTCTGCTCCAAAATGAACTGAATCATTTCAAACAGTTAAGCAGCGAATTGCCTTCCTCGTGTCTTTGCCGGACTTGTTCCGGCAATCCAGGGAGGCAAGCGCCTCACTTCGCTTCTGGATCACCGGAATAAATCCGGTGATGACAGCGCTGATAATGTGTACTGCTTTTTGACTCCGCCCCTTAAAGCACGCCGATCGAAAGGCAGTCGTGGACATGGACGATGCCGACGGGGCGCTTGTTTTTGACGACAAACAGCGCGGTAATTTTCTCTCGGCTCATCAGCGCAAGGACGTCGCCAGCCAGGGCTTCCGGCGGCGCTGTGCGCGGGTCGGCCGTCATAATATCGCCGGCGGTCAGTTTTGAAATATCGCCGCCATAATGACGCCGCAGATCGCCGTCAGTGATGATGCCAACCAGTGCTTCGTTATCATCGACGATCCCGGCGCAACCAAACCCGCCGGCGGAAATAATTTTGACCAGCCCCATCATCGGCGTTGACGCCGCTGCTAGCGGCAGCCGGTCGACACCATGCATGAGATCAGAAGCTCTGCGCAACGCCGCGCCAAGGTTGCCGCCGGGATGGAAGCCTTGAAAATCATCGGCGGTAAATCCGCGCTCGCGCAACAGCGCAATGGCCAGCGCATCGCCGGCGGCCATCATCATCGTCGTCGAGGTCGTCGGCGCCCGGGTCTCGCCGCAGGCCTCTTTTGCCGGGGGCAAGATCAGCGCCGCCGTCGCCGCCTTAGCCAGCGTTGAGCCGGACTGGCACGTAAGCGCCACAATCGGAATGGAAAACCGCGCGGCATAGGCCAGAAGGTCGCCAAGTTCGTTCGTCTCGCCGGATTTTGACAGCGCGAGGATCACGTCCCGGCCCGAAATCATGCCGAGATCGCCATGGCTGGCCTCGCCCGGATGCACGAAAATGGCCGGTGATCCGGTGGAGGAAAATGTCGCCGCGATCTTGCGCGCGACATGACCGGACTTTCCCATACCGGAGACAACGACCCGGCCATCAGCCCGGCGCAGCGCCTCTACGGCGTCGGAAAACCCCTGATCGAGGGCGCTTTTGAGCGCCCTCAGGCCGAGAATCTCGAGATCGATGACCTCGGACGCAATATCGATATGCTTCGTCATTAACGCTCCACATATGGGCTCATCTGGCCGCCAGCCTATTGCCCTGTGCGCTGGCTCAGGTCATTTAAGGGATGTTGGCTAAGAATGCCACGGGCAGTCACAAACGGAGTACACTATGGCCGGCGCCGGCAATGTCGTCACCATCAGCCTTAATGGCGCGCCCATCGAGATCGGCAATGCGCTGCCACTGACCGTATTTGCGGGCCCATGCGTCTTGGAGAGCCGCGAGCATGCGCTTGAATGCGCGAGCGCGCTAAAGGAAATATCTGAACGCCTCGCCGTCGGGCTGATTTTCAAATCCTCCTTCGACAAAGCCAACCGCACCAGCGCCGGTTCGGCGCGCGGTATTGGGTTGAGCGAGGCCTTGCCGATCTTTGCTGAAATCCGTGAGAGCATCGGCCTTCCCGTTGTTACTGATGTGCATCAGCCGGAACAATGCACGCCGGCCGGCCAAGCGGTGGATGTGTTGCAGATACCGGCATTCCTATGCCGCCAGACCGATCTTCTTATCGCCGCCGCGCAGACTGGATGCGTAGTAAAAGTGAAGAAGGGTCAGTTCTTGGCGCCGTGGGATATGGCGAACGTCGTGGGCAAAATTCGCAGCGCCGGGAATGAGCGCATCCTGGTGACCGAGCGTGGCGCCAGCTTCGGCTATAATACGCTGGTCAGTGATTTCCGCAGCATACCGATTATGGCGCGCGAGACTGCCTGTCCGGTGGTGTTCGATATTACCCATTCGGTGCAAACCCCGGGCGGAGGAGGGACGACCTCAGGCGGTCAGCGCGAATTTGCCCCCAGCCTTGGGCGAGCGGCGGCGGCCGTCGGCGTTGCGGCAGTGTTTGCCGAAACCCATCCCGATCCGGACAGCGCGCCATCGGACGGGCCGAACATGATTGCGTTAGGCCAGTTCGAGGCGTTTTTAAAAGATATTCTCGAGATTGATCGGGTCGCCAAAGCGCGAAGCTCCTTACACGGATACGCTGGCGAGGGCGCCTAGGGTATTATCCGGAGCAAACGGCAAAACGCCGGCCCAAAAATCGGCCGTGCTTTTGGGGCCGGGCGTTTCACTCTGTCGAGCGCCGGTTGCGGGTTTATACGCGCCGGGACAGCCAACGGAATGGGACCGAGCCCGGCGTAAGGATTCACAATGTCAAACAGCCCACGCAAGCAAACTTTACGTTCCCTGCGCTTGAACGCCGAAAGGGCCTTATGGGGTGTTTGCGATGTCCGTTGTTTCAGGAGCTGATCGCCTGTCGGGCAGGCCGCATATCGACATTGGCAAAGAGCATAAGGCTGCCGAAATGCGTGAGGATAACTTTTCACCAAATATAGGTTTTATGGAAGACTACCCTCTCTGGGTTGCATTTTTTGCGCCTGCGAATTCCAATAGGTTGTGCGGCTTTGCGGCTATCCTTCGCGACGCCTTGGCTTTGCCAAGGCTCCTCAGGAT
>JAJFGA010000080.1 GCA_021776375.1 Hyphococcus sp. | reverse complement strand
GCCGGCTGCTTCAAGTGCAGTTGCGTGTACGAAAACGTCTTTGCCGCCTTCGTCCGGTGCGATGAAGCCATAACCTTTTTGCGGGTTGTACCATTTTACGGTTCCAGTAGCCATTTTTATCTCCTTTTCAGACATGGCGTTAAAGGGTAGGCGCAAGCCCGGCCCCGAGGAAAAGCTGCCGATGTTGAGAGGAGTGTAGAAAGCTTGGAATACAGGCCTAATAGACGGCCCTCGATCATTGGCGCATGGCTCATTTGGGCCCTCAGACGCCAAAATGCAAGCTTTTTCTCCCATTTTTCAGATATTATGAACAAAAACAATAAGTTAAAGCTTATTCGACACCTCGTCCAGGGCCGCGCCTTCTCCCGGCGCGAAGACAAACTTTCTAGAGATCAAAAACATGATCGGCGGCAGGATGAGGATCACCACCGCAAAGGCGATCATGTAATGGAGCTGCAAGATGTTGACCATGATAGCGAAGGTCAATGTGTTCAGCGTCAGGCCGATTATGGCGGCGACGAAGAACTTCGGCGCGGCGGCAACATGGTCCTGGCGCGAGCGGAATGAAAAATAATAGTGCCCAAGATAGGAAACCGAAAACGCAAAAAGAAATGCGCCAACATTGGCCAGCGTCGGGTAAAGGCCGGCGCCAAGCACCAGAAGGTTTAGCGATACGCCATGGATAATCGTCGCCACAACGCCGATCCCGGCAAACCGCGTAAAAGACGCCGCCGCGGGGCGGTCGGTAAATAAACCCTCCACGCGCCCCATAACGCCGGTACGACGGCTCTGTGAGGGTCTCTTGGCAGCGTTCATTGTCGTGACTTTCGCTAATCAAATTTACCGAGCGTTTTGACTCCGTCAAACAGCCGCGTCAAAAATACTCCGAGATCGTCAAAAGTAAAAAAATCGCACCACCAAAAACACGAGGCGCACCATCGCTTTATTGGGGCGCCCCGTCGCAAGGTCAAGCGATCCACGCGTCTGCCGTCAGAGCCCTGCCCGCAACCTGGCCAGCCGCTCGAAAGCACTGCAATTATGGCCGTTTTCGCTAATCAATTCACCGTGACCGCGCAACATTCGTCTTGCCTCGCCGCACCTTACGCGCGACAATCAACGCTCATAAAATCTTTATGAAGAGGGTGCGCTATGGTCAACCATATGGATACGCATCAGATTGCAGCGAATGACGCCGCAGTTCATAGTACAAACGACATCGTGGTGCGCGCGCTTAAGGTTAGTGATCTGATTGATTGCCTGAAGCTTGGACTTGAAGACTTCAAAGCCAAACCAAGTCATATATTCGTGCTCGGATTAATTTACCCAATCGGGACTGCCCTAGCCTTCGGATACGCGCTTGGCCGCGACGTGCTTCCACTGGCGTTCCCGGTGGCGGCGGGGCTCGCCTTGCTGGGGCCGTTCGCCGCAATCGTTCTTTATGAAATCAGCCGTCGCCGCGAACAGGGCCAAAGCTTTGCCTGGGGCGATATTGGTGAGGTCTTTCACCGCGTCTCGACATGGAGCGTCGGCGTGTTGATGGTTGCGCTGGTCGCCGTCTTCGGCGTCTGGCTGGTGGTCGCGCAAGCGATATTTGACGCAACCCTCGGGGTCGGCGGCTATATCGCACCGGCTGCGTTTATCGGTCAGGTTTTAACAACGCCGGAAGGTTGGACGCTGATCATGCTCGGCAATGCGGCCGGCCTCGTCTTTGCCGCCGGCGTTCTGGCGACCAATGTCGTCTCGTTTCCGATGTTGCTGGACCGCGAAGTCGGCGCGTCCGCAGCTGTCGCAACGTCGCTCCGCGTCGCGGCAAAAAGCCCGGTGACGGTCGCCATCTGGGGACTGATCATCGCCGGCTCCATGGCCATCGGCGCAGCGGCGCTTCTGGTCGGGCTCGGCGTTGTCGTGCCGGTTCTCGGCCACGCGACGTGGCACCTCTATCGCAAGGCGGTTCCGCAATAGGCGTCAGCCTTTGCGCTTAAGCCCTAGTGGTTCGCAGCCATTGACGCGATGCCGCCTTGCAGGAGCCCCCAACCAACCCCACGAATGGCGACGTCATAAACGGCGGGCGCAGCCCCGCCGGGAACAATGAAGAACCACCAGAACGCCGCATAGCCCGCGACGCAAGCAAGCATGCCGACAATCAGCCCGGTAAGGCTGGCGCTGAGGCGCTTCAGCCTCACCGCCTTCAATACGCCATAAGCGATCAGGAAGGGCGCAACGCCCGTCATCAGTACAAGGATCGCAACTGATTGCGCATATCCGGCGGAAAATTCCGGCGGCGCGGCGACCGAATATTTATACCAGCTATAACCGGCGAGAAAAATGACATAAGCGACAATAGCAATTCGGCCTAACGGCATGAGCGCGCTCCCTGACAATTCGCCTGACACTACCATGGCTACGGGAGGCCGACAAAACGGCGCAAAACAGATTACCGCAAGACGCCAACGCTTCGCCGCATGAGCGGCGTCCTTCTTTAAGAGCCCGCATGATTGATACGTGCAACTGCATAGAACTATTGCCCCAATGAGGCGAAACGCTATCGTTTGCGGAAAACCATTATTGATCAGGCATGCTATTATGAACGTTACAAACGCTGATAACGCCGCGCGCGCCAATGCATTCGGCGCAGATTATCTTCCTGGACTGCTCGGCCTTAATTTTACTGACTTTGGCGACGGATGGGTGGAGGCGGAAGTCGAAATCCGCAAAGCCTTGATGGCGCCGAACGGTTTTCTTCACGCCGGCAGTGTTGTTACCCTCGCGGACACGGCTTGCGCCTATGGCTGCGTGCGCGCCCTGCCCGAAGGGGCGGCGGGGTTTACGACGATTGAGTTGAAATCTAATTTTCTCGGCACCGCCCAGGAAGGCGTCATCGCGTGCCGCGCCGAAGCACAGCACCTTGGGCGCACGACGCAGCTTTGGGACGCGACAGTGACCCGCCGCGACACAGGAAAAACCATCGCGCTTTTCCGCTGTACACAGATGGTGTTGTGGCCAAAAAAATGAAAGCCGGATAATGAGCCAACCACTTGATTTTGATGCTACGCGCCTGCCCTCGCCGCATATGGGCCCGTCCCATGAGGCGTGGCGCAAATCAGTGCGCAGCTTTGTCGACAAGGAGATTGCGCCTCACATCAATGAATGGGACGAGGCCGGCGCCTTTCCGCGCGACCTTCACCAAAAAGCCGCGGGCGTAGGCCTTTTGGGGCTTGGCCATCCTGAAGAATATGGCGGCGTCAAAGACGGCGTTGATCTTTTCCACTCGATTATCGCGTCGGAAGAGCTGGCGCGCGCGGGCTCGGGCGGGCTCATCGCCGGCTTGATGACGCAAGGGATCGGCCTGCCGCCGATCATGGCCCTTGGTTCGGACGAATTGAAAGCACGCATCGCCCCGCCGGTGCTTGCCGGCGAAAAGCTCATCGCCCTTTGCGTGACCGAGCCTGGCGGCGGCTCTGATGTCGCCAACATTAAAACAAAAGCCGTGCGCAAGGGTGACAGTTACATCGTCACTGGCGAAAAGACTTTCATCACCACCGGCTGCCGCGCGGATTTCCTCACCGTCGCGGTTCGCACTGGCGGAGACGGTGCAGGCGGACTGTCGTTCTTGCTTGTCGAGGCGGACCGGCCGGGCGTTTCACGGACGCCGCTCAAAAAAATGGGCTGGTGGATGTCGGACACGGCGACGATCCATTTTGATGATGTGGAGGTCCCGGCGGAAAACCTGATCGGTCAGGAGAATGCCGGCTTTGCCGGGATTGTCACCAACTTCAATATGGAACGCCTCACCATGGCGGCGCAGGCGATTGCGTTCTCGCGGGTGTGCATTGAGGATGCCGCGGCCTGGGCGCGCGAACGCCAGACCTTCGGCAAGCCGCTCGCGAAACACCAGGTCATTCGCCACAAGTTTTCCGAGATGGTCCGTACGGTGAATGCTTCGACCGCCTATCTCGATCATTGCGCGTGGCAAGTGCAAAACGGCGCCTCGCCGATTGCGGAATTATCGCTTCTGAAAGTCCAGGCGACGCGAACGATGGAGTTTTGTGCGCGCGAAGCAATGCAAATCCTCGGCGGCGCCGGCTTCATGCGCGGGCAGCGCGTCGAGCGGATCTATCGCGAAGTCCGCGTCATGGCGATCGGCGGCGGCTCGGAAGAAATCATGAATGACCTGGCGGCGCGGCAGATGGGGCTGTGACTATTACACGATAGTTCTTACTGCTTTTATTGCTTCTTTATCGTTGAAACATTTGGCCCCCTTCGACCGCTTTGCGGCCGTCAAAAGTATACTTTTGACCCCCATAAATGGGGGAAGAAGGAGCGCGCCGAAAACTCGGGCTAATTCTTCCCCCGCTTGCGGGGGAAGTGTCACCGAAGGTGACGAAGGGGGCTATCGCCCCAGCGGGAAACTACCCCTCACCCATCTTCCGCAGCTCCGTCTTCAAGATCTTCCCTGACGGGTTGCGCGGCAGCATGTCGATGAACGCTACATATTGCGGAAGTTTGAAACTCGCGATCTTGTCGCGCAGGAAATCGACGACGCCCGCCTCGTCGAGTTGGGCGCCGATCCGTTTGACTGCAACGACCTTCACGACTTCTCCCCATTTTTCGTCGGGGGTGCCTATAACAGCCACATCGGCGATTTCGGGGCATGCGGACAATAGGTTTTCAAGCTCGGCGGGATAAATATTCTCGCCGCCGGAAATGATCATGTCCTTGATGCGGTCGACGACATATAGAAAGCCGTTCTCATCGATATAGCCGGCGTCGCCGGACCAGTACCAGCCATCGCGGATCACATCCGCCGTCGCGTCCGGCCGGTTCCAGTAGCCGTCCATTACAAAGCCGGATTTGATGACGACCTCCCCAGTCTCGCCCGGCGGGACCTCTTCGCCCGTTGCCGGGTCGCAGATTTTTACCTCGCAGCCCGGCAATGGAATGCCCGCCGAGACGCGTTGTTTTTTGCCCGCCGCATGATCTTCATGGGCGAGCGTCGCGACGCCGCCGGTGGTTTCGGTCATGCCGTAAAATTGCGTGAACACCGCATTGGGCATCGCGGCGATCGCCGCGTCGAGGAGCGGTTCCGGCATCGGCGCGGCGCCATAGCTGATCGAGACGAACTTATCGAGCGGCGCATTCATTTGTTTCGCCGCTTCAATGATCATCATGATCATCACCGGCACAAAAAAGGAGTTCAACGGCCGCGCGCCCTGCGCCTCGTTGACAATCGCCGCCGGATCAAACTGGCGATGCTGGATAAACGGCATCGACCGCCCGATCGCCATCAGGCCGAAATTGACGCCGGCAATGTGAAAATGCGGCAGCGCGTGGAGAATGGTTTCATCGTCGCTTTTCGGCAGGACGATTCCGGCCGCCGCGCCCGCCTCGCCAACTTCATAGTAACAGCGATTAGACAGCAAGACGCCCTTCGGCAGGCCGGTGGTGCCGCTGGTATAAAGCTGCACGACGACATCGCCGGATGTCGGCGCGTAATCGGGCTCGATCGCATCCTGCCGGTCAATGAGCGCATCGAAACAGGTCTCATCGCCGGCTTCCAGAATAAAGGTCTTCGGCGGCGCGAAAGTTTCGACATCCCTCAACGGGTCGATGAACATCGCCTCGCCGACAAAGATCGACGCTTTGGCGTCGTTCAGGATCTGCACCACCTCGGCGGGCGCGAGGCGCCAGTTGATCGGGGTCATGACGACGCCGATCTTCGCGGCGCCAAAAAGCGCGTCCCAGAAGGTCGCGACATTGCGCGCCAGCCACGCGACCCGGTCGCCGGGGCCCAGCCCCAGCGCGAGGAAAGCCTGCGCCGCCCGGTTCGCGCGCGCATTCATCTCGCCATAGGTGAACGTCTCGCCTTCAAAGACAAGCGCCGTCTCATCAGGGCGTTCCCTGGCCTGATAACGTATGAGATCCGCCACGAGGGGCGGATTGATAATCTCCCGGGTCGTCATAGGCGCACCTCCCAGTGCGCTGAAAACTATGACGGGATTTTTACGAAAAGCAATTGCGGGGGCCGCCGCCTGCCGCACGGCTGCAAGCGCTGCTTGCGCGAGACCCCGCCCCTCCCGTAGCGTGTTCGAAATATTTCAAGGAGCGACCCATGCCGACCATTCAAGACATCAAAGCGCGTATGCGCATTCCGGTTATCGGCGCGCCGATGTTTATCGTCTCGACGCCGAAGCTGGTGACCGCCCAGTGCAAGGCGGGCGTTGTCGGCTCATTCCCGTCGCTCAACGCGCGCCCCGCCGAGGCGCTCGACGAATGGCTGACGGAGATTAAGGAAACGCTCGCCCGCCATGACGATGAAAATCCGGACCGGCCGTCGGCGCCCTATGCAGTGAACCAGATTGTCCACCGCTCCAATGACCGGCTGATGCACGACCTTGAAGCCTGCGTGAAACACGAAGCCCCGATCGTGATCTGTTCGCTCGGCGCGCGCGAGGAAGTCTATGAGGCGATCCATTCCTATGGCGGGATCGTTCTCCACGATGTCATCAACAATACGTTCGCGCAAAAAGCGATTTCCAAGGGCGCGGACGGGCTGATCTGCGTCGCCGCCGGCGCGGGCGGCCATGCGGGCGTGCAGTCGCCTTTCGCGCTGGTGCAGGAAATTCGCGAATGGTTCGACGGGCCGCTCGCCCTCTCCGGCTGCATCGCGCGGGGCCAGTCCGTACTGGCGGCCGAAGCGATGGGCGCCGATTTCGGCTATATCGGTTCGGCCTTTATCGCGACGGAAGAGGCCAACGCGTCGGAAGCCTACAAGAATGCAATTGTCGATTACGGCGCGGACGATATTGTCTATACGAACCTTTTCACCGGCGTTCACGGCAACTATCTGCGCCCGTCAATCGAAGCCGCCGGCCTCGACCCCGACAATCTTCCGGAAAGTGACCCGTCGGCCATGAATTTCGGCTCCGGCGGCAATACGGACGCAAAAGCCTGGAAAGATATCTGGGGCTGCGGACAAGGGATTGGCGCGGTCAAAAGCGCGGGGCCGACGTCGGCGTTTGTTGAGAAGCTTGTTGCGGAATATGAGGCGGCGAAACAGAGGATTTGCGGTTAGTGGGAGAGCCAAACAGTAGATCCCGTTTTAATGCAGGCCCAGAAATTGTGGGGTGCCCGACACACTCAGCGCGAAAGCCGCCGCATATTCGACGACGTTAAGCTACCTTACTTCTGCTTTTTTGAATCTTAAGCCCGTGCAGTTTTTGCTTTCATACGTTTTTCGAAAAAGATCGCTCACAAAAATGTCCGACGAGACCCCCCTTGAGCCGGTCAAGCGGAAAATCGGAGCGTCGCCAAGACGAATCTTTTTCAGAACAAACAACCTCACGATCATGACATTGCTAGAATCTTGGAAATAGTCAAAATCAGAATAATCATAGTCGAACGCATCGTATTGGATGCGCGGTATGAGTATACGGTAGTCTAATTTGCCGGAAGCCTGAAAATACAGGCAGTTTTTCGAAAGCATGAGTTGGATAGACTCGGGCGCGTCATGACGCACGGCCAACATATTCGGATCGAAATAAGGAAACGTTGGCACCACAAGGCCCGGCCCTTCGTTAACATTGACGGTAGGTAGCTTGTGGCCAGTGGATAGTATTTCAAACACATCTTCGTAGAATCCGTAAAAAGCATGGTCGGTCAAATCCGAGTAGCTTTCGTTTCCATCGAATCTAACCAGCCAAATCATATCCATACCTGATTATTGCAGTGCCCTTACCTACTCCGCCACAATCTTACCCGAAAGCACGCAAAAAATAGCGGCTGGGCCCGGACTTGCCCCACCGGACTGCATTCCTATATCAATCCCCAGCATTTGGGGATCACTCATGCGCCATTTCATCAAAACCGGCCTAGTCACATCTGGTCTAATTCTCCTCGCCGCTTGCGGGCGTTCGAGCGAAAACGAAGTCGGCGAATTCAAAAACGACTTCGTCGGCAATGAGATCAAGGTGCAGGCGCTGGCCGATCCGAAGGTTTCCGGCGTCACCTGTCATCTATCGCATTTTGATCGTGGCTTCTGGGACCGGGTCGCGAAAGGCAACTGGTTCGAAGACCCGTCCAACGCCTCCATCGCCTGCCGCCAGACCGGGCCGATCGCCATCGGCGAGATCGATCTCGACAAGAATGGCGAGGAAGTCTTCTCCCAGCGCATGAGCCTGATCTTCAAATCTATCGCCGTCCGGCGCATCTATGACGCGGAAAACAACACCCTCGTCTATGTGGTCTATTCGCGCCGCCCGATCGAAGGGTCCGCAAAAATGTCGATCTCGACAATCTCGCTTTATGGCGAGGACGCCGCACCGCCGGCGAGCGAATAAATCCGCCCGCCGGTTCTCAAGGTTCCCAAATGCGCGTAGCGTAGCGGCCGTATTTATCTGCGAGCGCCCCTCATGAGAAACCGTCTTTGTAAAATTGTTGCGACTATCGGCCCCGCGAGCTCTTCGCCGTCGATGCTGCGCCTCATTCATGACGCTGGCGTTGATATTTTTCGCCTCAATATGAGCCATGGCGCCCATGACAAGCTGGCGCGCGTAGCCGCCGCTATTCGCGACATCGAGAAAGAAACCGGCACGCCGCTGGCGATATTCGCCGACCTGCAGGGGCCCAAAATCCGTACCGGCGACTTTGCCGCCGGCTCGATCAAGCTGCGCTATGGCGACGAGTACCGGCTGGTGTTTGCCAAAGAGTCGAATGACGAAAACACCATCCCGATCCCGCATCAAGAATTGCTCGATGTGCTGGAACCGGGCGATATTTTGAAGCTCGATGACGGCAAGCTGCAACTCACCATCGCCAGCCGCACCGCACATCACTTAATCGCCAGGGCCGACACGCCCGGCGAGCTTAAAAACCGCAAAGGCATCAATGTGCCGACGCGGGCGCTGCCGATTTCTGCGCTCACGCACAAGGACCGCGATGACCTCGAATTCGCGCTTGGGCTTGGCGTTGATTATATCGCGCTGTCTTTCGTGCAAAAGCCGAGCGATGTGGAAGAGGCAAAAGCGCTCATACGCGGCCGCGCCGGGATTATCTCAAAGATTGAAAAACCGACGGCGGTCGAGTTTCTCGATGAAATCATCGAGCAATCGGATGCCATTATGGTGGCGCGCGGCGATCTTGGCGTTGAATGCGCGCCGGAAGATGTGCCGCTGATGCAGCGACGTATCATCCGTACCTGCCGCCGCGTCGGTAAGCCGGTGATTGTTGCAACCCACATGCTGGAATCCATGGTCGAGTCGATTGCGCCGACCCGCGCGGAGGCGTCCGACGTTTCCACCGCAGTCTATCAGGGCGCCGATGCGGTGATGTTGTCCGCCGAAACCGCGGTTGGGCGCCATCCGCCAACGGCGGTGGCCATCATGGACCGGATCATTGGTGCGACGGAACGCGACGACGAAAGCGGAGGCTACAAAATCGATCAGCCTGAGGACCTTACCTACACCACCGCCGATGCGATCACCCTGTCGGCGCGACGCATCGCAGAATTGCTCGATTGCAAATTCGCCCTCGCCTACACCAAGACAGGCTCGACTGCCCGGCGGCTGTCGCGCGACCGACCGCACTGCCCGGTCATCGCCGCAACGCCCGATGCAAATGTCGCCCGTCAGCTGGCGCTCTATTGGGGGGTGTGGCCGGTGGTCACCGAAGACATCTCGCATTTTCACGAAATGATCGAGAAAGCCGATATGCTCGCCAAAGATCATGGCGGCAAGGACGGCGAGCGGGTAATTATCCTCGCGGGCTACCCATTTGGCCGCCGCGGCAAGACCAACACGCTGAAGATCAGTCGGATTGGCGCTGACGATTTTTAGGAGAGAAAATGACGGCCCAAACACGCGCGTTCGACTATAAAATTGACGGCAAAACTTATGAGGCGGTGTTGGCGAGCCCGGATGGTTCAGCGCGGCCGGGTGTTCTTGTCTGTCACGCCTGGGCCGGGCGGTCAGAGTTTGAAGTCGATAAAGCAAAGGCGCTGGCGGCGCTCGGCTACACCGGCATTGCGATTGATCTCTACGGCAAGGGCGTCCTTGGTTCGTCTGCGGAAGAAAATCGGGCGCTGATGACGCCTTTCATCGAAGACCGCGAAATGTTGCGCGCGCGGCTTTCCACCATCATCGATATTGTGAAACAACAGCCCGAGGTCGATTCAGAGCAGATCGCCGCGATCGGATTTTGTTTCGGCGGATTATGTGTCCTCAATATCGCCCGAGCCGGCGCCGACATTAAAGGCGTTGTCAGCATTCATGGGCTGTTCGGCAAACCCGGCAATTCACCTGGCGCCACAATCAAAACAAAAATTCTGGCGCTCCATGGCTGGGATGACCCGATGGTCCCGCCCGATGATGTGCTCGCGTTCACAAAAGAAATGACCGAGGCCGGCGTCGACTGGCAGCTCCATGCCTATGGAGGCGCCATGCACGCCTTCACCAACCCCGAGGCGAGCGATCCGGGGTTCGGCACGGTTTACAACGCTGACGCCGACCGGCGGTCATGGGCCGCGACTGCGAATTTTCTGGAAGAAGTGTTGGCGTAAGGCCTTTTTTTAAGATGTAGAAACCGGAGACACGCTCCATGCAATCGCGCCGAGAGCATATCGCCTTCTTCCGCGACTATGAGGACCCTACCGTCAACATAACGACGGTTGTCGCCTGCCCGGACTTTGTGACAAAAGCGAAGGTCCACAATGTCCCGCCTTTTGCCGCGCTCTTGTTCGCTATTGCCGAAGCGAGCCTTTCGGTTGAGAATTTTCGCTGGCGTCTTGATGACGGCGAGGCCGTTGAGATCAAGCAGCTCAAGACCGGCCATACGGTGCTCGACAAAAACAATAATCTGAACTTTTCAGCAATCGAGCATTCGAATGATTTTGAAACCTTCGTGGGCCGGTATATTGCAGATCGCGAGATCGCTCATGCGGCGACGTCTCTCCGCTTGAGCGAACCCCAAGACCGCGATCACCTGTATGTAACATGCACCCCATGGCTTTTTTTCACGGCGTTCGAACACCCGATCGCCCGCTATGGCGACGCTTCAATTCCGAACATCGCAGTCGGGCAGTTCAGATTTGAAGATGGGAGCGTTTGCTTCCCGCTTGCGGTGCAGGCGCATCACGGACTTGTGGACGGACTGCACATTCATCAGCTGATCGAGAAAATCACCGATCGCGTTGGCGCGCTGTTTTGACGGCGCAATACGTCATGAGCGGGAGCTGTGACTTGCGGCCAATATTTCCGCCGTCGCAGGGTCGTGAGAGGCCAGGATGATCAAATCCGGTAATTGCTCTTTCAGGGTGCGGACTTTAGCGAAGGAAGATCGCAGCAGCTTTGCCTCTCCGGTGCCGGGAACCTGGTCCTTCATTAGAAGGTCAGCCTGATAGGTGAGATCACCGACGAGCAACAGCGGCGGCGCGTCGCCCGTTCGCACCAGCATGGACATCGACCCCGGCGTGTGTCCGGGGGTCGGCAACAGCACCATGGATCCATCCCCCATGACATCATAAGAGCCGCCGAAGGACGCGAACAAAGGATCATTACTTGGCGCAAACTCAATCGGGCGCCATTGTGCGCCGGGAATTTCAATATGCTCGCGAAGGATCCATTCTCGTTCGGGGTGCGGCGCCGATAGCTGCGCCCACTCGTCTTTGCTGACCAGCAAATCCGCTTGTGGGATATCGGCGATGCCGCCCACATGATCAAAATGAAGATGCGAAATGACCGCCTTGCGAACATCGGCGGCGGCAAAACCCATGGCTTCGAGTTTATTACCCAGCCTCTCATCCGGGCCGATATGTAATCGAAATATTCTACGCAAAAGAAACCGGCCGATGGCGCTGTTAATGTAGTTCGGGTCCGATTTAATCGCCGGGTCCAACCCCGTATCAAAAAGCACGAGGCCGTCGCGATGCTCAATCACAAAGGCGTTGATCGGAATCTTTATCCAGCTTTGCGACGTCAAGGCCCACAATAGCCGCGGAAACGGGCTGCCATAGCGGTGTTCTTTGTGTTGCTCGCCCACACCCGTAGAAAAGACGTGAACGGACTTGATGGCTGGATCGGTCTTTGTCTGCTCCATGGCTACCTAACCCGCGCTCTATCTAAAGCATATGAAAGTCACTGTTGCCGTTGCCTAATACAGATTATCAGCCCTTTTACTCAATCCCGGTCAACAACAAATCGCGCGCTTCATTGATCTTCGCCGCCAGATAGTCCGTACCGCCCTTATCCGGGTGGATTTGCGCGATCAGCTTCTTGTGGGCGGCTTTAACGTCGCCCACCGTCGCGCCGGCGGATATGCCCAGCACCGACAGCGCTTCGGCGTGGGTCATGGATTTACCGGAAGGCGGCGCAAGGCGGCCGTCCGCCTCGTCATCGATGTGCTTGCCGCGCCAGGTCTCTATCGCCATCACACCGCCGACCGCGACCAACACCATAAAAGCAAGCGGCCAAAGCTTGGCGGCAAACAACGCCGCGGCAAGGCCGAACCAGACCACAAGCTTCATCAGAGTGATGTTGCGCGTCGCCTCGCCGCCGCCACGCGCCAGACGCAGCAACAGCCAGCCCGCGCCAAGGCCGGCCGCAAGAAGGGCGATTATACCAAATGACATGGGCCTACCGGTTCATCCGCTTAAGCCAGGCTAGCATATTTCCCGCGCAAAACCGATGCGCGCTATAGCAGCTCGCGAACTCACGCGGCCTGCACTTCCTCCACTGGCTGAGGCAGGTCGAGCGAGGCGACCAGCGAGCGGATTTCGAGCCGCGCGGTGACATGGCTCATGGTCGACAGCCGCACCGGCGCATCGCGTCCGCCAAGGTCGAGCAGCGTCAGCCCCATGGGGAACAGCTCGCGATAGATCACCCGGTCGCCAAAGCCGCGCGCCAGACGAAAGCCGATCCGCTCGGACAGATCTTCCAGTTTATCGCCTACGTTCTTTTTGTTGCGCGCGCGCGTCGCCGAGAGCCGGTTGCGGATTACGACCCAGTCGATGCCGCCGGCAACGCCGGATATCGCGCGCGTCTTGCGCGCCTCCCAAACCATCTCGCTATAAAGGCTCGGCCCGGTGATGCGGTTGGTTTCAGGGTCAATCCGCGCCAGAAGGTCGAAATCGACGAAGCTGTCATTCAGCGGTGTCAGGATTGTATCCGCATGCATATGCGCCAGCCGCGACAGATGCGTGTCAGCGCCAGGACAGTCGATGATCGCAAAGTCACATCCCTCAAGCGCCGCCAGCGCCGATTGGAGATTTTCGGTCTCCTGCGCCCGCGACGCCTCGCGGCTGTCGAGCACTGACGGCCGCACCTCCGACACGATGGGAAACGCCAATGTCTGGCCTTTGAGGTCGGCGAATTTCCGGCGGTTTTCGAGATATCGCGTCAGGCTGCGCTGGCGCAGATCAAGGTCCACCGCACCGACTTTTCGCCCGGCTTTAACCAGCGCGACAATCAAATGCATGGCCGTGGTGGATTTCCCTGACCCACCCTTTTCGTTCCCCAAAACAATCACATGCGTCATTAAACAATAGCCCCAACGCCCTTAACAGGCCAAAACACAACACTTTCACGAATTTTGCTTACCTTGAGGAAAGCATACCGCAGATAGACTGGAGGTTGCTCCGATTCTGGAAACCAAGGCGAGCATAATGATCAAGGCCGTGGCCTTTCTATTCATCACGATTTTGGCGGCGAGCCCGGCCCGCGCCGATATCGAGCTGAGCCCGCTGCGTCAGGTGTTGACCAACAAAACCCGCACCGCATCCTTTACCCTGTCCAATCCCTCCACCCGCATTCTTGACGGGCGCGTCACTTGGGTCGATCTCTCCGCGACGCAAACCGGCTACACGCCTGCGGATGCGCAAACCCGCTCCGGCTTAAGCGCGGCCCCCTATCTCACGCTCACGCCGGCGCAGTTTCGCCTCGAGCCCGGTGCGCGCATTGAGGTGACGGTGCGGCTCAAAGACGGCGTCCGGCCGCCGGCGGGCGAACGACGCTCACATTTGCTGGTGGAAACCGACGCCGCCCGCACGCTGATTCGCAAAGCCTCCTCCGGCCTTCAAGCAGACATTGCTGTCGGCGTTTCCGTACCGGTGCTGTTGCGCGGGAAAGGACGTGGATCAGCGGTCTTGTCTGAAACAAAATTACTGCGCGATTCCGACGGATTACTATTGATCTCCGCCGCTGTCGAACCGAGCGGCGTCCACTCCACCTATGGGCGGCTGACGGCGACATTTCTGCGCGCGGAGCCCGGCGCCAAGTCGGAGCTCTTGGGCGTTCGCGACAATGTCGCCGGCTACCCGGATACGCCGCAACGGTTGATTGATATCCCGCTTGGGTTCTTTTCTCTTGGCGAGGGTGAGTTAACGCTGCGCTATGAGGGTGGCGGCGAATATGCCGGGCGCGTCTTCGATGAGCGCGCATTCACAATTACGCCGCCGAAGTGACCTTATCCGTTTTCCAGCAGCGACAGGCGCTTGCCATTAAATCCGGATACGGAGCAAAACAGGCCTTTTTGTTGAAGGCTTGCACACAGCGCTGCGGCCTTTTCCTGTGATGAGAAGCCGCCGCCGATCAATCTTAGAAAAACGCCCTTATCCTTCAGCCGCACTCGTTCAATGCGCGGTTCAAGAAGGCCAAGTTCATCCGGGTTTTGCCGTTGCAATTTGCGCCAGCCGTCGCGCGCCTCTGCATCCTTGCGGTAAGAGGCAAGATGAACACCGAACAACACGCTTGCGGTTTCAATGTCGCTGTCGGCCTCGTTTTCAAAAACCGCATCGGTTGACGCAAAAGTCGGCTGCACCATGCGCGGCGCCGGCGCTACGGGCGCGGCGCCACTAGCAATCGCCGAGCCGTCCGCCGCTTCGACGACAGCACCGCCAGCAGTAGCGCCATCTCGGAGTTTCAGCTCAGCATTTGCAAGCGCGGTTGCATCGGCAATGCCTGTTGCATCATCGGCCGCTGATGGGTCGTCATCATTTGCGGCCAGCTTGTCGTTCTCGCGTTGCAACTCCTCCAGCTGCGTGGCGAGCAGCTCCTTGTCCGATTTCAACTGGGCAACCTCGACCTCAAGCTCGGCGGTGCGCAGTTCCGCGGCTTGAACGGCGCCGTCAAGATCGGCATTCGAGCCGCTCCAGCCATCGGTCAGGGTTGAGCAGCCAGAAAGCAAAAGCATGAGAGCAAAGATACGCAACACATTATTAGGTAGCGCCAAGGCCGTCTCCATCTGAATTGCGCGCCGACAATCCCGGCGCTGCGCCCACATCCCGGCCGATCATAGGCTGCAATTGCGCCGAGGCAAATCCTTTGCGAGGTCGCCATGGCAGGGTGGACATTACGCCGCGTTATATAGGCTACGCGCCTAATGCCGCGCGAGACGCACCATCAAAGCCGGGCGCAACCGCGGCAACTTCAGCACTGGCGGCGAATCAGTTGTGTTTTTGCAAATGGATTTAAGGGCGCCGGCCCGACTTACCCAGCCCGCTCAGTCAGCAACCCGCAACCGTGCAACGTCGCGCGCGCGCTGGCGTTTGAGGTCGTGGCGGGCCGAGCGTTTCACCAGAATATAAAGGATGAAATAACACATCGCCGCACCGACGGCCGAAAGCCATAGAGGCAGATTCTCAAAGATCGCGGCAAAGCGGTCATAGCTCAGCCCCAACGCCTCAGCGACGCCGGGCGCTTCCTGACCGAGCAACAAGATCACACCCATTGCGGTTAGCCCGAGCGCCAGAATGCCGGCGAGAACAACCCCGATGGTTACGCCCATATCAGCATGCTCTTCGGTCTTGGAAATAATCATTTTCGACGGATCGCCGGACAGCGCCTGCGTCGCGGCAAACAGCGCGCGCGTACGTGCGGCTTTTTCTTCCGGCGTCAGCGCCTTTTTCTGGTCGGCGCGCAGCTCGTCAAAATTTACCAGCGGCTTGGCGTTTAATACCGCGTCGGAGATATAGTCCGGCTCGCATTCCTGAGCCGGAAAGACATCCGATGTCGGCACCACCAGCGAGGCGTCCGTCGGCATCAGGAACAATGATTTTTCCGCCGCGCGCCGGCGCACCAGACCATCAAGCGTCACCAGCTCATTGCTGACAAACGCCTTGTTCCACATCTCAAAAGCGTTGGCGGCGCCAATTTTGTCGCCGGCGTTGAGTTTGCGCAGCACCGTCGAGCGCTTCCAGTTTTCCTCGCCGATATTGAAAATCAGCGACACCAGCGCATCATGTTCGTTTTGATTAAGCGGCGCCCGGACGGTGTCGCTGAGCAATTGTTCAAGCGGCTGAACATCGTCCTTTAACAGACGTTCCGCGTCGCCCTCAGTCACGCTCATGCCGTGACGGGCTGAAGAGACATGACCATAGCCGACAGTCCACTGCTCACTCGGCGCATAATGCGCCGACATGCGCAGGCCCTCATAGCCCTTGATCAGATTAAGACCGGTCTCTCCCGTCCGCATCGGCCCCTCAAAACCCCTCTTACTTCACCAATCCCATACCAAACTCACCGCGCGGCATCGCCCCGGCAAGCCCCGCATTAACCAATAAATAGCACGCCATACCGCGATTGGGTAGACGCCAGGCGGGTCTGAAAACCGCCAAAGCCAAAGCCTGTGCCAAGCTGTGTCAAAACTGCACATCCCCCAAGATTAGCGCTGATTCGGGGCCGAATCTGAGACAATTATTGCCGGCAGGCGCCGCCTGCCTCCCCGTGAAAAGCCTGCAACCGTCTGGGAATAGGAGACAATCCCGGCCCGATGCGCCCGCGCGGGCTTGGCACAAGACTTGGGAGGTTTGCCCCCGCATGGCCAGCCCGCGCTCCGCAGTCATGCGCCTGAAAGCCGGGATTTCGCGGATTTTGGGGAAACCGGAGCGCTAGAGGTCAGGGTTTTGTTATGATGGGCAACGGCTTAGCCAACATTGTCGCCGCGTTGATCGTCGCCATCGCCATTGTCTGGACCGGCGGTTTTGGCGGCCGATCGGGACCGGCGGAGGGTGATTACGACGCATGGATGGCGCGCGCGGTCGGCGATATTCGCAACGATATCGTCGTCAATTGCGGCTGCTGCGGCGACGAAGGCCAGCGGAGGGCCGCCTCCAAGTCTTTTTGACGGCCCGCCCGGTTCCGATCCGCATCGCCGGTTATAACCCGGCGCCGCCGATCGAAGTCGGGCGGGTTCCGGCAACACCGCTAGAAGCGCCTTTGAGCACAGGCGCGCCGGGCGTTCGCACGCCTGTCTCTCCACCGCCGTTCGTGCCGCCATTCTTCGGCGCGCCGCCGATCCTTATCCCGCCGATTTTCATTCCGCCGGGCGAGCCGCCTTGCGATCCTGACGAAGACCCAGACTGCGACGAACCCATGCCGCCCGTCGAGCCGCCCGAGCCTCCTGAGCCGCCAATCGATGTGCCCGAACCTGGCGCGCTCATCCTTCTGCTCACCGGGGCCATCATCAGCTGGGCCTATGGACGGCCCCGGGCAGTCAGCCCGCAATGATCAGGGTACGGAAATAGCAATTGCCGAGACCAACGCAAAAATAGCGGGAGCAGTGCCCCCGCTATTTTCTATTGAATTTGCCCAGAACTAGAGCCAATTTCCGGCATGGAACAAGCTACCAACAATACGATCATTCGCTGGGTTATTGTGAGAGGCGGCCTTTCGCCAAAAGCGGTCGGTGGCTTCTAAAAACTGAATTTCCGCCTTCGGCCACTTTTCGGAACAAAGGAAATCTGGGTAAGGCCTTACGCGTTTATAGGTGCTCACCAGCCGCAACAACTGAATGAGGCTGACAGCATGAGAAAGTTATTCGCCATCCGCATGTGTCGTCCTGTTTGCGTAGATCGGCACGACCGCAGCGCACAATCTATATCTATTGCGTCTCACTCAACATCTAGTTCATTCATGAAAATTAGAACTTGCTCCGCGACTCTTCGGGCTGAATCCTCGTGCGCCACAATCGCAAGATGATTGTCCGCTTCGATCTCCACAACGCCAAAATCGCGCGACGAAAGAGCAGTCGTCTTTTTCCAGCCGGCTATTTGCTTTTCAAGATCAAGAAGGCGATCTTCCTCGGTTTTTGAATCTCCAAAAAGGCTACCGGCGCCAGTGCCGTAGATTGCCATCACGGGTAAGTCATCCAAATCTCGATTGTCGCCGGTTTCGTAAAAAATTGTTCCAACATAACGTCCGAGACGCACCATCGTGCGAACATTGGGCGATAAAGCCATGCGCGCCTTGTATTCGGCAACCGCTTGGCGCGGAAGCAACGGGTCGTCCAACTCCGAAACATTGTTGATCACCAATCGCGTCAAACCCAACCCTGCAAACGCCGTCGCGAGCGGGCATTTGACCCCGCACGTTTGCTGTCCTGCCCTTCGTTCAAGAGGCTCGCCATCCTCTTCCTCAAATTCCCTCAACAGAATTTCCGGCGTTCCCGGCTCTATCATCACGAGCCCAGCCAGTTCCTCTGGGTAGTGATTATAATAAATTCTTCCAAGCATGCCTCCGAGCGAGTGACCGACAATAATCACCGGCTCACTCATTCCCACGGCCTTGCGGAGTTTTCTCAGATCTTCGATATAATCAAGACCATAACGCGGCCCGCTTGTCTCACCGCTCCAGCCATAGCCCGCACAATCATAAGCACAGACTCGCGTTTCTGCGGCGATGGGCTTCATCACGCGTATCCATCCGGTGGAAATAAACGTGAAGCCGCCTTCGAGGATCACCGTGGGTTTTTCCGTCGCCTCACCCAGGCAATATAGGTGAAGGTTGCGCCCGCCGATATCAACCAATTCGCCCGGTGGCGGATAGCGATCACGATCCACGGCAGCCGAAAATTGCTGGTATCCAAGCCCGGCAGTCGCCAGCAAAACAACGAAAATCGCAAGATATTTCAGAAATTTGAGCATGTTCAACAACCCCTCATTGATATTTCTATAGCCATCGCAAAAAGTAATCAATCGTTATTGGGTTTAATGCGACGAACCGAGCTGATTATACGATTGCCGCACAAATTCGAACGCCCTAGTGTGGCTTCCATACGCTATTTATTATCGTTGACTGGAGGGCAGGCGCACTGTGAAAACCACTCGTGCGGAGATTTCACATGCGGCGCTGCGCCTAATGGCGGCGAAGGGATATCGCGGCGCCACGATCGGTGAAATTGAAAAGGCTGTCGGACTTGCCCCGCGCGCCGGCGGGTTTTATCGGCATTTCCGAAACAAGGAAGAAATCCTGTTTGAGGCAATAGATGCTTATGCGGCGGAAATCCTTTCGGAACTAAGTAACTTGAAAAATATTCCACAGAGCTCTGCTTCAGCGGAGCTCACCGCGATGACGAAACTTATTGTTGCTCACGCCGCACGGCATCGTGATCTTCGCCTGGTTCTCCGCCGAGATGGAAGAAATCTCCGAGGCGTTCAGGCGAGGATACGCCAATTTAATCAGGCAGATGCATGGGACGTTTTCGTTCAGTGGACGAAACACCAGCTCGGAAAACGCCGGATCGATAAGAATGTCAGACAACATACATTTCTGATTTTTAGCACACTCGCGTTGGTTCTCTATCTGCAGGACTACGGTGAATTTCCGCTTTCGCTCGATCGCGATGAAGCACTTGATCATTGGGTTCACCGGTCAATCGAATATCTACGAGCGGTTCGAGTCGCCAATACGAGTTAAAGTTATTGCCTCCGGAAATTAAGACGCTTTGGCGGGGAATTATTCCGCATCCTCTAGCGTCTGTATTTCGGTGACAACGAACGCCACTAGAGGAGTACTCCACCACGCAATTGATTGTCCGCTGTTGCGCTTATCCAGCCATCCTAATCCCTATATTCGAATGTCCGCCAAGGGCAAAACCAAACTCCTCCCCTTCGTAGAGATTTCGCGACTGTCTTGAAAATGCCAGAGGTGACCGATCGCGCCTGTTCCGATTGAAGGGCATTTGCGGCTGTTCGGCATTGTTTTATAAATATTTCTTGAAGCCAAAGACAGAGCCGCCCATCTATGGGTCAGTGCTCAATCAGCGTTGCTCGGTTCGTGGTATTGTGCGTTTTTTGCGGCCCCACCCGCATCATCGTGACTTTGGAGAGTTTCAATGGCGGCGGAACCGGCGACAAATACACTTCATGCACAGACCGAACTTGATCGCGGATCGACATTCGCGTCCGAGCTTGAACAGGACCGCGCCCATCGCGAAAAATCGCGCAGTGCAAAACCTTTGCGGCGGCTGGCGCCCTTCATATTAAGATATCCGGGCCTTTTGAGCGCCTTTGCAATTTTTCTGGTGCTCGCCTCGGGGCTGACCTTGTTACTGCCAGCCGCCTTCCGGTTGGTGGTGGATTGCGGGTTTTCCGGTGCAACGACGTCGGAGATTTGCACGCGCTTTACGCTTGGCGACCAGCTTGCGGGGGTGTTTGGCGCGGGGATTGTCGTCGCGCTCTTGCTCGGCGTTGCGAGCGCGCTGCGATATTATTTTATCAGCCGTCTCGGCGAGCGGGTGGTCGCCGACCTGCGTCGTGCGGTCTACGATCACCTCTTAACCCTTAGTCCCGGCTTTTACGCCAACACCCGCACCGGCGAAGTCCTGTCGCGTCTGACAACGGATACGACCCTGATCCAGACCGTGGTTGGGTCGTCCATTTCTGTGGCGTTGCGAACCATGGCGACAACATCCGGCGCGCTTATCTTGATGGTCGTGGTAAGCTGGAAGCTCGCCTTGATGGTGTTGGCGGTTGGCCCCCTGATCCTCGGACCAATCATGCTCTTTGGGCGGCGGGTCCAGAGACTTTCCCGTAGCGGGCAGGACAACCTGGCTAACGCTTCGGCGCGGGCGAGCGAAAGTCTGCGCGCTGTTGAAACCGTTCAAGCCTTCACGCGTGAAAAAGAAGAACAGGCAAACTTTGGAAAGGCCGTGGAGGAGACCTTCAACGTCGCCATCAAGCGGGTGCGTGTTCGCGCTGCGATGACAGCGGTGATTTTTTCTTTCATACTTGCAGGGTTGATCAGCGTTTTATGGTTTGGCGCCGTGCAGGTGCAAAACGGCGCGATAACGCCGGGCGCCATGACGCAATTTGTTATGTATGCATTTGTGGCCGTGAGCGGCGTCGGGATGCTGACGGAGACATATGCTGAGATGATGCGCGCCGCAGGCGCCACTGAGCGACTGATGGAATTGCTTAGCGCCAAATCCGACATTACAGCGCCGGCGAACTCAAAAACGCTGAATGAGCCAGTGCGTGGAGAGATTGCATTTGAAAATGTCGATTTCAGCTACCCGGCGCGCCCGGATACGGCCGCGATTAGCGGCGTCTCCCTCAAGATTGAACCCGGTCAGACCGTCGCCCTTGTAGGACCGTCCGGGGCCGGGAAAAGCACGATGTTTCAACTGCTCTTACGGTTTTATGATCCACAAGGCGGCGCTATTAAGATTGACGGCGTCGATATTAAAGACCTCGACCCCCATGCGTTGCGCAGCGTTCTTTCGGTGGTTCAACAAAACGCGCCATTGTTTGCAGGTTCAACGGCGGACAATATTCGTTTTGGCAGGCCGGGAACATCTGACGACGAGGTTCGCGCTGCAGCGATTGCTGCGAATGCTGATGAGTTTATTGCAGCCTTACCAGAAGGCTATGACACCGAGCTTGGCGAGAGCGCGGCGACGCTTTCAGGCGGTCAACGTCAGCGCATTGCCATTGCCCGCGCGATCCTACGTGATGCGCCTATCTTGTTGCTGGATGAAGCAACCAGCGCTCTCGATTCCGAAAGTGAACGCGCCATTCAGGACGCATTTGAAACCATTTCCGCCAATCGCACCACGCTCGTGATCGCCCACCGGCTGGCGACAGTTCTTAAAGCGGATGTCATTGCGGTCATGGAAGGCGGGCGGATCATCGATCAGGGAACCCATCATGAGCTGTTGGCAAAAGGCGGGCTTTATGCCCGCCTTGCCGATCTGCAGTTTGGCGCACAATCGCAAGCGGCGGAATAACAACCTTGGCTAATCATATATGAACGCGTTTTCCCGGCGTTAAGACGGCATCATAAAAACGCGTTCAATGTCCTCTTGGCCAGCGCCTCTTGCGCCCCGTTCTTGACAATAATTAGATTGTTAGCTAAATATCTACTCATGAGCAGCGTCTTCAAAGCCCTATCAGACCCGACGCGCCGACGCGTGTTGGAACTGTTGCGCGGC
Organism: Hyphococcus sp.; assembly: GCA_021776375.1. Classification (GTDB taxonomy): domain Bacteria; phylum Pseudomonadota; class Alphaproteobacteria; order Caulobacterales; family Parvularculaceae; genus Hyphococcus. Next base: position 25,401 of record JAJFGA010000080.1, on the reverse strand, counting down.
GGCCCAATGACCGCGGGTGATTTGGCGGCGGAATTCAACGTTTCAAAGCCGACAATGTCGGCGCATTTCGCGGTGTTGCGCGAGGCTGACCTCGTGGCGTCAGAAAAACACGGGAAATCGGTTGTCTACCAACTGAAAATGTCCGTGCTTGAAGATGCGCTTTTGAGCTTTGCCCAGACCTTTGGCTGGGAACTTCAAAATAGTGAAAAGGCGGCGGCGCCGCGTTCTGGCCAGGAGGGTATCGGTAAATGAGCACGGAAAATCATTTGAACAAAGACGACAGGACAGCGGCGCCGCAAAACCAAGCCATCTACCCATTAAAAATTGCCGGGCTCGGCGTCTTCGGCCTTGCCGCCGTGAACTGGCATTATTCGCCAGACAATGCGCTTATCTGGGGCGGCGTCATGGCTATAGTAGTGGTTAGCACCGCCGTCTTATTCCTGATGTCACGGTCTTCCCGCGACGATAATAAAATCCGTATACGCAATATAAGGCGGAGCCTGTTTGCCGCATCGCTAATGCTGGCGATAGCGCTCTTATTCAGGTTAGTAGAAGACCTAGGGGGCATCAACGGCAACATCGCCGGGCGAGTCGCAGGCATCATAACCGGCGTTATTTTGATGGTCACAGGCAACTACCTGCCGAAAAGCTTGCGTTCGCTGGCAGCGCAAAAATGCAATCCAGCCAGAACCATTGCGGCGGAACGGTTCTTAGGTTTTACGCTAGTTTTGGCCGGCTTTTCCCATAGCGCTCTGTGGCTGTTTGCGCCAGTCGGACTAGCTCAGGCTCTTTCTTTCCTGATTGGCGCGGCTGTGCTGGCGCTGGCGATCACCATTTGCTTCTGGGCGACGCGCGGCGCGCAGGCCAACAATCAACAACACACCAATTAGGAGATATCTAATATGGCTAAGCTGCAATTGTTGAATGCCCTGTTTTGGGCCATCGCTATGATCCTTGCCGCATATGTGTGGCGCGATGCGCCTTGGGCGGATCAACTGACAATGTGGTTGATCGTTGGATATTTCTTCGTAAATGGCCTTATGACCGTCACCTGTCCCAGAAAAAAATCTCAATCGGGCGGTTAGGCGCCTCGGTTGCTAAGCATACTCACCGTTAAACAACATTAGACATCAAGGAAACACCCATGAAACAAAACCCTTCAAGCAGAAGCAAACATACAACAATCGGCATTGGGCTTTCGCTTGGAATGTCGTTTGGCGTTGTGCTCGGCGCGGTGATGGGAGATGTCGGGCTTGGGCTCGTTACCGGCATGATCGTTGGTATGATGTCAGGCGCGGCAATGGCCTCGAGGCAATAATGTAAGCCTGACGTGGATCAAGTCTCCCGCAGGCCTTACAAAAGCACCGCCGCGGCCAGTCCAAGAAACACAAAAAACCCGACAACATCCGTCACGGTCGTGACAAAGACTGCCGACGATACCGCCGGGTCGGCGCCGGCGCGCTGCAGGCCGATGGGCACCAGAATACCAGCAAGGCCAGCGGCAAAAAGGTTGATGATCATGGCTATGCCGACAACTAATCCGAGACGGACGGCGTCTGGTTGTTCCCCCCAACCGGAATAGAAATACCAGGCGCCCGCAAGCGCGCCCATGATCACGGCAAAGATCACCCCATTGGTAAAACCGACCAGCGCTTCGCGAGTAATAATCCGCGCGGCGTTGGATGCGGTTAAGTCTTTCGTCGCCAGCGAACGCACGACCACGGTCAGCGTCTGGGTGCCGGCATTGCCGCCCATGGAGGCGACGATCGGCATTAAAATCGCCAGTGCAACGATTTGTTCCAACGCCGCGTCATAGAGCGCGATCACCAGCGAGGCGACAATGGCGGTTAAAAGATTGACCGCCAGCCATGAAAACCGCGAACGCACAGTTTCAACCACGGTGTCGGAAAGCCCGGTGTCGGCCTCAACGCCGCCCAGCGCCAGCATGTCTTCATGGGTTTCCTCGCGCACCATTTCGACCACGTCGTCGACCGTGATCATCCCGACAAGGCGCTCAGATGCATCGATGACCGGCGATGAAATCAGATTATACTGCTCAAACAGATAGGCGACTTCCTCCTGGTCCATGGTCACCGGGATTTTACGCAAGTCGCCGCCGATCATGATATCTTCGATCACGGTGTCGCGCGGCGACTTCAAAAGCGTCGAGAGCGGCACCGCGCCAACCGGTTTGAACGCCGGATCAACAACAAAAACTTCGTAGAAGTGATCAGGCACTTCTTCGGCGCCGCGCATGCGGTCGATGATCTGGCCAACCGTCCAGTAGCCGGGGGTCGCGAAAAATTCGCGCTGCATCACGCGGCCGGCGGTATCTTCTTCATAATCGAGCGCGGCGCGCAGGACGAGGCGCTCTTCAAGCGGTACTTCTGCGAGAATTTCCGCCCGGCGTTCCTCGTCGAGATCTTCCAGGACGGACGCGGCATCGTCGGTGTCGAGTTCGGCAACGGCCTTGGCGACCCGCTCCGGTCCCATCGCCGCCACAACGCTAGTTCGTAAGTCGTCATCAAGCTCGGCAAGCACATCCGGCGGCACTGCGCCGCCCAGCATCTCAATCAGCACCGCGCGCTCTTCCAGCCGCAACAGTCCGATCAGGTCGGCGATGTCTGCAGGGTGAAGGTCTTTGGTGAGAAATTCAAATCCCAGCGCGTCGCGGTTGTCGATACTATCGGAGATAGTCCGGACAAATTCCGGCGACAGGGTCTGGTCCTCGGCGAACTGAACGTCATCACCGTCGCCAGGCGGGCGATCCGCATCAGGACGGTCAGATTTATTGGCGTGCGATGCATCGTTCATAAAACACCCCTCGCCTCAAAAAATTCACAGATCAGGAATGGCGTACTGCTAGGGCAGGCCTTTTACCAATGCAAGCGTGCGCAAATGATTAATCTCGGAAATTAATAATGCCGCTTAAAATGATCGCCACCGTGATCGCCCATAAGACGGCGGTGACTTTGGTTGCGAGCAAGGCCTTTTTTTTCAAATCCGGTTGCACCGGCGCACCAGGATCAGCGCCTTTTACGCCGTCATCTTCAGCCTCCCAACGGCTCTCAACCCCGCGCGGCAACACCGCCAGGAACGCCACCCACCACCAGACGATAAAAATTACGACTGCGCCGGCAATGGTCATGTCTCATCCTATGGTTTGCGATCGGGGGGCAATGGACCGCTGGAGTTTAGCGAGGGATTGATGGGATGTCTAAGACAGAACGAGCAGGCAGAAATTAATGTCTTTGTTTGGGGTTTCGATCACTCAATCTCGCTGCGGCGAATTCACCCGGATTCACCGCGAATATCGGTTCTTATGAAATTTCACCTCTCCACCCCCCTTCCTTGCCTATTCGGGGCGTTGAAACATCCATTTCGTCTCAAAAAACAGGGCATTGGCCGCTACTTCATTGAAACTCGGGAATCAAACGTCAATTATCACGCAACAAAAACAACGGATGTGTAGAAACATTGTATCGTGAGAATACTAGCAACTGGGTTTATAAGGCGTGCGGGGACGTTAACCGCATAGAGGCCTATTTTTCAGGCGCTGCTTTTGCGCCCCACCGCCATGACACCTATACAATTGGGATAACAATTGAGGGCGTTCAGAGCTTTGATTATAGGGGCGCTGCGCGCCACTCGCTTCCCGGCGGCATGGTTGTTCTTCACCCGGACGAGCTTCATGATGGGCGCGCCGGAACGGATGCAGGTTTCCGGTACCGGTCGATCTATATAGAGCCGCCATTAATTCAATCTGCCTTGGGCGGAAAACGTCTGCCCTTTATCGAGGACGGCGTTTCTTCAGACCAAAGACTTTTTGACGTCGTCCTGCCCTTGCTGGACGCCTACGACCAACCCTTTGAAACGCTCGAATACCAAGACGCGCTTTATGACCTTGCAACCGTACTGGATGAGGTCTCCGGCGCTGAAAAGCCGATTAAAATCTTCAACTATCGCGCGGCTGAAACGGCCCGCCAATATATCCTTGAATGCATGGATCAAGGCATATCCATGGAAGATCTGGAACACGCAACAGGTCACGATCGATGGCAATTATCGCGAGACTTTAGAGCGATGTTCGGGACCAGCCCGCATCGCTATTTGATCATGCGTAAATTGGATAACGCCCGCAACATGCTATTTGCAGGCAATTCCATTGCTGATACCGCAACCGCATGCGACTTTTCCGATCAAAGCCATTTCACGCGCCACTTCAAAAAAGCCTTTGGCGTTACGCCTAAACGATGGGTTAAAAACATTGGCAGTTCTAGTCACCCTCAGCGCACAAACGTTCTATAATACGCTCCGGCTTTCTGGGTAAGCTGGGCGCATTATGGTCAATATTTTCAAATCCAAAAACCTGATCGCCGCCATCGAACTTGTTGGCTTTGTCGCCTTTGCGCTGACGTTGAAAAAGTCATTTGACCCTTACATATGGCGCTATGCAGGACCCGTATCGCTGATAATCGTTCTTGTTGTGCTGACCGGATATATGCGGATGCGCGGTGAGACATGGGCAAACATGGGGCTGATCCCGCTTCCTGGCGTCAGAGCCAAACTTATGCTCATCCCCAAAACGTTTTTGGCATTTGTCGCCTTCGCTATCGCCGTGGCGACCGCCATGCTTGGCGGCGAAGCTTTGGGGTGGGAATTTATGTCGGAAATGCCCGAGGGGGTAGAAGAACGTTGGGGTGACATCAAGGGAAATTTGCCGCTTTATCTTTTATGGCTGGGCATCGTCTGGACGGCGGCGGCGTTCGGCGAAGAGATGTTCTTCCGTGGGTTTATTATTACCCGGCTGCAGTCGGTTTTTAGCGGCGTCAAATTCTCATCCGTCATCGCCGTGATCCTCGCCGGCGCGTTTTTTGGCTATGTCCATATGTATTATCAGGGCATGCGCGGATTTGTGACGGCCGGCGCCATTGGGATAGCCTTCGGCGCCACATTTTTGCTGATGAAGCGAAACCTCTACCCGGTGATTTTGGTCCATGGCCTCGTTGATACGCTTGGTTTTACCGCACAGTTTATGGGTTGGGAGGATTGAAGCCGCGTTGAGCCTGGCGCGAGCTTCATTTATCCCAAGCGATGTATCTGCGTTTGAATGATCGGGCGCTTGCCCCAGTTGCGGTCGAAATAGATCCGCGCCGCGCGCTTGACTACCAGCTCAACGGCTTCATCGTCGAGACGCTTTTGCTCCGGCATGGCGAGGATAGCGTCTTCGATTTTTTCAGCGAGGATGGCGTCATCTTGGATCGCGGCCCCGACGCTTTGGAGCTGCGCATTGCCGGCCAGCGCTTGGCGCTTATCAAGGGCGATGGACACCACGAGGACGCCGGCATGGGAGAGTTTTTTGCGCTCGCGCATGGGCGCGGCCCCCTCCGCCATCAAAATATCTCCATCAAGATAGATGCGCCCGGCTGGCACCTCGTCGATCACCTCCGGCCCGTCTGGCGCCAGGCGAATGAGGTCGCCATTGCGCGGCGCCAAGGCCTCTTCTGCCCCGAGCTCATAGGCAAGGTCGGCATGCTCTTCGAGATGGCGCGCCTCGCCATGAACGGGAATTGAAATTTTCGGCCGCGCCCAGCCATACATGGTTTTGAGTTCATCGCGGCAGGGATGACCGGAGACGTGGATGAACTCATCCTTTTCGGTAATGATGTGCACCCCGAGATCGACCAGGTCATTTTGCAGCGTATAAATCTCGCGCTCATTGCCGGGAATAATCTTCGACGAAAAAATCACCGTATCGCCGTCGCCCAGCACCAGATCGCGGTGATCGCCGCGGGCAATGCGCGCCAGCGCCGCGCGCGGCTCGCCCTGACTGCCGGTGCACAGATAAAGCACGTTCTGGCGCGGCAAATGACCAGCGTCTTTGGGCTCGACAAACGACATATGCTCGGGCAGCAATCCGGTCTCGCGCGCCGCCTCGACGATCCGCAACATCGACCGGCCGAGCAAACAAACGCTGCGGTCAGCGGCGGCGGCGGCCTCGCAGATCGACACCACGCGCGACAGGTTGGATGCGAATGTCGTGACCGCAACGCGGCCTTCCTGCTTTTTAATCAGTTCGATCAGCGATTTTCTAACCGCGCCTTCCGAACCGGACGTGCCGGAAGATAAAACATTGGTGGAATCGCACACCATCGCCAGCAACCCGTCATCGCCAAGTTTTTCGATGGTGCTCGAATCGACCTTGGGCCCCAGCGTCGGCGCGGGGTCAATTTTCCAGTCGCCGGTATGCAAAACGGTTCCAAGTTCGGTGCGCAATATGACGCCGCTCGGCTCCGGGATCGAATGGGTGAGCGTGACATATTCAATGTCGAACGGGCCAAGCTCGAACCGCTCATTCATGTCGATAATGTTGAGCTCAATCCCCGGCCCGCCCTGCTCGGCGAGCTTGCGGGCGACCAGCGCGGCGGTGAACGGCGTTGCGTAGACCGGGCAACCAAGCTGGGGCGCCAACAGCGCCACGGCGCCAATATGGTCTTCATGGCCATGGGTCAGCAGCAAGCCGTGCAGCGCTTCTTTTTCTTCGAGAATATAGGACGGGTCCGGACAAATCAGGTCAACGCCCGGGGTTGAAAGATTACCGAACATGACCCCGCAATCGATCATCAACCATTGCCGGTTGGCCGGCCTGCCGAACCCGTAAAGGTTCATGTTCATGCCAATTTCGCCGGATCCGCCGAGCGGTAAAAACACCAATTCGTTATGTGACATCAGGGTTTGGTCCCGGCAGTTTTGAGGCGACGGTAAACTTCGTGCAGGCCGCGGATCGTCAGGTCAGGGTCAAAAATATCGACCGCGCTGGTCGCACCTTCAAACAGGGCGGCAATGCCGCCGGTCGCAACCACTTTGATCGGTTCGGGATATTCCGATTTGATCCGCGCGATCAGCCCGTCAATCAAACCGACATAACCCCAGAAGACGCCGGATTGCATCGCGCCGACCGTATCGCCGCCAATGACCTTTTCAGGCCGTTCAATCGCCACCCGCGGCAGTTGGGCTGCAGCCTCGTGTAGCGCCTGCATGGAAAGGTTGATGCCCGGCGCAATCACCCCGCCCTCAAAGCCGCCATCGGCGCCGATGATGTCAAAATTCGTCGCCGTACCGCTATCGACAACGATCAACGGACCGCCATGGGCGGTAAACGCGCCGACCGCGTTGACCAACCGGTCGGCGCCGGCCTCGGATGGTTTGGGAATGCGCACCTCAACGCCCGGAATATTGCCGGAGCCGACCACAAAAGGCTCCTTGCCAAAATACCGCCGTGACAGGTTGCGAAAATGGAACATCGATTGCGGCACCACATTGGAGATCACACAATCGCTAATGTCGCTGAGCTTAAAATCCGCCATCGCCATCAGCTGCGACAGCCAAACCGCATATTCATCCGCCGTACGCGTAGATGAGGTCGAGGTGCGCCACACCGCAACCGGATCGGCGCCTTCATAAAGCGCGATAACCGAATTGGTGTTACCGACATCAATAGCTAAAAGCATGAGCGCTCGCTGTGTTGCGTTGGGTGATCAAAAAAACACGTCGCCAGCGCTAATGATCCGCTTTTCCGCGCCAGACTGCAATATCAAGGCGCCGCTTTCGTTGAGACCTTCAAAGACGCCCGACAGCGTCTCATTCGGCAAGCGGACGGTGATGGTCTCGCCGAGCCCTCTAGCGCGCGTGAGCCACAACTGACGGATATTGGCAAACCCGTTTGCCCGCCAGTCTTTCATATAAGTCCAGAAATGATGATCGATGCGGGCGGCGAGATCCGCCGGCGACGGCGCCTTCTCCGTGTGATCCACAAGCCGCGCCGTCGGATACGCGACATCCGTCGGCGCTGAGACGATATTGACGCCGATCCCGACCGCCAGAAGCGCGCCACTGTCGCCATCGATATGTTCCAGCAGGATGCCCGCCACCTTGGCGCCCTCGATCAAAATGTCGTTGGGCCATTTAAGAGAGAGCTTGTCTGGGTCGACATATTCGTCCAGCGCCGAGGCGACGGCGAGCGCGGCGATAAACGATATCTGCCCGAGCGCGTTGGCGGCGGCTTCCGGCTTGAACGACAGCGTGCCTGAAAAATCCCCCACAGCCTGGCTCCAGGCGCGACCCTGGCGGCCATAGCCTGCGGTCTGGCGCAACGCGATGAACCAGCGCGCTCCCGGCTCACCGAGCGCCGCATGCCGGCGCGCCTCGAGGCTGGTGGAATCAAGGGTTTCGAAGATGTCGAGAGAAGCGCCTGAGGGGAGCCACACCACGCGCTAAAACAGCGCCGCCGCCGCGCGGCCCGCAAACTCGGTCAACCGTCCCATGAAAACGGTCAGCACCGGGAACATTAAAATCGCCGATCCCCAGGCTGCAAACTGCAATGCCGGCGCGGGCGAGCGCTCAAACGGCTCTGCGGCTTCATCGAACCACATGAACCAGACAATGCGCAGATAATAATAGGCCGACACCGCACTGGCGAAGACGCCGACAATCGCCAGCCAGATCAGTTCCGCATCGACCGCTGCAAAGAACACATACCATTTCCCGAAAAACCCGGCGGTTGGCGGCACGCCCGCAAGCGAGAACAGCAACACCGTTAAAATGATCGCCAGCGGCATATTGGTTTTGGTCAGCCCGGAAAGGTCGGAGATATTTTCCGTCATCCCGCCGCGCCGGCGCATCATCAAAATACAGGCAAAGGCGCCAATCGTCATCACCACATAGATTGCCATATAGATGAGAACGGATTTTACGCCCTGCGCTGTTCCCGCGGACAGACCGATCAGCGCATACCCCATATGGCCAATCGAAGAATAGGCCATCAGGCGTTTGATGTTGGATTGCGGGATCGCCGAGAATGCGCCGATCGCCATTGAGGCGACCGCGATCATCGCGATCACCGGCTGCCAGTCATCCAGAGAACCGGGAAAAGACGAGACCAATACGCGCGCGAACAACGCCATGCCCGCAAGCTTGGGCGCGGCGGCGAAAAACGCCGTCACCGGCGTCGGCGCACCTTCATAGACATCCGGCGTCCACATATGGAACGGCGCGGCGGAGACTTTAAAGGCGAGGCCGGAAATCAAAAACACCAGGCCAAAGATCAACCCGACATTGTTCCCGCCAGCCGACGCGATCCGGGCAATTTCCTCAAACGAGGTTGAGCCCGTAAAGCCGTAAATCAGTGAGGCGCCATATAAGAGAAGACAGGTCGATAGAGCGCCGAGGACAAAATATTTCAGCCCCGCCTCGGTCGAGCGGCGACTGTCGCGATTGAAGGCGGCGAGGATATAGAGCGCCAGGCTCTGGGTCTCGATGCCCATATAGAGCGAGATGAGATCGGTCGCCGACACCATCATCGACATGCCGAAGGCGGCGAGCACGATCAGCACCGGATATTCAAATCGGCGTAGTTTCTCGCTTGCGAAAAACTGGTCGGACATCAAAATTGCAATCGCGGCGGCCAGATAAATGATTACCTTAGCGAAGGTTGAAAAGGCGTCGATGCGAAAGGCGCCGTCAAACAACGACTCCGTCGGCGCGGTTGGCGAGAACAACACCAGCAAGACCGCCGCAAGCAATAAAGCAATGCAACCATTGCCAATCTGCTTGGCGGACCGGTTGCCAGCGAATACGCCCGTAATGAGAAGCGCCATTGCGCCGATCACAAGCACAAGCTCCGGTGCGGCGAAAGAAAGGGTTTTGAAAATGCCCATTACCGCACAGCTCCCGCCGCCAGCGCAGCGTCATAATTTTCCATCAGCAGATCAACCGAGGGCGAGAACACATCCAGCGCCGGTCCCGGATTAACGCCAAGATAAAGGGCAAACGCCATCAACGCACCGAGAGACAAAAGCTCGCGCCAATCAACATCGGTTATGGTCATCAAGGCTGGCTTATCCAACGCGCCATACATCACCTGACGGAACAGCCGCAAGGCGTAAGCCGCCGAAAGGATCAAACCGAAGGCGGCGAAGAACGCAATCCAGCTATTGACCTTGAACGCACCGACCAGTGCGAGGATCTCGCCAATAAAACCGCTGGTGCCCGGAAGGCCGACATTGGCGAGCGTGAAGAACAGAAACAAAAATGCATAAAGCGGCATGCGGTGGACTAGCCCGCCATAGGCCGCGATCTCGCGCGTGTGCATGCGGTTATAGACGACGCCAACGCATAAGAAGAGCGCCCCGGAGATAAAGCCGTGGCTCAACATCTGGAACAGACCGCCCTCAATCCCCTGCTTGGTGCCGGTGAAAATTCCCATGGTCACAAAGCCCATATGCGCCACCGACGAATAGGCGATGAGCTTTTTCATATCTTCCTGGGCGAGCGCGACGAGGGAGGTGTAAATAATCGCAATGATCGACAAGGCATAAATGAACGGTGCGAAGTCGGCGCTGGCGAGCGGGAACATTGGCAGCGAGAAGCGTAAAAATCCGTACCCGCCCATTTTCAAAAGGATTGCCGCCAGGACAATCGATCCCGCCGTCGGCGCCTGAACATGGGCATCCGGCAGCCAGGTATGGACCGGCCACATGGGCATCTTCACCGCAAAGGAAGCAAAGAAGGCAAGCCACAACCATTTCTGCGCCCCGGCAGGGAAATCAGTTTGTTGCAAGGCGACAATGTCGGTGGTGCCGGCTTGCGCATACATCCACGCCATCGCCACCAAAAGTAAGAGCGAGCCGATCAGCGTGTAGAGAAAAAATTTCAGCGCCGCATAAACCCGGCTCGGCAATGTAATGCCAGCAAATTCTTTTGTGCCTTTCGAGCCCCAAACGCCGATGATTAAAAACATCGGGATCAGACTGCCCTCGAAGAAGACATAAAACAAAAACAGATCCAGCGAACAGAAAACGCCGATCATCAGGGTTTCCAAAATCAGAAACGCAATCATGTAATCGGCGACGCGCGACTTGATGGAATCCCATGAGGCGAGAATGCAGATCGGCATGATGAAGGTCGTCAGCAAAACGAACAGGATTGAAATCCCGTCAACGCCGAGCTTGTAGGAGATGCCACCGCCGAGCCAGGCGACTTCTTCTACCAGTTGGAAGCCGGCCAGCGAGCTGTCGTATAGGGCAAACACGCCAAGTGAAATCAGGAACGCGCCGACGGTAAAGGCTAGCGCGATGATGCGCGCATTGCGCTCGACCTGCTCAAGGTCCGGACCGGCGATGACGCCGTCATCGTTCTTTTTCGCCATCATCCGTGATATGACGATGAACATGGCGCCGATCATCGGCGCAAAGGTTAAAAGAGAAAGCCAGGGTTGAGCTGCGGTCATTGGCCGCCCCCCGCCCGGATTAAGACATAGGTGATGAACACCGCAATGCCGATCAGCATGGCGAAGGCGTAGTGATAGAGATAACCGCTCTGAAGTTTGACGATGCGCCGCGCGCCCGCCGCAACGCTCGCGGCAATGCCGTCGGGGCCGACCGCATCAATGGTTTTGCCGTCGCCCTCAAGCCAGAACAGCCGGCCAAGCCGAAACGCCGGCTTGACCAGAAGAAAGTCGTAGATCTCATCGAAATACCATTTGTTCTTGAGGAAGCCGTAGATCATCCCACCTTCGCGCAACAGACCCGGCCGCAACGGATCGCCGCGCAGATAATGATTGGCGGCTGTAAGCGCACCGGTCAGCATTGCCAGGAACGGCGCCCATAAGACCCAGGTCGGGACATGATGGCCGCCCTCTTCGCCGTGATCGCTTGCCACGTCGCCAGCCTCTTCAGCGTGCGCAGCCTCTTGGCCATGCGTATCCGCCGGAGCATGTTCAACGGCGCCATGGGTCACGTCTTCCGTACCAGCATGGTCAACGGCGACGTCTTCAACATGCTCGGCGGTTTTGAAATAAAGCGCATCGCCCCAGAACGCTTGTTTATTGTCGCCAACAAACTGACCGTAAAACGCCATGCCGACGACCAGCGCGCCGATCGCCAACGGGATCAATGGCGCCATCATCGCATCGGGCACCGCATGGGGATGTTTGCGGACCGCCTCCGGCGCCCGGCTCGCCCCCCAGAAGGTGAGGAAAATAAGCCGCCAGGAATAAAACGCGGTCATCACCGCGGCCAGCAATCCGAGGATAAAGGCGAAATATCCAAACGTCCGCCCGACCTCGCCAGCCGCAAACGCGCCTTCGAGGATCATATCCTTGGAAACAAAGCCTGCAGCGCCAAATGGCGCGCCGAAGAGAAATATCCCCGGAATGCCAACGCCGGTAATCGCAATGGTGCCGATCACCATCAAAATATGCGTGAATGGCAGGACGTCCCGCACCCCGCCCATTTTCTTGATGTCCTGCTCGTGATGCATGGCGATGATCACCGCGCCGGAACCAAGGAACAGGAGCGCTTTAAAGAACGCATGGGTGAACAGATGAAACATCGCCGCGTCATAGGCGCCGACGCCGGCAGCGAAAAACATATAGCCGAGCTGCGAGCAGGTTGAATAGGCGATAACTTTTTTGATGTCGTCCTGAAGCAAGGCCACGGTCGCTGCAAAAAACGCCGTAACCGCGCCGACAAGCGTCACCATCGCGGCTGCATTGGGCGCATATTCGTAAATCACCGAGCAGCGCGAGACGAGATAGACGCCCGCGGTGACCATGGTCGCGGCGTGGATCAGCGCCGACACCGGCGTCGGACCTTCCATCGCATCCGGCAACCAGGTGTGGAGGAAGAACTGCGCCGACTTGCCCATGGCGCCGATGAATAACAATACGCCAATCACCGTCAGCGCATGCCAGTCATTACCGAGGAAATTGATCGTCAGCATCTGGATCGGCGCGCCGGCATTCTGTCCGAAGGGCGCAATTTCAGCGTTTGCAGCAACCGCATTGAACACCGCATCAAACTCGACCGTGCCAAAGACATAAAAAATTGAGACAATGCCGAGCGCGAAACCAAAATCGCCGACCCGGTTGACGATAAACGCCTTGATCGCTGCATCGTTGGCAGACTTCTTCTTGAACCAGAAGCCGATCAGCAGATAGGAGGCGAGACCGACGCCCTCCCAGCCGAAAAACAGTTGCAGGAAATTGTCCGCCGTCACCAGCGTCAACATCGCGAAGGTGAACAGTGACAGATACGCGAAGAAACGCGACTGCTCGCCATACTCCTTCATGTAGCCCATGGAATACCAGTGAACGAGGAACGAGACCGAGTTCACCACCACCAGCATCACCGCCGACAATGCATCGAGGCGCACCGCCCATTCCGCTTTAAAGCCGCCCGACGAAATCCAGGTGAACAGCTCAATGGTTCGCACGCCGCCGCCATCACCGCCCATCAACGAGGTGACGTCGAACAACAAAAACCATGCAATCATCGCTGCGATCAGCAACAGGCCTGTCGTCAACAGCTCCGCCGCCCGCGGCCCAAAGGCGCGCCCGACCGGCATCGCCAGCATCGCGCCGAACAGAGGCAGTAAGACGACAAAAGATTCCATCAATACGGGGCCCTAGTTCTTCATCAAGCTGGCGTCGTCAACGGCGATGTCGCCGCGATTGCGGAAGAAGGCGACGAGAATGGCAAGCCCGATCGCAGCTTCCGCCGCCGCCACCGTCAGCACCATAAAAGCGAAAATCTGGCCGGTGAGGTCGCCAAGAAATTGCGAGAACGCCACCAGATTGATGTTGACCGCCAACAGCATCAACTCAATCGACATCAAGATGACGATGACGTTTTTGCGGTTGAGAAAGATACCCGCCATGCCGATCGCGAACACTATCGCGGCGACAGAAAGATAATGCCCAAGGCCAATCTCTAGCATCTTCGAAAGCTCCTCACGAACATCCCTACGAAAGTCCCATTTTATGAAAGTCCCTGGCCGGTTGGAAGGTCGACAAGCTTAACCCCGTCTTCGCGCTTGCGCCCGACCTGAGCGGCCACATCCTGCTTTTTAATGCCTTCGCGCGTCCGGAAAGTCAGGACAATCGCGCCGATCATCGCCACCAGAAGGATGATCCCGGCGATCTGAAAATAATGTACATAGTCGGTGTAAAGAATGAGGCCGATCGCCTCGATATTGGTCGGCCCGTTGGGATCGGCGAGTGTCTGCGCCGCCGTCGGCGAAGGATGCGCAAGCGCCAGTTCCGCGTCAGACGGAAACGCCCAGACCGAGACCACCATGATCAGTTCGACAACGACCAGCACCGCCACCGCGCCGCCAAACGGCAGATATTGCAGGAAACCCTGTTTCAGCTCGACGAAGTCCACATCGAGCATCATCACCACGAACAGAAACAAAACCGCAACCGCGCCGACATAAACCACCACCAACACCATCGCCAGATATTCAGCCCCCATCAGCACGAACAGGCCGGCGGCGGCGATGAATGTGGAAATCAAGAACAGCACCGAATGGACCGGGTTCTTGGACGCCACCACCATCAACGCCGATGCGATGACGGTCAATGCGAAGACATAAAAGGCAATAACGGCAATCGACATAAGAAGCGCTGAATACCCCTATAACAGGGCAACCTTTGAAAATTTCGATACTCGGTGGAACAAGCAGGATTAGGCAGAAACAAAAACAGGCGGAAACAACGCCGGATGACGTTGCATGACGGGCATTCGCACGGCCTGCAATGCGACTCACACGCACGCACGAAATCCGCTGCGTTTTAACCGCCTTGGCGAGGCATTGCAAAGGGTTGAGGCGGGTTATTTCAGGGGTATTTCTGGGGTCTTGAGAGCAGCAGCGCAAGCGTGGCGTCGGCGCCTTTCGGATTGCGTTGAAGAGCCCCCTCCGTCCCTTCGGGACACCTCCCCCGTTTTACGGGGGAGGAATTAGGTTGCGCTTGATGCGCGCTCTTTTCTTTCCCCGTTTACGGGGGAAGTGGCGGCGAAGCGGTCGAAGGGGGCTCTTCAATCCAAGAAAACTCCCACATCCGCCACACGAATCGAATCTTCGTTTTTGCAACTCCAGGAGGGTAGTTGGCCATAGTTCGCGCTGACCGTTTGCGAAGCAAACGCAGCTGCGTGGACATGCCTTTTTCTTTTTTGGTACGCCGCACGCGACATATTCTCCGCCAAAGTTGTTTCTTTAGGCTAGATTTCTCGTGCAACGTGTTTGGCGTAAGGCTTTGGTCGCGCAAAATCGTCAAATGGGGCCCCAACCCCATTTAACTGGTGAAAAGTTATCCTCACGGATTTGGGCGGCCTTACACTCTCTCCCAACGTCGATTTGCGGCCAACCCGATAGGCGATTGGCTCCCCAACGGGACATCGCAACACCCCAAAGGGCCCTTACGGCGTTCATGCGCAGGGAACGTAAAGTTTGTCTGCGTGGGCTTGGTTTGAGCGCCTTCGCGCTCGGACTCAGTTTGAGCGCCTTCGCGCTCGGGCTCAGTTTGAGCGCCTTCGCGCTAGGACTCAGTTTGAGCGCGAAGGCGCTCGGGCTGTTTGACATTGTGAACCCTTGCGCCGCCGTCGGTCCCATTCAGTTGGCTGTCGCGGCGCGGAACTTCTCGCCCCCGGCGCTCA
This sequence comes from Hyphococcus sp., assembly GCA_021776375.1. GTDB lineage: Bacteria > Pseudomonadota > Alphaproteobacteria > Caulobacterales > Parvularculaceae > Hyphococcus. The sequence goes on along the minus strand of JAJFGA010000080.1, from coordinate 9,907 downwards.
ACAGAGTGAAACGCCCGGCCCGAAAACTGCGGCCAATTTTTGGGCCGGCGTTTTGCCCCGTTGGGGATTAGAAAGAAACAGTTCGTCATCCCGGATGCATTGCAGCACGAAGTGATGCACTGCTGGTCCGGGATCTCCACAGTAGGTTGGAACACGCTGATAGCGATCGCGCGCTCCCAGCGGTCGCGAATTCGAAATTCGGTTTGGCAGTCTATTCCTTATTAACGCGCTTTTTTTCTTTTTGGGCGCGCCCCAATAAAGGAGGGTAATTCTTTTGATGTTCTAATAAATCACCCGGCTGGCAATCTAATATCTCACAAAGCAAATCGAGCGTTTCAAATTTGAGCCCCTTCATTTTGCCTGACTTCAAGTTAGATAAGTTTGCTTCGGTCGCACCAAGCAACGCGGCGAGTTCTTTCGAACGCATCTTTCGTTTGGCGAGCATTACGTCAAGGCGATTGATAACCGTCATAGCATACGCCTAAAAAAACTTTTCATTTTCGTCTTTGTACTGCACGGCTTCAACAAGCGCATGAGAAATAAGCAGAAATATGAATGAAAAGATCCCGACATGGACATGAATACGCATCAATTGAAGCTTGAACCAGGGGTTTTCTCCCGTGAAGCTTCCCATCGCCCAAAGATAAGGCCCCAGCAAGAACACCTCTAGAATAATTGATATCAGCAAAAATAGGGAAAAGCCGCGAAGATGTCTGACCGTGGCCAAATTGATCGCTCCACCTCGGTGAAATCCCAAAAGCAATAACTCAAGGCGATAAAACGCATACAGCCAAGTCGCCATAACAGGACTTATCACCGCGAAACCAAACCAGCCGTATCCATTGCGGGGGCTCGCATTTGCTCTGTCAAAAAAATCTCCAAATGGCGGCGCATAATCAAAAAACCAAAACGCAGCCTGAAGGAAGGTTAACCATGCCATCCAGACAGGAACAGCAATCATCAAGGCCATCACGACGGCGCGAAACCAGGGGCTCATTGCTATTGACTCTCTAATATTATTATACAATTCTGATAAAAAATTACTATTTTATGATAATTATTTATCAAAAAATAGGCTACCACGGTTTGCATAAAAGGAAAATACGCAGATGATTTCTTTTGGCCGACGCTACCTGGCGCCATTCGCACTGTTCGCAGATTCAAAGCGCCAAACTAACCCTCTCTTGCGGCTTGTCGTCATTTTTTTGATTGTTTGCGCTCAAGCTTGCGCGACAGTCGAGCGCCCCGACGAATTCCCACAATCCGTTCTTGATCTGCCAAACTTACCTTATGAGCTACCCGAAACAAATTTCACCGACGCCTACATCGCCGCTTACGATGCAAAGTTCGTCTTCGAGACGCATGAAGTGATTGAACTCGGTAACATTCTCATCACCTTGTCGTTGATGAAAGAGAACGGCCACACCGGAAATTGGTATATCGATACAGACTACTATCGTGAGGTCGAAAATTATTTTTCGGCATACACTGATCACGCGCTGTTTGACGCGCTTGCGAAAATCGATCTTCGCGGATTCACCGAAGTTGCAGGACTTCGAGAAACAGGCCTTGCCTACAAATTTGACGGAAATCGTTTGGCCGCGCATGAGGTGTTTTCAAATTGGTGGCCGGAAGAAATCAGTGGGACAAAAGACAGAATTGCCGAATTCAAACCGTTAATTGAAGATTTTGTGAAACAATCAAATTACCGCGCATTCTATGCGGCTCACCAAGAATATTATGATGGCTTGTCACAAGAGATGGCTTCTTTCGTTCCGATCGAAGATGTGAAGCATTGGCTTGATCGCGAATTTCCATTGGTGGAATACAATAGCATCCGCGTTTTCTTCTCTCCATTGACAAAAGGAAGCCATTCAGGGAACGCGAAAATTTCGCGCAACTTCACTCAAAACCTGACAATGAACGCCGGTCCGGAATACGTGCGTGCTTACAGCGATCCTATCGACAAAAGTGTAATAATGACCCGTCAGATTTTCACAGAGATAGATCATAATTACGTGGATTTTGCGATGATATTCTATTTGCCAGTCGTAATGGACGCATTTTCAAATATGGAAAAGTGGACCCAAAACGAATATGGCGGATATGCTAATCCGGCGTCCACATTCAGCGAATATATGACCTGGTCAGCATTCTTGTTGTTTGCGCGGGAATATTGGGGCGATGATGCTTACGAGCATGAAAAAGAACGTGTGATTAAAGTTATGGAAGAGAACCGAAACTTTCACCGCTTTGGCGCGTTCTACGAGAAATTGACAGAACTCTACGACAAGAAGAGACATCGTGAGACGTTGGCGCACTTAGTTCCAGCTATTTGCGCCTGGGCGAGGACAGTAGAACTTGAATGATCGTTTGAGCGGAAATCTTATTCTAGCAGCGCCTACCGGTACGGCGCATCAAGTTCGAGGTTCTTGGCGATCTCGCGTTCCCAGCGGTCACCGTTTTCGAGTAAGCGGTCTTTGTTGTAGAACAGCTCCTCGCGGGTCTCGGTCGCATATTCAAAGTTCGGGCCTTCCACAATAGCGTCGACCGGACAGGCCTCCTGGCAGAAGCCGCAATAGATGCATTTCGTCATGTCGATATCGTAGCGCGTGGTGCGGCGCGAGCCGTCATCGCGGGGCTCGGCCTCAATCGTGATGGCCTGCGCCGGACAAATCGCCTCACAAAGCTTGCAGGCGATGCAGCGTTCTTCGCCATTCGGATAGCGCCGGAGCGCATGCTCGCCGCGAAAGCGGGGGCTGAGCGGGCCCTTCTCAAACGGATAGTTCAAAGTCGATTTCGGGTGAAAGAAATATTTCAGCGCCAGGAAAAACGCGGTGACGAATTCCTTCAGCATGAAGCCGTTCAGCGCCTGAGCCACCCGCGACATCTAGTTTCTCCAGCTCTGAAAGTGGTCAACGAGATCCGGCGCCATGATCAATACGCCCGCCACCAGCATCACCCAGAACAGCGACAGCGGCAAAAAGAACTTCCAGCCAATGCGCATCAATTGATCATAGCGATAGCGCGGCACAATCGCCTTCACCATCGCGAACAGGAAGAAGAAGAACACGATCTTGGCGCCAAACCAGAACAAAGGAACCGTATCCAGCGGCGCCCACGGGATCGGCGAATGCCAGCCGCCAAAGAACAGGATCGTCAACATCGCACACATCAGGACGATGTTGAGATATTCGCCGATCATGAACAGGAGGTAGAGCGTCGAAGAATATTCAACCTGGTAGCCGGCGACAAGTTCGGACTCTGCTTCCGGCAAATCAAATGGCGGCCGGTTGGTTTCCGCCAGCGCCGAGATGAAGAAGACAACGAACATCGGGAACAGCGGAATGAAATGCCAGTTCAAAACCCCCGCGCCGCGGGCCTGGCTGGAGACAATGTCGGTAAGATTCGCCGAGCCGACCAGCAACAGGACGGTGATGATCACGAAGCCAAGCGAGACCTCGTAGGAGACCATCTGCGCCGCCGAGCGCAAGGCGCCGAGGAACGAATATTTCGAGTTCGACGCCCAGCCGCCCATGATGATGCCGTAAACGCCAAGCGAGGAGACGGCAAACAGATACAAAATGCCGACATTGATATCGGAGACCACAAGCCCCGGCCCGACGGGAATGACCGCCCAACCGAGAAAGGCGAGAACAAACGAGATGATCGGCGCGATGATGAAGATTGTCCGGTCTGTGCCGGCCGGGATGACAATTTCCTTGAACACGAATTTGAAGAAATCAGCGAAGGATTGCAGCAAGCCAAAAGCGCCAACCACATTGGGCCCTTTGCGCATCTGCACCGCCGCCCAAACCTTGCGGTCAAACAGGAGGAGAAAGGCCAGCGCCACCAACAAAACCACCACCAGCGCGAGGGTCTGCATCGCCGTGGAGTATAGCCACCATCCCCCGCCATCTTCCGTCGACCGGATGAAGAGATGCGTCCAAAGGTTTGCCAAAAATTCGCTCATGCCCCGCGTCATAACGGGGATCGCCCCGCTAGTCACGGGGGTTATTTCGCAAAACGGCCGCAATTTCAGATGGAATTGCGACCGCTGCTACCGGAACGAAGATAGATGCGCTTATTTGACCGTAATGTCGGCCAGAAACCCGCTGCTCTTTTCGACCTGCGCGGGCGAGCCATGGACGGTAATCGAGCCGATGCCGCTCACGCTGGCGTCGACCGAACGGGAGGCAAAGACCTTCGCCTCGCCGACACCGGAAACGCGGACATCAACATCGGCGCATTCAAGGTCTTCCGCATCAAGTTCGCCAACACCGGAAACGCTGGCGGTGAGCCCATTGCAGGTTCCAACGACATCGATTTCACCGACGCCGGCCAGACGCACGGTAAAGTCGTCCGCCGCGACGCCTTCGACATCAACATCAGCTACGCCGGCGACTTCAATCGCGTTCAACGCCGGCAGGCTAATCTCCGCCGTCAGGCCCATATTGCGCCAGCGGCGTTTGCCGCGCCGCGGGTCGTCCTGCGTCAGTTGCAAAACCCCGCGCTCGACCACAACTTCCGCCCGCGCCATTTCTTCCTCGGCGCCCGAAAGCGTCACGGAAAAATCCGAACCGACGTGAATATCGACTTCATAAACGCCGCCAATATCGATTTCGTTGAAGCCTGCAACCTCATAGGTCTGGGTGATATCGTTGCTCTTGTCGCGCTCGCCAATGTCGGAGAGATCGCCAAACGCCATATAGGCCGCGCCGCCAGCAATGCCGACCGCAAGCACCAGCCCGATCAAAATTCCAAATATAAGTTTCATGTCTCACCTCCCATCTATCCCAGCCAAACCCTAGCAAATAGACCGGATACTGCAAACGCCGCTGGTCGCGGAGTAAGGGCGGACAGTCGTATTTTTCGGGCGCCAGATCGTAGTCTGCGCGACTGCACTGAGATTGTCAGGCCATCTACATGCGGCCCACCCTTCGCGACGCAAATAACAATGATATTGTTATTTGCTCCTCAGGATGAGGTTTTTTCGCTGATAAAAGAGCACCCTCATCCTGAGGAGCGGCGAAGCCGCATCGCGAAGGATCACGCCGGATAGAGCTAAGTGTAACGATTCATATTGAACACAATTACTATAGCCTCGTCAGTGCACGGTAATATCGGCGAACATGCTTGAGGATTTTTGCACGCTTTCCGGCCCGCCATAAACATCAATGTCGCCCATGCCGGAAACGCGCGCATCAACCTCATCGCGCGCAAAGACCGAGGCGTCGCCAACGCCCGAAACCGCAATGTCGACAGAGCGGCATTCCAGCGCCTTGGCGTCAAGATCGCCAACGCCGGAAACCTTAGCGTCAAAGGCGCCGCATTCGCCGGACAGCGCCACATCGCCAACGCCGGAAATTTGAAGCGCAAACTTTTCCGCATCGATATCCGCGACAGACCCCTCAACCACACCCGAAACCTCAAGCCCGACAAGGCTTGGCAGGGTAATCTTCGCATCAATGCCGTGACGTTTATGGCGTTTGCGGTGTTTGGCTTTGCTTTGATCAAGATAAAGAACGCCGTTTTCAACCGTCGCTTCAACCCGCGCCATTTCCTTGTCAGGGCCGGACAGCGCGATGGAAAAATCTTTGCCGATCCGAACTTCAATCTCATAGACGCCGGAAATATCGATCCGGTCAAAGCCGACAAGGTCATAATCTTTCGCGACGATATCTTGCTCATCCTTCGCAAGCGCCGCGCCAGCGGCGGCGAGCGCCAAAATACCCACGCCCATTACCGCAAATCTCGTCGATGCAAACTTTTTCATAGTCGCCTCCCTAATAATGCGACGTTTGTAACATTTTGTAGGCGGATTGATAAGTCTGTTCACCGCAAAGCCGCTGCGGCCCGTCGCTTTGAGAAACGGCGAGGGTCAGTGAAGGCGGCGCAGATTACCAACCGCCTGCGCCTCAGCACGCTCAACCGCCCGCCATAACGGCGTCATCCGGCGGCCAAAATCGAAGGCGATAAAAAGGCCCGCCGCGATGACCGCAATCATCAACGCCACATCCGGTGCGCCGGCGTTCGGCAGGCTGAAAACCGCGATCAAAGAAAATCCGGTGACGCCGGTGGCGGCCGCCACATAGGGCCAGACAGTGCGGCGTTTGGCTTTTTCCAGCGCCTTGAACATCGGCGTAACGATCAGCGCGCCGGCAAGAAAGCCGATCAGAAACACCATGATGCAGAGGGTGAATGACTTTAAGATCAACGCAAGCAAATTTGGCGCGGAAAGAGCGCCGGCAAACAGCAGCCCGGCAAAATCCAGCACGAAAAAAATTGCGCCCGCAAGCGCCGCGCCGCTGACAATCGCCGCAACCAGATGTTCAAACGCGACATTGGCGCGGATCTCTTCAACGAAATGCGCTGGGTCTTTTTCCATAAGGAACAAAGGCCTATTCAGCCGCGAGCTTGTTAACCCCGGCAAACATCGCCGAACATTCCGCCATCGTCTGCGATGCGCGCGCAATCGGGTTGGTCAAATAATAATCCGTAACCGGACAGACAAACCCGGCATCGCTCATCGCAGCCTCAACCCCAACGGCGGCAAGGTCAAAGCCGTCCTCATCGCCGCCAAGCTGGTCGATGCGGCCGAGCGCGGGCGCATCGGCGATCATCGCCCGGCGCAGCGCGAACAGATCGTCGTAAGGCAACCGATGCCCGATAGCGTCAGACAGAGCGCGGATAATCGCCCAGTCTTCGCGCGCCTCCCCCGGCGGGAACGAGGCGCGGTTGGCCATTTGCGCGCGGCCTTCGGTGTTGACATAAATCGCACTCTGCTCGGTATAGGCCGCGCCCGGAAAGATCACATCCGCATGGCGCGCGCCAGCGTCGCCATGGCTGCCCTGATAGATAACGAACGCGCCGTTGAGCTGTTTTGTATCAAACTCGTCTGCGCCGAGATTATAGACCACGTCAATTTCGCCCGCGCCGCACCCAGCAACAATGCCGGCAAAATCCTTGCCGCCATCGCCTGGAAGAAACCCAAGATCAAGGGCGCCGACCCGCGAAGCGGCGCTATGAAGGATATTAAACCCGTTCCACTCCGGGCTGACTGCGCCGACCGCGCTCGCCAGTTTTGCCGCTGCGTTCAAAACCGCCGCGCCGTCATCGCGCAACAACGCGCCGGCGCCGATAATGATCACCGGATGCTTGGCGGACTTCAAGGTTTGGAAAAATTCACCCTCGCCTTTAGCCAGCGCCGCAAGCGTTGCCGGTCCGGAGCCGAGATAGTCATAGTCGTATGTAAGATCGGCTTGCTCGCCGATCAGGCCGATATGGATATCGAGGTCTGCGAGCCAGGCCTTGCGGATGCGGGCGTTGACCATCGGCGCTTCGGTACGCGGATTGGTCCCGACAAGGAGGATTGCGTCCGCGTGCTCAAGATTGGCAATACCGGTGCTGAACAGATATGAGCGCCTGTCGCCCTCGCCAAGCTTGACGCCATCCTGGCGGCAATCGAGATGCGGCGCTCCGATCGCGCCCATCAGATCTTTCAGCGCCTTGACGGCTTCGCTCGGCGCGAGATCACCGACCAGAGCGGCGATTTTCTCCTTCGGCGTATTTTTAAGTTTTTCCGCCGCCGCGGCAAACGCCTCTTGCCAGCTTACCGGCTGCAGCTTGCCGTCCTTACGCAAATATGGGCGATCCAGGCGCTGGCGTTTCAACCCATCCCAGACGAAACGGGTTTTATCGGCGATCCATTCCTCGTTAATCTGTTCGTGCAGCACGGGGAGAATGCGCAACACTTCGCGCCCGCGCGCATCAACGCGAATGTTCGACCCGACCGCGTCCATCACGTCTATCGATTGCGTCTTGCGCAGCTCCCATGGCCGCGCATTAAACGCGTAAGGTTTAGAGGTCAGCGCGCCAACCGGACACACATCAATCAGATTACCGGTCAGCTCGCTCATCACCGCCTTTTCAAGATAGGTCGTGATCTCAGCGTTCTCGCCGCGATTGACCAGACCGAGATCATCAACGCCGGCAATTTCAGTCGCAAAGCGGACACAGCGCGTACATTGAATACACCGTGTCATGACGGTTTTGATCAACGGGCCCATGTGCTTTTCTTCGACCGCGCGTTTGTTCTCCGCATAGCGCGAGCCGTCGCGACCATAGGCCATCGCCTGATCCTGCAAGTCGCACTCGCCGCCCTGGTCGCAGATCGGACAGTCGAGCGGATGATTGATCAGCAGGAATTCCATCACCCCTTCACGGGCTTTTTTCACCATCGGCGTGTTGGTGAACAATTCCGGCGGCTGGCCGTCAGGGCCAGGGCGCAGGTCGCGAACGTTTTGCGCGCAAGAAGCGACCGGTTTGGGCGGGCCGCCTTTGACCTCGATCAGGCACATACGGCAATTGCCGGCGACCGACAGACGCTCGTGATAACAAAATCGCGGGATCTCTTCACCGGCCGCTTCGCATGCCTGCAAAAGCGTCAAATTGGAGGGGACTTCGACTTCCCGGTCATTGACCTTGATGACGCGCTTATCGCTCATTGCCACGGCTCTTCCTTGGGTTTTCGCCGGGCGTATTTCACTAGGCGTTGCTCGCCGGCGCAAGCGGCTTCCTTAGCGGTATTTTCCAGCGCTTTCCAGAGCCGCCACGCTGCAGGGCGGAGATTTTTGGCCGCCCACGGCGGCGCCAACTCAGCGTCGCCGCCTTGGGTTAAGCTACGGTTTTTTGCCCAAGAGCACTTCGATCTTGGTCAATTGGTCGCGCACCTCACCGACAAAGCTTTCCAGTCTTTGGCTGGCTAGTTTCGCACTCTCCTGGGCCAGGCTAAAGCGCGAGACCGTCGTTGCTGTGCGTTGAAATTCTTGATGCATGATTTCAATCCGGCTTTCGATCGCCGTCAGCGACGCCAGCAGCCTTTCCTGCCCCTGTTCCAGCCGGTCCAGCCGTTGTTCCAGCGATGGTGTTTTATCCGTCATCCCAAACGCACTCCTCTTACCGCCATCATGACATTCCCCTAAATCCAGTACGCCTTAAACCTGCTCTCCGGAGTTTAGAGGCATTCGTTTCATAATGAATTCGGGGTCCGCTTGATTGCCGACCATAAAAAAATAATCATGCACTTTTTCAAAACCGTAGCGTTTATAGAGCCGTTGCGCGCCATGGTTTTGGGAGTAGACGCTGAGGTAAATATGGTCATACCGGGTCTCTAACCACTCAAACACATGGGCCAGAAGCCGTTGCCCAAGCCCGGCGCCACGCGCCGCCTCGCTCACATAAAGCCGCAATAGCTCGCCGGATTTGTCCGGCATATCCGGCGCCGGCAAGTGGCAAGGACCGGCAACAGCATATCCGACCGCCGCGGATGTCTGGTCGCGCGCGAGCCAGACCGCTGTTTCCTTGTCGAGGATAAGACCCTGATAAGCGTCAGCGCTATGGTGCTGCGTCAGAAACAGGCGAACATCTTCAGGCTTATAAAGATGGCCGAAGGCTTGCGAAAAAGTTGCGGCGCCAAGATCAGCCAGCGTCGCAGCGAGCGCCGGATCAGTAATCTCCGCGATCGAGATCGCCTCATGAGCCGTCGTCATCTTCGTTCACCTCACTTAGCCAACCAAACAATCGCTACTTTGAGCCATAACTTTGCAACGAGGTTATTGTTCGCCGCGGCCTACGACAATCCCGGTCCCGAATATAAAACAACGCCCGGCGTTGTTACCGCCGGGCCCCGGCCCCCAATACAAAACAACGCCCGGCGATGTTGCCGCCGGGCGTTGAAAATTAGACTTGGAAAAACAAGTTCTACTTAAAGAACGCGTTCTTTAAGGTCTTTGGCGACGCGGAAAGCGACTTTTTTCGCCGCTTTGATGCGGATGCGTTCGCCAGTTGCCGGGTTGCGACCCCAACGGGCGGCGCGTTTTCTGACCTGCATAATGCCAAGGCCGGA
>JAJFGA010000079.1 GCA_021776375.1 Hyphococcus sp. | reverse complement strand
TTTTGCCCGGTTTGCCTCCGTTATTTGGCTAAACTGAATAGTTGCTAATGACAACAATTCGGAAGAGTTCGCTCTTGCTGCGTAATGCGGCTGAGTAACTCGAAATCTAAGTCCTAGTCCTCTTCCAAGGATTAGGCGGGGTTCGGGAGCACCTGGCAACAGAAGCTCCCACTTTTAACTGTATTACATAGGTGCTCCCAAGTTTTCCGTTGTGGGCCTCGCCCACGGGGCGGCGAGTTTTTGGCTTGTCCGCGTTCGCGGACGGGGCAACAGAAGAGGGACTTTTCCCCAGCTGTTCCGCTTCGCGCTATTTGGTCGCCAGCGGCGCAAGGCAAAACCAGTAATTTTCAATTCTTAGCGCTTTAGCTGGCCGCAACTGTAGCCCTGGCGGTCATGGCTCGTTAAAACACTGCTTTTAGTGACGAAGGCTTGGCTCCGTGACGGACGATGTAGAACTCGATTACGACTATCTGATGCAGAAATCCTTGCGCAATATGATGCGCGATGTTCTTGAGATCGTCAGGGATATCGGCGACGCGCCGGGCGAGCATCATTTCTATATTGAATTCCTGACCCACGCGCCCGGCGTTTCGATCCCCGAGCATCTTTGCCAGGAATATCCTGAACGCATGACCATCGTCCTGCAGCATCAATTCCAGAACCTGATCATCGACGATGACGGCTTTGGCGTAACCTTGTGGTTCAAAGGCCGCGAGACGCGTCTTGAAATACCGTTCCTTGCGGTAACCAGTTTCGCCGATCCGAGCGTCGAATTTGGCCTGCGCTTCGAGCCGGTGGACCAGGACGATGACAGCGACGATGAAGCAGCAGATGCGACCGAAGCGGAACCGGCTTCTGACAAAGCTCCGGATGCAGAAGAAAAAACCAATTCCGGCGACGGCGCCGATGTTGTCAGCCTGGATGCTTTCCGCAAAAAATGACGCTGCAAGCCTGTTGCCCGTTTAAATATTGAAAGCTCTTGTTGATGACCGACACCCGCACTGAATCCGACAGCTTTGGCAATCTCAATGTCCCAACCGACAAATATTATGGCGCGCAATCGGCGCGCTCGCTGATCAACTTCCCGATTGGCGAGGAGACGATGCCTGCGGCGCTAATCCGCGCCCTCGGTATTGTTAAGCTCTGTGCGGCGCGCGCCAACATGGCCATGGACAATCTCGACCCTGAGCTGGCAAACGCGATTGCGCAGGCCGCCGGAGAGGTTGCCGAGGGCAAGCTCGACGACCACTTTCCGCTATCAATTTGGCAGACCGGGTCGGGCACTCAGTCCAACATGAACGCCAATGAAGTGGTCGCAAATCGGGCGATTGAATTGCTCGGCGGCGAGATCGGCTCTAAAGCCCCGGTCCACCCCAACGACCATGTCAATCGCAGCCAGTCATCCAACGACACCTTCCCGACCGCCATGCATATCGCCGCGGCTGAAGATATTGTTCACCGACTGGTCCCGGCATTACAGACGCTGCACAACGCGCTGAACGACAAGGCGCAAGCGTTTAAAGACATCATCAAGATCGGCCGCACGCATTTGCAGGATGCAACGCCGTTGACGCTCGGTCAGGAATTTTCCGGCTATGTTCAAATGCTCGCCAACAGCATTGAACGCGCCGAAGGCGTGTTGCCACGGCTTTACGCACTGGCGCAAGGCGGCACCGCCGTCGGCACCGCCCTTAACGCCAAGCCCGGCTTCGCCGAAAAGTTCGCCGAGGAAGCAGCAGCCTACACCAAGCTTTCTTTCATCACCGCACCCAATAAGTTCGAAGCGCTCGGCGCTCATGATGCGATGGTCGAAGCCCATGGCGCGCTCAACGAGATCGCCGTCAGCCTGTTCAAGATCGCCAATGACATTCGCCTGCTCGGCTCGGGCCCGCGCTCCGGTCTTGGCGAAATCTCACTACCGGAAAACGAGCCTGGCTCGTCGATCATGCCGGGCAAGGTCAACCCGACCCAATGCGAAGCGCTGACGATGGTCTGCGTGCAGGTGATGGGAAACAACACAACCGTCAGCTTCGCCGGCAGCCAAGGCCATTTGGAACTTAACGTCTTCAAGCCGGTGATCGCCTATAATACGTTACAGTCGATCCAGCTGCTCGGCGACGCGAGCGCCTCCTTCGCCGAGAGATGCGTCACCGGAATTAAAGCCAACACCGACACCATCAAGGATTTAATGGAGCGATCGTTGATGCTGGTGACGGCGCTGGCCCCTGAAATCGGCTATGACAACGCTACCAAGATTGCGAAAACAGCGCACAAAAATGGCACAACCCTTCGCGAGGAAGCGGTTAAGCTCGGCTTTGTCACCGGTGAGGACTATGACCGTATTGTCCGGCCTGAAAAGATGGTGTCACCGCAATAACTATCTGATTGCGCCTTGATGATGGTTAATGGAGGCGGGCGTGAGCCGTGGACCGGTTTTTGCTATATCAGGGCGAGCGCTGACGCAGCGTTCGCAAAGTTTTGTGACACAAGGATCGGGTAGAATGGCGGACAATACACCTTCCGACAGCCAGCTTCGGCTTTTACTGGCGCAGTTTCTGTTTGCGCATAATGTCGATATTGAGACGCTTTATAAGGCGCTCGGCGCGGAGCTTTCTGACGCCGACGGAGAAGCGGTCTCCCATATGGCGGGGATCATCGATGGCGTGACGCTGGCAACGTCGAAAATTCGCACCCACGGCGTCGATAACTGGGCCAAGAATTAACAATTTCCACCAAACCAGTTTATCATACTGAGACAAAAAAATCGGACTTCGCTGTTCCGGTTTGGCAAACAACACAACGCCGGCTCGCTTCTATGCGCAAACGCTCCGTCACGTTGAAGGGTCATCGCACCAGCATTGCGCTGGAAGATGAATTCTGGGCGGCGCTCAATGCGTTCGCGGTGAGCGACAAGCGCTCGCTCGCCAGCCTCATCTCCGACATTGACCGCAGAAGACTGAAACAAACACCGCCGCCAGGATTGGCCTCGGCATTAAGAGTGTTTGTGCTGAAGCGTGTGACAGACGCTGGCTAGCCTGCCGCCTGCGCCACCACGCTCAAGGACGGCCGGTTCAACACAAGCTGCGCATAGAGCCGCGAGACGTCGTCGGCATAGCCGCGCATCAGCGGGCGCACCTGGTCAAATTTCTCAACCCCTGCAGCACGGGCAATCAATCCGCCAAAACGCGGCCGGACCGGTTCGCGCACCGGATCGCTCCATTGCGCCAGTTGCCTCACCACCTGAAGCCGTGTCCAGAATTGACGCGCGGAAATTAGCGCCAGCGCAGTCTCGTCCGGCAGGAGGCCAGAGCGCGCCATCGCGCGTAGCGCCTCGTCGATACGGGTTTCCTGTACAAACGGGTGTGCCGGCGCATGGCGATAAATCAGGGTACTGATGACAAGCTCAACATCGAGGCGGCCGCCTTCCAGCCGGTCGAGGTCCCAATCGGATGCGGCGCGCTCGCGGCGCATGCGTTGGGCGCGAGCACGGTCGAGATCGCGAAATAAAATGTCGGCGCGGCGGACGCCGGAAACCGCGCCGCGCAATGCGTCGCGCGCGGCGTCGGCAATTTTTTCATCACCAGCGATCACCCGTCCGCGCGCCAGCATGATCTGGTCATAGGCCACCGCTTCGGACTGAACATAAGATTTGAACGCTTCAAGCGACGGCGCCAGCGGGCCGGTAACGCCAGAAGGGCGATGCGAGGTGTCGGGCGCAATCGCAAAGACACCCTCGCCAAAGCCGCGTAGCATTTCGAGGTAGGTTTTAACAAACGCCTCGCCCGCCTCGCCGGCATCTGCAGCGGCAATGAAGCCAAGATGCGAGGCCGCGCCCGGTAGATGCGATCCAGCGCCGTCAAAAACATGCAGCGCAATCTTCCGGGCCGCGCTCGCCTCAGGTTTAGGCGCGGTGTTGCGGGCAATTTCAAATGTATCGGTGAGCGTGCGAATATGAATATCTTCCAACGCCTCTGCGGCGGCGTCAAACGAGGTCTCGCCCGAGGCGGCGCTGAGCGCGATGCGAGCGATGGTTTCGCGCCGCCAAGCGCCAAGCGCGTCGAGCGAGGTTGCGCCTTTGACCGATGGCGGCGTGAAACGACCAAGCCATTCCTCGCCGCTTTGCGGTGTTTGCGCGCCGGGGCTTTCAAAAAACGCCGCAACCTGCTCGGCGCTATGGGTTAACGGCTCAATCGCGCCGCTAAAGCAGCCAATCGCGTTGACCAGCGGATCGCGTTGCGGCGCGTGTTCGCCCACGAGAGAAAAGACATCCGCTTTTTGGTCGGCATTGGCGACCAGCCGATCAAATAACTGCACCGCCTGATTGGGTTTTTGGGTCTCGCCAAAGGCGGTCAACAGCCCCGGCGCATGCGCGGAAAAGCGCGCATCCCCGCCTTGCTCGGCAGCGCGCTTGGCCCATTTATCAACCGACACCGACAAGCTTTCACCGTTGAAAAACCCTAAATCCTCAAGCTTGTCCGCATCCTGATCATCATCGGCGCTCTTATATTTCTCAACTTCGCGTTGCGGCCCGTTCATCATCCGACGCAAAGTGTTTTCTGCGTCGATACGCGCGCCATCAAGCGCCGCCGCCAAAGCGTCATAGGCCGAAAAGCCGCATAGCGCGGCAAGCGCGGCCTGCTCATCTTCGCGGACCACTTCCGACGTCGCCACGCCCTTCATCATTTGCGTGCGCGAAACAACGAGGTTTGAAAGCTCCTCGCCGGCGACCAGACGGCGAACCGCATCAGGCGAAATCGCCCGCGACTTCGCCGCGGTCTCGAAGACGCCGCGCGCGGAGGCGGTTCTGAAAACCGGACGGGCGCCGCCAATCGCCAGGCGGCAAAGATCGGCAATCCGCCAATAAACTGCGCGCGGGTCATCGCTTGCCTTCTCCAGCACATCGCGCAGTTCTTCATTGACGATCGGCGTTTCACCCCAAACCAGATCCTCAATCCCCTCCAGAAATTTACCGCCGGACACCCGGACACCGGCGACAAGGCGCGCCGTCGCCAGCCAGGTGCGCAAAGTCTGCGCCTGGGGCCCGTCCGCGGTCGCCCGCACCCGCGCCACGCTGTCGGCATAGCCGGCGCCGCCAACGCCTGAACCCAGCGGCGTGCGCAGGGCAAAAAGCGGAAAATCACCGGGCTTGCCTTCAAAGGCTTCACGAAATTCAGCGCCGATGCGCACAAACACGCGGTCGACGCCGCGCCCCGCCGGCCCCGGAAAGGCCTCCTCATCATAAAGGGTGATCAGATCGACCGGCCCGTAGGGCGACAAATCCTCATGCGCAAAAGCGCCGCCGGCAACGACGCAAATACCGGCCATGACATTATCGGCGTCGCTGACCGTTAATTCACCACGCTTGACCGCCGCGCGCACCAACCATTGCAGTGCAGTTTCTACCAGGCGCTCAGCAAAATCGACCCGCGCCGAGGTCGCCTCGGCAACGCTCCAATGCTCGCCAAGCTCAGCCAATCCAATCGCCATGTCAGCGCGATTCTTGAGCGGCGCCAGCGCTGCATGCAGCGCATCCGGCCCGCCAACGCCGCGCTCCAAACCAGCAAGATCGCGCGCCGCTTCCGCCAGAACCGGCGAAGGTCCATCCATCAGCGCCGTCGCCGCCGCCGCCGGATGGGTCATGCAAAGCTCGCCAAGCCGGCGCGTTGCGCCAAACACCCGCAGCATCAAAAGCCGCCGGTCCGGCTGGTCAAGCGACGCGCCAGGGTCCTGGCCCATCGCCTCCGCCACCGCGCGCCGCCACCGCGTCAACGCCGCGCCCGCCCGCGATGGTTCGATCTTGTCACCTTGTTCACGCGTTGCGCGAGCGCCAGAAACCGCCATCACCGTCACCATGCCTAGTGCGTAATAAAGAGAATTTATTGTGCCCAAGCGGGGTGAATGCGTCGTTAAGGTAATCGTGACATTTAGACACGGGAGTGAATACTGATATCAACGATGTAAGTTTGCGGTTCGAAGAATAATCATGGCCCGGAATGTTGCGCGCATATTGATTGCCTTGCGGAAAATACGCCGCCGGATGCCGCGATTCGATGTCTTCCGAGTATGGTTTTTGGCCGTCGCCATTGGCGTTGCCGGCGCTTACGGCGTTATCGCTTTCCGCTACGCCATCGATGCGGTCTCGACTATTGCCTTTGGCGCGAGCGAGGTCGGGATTGTCAGCGGCGCAACATCGCTGGGCTTTGAGCGCGCCTGGGCCGCCCCGGTGATAGGCGGGTTTGTGGTCTCGGCTATTCTTTTCCTCGCCGACCGCTTCAAATGGCTCGAAGGCGGACGCGGCCAGGGCATTGCCGACGTTATCGAGGCGCGCGCGGTCGGCGATAGCCGGATATCGCTGCGCGCCGGCCTGGCGGCGGCGACCGTCTCGGCGGTGTCGCTCGGCGCCGGGGCCAGCGCCGGGCGCGAAGGCCCGGCGGTGCATCTCGGGGCCGCCATCGCCTCCATTCTTGAGCGACATATGGGCTTTACCGCCAAACAGCGGCGCACGCTGTTGGGTTGCGGCGCGGCGGCGGCCGTCTCTGCGAGCTTTAATGCGCCGCTCGCCGGCGTCCTGTTCGCGCTGGAGGTTATTCTCGGCAATTACGCTTTGTCTATTTTCGGGCCAATCGCCGCCGCCAGCGTTGCGGCCGCTATTGTTGCGCGCATTCACCTTGGTGACTTCCCGGCCTTTGCGCCGCCTGATTATGGGTTGGTTCAAACCATCGACGTGCCGCTTGCGGCGGCGCTGGGCCTTGCTTGCGGACTTCTCGCGGCGGCTTTTATTCTTTCTACAGAGCAACTGACCACTCGGGTTCGGGAATTCGCACAGCAATTTAATATATCCTACCTTTTGCTGCCGCCTATCGGCGGGGTCATCATCGGGCTTATTGGAGCCTTCCTGCCGGAGGTATTTGGCGTCAGCTATGAGGCGGTGACCAATGCGCTTGCTGGCAAATATACCCTTGTGTTTCTGGTGGCGCTGGTGCTCGCAAAAGGCGTCGCCACCGCGGTGACCCTATCTTGCCGCTTTGGCGGCGGCGTCTTTGCACCGGGTCTCGTCATCGGCGTGTTCGCCGGCGCGGCATTTGGCGCCATGCTCGGCGAAGTGTTTCCCGGTGCGACCGCAAGCCCGGTTTATTACGCGATGGTCGGTATGGGCGCCGTCGGCGGCGCCATTCTCGGCGCGCCGATATCCACGACGCTCATCGTCTTTGAGCTAACCGGCGATTATGGCATCACCATTTCAGTGATGGTCGCTGTGGCGATTGCGACCTTGATGGTGCAGTGGCTATGCGGTCAGTCATTTTTTCAATGGCAGCTTTCGCGCCGCGGATATGACCTCTCCGAAGGCCCCCATGGGGTCATTCTGCAAACCATTCGGGTGCGCGATGTGATGGAAAAAATGCCGCCCGGGGCGCCGCTTTCCCATGACGCCGGTCGGCTTGAGACCGGGCAATCCCTGGGCGAGGCGCTGGCTCTGTTGACGGAAGATAACGAACGCGGCTTGCCGGTGGTCGATCCGGGCGAGCGTGAGATCGCTATCGGCTATCTGTCCCGCATCAAAGCGCTTGCAGTCTATAATAAAGCGCTGATTGACGAACATATCGAGCATCACATTTGAACGCGAAACTCTCTAAAACTGCCCGCGGGCGATGCTGGTAAAAATTTGCAATCGCTTTGCCAGCGGGAATCGTCCGCGCTGACGCTTGAGATAGCGGCGCGTCAACGACAGATGCGCCAGCGCCGGCGCGATCTCTGGCGGGGCGTTTTGCAAACCCGCCGCTGCGTCGCTTGAAATCAAGTGCGCCCGAGCAGGAATTTCCGCCGCAAGCGCTGGCGCCAGGCTCACCCCTTCGCGCGCCAGAGCAAAAGCGGTTCCGGCTTTGACGGCCGCGGCGCAAAGTGCTTCATCGGCGCCGAAAAGACCGACGCCAAGGCCGTCAAATGTCGCCTCCGCCGCCGCCAGCCAGTCTGTAAGGTCGTCGATGGTGGTAAACGCTTCTCCATAAAGCGGACGCGAGGCCGCATCTATAGCGCGCTCAATCGCAGCTTCGAACTTTTCATCCGCGAGCCCTGCAGCGGCGAGACCTTCCACCACCGGATGCGCACGCGGCGGCGCACCGCGCCGGATTTCCTGCAGCGCTTCACGCCACCATTGCAGCCGGATCTCGCCCAATGGTGGTTCGCTGACCGCCGCGGGAATGTTTCGTAGCTCTACGTGAAACGCATAAAGCGCAAGCAACCGGCGCTTAGCATCGCCCTGCGCATAGCCCGCCGCCAACCAGCGATCTTCATCCCGACGACGCACCAGGTCCTGACAATAGTCCGGCGCCGATGCCGTTGACTGCGTTGATTGTGATTGTGGCGTATCCATAAGGGCCGGGCGGCGCGCTTACGGCGTCGCCGTCGCGGTTTGTTTTGACCAGTCGCGCTTCACACCTGTCGCCAGAAGGAACGGCGAGGCGACGAAAATTGATGAATAGGTGCCGATGACGATCCCCCAGATCATCGCCATCGTAAAGCCGCGCAACACTTCGCCGCCGAACACCGCGAGCGACGCCAACGCCAGCAGCGTCGTCACTGACGTCATCACCGTGCGCGACAGCGTGTCGTTAATCGACAGGTCAAGCAGTTCGGCAAGGTCTTTCTTTTTATACTTGCGCAAATTTTCCCGCACGCGGTCATAAACAACGACGGTGTCGTTCATGGAATAGCCGACAATGGTCAAGATCGCGGCAATGATCGCAAGATTAAATTCAAGCCGCGTCACCGAAAACATGCCAAGGGTGATAATTACGTCATGGACAAGCGCCACGATTGCGCCGAGCGAGAACTGCCACTCAAAGCGCAGCCAGATATAGAGCAGCATCATGCCAATCGCGAGGACGACGGCGATGGCGCCTTTCTGGATCAGTTCGCCGGAAACCGTTGGGCCGACCACGTCGATCTTGCGGAACTCAATATCATCGCCAAGGAGGGTTTTGAGCGCGTCTTGAACCTGCACCGCCGCATCCTGCTGCGCCACATCGCCAACGACATCGGTCTCGGTTATGTCGCTATCACTTCCATCATCAACCGCGCCGGTTTCAACAGCCTGTTGCTCGATGAAAACAACCACCGCCTCTTCTGTAGCGGCAAAGTCCTGAATCGTTTGAACCTTTACATCGCCCAACCCAAGAGCAGAAACCACGCTGCGCACTTCCCCAATATCAATAGGCTCGTTATCGGTAAATTCTATCGTCACGCCACCGCGAAAATCGACGCCGAAATTGAGGCCCAGCTCAAACAGCGCAACGAATGAACCAACGATGAGCGCCGCCGAAAAGGCCATCGCCGCAACACGCATACGGGTGAATCTAACGTCCGTGGTATCGGGGATAAGTTTTAAAAACATTCGCGCGCCCTCTCCTATAACACCATTGCTTTTGGACGTTTCGACAGGAGATAGCCTCCCGCAAAAAGCCGCGTCAGCACATAGGCGGTGAAGACGGACGTAACCACGCCCACCGCAAGGGTGATTGCAAAGCCGCGCACCGGACCGGCGCCAAGTTGGAACATGATCAACGCCGCCAGAAATGTCGTGACGTTCGCATCAAGGATCGCCGACCAGGCTTTTTGATAGCCGATCTCAGCGGCGTTAATTGGCGTTTTGCCGCCCGCCAACTCTTCGCGGATACGCTCAAAGATCAACACATTCGCATCGACCGCCATGCCAATGGTCAATACGATCCCGGCGATCCCGGGCAGCGTCAGGGTTGATCCGAGTAAAGACAATATACCAGCGATGAGAACGATATTGGCGATTAGCGCAAAGTCAGCATAAATCCCGAACCGCCCATAGCTCAGCACCATATAAACGATGACGGCGATAAAGCCGATGATCAGCGCCTTGGCGCCAGCCTCAACGGAGTCTCGCCCGAGATCCGGGCCGACCGAGCGCTGTTCTAGCGTAGTCAGTTCCGCTGGCAGTGCGCCGGACCGGATCAGAAGCGCCGTATCGGCGGCTTCCTGCGCAGAAAAATTGCCAGTGATGCGTCCACTGCCTTGGGTGATAGCGCTTTGAATGACTGGAGCGGAGATAATTTCGCCATCGAGAACGATGGCGAATACCGAGCCGATATTGTTGCGCGTATAATTTGCAAACCGCATGGCGCCGCGGCTGTCAAAGGTGAAATTAATCTGGAAACCGCTACCGTCAGAATTCGCTGACATCGATGCTGTCTGCACCATGTCGCCGGTCACTTCCGCATCTTCAAACAACACCATCGGCAGCCCGCCGGAGCCTTCCAAATCCGCAAACGGAACCAGAATGCGACGCGGCGGCAACAGGCCGGCGGCCGCATCGGTCGGATTGACGGTCGGGTCCTGGGCGTGAAACGAGAGCTGACCGGTGCGATTGATGATCGCTTTGAGCGCTTCGGGATCGTCATCACCCGGCACCTGCACGACAATGCGCGCCGCGCCCTGGGGTTGAATTGAGACTTCCTTGTTGCCCGCCGGATCAATCCGCCGCCGGACCACCTCAATCGAATCGCGCACCGCTTCGCTGGCGTAGAACCGCTCCGCTTCCTGGGTCATCGATATCTCAATGCGCGCATCATTTGCCGACACCGTATAAGGTCGCCCACCAAATCCGAGCCCGCCGCCAAAACCGCCGCGGGTCAAATCCCGCAACCGATCGCGCGCCTCATCAAGATCGCCTGCATCGCGCAGACGCAATGTGATGACTTTGGTGGCCTCGTTATAGGCGAGGTTGTCGATCGAAATCCGTTCGCGGCTGGCGCCTCGGTTGGGCCGCATCTCCCGGCGAATATCGGACATCATCGCCCGCATGCGATCGTCGATGACTTTTTTTGTATCAACGCCCAGCAATAGATAAGACCCGCCCTGAAGGTCTAGGCCGAGATTGATCGTCGTCTTGGGTAAAAATCCCGGCAGAGCGTCGCGCTGCGCTTCGCTCAAAAAATTAGGCGCGGCAAACATCAGCCCCAATACGATGAGGCCGATAATCCCGGCGGTTTGAACTTTTGAAAATTGCAACATGGGCGAGACGCTCCCAAGCGAAAATATCGCTCCGCTGGTTTTGGTTATTTATCGTTAGCGGCAGGTTCCGG
>JAJFGA010000078.1 GCA_021776375.1 Hyphococcus sp. | reverse complement strand
TAGCGGTCTCCACGATAAAAAATGGACACGTGAAGAAGCCATCGATTACCTCATCACCAACACGCCAAATCCTGAAGGCGACTGCATCAAGGCGATTGAGCGCTATATCGTCATGCCGGGTCAGGCGACCGCCTATAAAATCGGCATGCTGAAAATTCTTGAGCTGCGCGGCCGCGCCGAAGCCGCCCTCGGCGATGATTTCGATGTTCGCGCGTTCCACGACGTGGTGTTAAAAAACGGCCCCGTGCCGCTGGCGATCCTGGAAGAAAATGTCGATGCGTGGATCGCTGAGAGCGAGGCTACTTAAGTCGCGCCCACACACAAAAATCCGGCGCAGCCTACTGTCGCTGCGCCGGGTTTCCCATTAGAAACCAGTCATGACACCCGCTCCCGACCATCGCCCGCCTGTATCGGCAATTATCCGCACCTTTAACGAAGAGCGCCTGATCGCTGATGTGGTGCGCGCCGCGCTGACGGCGGCGCGCGAGGTCGTTATTGTGGATTCCGGCTCCACCGATCAGACCGTCAGCCTTGCGCGGGCGGCGGGCGCGCGCGTCATTGAGCATGAGTGGACCGGCTGGGGCCGCCAGAAACGCATCGCCGAAGACGCCTGCGAAAATGACTGGATGCTCGATCTTGACGGCGACGAGGTCGTGACGCCCGACTTTGCGCAAGAACTAAAAGAGCTGTTCGCCGCGGGCGAGCCGCCGAAAAAAATCTATCGGACGATGCTGGCGTTGGTTCCGCCGAACGGTGAGCCGTGGATGAATTTCGGCAACCAGACCCGCCACAAAGTTTACGATCGCCGCATCATCCGCGCGCCCGATCATGATGGCTGGGACCAGTTCCGGCTGCCGAAAGATATCGAAATCGGCCATATGAAAGCGCGTATGCTGCATTACGCTTACACGGACGTTGCGCATCTGACGACAAAGCTCAATCGCAATTCATCAATCCCGGCGCCGCTAAAATCGAAACCCTATTTGTTTTTACGAATCGTTTTCGGCATGCCGTTCTATTTCGCGAAACGATATTTCCTCGACCAATATTTTCGCGGCGGCGTTTACGGCTTCGCGCTCGCCCGGATATATGGCCACGCCCGCTGGCTCCGCGACGTGAAGATGTGGGAAGACCACCGCAAGAGCTAAGTGCAACTGAATTTCAAGCAGGCTTTGCTTTTCTGGCATAAATATAAAGGCCGCGCCAGTTTGCAAAATACGCCTCGTCTGTCAGGGTCAACGACAACGAATCGCTAAACCGGGCGCTGCTCTGCAAATAGGTGAACCGCATGGATCGTTTTTCATTCGTCATAGTGCTCCTGTCGATCATCGTCGGCTTGGGCGTGACAGAACTGCTAACGAACATAGCGAGGCAAATACAAAACAGGTCAACGACAAAATTTTACTGGCTTCACACGATTTTCGCGTGTTTGGTGTTCATCGCACTTCTCCAACAATGGTGGGAGAGTTGGGATC
Source organism: Hyphococcus sp. (assembly GCA_021776375.1). GTDB lineage: Bacteria > Pseudomonadota > Alphaproteobacteria > Caulobacterales > Parvularculaceae > Hyphococcus. The sequence goes on along the minus strand of JAJFGA010000078.1, from coordinate 26,001 downwards.
AGCGCCTTGTTGAGAATTGGAGTTTCCCGATATTATTGCTGATGCTTGGCGGTCCCATCGGACTATATGTCATTTCCCATTTGCTGTTTCCAAATAACATGGACGATGTCGATTTTCGGGACCACTATTACAAGAACTCGCGCGTAATTTACTTGATTGGCGCATTAACAGTAATAAGTGCGAGCACTTATCGTCCCCTCAGTTTTGGCGACGCATTGATCGATCCAGACAACGCCTCGTCAGTTTTTATTCTTCTTGTTTTTTTGATACTCGCCTTTTCCAAGAAACAAATCGTGCATCACGTTTTGGTTCCATTGCTCTTCGGAGCCGTGCTGCTTGACGTCCTTGTATTTCATATGACGATTTAGCCGGTTGAATGTTCGTTTTTTCTGCACGCCATCAACGCCAGCCCGAAGAACACCACATGCGTCACATTCATCGCCACCGGCAAGATATATACGCCCACAGAGGGCGCCGCCCAATACAACCCGAAAATCGACCCCAGGATTGTCACCGGATTGACTGCCGCCATCCACTTTGGCAAAGCCGTCCGTCCTCGGAGGATAAGCACGACCCAGAGCGCCGAGACTGCGACCATCGCCACCCTTAATACGTTCACCAGCGGCTCATTATGCGCGGCCATACGCTCCAAAAGCTCCGGGCTGGCCGCACCCTCGCTAATCGCCTGAACGGTAAACGCCAAAAACGCGCGCTCGCCGAGCCAGACGGCGCCGATGGCAAACGCATAGGCGCCAATGAGGAAAAATGCCGCCGCCAAAGCCCGGCCCGACGGCAGCAACAAGCGTTCAAGAAACCAGTAGCCGACAATGTAAAGCGGCGCCGACAAAACGGCGAGGTAATAGCCAAGCGTCAGCCGCTCGCTCGATATCTGTTGGAAATATTCGTAGCCGGCTTGCTCGTAACCGCCGGCGGCATTGAACTGGATCAAAAACTCGGCGACGCCGACGAGAAACGCGCCGACAAGCCCTATCCATCCGGCGAACCGGCCAAGTCCACTATTATGGTTCATCCCCGCCTCCGGCGTTGCTAATCCGTTATCGGTTGGCGCTCATCGCGATGCGCCCGCCGGCCGTTGCGCTGTCATGGTGTTTAACGACGCCGTTCTGAAAGCGTGCTTCAACTGTCGCTTCCGTCGCTTCCCCCAGGCCGAAAATCATTTCCGCCGACTGATCGGAGCCAAGGCCCTGGCTGGCGGTAAATTGTTTTGTGCGCACCATGCCATCCGGCGTTGTCACGGTGACAATGGCGCCAAGCGACGCTGTGTTATCGGGCAGGCGCACCTTGAGCCAATTGCCTGTATCGACGCCGCTGATGAACGCTTTGGCTTCGCCTGCAATGTTGGCCCAGACCAGATCCGGCCGGCCATCATCGTTAAAGTCGGAGACGACCGGCGCAACCGCGTAATTGCGATTGACCGCGCCGGCGCGCTTTTCAACCGGCCTAAACTTGCCGTCCGGATATTGCAGCATGATTTTGCAGGCATATTTGTGCAGAAACTCTTTGCCCGGAAAGCGCGCATAGTTTTGCGCGGCCAGCAAGTCCTCGCGCCCGTCGAGATTCATGTCCGCAAACACGACGCCCCAGCCAAAGCCGATGCGTGCGGTGCGGGTTGACTGGGCGACATCGGTAAAGCCAGCGCCACGCTGATTTTGAAGCAACATATAGCTGGCGTTAAACGGCGCATCCTCGCCCAGATCGCCGCGCAGCAGCTTTTCAGGCAAAGTATGACCGACATTGGAAAAGTAGAAATCAATAAATCCGTCATTGTCATAGTCGCCAGCGGCGATGCCCATGGGGTAGCTGTTAACCGACGGGTTTTCGGTACGGCGCATGGGGAACACGCCGGTATTGTCATAGGTTTCTACGACGCCGGTATCTTGAGCAATAACGAGATCACTATCCATGTCGTTGTCGATATCGACAAACATCGCAGTGAAGGTGTTGTGCTGGCGCCAGACGCCGGCCTCCTCCGAAACATCGCGCCAGCTATTGTCGCCCCTATTGATGAACAGATGGCTGTACCCGCCATAGTCCTGCGTAAAGATGGTTTGCCCCTCGACCAGTTCATTTTTGAGGTAGCCGGAAATATAGAGATCGACAGCGCCGTCCTTATTAACATCGCCTAACGCAATCGACAGCGGCGTCGTATTGTCCGCTAACGGAAGATTGAGATTCTGGCTGGTAAAGCCATTGCCGACATTCATATGCAGCCAGACGCCGGATTCACGCGCCACAAACAGATCGACCCGCCCGTCGCTATCAACGTCTATCGACACAGCGCCATGGGCAGCGTCCGCAGCGCCCTTTTCAAAACTATAGCCGTCGCCAAGCGAGCGAAATGCGCCGCCCTCATAGCCAAAGATCGCATCGGCCTGGCCCTTGCCGCCACCCATGAAAATCTCATCAACGCCGTCGCCGTCGACATCAATCGCCGCCGCCGCCATAAACGGCAGTGATTTTTCGAGGTCGGCCTCATGCGTGAAGGGCAGCGAGACTTCCGCAAAACGAAGATCGGTCTCGCCCTGTTTTTTCCATTCCAATTGCCACAGCCGGAACGCCGCGCCGCCGGTTGCCGCCAACGCCGCGACAACACCGATGGCAATCAACGAAACGCAGCCCACGCCAATAATGAAAACTCTTCGTCGCATGATGTCCCCGTTTTCTGTTTCGCCGCAATTCGCACTCAAAGACTAGGCGCGCCCGCACCAGCGCGCAATTCACGGGGCCGTGTTAGTCAGCGTAATAATCCTTTATCAGATTAAGCGTCTGTAAGTCCGGCTCGCAATAATCACAATCATCAATCGATGGGCGCGGCGGCAGCTTGACCGGCTTGAACGCCGGCTTGTTGAACTCATAAGGCGCATGGTCGAGGATCGCGCGGATAATATTGAGCCGCGCCTTTCTCTTGTCATTGCCGTCAACGACCAGCCACGGCGAGCGCTCCGTAGACGTCGCCTCGAACATCTGATCGCGCGCTTGGGTAAATTCGATCCACAAATCGCGCGCCTTCAGGTCAATGGGCGAAAGCTTCCAGCGCTTGCGCGGATCGTTGGCGCGGTCCTGAAAGCGCTGCTCTTGCTCTTCCGCAGAGACATGGATCCAGAACTTGATCAGGATCAGCCCGCTATCGGTAAGCATTTTTTCAAATTGCGGAACCTCGCGCATGAACGCTTCATGTTCGTCATCGCTGCAAAAGCCCATCACCGGCTCAATCACCGCGCGATTATACCAGGAACGGTCGAATAGAACGACTTCTCCACCAGCGGGAAAATGTTTCACATAGCGCTCAAAATACCACTGCGTGCGCTCGCGATCAGACGGCTTGGGCAATGCCGCGACACGCCAAACCCTCGCATTCATCCGCCTCAGGATGGTTTTGATCGCCCCGCCCTTGCCTGAAGCGTCGCGCCCTTCAAAGAGTACGGCAATTTTCAGGCCTTTGCGTTGGACCGTCTCTTGCAACTTGGCGAGTTCAAATTCCAGCTCCGCCAGTTCTTTTTCATAGCGTCGTTTTTTCATGGCGCGCCCGATGGCTCCCCTTGCGGCGTAAATTGATACTCCTTACGGCAAAACTCGCAAACCACATTGATGGCGCCGTCTTCAACCATGTCGCGCAAATCATCTTCGCTATAGCGAGAGAGCACCGCGGCGATTTTGTCTCCACTACATCCGCATTCGCCGTGCACCGGTTGGGGCGTGAAGGCGCGCACGCCGTCTTCGTGGAACAGGCGATAGAGCAGCGTCTCGGCGCTGATCATCGGGTCGAGGAGTTCGTCGTCCTTGGTTGTTTCGACAAACGCCGCCGCGCGCGCCCAGACATCGCGGTCGTCCTCGCTCTTTAAAATCTCCTCACCGCGCTCGCGCGTTCCGCCTTCGCCGGGCACAAATTGCGCCATGATCCCGCCGGCGCGCCATCGGTCAGGCTCTCCGGGCGTCGACATTCGCCCGACCGCAAGCCGTATCGCGGTGGGTATCTGTTCGGACTGAGCAAAATAAGCAACCGCCGCCTCGGCAAGGCTCGTCCCTTCAATTGGCGTGACGCCCTGATAGCGCTCCATATCCTCGCCCTGATCAATCGTCATGACGATATGGCCCTTGCCAATCAGCGCAGTCCCGGTTTGCGCAAGATCGCCTGCGCGCAGGCTTGCTGTCGCGCGCAAAGCGCCGCCCGCCGTATAATCGGCAACCAACATCGACACCGGACCGTCGCCTTGCGCCTGGAAAATCAACTTGCCGTCAAATTTCAACGAAGCGCCCATCATCGACGCCAGACAGGTCGCCTCGCCGACAAGGCTGCTGACCGGGTCAGGAAATTGATGCGCTTGCAGGATTTCGTCGATCACGCCGGATAGCCTAATGACATGTCCGCGCACCGCCGTTTCGCCGACCTGAAAAGGAAAAATAGCGTTGTCAGTCAAATCCTGGCTCGCCTGATTAGTCACGGTCTTGCCTTTGGTCTGGGTTCAGTTCTGAAGTGCGGGCGCTTAATCCGTCAACTTATATCCGGACCGCAACAGCCCGTAACAGATCACGCCAAAAATCAACATCAACGCCATGGTCATCGCAACGCCAATCGTCAGGCTGGCTTCGGCCTGACCGGTAAAGCCTGACCGAAAGCCGTCTATCAGATAATAGACCGGATTATATTGACTGGCCGTGCGGAACGGCTCGGGCAGTCTTTCTACGGAATAAAATGTGCCGGACAGAAAAGTCAGTGGAGTGATGACGAAATTTGAAAACGCAGCAAGCTGATCGAATTTCTCCGCCCAGACGCCGCCAATGACGCCGAGCATGGCGAAGATTGTTGCAGCGGCAAATGCGAAATATAAAATCGCCCATAAGGCGCCCACATGCATTGGCGAGCCGATCGCCAACATAAAGCCTGCGCTGGTCGCCGCGGTAATGACGCCAACCAGGAGCCCGCGGGTCGCGGCGCCAGCGACAAACGCAACCGTCAACTCCGCCGCCGACAGAGGCGGCATCAACACATCAACAATTGAGCCTTGCACTTTGGCGATGATCAGCGACGACGATGAATTGGTAAAAGCATTGGTCAGTATCGCCATGATAATCAGGCCGGGCGCCAGAAACTCAACAAACGGCACGCCCGCCACCGCCGGACGCGAAGCGCCGAAAGCTTGTGTAAAGACGACCAGAAACAACAGCGTTGAGATGACCGGCGCAACCACTGTCTGGGTCACCACCTTCATGAAGCGGCGCACTTCTTTGAGATAAAGCGTCCAAAGCCCGAGCCAGTTTACCGTCCCAAAGCGGCGCACGCCAAAATCCGCCTGCAGATTTGTAGCGGCGAGGTGGGTTTTTTTTGCTCTGTCAGCGCCGTCCATAGGCCGTTTTTCTCTTGTTGCGGCGCAACGGTGTGCGCCCAGGCGCCAGCCTCCGTCAAGCATGGATATTTATCAACATGTTGTGGGCAAAAAAAATCGCTGGCGCCATATTGTGTTTTATGAGTGCTGGGATACTATATTTAGGCGCTTTAGGCGGCGCTCGTATTAGATATACAAGATATTGATTTCAAAGCCGAGGCGGCGACAAGCCGCTGCCGGACCAGCAGGGAGAACGGCGACATGGCATGGACAGACGATCGGGTCGAACTTTTAAAGACACTCTGGGCGGAAGGTTTATCCGCTGCGCAGATCGCCAATAAAATGGGCGGCGTCACCCGCAATGCGGTAATTGGCAAAGTTCACCGCCTTGGCCTGTCCGGCCGCGCGACACCTGCAAAACCGCAACGCGGCTGCACGCCGTCACTGGAACGCCGCGAGACCAGCGCCCCAAAAGCCCGTCGCCCGGAAGTTAAATCGGTTATTCCCGAGCCTGAATTTATCGCGCCGCTCGTGCTCGACACTGGCGACCGGACCACCGTGACCACGATCAAAAACAACATGTGCAAATGGCCCCTCGGTGATCCGGCAAGAGAAGACTTCCACTTTTGCGGTCAGTCGACGCTGTCAGGCAAATCCTATTGCGCCTATCATGCGCATCTCGCCTTTCAACCGCCGCAACGCCGCGAAGCACGGCGCGAACCGCGCAGGGTGCTCGCCGCGCCGCAAAAGCGCCGCGCCACCGCTTAGACACATTCTTGTGTGTGATCTGAAAGAGCTCGCCATTGGCGGGCTCTTTTGTTTATCTGGCCGTGTCCAGCACATAACCGGCGGAGCGGACGGTGCGGACGGGATCACCCTGGCCGTATTTATTCAGCGCCTTGCGCAACCGACCGATATGGACATCAACCGTGCGCACCTCGACAAAAACATCCGATCCCCAAACCGCATTCAGCAATTGCTCGCGCGAAAACACGCGTCCCGGATGTTGCATTAAATGATCGAGAAGCCGGAACTCGGTCGGACCGAGGTGAATTTCATGTTCGCCGCGCATCACCCGGTGAGAGACCCGGTCAATGATAATATCGCCAACTTCAACCTTGTCCTCCGCGAGCCCCGGTCGGATACGCCGCAACACCGCGCGCACACGGGCGATAAGCTCATTGGTGGAAAACGGTTTGGTCAGATAATCATCCGCGCCAGTATCTAACCCGCGGATGCGGTCGTCTTCTTCTGCGCGCGCCGTCACCATGATGATCGGCAGGTTACGGGTTTCCGATCTGGCGCGGATACGCCGGCATACCTCAATGCCGGAAACCTTGGGCAACAACCAATCGAGGATAACCAGGTCCGGCGGGCTTTCTTCAATCCGCAACAGCGCGTCCTCGCCGTCCGCCGAAAGAGAAACGTCAAAACCTTCCTTCTCGAGATTATATTCAAGCAAGGTCGCCAGCGCAGCTTCATCTTCAACAATCAGAATCTGGGTCGCAGCCATTATCGATCCCCGTCAGCTAATGCGAAACGCACTGCCCGAACGTCTCGGCGGCGCAACCGCGGTTGTCGCGGCTTCATCGCCTTTTGAGGGCGATTGCACAAGAGCCGACCCGGTCAATAAAAAATGGATCGCCTCGGCAATGTTGGTTGCATGATCGCCGACGCGCTCAAAATTTTTCGCAATAAACACAAGATGGGTGCAGGCGTTGACCTTGGATGAATCGGTAATCATGGCGTGGGTAATTTCCTGAAACACGGAATTGTAAAGCTCATCAACCTCATCATCACCACCCCACACCGCCTTTGCCGCATCAAGATTGCGGGTCGAATAGGCGTCGAGAATGTCAGAAAACTGCCGCAAGCTGGCGCGGCCCATGCGCGCAACACCCATGGCCGGGCGCGACGGCGCCTCACGGCTGACCACTAGCGTCCGCTTGGCGATATTCTTTGCAAGATCGCCAACCCGCTCAAGTTCACCGGTCAGCTTCATGATTGTCATCACCTCACGCAATAACTCTTCCGGCAATAATTCGCTGGCCAGTAACGCCATGACGCGGGCTTGAATGTCGCGGTCAAATTCGTTCACACGGCTGTCGTTTGGGATGAGGTTTTCGGCGGCGGCGACATCGCGGCGTTCAAATGCGGTCACAGCACCCTGCAGCTGACTTTCCACCAACGCCGCCATCCGCGACAGCTCCACTTCAAGCAGTCGGCGCGCCGAAAAAGAAGAATGTGCAGGCTGCAACGCCATAAAAATCGCCAATACTCGAAAAAACACGCGGAAGATAGGCCAGCAAAAGGCCGCGCCGGCGGCCCCTAAATGCCCGTTTTTTGTGACAATTTCTTGTCCGGGCCGGACTTGATAGTGCATTTTGTGCGCTATAGCAAAATGCGTAACGGTTGGACGGCTGCATTTTGCGATAGTTTTTCGTGGTCGCATCACGGAACGCGAAAACCGCTGCACAGTTTTCGCGCGATGCTCAAATGCTAGTTTAGCGTGGCGCGAGCTTGTCGGCCGCCAGGAAGTGACACGAAAACGCGGTGCCGCCGCCGGACCGGCTTTCGATCTGAAAACCGCCCTGATGCCGGTTGGCGATGTGCTTAACGATAGCAAGGCCAAGCCCGGTGCCGCCGCTTTTGCGACTTCGCTCCAGATCGACGCGATAAAATCGCTCCGTCAGCCGCGGCAGGTCGGCGCGCTCGATCCCGGGTCCAAAATCACGGATCTGAATATAGACCAGATCATCAACACCCACATTCAGCCGCGCGGCGGTTTGCGCAGCCGCGTCGCCTGCCCGATGCACCGGCTCGCCATCGCCGCCTAAGGGCGGCGCTGATCCGCGTCCGACCCGGACTTTTATCATTGCCGGGTCGCCGCCATATTTAACCGCATTGTCGAGAAGGTTTTGCGCCGCCTGAAATAATTCATCACGGTCGCCGCTAATTTTTGTCGGCGCATCCGTTTCATTTAAGAAGTCGACGATCGCGCCGGCGCGCTCGAGAAGCGGCGCCAGACTATCGATGACATCGCCCGCCAGATCGGCAAGATCGACATTGCCTTTCGGCGGCACATGTTCGTTTAGTTCAATGCGCGACAGTGACATCAAGTCCGAGACCAGACGCTGCATGCGCTCGGCCTGGGATTGCATGATCCCTAAAAATTTCTCACGGGCTTCCGGATCGTCCTTGGCGTGCCCGCGCATGGTCTCAATAAAGCCGATCAACGAGGCGATGGGCGTGCGCAGCTCGTGGCTGGCGCTGGCGATAAAATCAGCGCGCATCCGCTCAACCCGGCGCTCGCTGGTCAGATCGTGCACAAAAATCAACGCCCGCGTAAGCCCGTCGTCGGCTTTAGCGCCAAGCGGCGCAACCAGCGCGCGGCAAGACCGCTCCACTGATCCCGTAGTGACAAAGTCCACCGTCTGCTGTTTTTGCGTCTTAATGACGGCTTCGGCGGCCTCAAATACATCCGGCGCGCGCAACGCCGCTGCGAAATGACGGCCTTCTATTTTATCCGATCCAACCAATTCTTTCGCCGCCGGATTTGCATATTCAACAATGCCGTCTGTATCCAGAATAAATAGAGGGTCGGGCAGCGCTTCAGGAACGTCGCGGGCGATACGCAAGTCGGCCAGCCCCTTACGTCTGACCGCAAGCTGCTTATCAACAATGTCAACAATCGGCTCAGCGTAGCCGCGCACTGGCGATACCTGGTTGCGAATAAAGAGACAGCCGCCAAGCGCCAGCCATGCGCCAAGGACAACGCGCCAGTCTGCAAATCCGGCGACAATCAGCCCGGCGCCGATAAGCGCTGCAAAGCCCGCCGCCCATAACAAGTCATGGGCGCGGATGGCGCTAACCGTTTTGGCGACCCGCGATGAGAGGTTAGCATTCATGGGCAATATAAACCTGCCCCGCTTGGCTGCATCATCTTTGGCGCCGTCCGCTTCGCAGCAACTCAAACACCACGCCGCCAGCCAAGCCCGCCAGCATCTGCAAACCAATGCCCAGCGCATCACGCGCGCCGCCAATCGCGCCGGCGCCGCCGCTGGCGACAAAAGTTTCGATCGCCCAGATCAGCGTAAATACCGCCGCTGCGCCGGCCAACGGATACGCCATCGGCGCTAGCGGCGTTAAGATGCGTTTGACGCCGGCGGCCACGATGAAGCCGATCAAGAGCGCGATTGCCAGCATCAGGCCATAGGCCGGCGCGAGACCAATGAAGTTTTCGAGATATGTCTGCGCCTGCTGTGCGGGCGTGTAGACCGCGCCGATCTCCGCCTGTTTGGCCAGCACCTGTTGCGTGTAAAACGCTGATCCCGCCGTAAAAGCCGTAATTACCGCCGCAACATAAGCCCCCGCCATCCTGAGAATTCGCATTTTTTCAAGCCTTCCGCCGCGTCCCGGTGTTGTTGGCTGAGGTTTTGTCACAACAGCACCGTTGACGTCGAGCCCCTGGCGCGCTTACGCCTGAGTTTAGATTTGTCCTTTGATGTCCTTGAGGAGCCAAAAATGACACCTGCCATCCGCCGAACCCTCCTTGCTTGCTGCATAGCCGCGCTCGCCGCCGGTTGCGCCGACAATGACGAGGCCGTCGCGGCGGCCTCCGGTGCGAGCCTCCCGCCGGGCGGCGGCGGGGGTGACGCTTCGCTGCAAAAAAAGCTGGCGCCCGATGCGCCGGAAGGCGAGTTGGCGCTTAATGTGGAAACGCTGGCCGACGATCTCGTCAATCCATGGTCCATCTCATTTTATCCTGACGGAACTCTTCTTGTGACGGAACGCCCCGGACGCATCCGCGCGATCCGCAACGGCGTTCTGGATCCGGACCCGGTTCCAGGAGCGCCGGAGGTTCTTGCGTGGAACCAGGGCGGATTGTTCGACATTCTTCCGCACCCGAACTATCAAGACAACAACGTCGTTTTTATCTCCTACGCCCATGGCACAGAAGATGCGAATGGCTTGCGCGTCGCGCGCGCTATTTTCGACGGCGAGGCGATCAGCGATCTTGAAGTCATTTATGACACGAAACCGCCGAAAGACACTGGGCATCATTTTGGCGGCCGGCTCGTCTGGGGCCCCGACGGCAAGCTCTATTTCACGATGGGCGAAGGCTCGCGCTACAAGGAAAAAGCGCAGGATATGACGACCAGCTATGGCGCAGTGATCCGCCTTAACGAAGACGGATCGATCCCTGAAGACAATCCGGATTTTGGCGAAGGCTCACTGCCTGAACTCTATTCAAAGGGCCACCGCAACCCTCAAGGCTTCACTTATGACGGCGCCCGCGGCGTTTTGTGGGAGCATGAACACGGCGCCATGGGCGGTGATGAAATCAACATCATCAAACCGGGCGCCAATTATGGCTGGCCGATCGCCACCTACGGCATCGACTATAATGGCGCACGGGTTACACCGTTCACGGAATATGAAGGAACCACGCAACCCTTCAAATACTGGACGCCGTCAATTGCGCCTTCTGGCCTTGCGGTTTATCGCGGCGATCTGTTTGACGGTTGGGACGGCGATCTTCTGGTTGGCGCCATGGCGCGGACCGCGCTTCACCGCGTGATCATGGATGGCGACAAGGAAATCGGTGAGGAGCGTTATCTCATCGGCGAGCGCATCCGTGATGTCCGGGTCGGGCCGGACGGGGCGGTTTATGTGACCACTGAAGACCGCGGCGGCGCGCCCATCGGCAAAGTGTTGCGCCTGACGCCGCAATAAACGCAGATTATTCAGCGTGCGCACGCCGCGCCGCCTGGCGGGCGAACCGCAAGGTGACCGCCTTGCGCCGGGCCGCCGCCATCACCCGCTCTTCAGCAGGCCGGCTAACCATCGCGCCGTAGGCGTCAGCGAGGATCAGCCCTTCTGACGCCGGCAAAAGCGCCAACGGAAAAGCCTGATCGACGGCAAAATAAAAATAGTCACAAAACCCGAGATAATCGGTCCATTTACGGTCGCACTCAAAATCAGCACGGCAGGACTTCACCTCCGCCACAGTCAGCCGGCCCTTGCGATCAAGCCCGGCGACATCGACGCGGCGACCATTGGCGAGCTTGAATTCGACCAGCGGAGAAAACCCCAACTCAATGAACAGGCGGACAACGCCGCGGGTCAGGATGGTGGTCTGGCCCGGGCGCGACAGGGCCTCGCCCGCGTCGATGAGAGGTGCTTCTTCGTTCTGCATTTGTTCATGAAACGCCACCCTAGGGCGGTCGTCAAGAGCGGCCGTTAAGAACGGCAGGGCTCAGCCCTGAAATTCGGGCAGGCGGACGATCAACCCGTCCAGCGCAGCACTGACTTTAATCTGGCAGGACAGGCGAGAATTGTCTTTCGGCTCAGCGGCAAAATCCAGCATCGATTCTTCCATCGCCTCCGGCTTGCCGGTTTTTTCCCGCCAGCTATCGTCGATGTAAACGTGACACGTGGCGCAGGCGCAGGCGCCGCCGCAATCGGCGTCAATTCCCGGCACCATATTCTGGACCGCCGCCTCCATTAGCGAAACGCCGTTCTCGGCCTCAACAACATGCTCGGCGCCGTTGTGCTCAATATAAGTAATCTTCGCCATCACTTGGTCTCTTCCCGATCGCCGGCTCGGCCAGCCTTACGCAAAGTCTTGAAGGGCGTCATTTAAGGCGCCGAGCGCAGACGGCAAGCCCCAAACGTCGCCTCGCGACATTATCTACATGACCCCGCAAGGCTTGCATCGCTGAAAGTTCCCGCCGATATGGCTCACTATGAGGCTCGCTTCGATATTTCTGCCGGATGAAGACGCCGCCGCAAGGCTTGGCGCAGGGCTCGCCGCGGGCCTGCAGACCGGCGACGTTATCTGCCTGGAAGGCCCGCTCGGCGCCGGCAAGACCACTTGCGCGCGCGGGCTCATCAAAGCTTATTGCGGGGCGTCAGATGTCCCGAGCCCGACATTTACGCTGGTTGAAACATACCAGAACGCTGACGCCGCCCTCTGGCATTTCGACCTCTATCGACTGGAGCATCCACGCGACGTCTTTGAGCTTGGCTTCGAAGACGCCCTTGCTGACGGCATCTGCCTGATTGAATGGCCGGACCGCATTGAGGGATTGCTGCCACCGGATCCGTTGCGACTGGTTTTCCACATCCCGCAAGAGGGTGGCCGCAAGGTTGATATTAACGGGCCGAAAATCTGGCGCCCGCGCTTAAAGGCAGCGGGATTAATTTGAAGAATCGCTTATGGTCATCGGCGATGAACGCCTCAAACACACAAGACGCGTGCGCGCAATTCCTGACGCTTGCCGGATGGGAAGGTGCAAAGCTGCTCCCATTGGCTGGGGACGCTTCAACCCGCAGCTATATGCGCGCCGAGCATAAGGACCGCAAAGCGGTGCTGATGATCGCGCCGCCGGCGGCGGAAAGCGCACCCTGCCCGCCGGAAGCCAGCGATGAGGAGCGCCGCACGCTTGGCTATAATGCGATGGCGCGCCTTGCCGGGCCAAACCTCAACGCCTTCATCGCCATTGCCCAAGCGCTGCGCAGCGCCGGGCTGTCGGCGCCGGAAATCTTCGCCGCCGACGCCGCTAAGGGGTTTGCGCTGATCGAAGATCTTGGCGATGACCTTTATGCACGCGTAGCGAATGCGACGAACGAAACCGAGCTTTATCGGGGCGCCATCGACGCGCTGGCGACGCTCCGCCAAAACCCGCCAGCGCGCCCGGCCCATGATAATTACGCCATGGCCACATATGACACTATGGCGCTCTGCACCGAAGCGGATCTCCTTATCGAGTGGTATTGGCCCTTAAAAAAATCCGCGCCCGCGCCGGAAGGTCTGCAAGCGGAATATCGAGAGATTTTTCAAAACCTCGCCAGCGCATTATCGCCGCCGCACATGATGGTGCTGCGCGACTATCATGCCGAAAACCTGCTCTGGCTGCCGCAACGCAAAGCGGCTGCGCGCACCGGGATCATCGATTTTCAGGACGGGCTGTTCGGCCACGCCGCCTATGATGTCGCCTCGCTGCTGGAGGATGCCCGCCGCGATGTCTCGCCGGCGCTGGCCGCCGCGATGATTGACCATTACGCACACGCTACAGACAGTGACCCTGCAGCTTTCATGAACGATTACGCCATCCTCGCCGCGCAGCGCAACGCAAAGATCCTCGGGATTTTTGCACGCTTAGCGCGCCGCGATCACAAACCGCGCTATCTTGATCTCCTGCCACGGGTCGAGGCGCTTTTCCGCAACGATCTGGCGCGTGAGGGGCTGGCGCCTTTGCGCAGTTTCATTGCCGCACATTTGCCGGAGCTTGCGCCATGACCGATGCGCCATTCCCAACCACTGCGATGGTGCTCGCCGCCGGGCTCGGCACGCGGATGCGTCCGCTTGCGGAGGATACGCCCAAGCCGCTCATCAAGGTCGCCGGCAAGGCGCTCATCGACTTTGCGCTGGACCGCTTTGCCGCCGCCGGCGTTGCGAAAGCGGTGGTCAATGTGCATTACCTCGCAGACGCGATGGAGCAGCATTTGCGCGCCCGCACCACGCCGGAGATAGTCATTTCCGATGAGCGCGGCCTGCTGCTTGAGACCGGCGGCGGCCTTAAAAAAGCCCGTCCCCATTTTGGCGACAGGGCTATTTTCTGCACCAATACCGATGCGATCCTGATTGACGCCGACGGTGCGGAGGCATGCGCAACACTGGCGCGGCATTGGAACGCCGAACACATGGATGCGCTTTTGCTTCTCGTGCCGATCGAGAAGACCAGCGGCTATGACGGCAAGGGCGACTTCGATCAGAGCACGGATGGACGCATCGCCTTGCGCCAGAGCGAGCGAGCGCCGTTAGTGTTTACCGGCCTGCAAATGATGTCTCCGGCGCTGATCGACGAAGGGCCTGACGGCGCCTTTTCAACCAAACTCCTCTGGGACCGCGCCAAGGCGCGCGGTCGGCTTTTCGGCGCCGTGCATCAAGGCGCGTGGATGCATGTTGGCGACCCGGCTGGACATGCCGCCGCCGAAGCGCGGCTTAAAGCGAGCGCCGGGTGACGGTCGCGCACCAACCTTCAATGCTATTTTCGAGGGCCGCGCCCCGGCTCTACACGATTGACCCCGGACGCCCGTTTCTGGCTGATCTCGCCTCGGCGCTGCGCGCTTCCATAGAGGCCGCGCCAAACACAGAGCTTGCCGATGCGCTTATCTACCTGCCGACAAGGCGGGCGGTCCGTGCACTGACGGATGCTTTCATCGAGACCGCGCCGGGCGGGCGGGCAAGCCTCATGCCGCGCATCCGCGCCCTTGGCGACATTGATGAAGATGAATTCGTGGTCTTCGAAGGCGCGGGGCCCGATGAGCGCGACCTGCCGCCATCGATCTCAGCGATTGAACGCCGCCTTACCCTGGCGCACATGGTCGCCGCGAAGGATCGCGCGTTTGACGGACAGGAACGCTGGGCGGGCGCGCTCAGCGCCGCTGACGAACTTGGTCGGCTGCTCGATTCTTTCTATACGGAAGAGATTTCACCGAATGCGCTGGAAACGCTTGTACCGGAAGATCTGGCGGCGCATTGGCGCGCGTCGTTAAAATTTCTGACCATCATCACCGAAATCTGGCCAGCCTATCTTGAAGAACGCGGGCTGATGGACCCGGCCGACCGGCGCGTCAAGCTGATCGACCGGCAAACCGCACACTGGAAGGAAGCGCCGCCGCGCCACCCGGTGATCATCGCCGGCACCACGGGCTCAGCCCCGGCCGTGGCGCGCATGATGCGCCAAGTCGCACTTCTGCCTATGGGCGCGGTGGTTTTGCCGGGGCTTGATCTTACCTCTGACAACCGCTTTTGGGACAGTATTGATGCGCCGCACCCCCAAGCCGGATTGAAGCAATTGCTGGATGAGCTTGATGCTGAAAGGCTTTCCGTTTCGCAATGGCCCAATACAGCCACGGCGAAAACCACGGCTGCAATAACAGCGCGGCGGGATATTTTTTCCGTGGCGTTGCGCCCGGCGGCGACCTCCGACAGCTGGCGCGACTGGGCGGCGGCGATCAAAGCCGACCGCCCGAAGTTGGATGCCGCGCTCGATAAAGTCATGCTGATTGAAGCCGCCGACGAAGAGCGCGAGGCGGATGCGGCGGCGCTCAAAATCCGCGAGACCCTTGAGACGCCAGGCAAAACCGTCTTTCTGGTGACGCCGGACCGGGATTTGTCGCGGCGTGTCGCCATGAAGCTGCGGCGCTGGAATATAACCGTTGACGATTCCGCCGGCGTTCCCTTCGCCAATAGTCCGTGCGGAACCTATCTGCGTCTCGTCGCGCGATGGCTGAGGGAGCCGTCAGACGCCGTCGCGCTGATGGCGATGGCGCGCCACCCGCTATTTGGCGGCGGCCTTAACGGCGCAGCGCGCGCGCGCGCTGTCAACGCGATAGATCGCGCCTTGCGGGGCCTGCGCCCGACAGGCGGCGGTGATGGGTTGGCCCAGAAAATCAACGCCGATAAGCGCAACGGGCCCGCCGCCGCGCCATTGCTTGATGGCCTTCTCGGCGGCCTCAAACATTGGCCGCCCTCGAATGCGCCTTTCGCGGAACGCCTGATGGCGCATCTTCGGATTGCAGAACAGTTTGCAGCCTTGAGCGACGAGGATGGCGCGGCGCGCTTATGGCGCGGCGATGATGGCGAGGCCGGCGCCGGCGGGCTTGCGCCCTTGCAAGGCGCGGTCGTCGCCATCACCCATGACGCGCCGGAAGATTACGCCGGCATCTTCGACCAGCTGATTGCGAAAATCACTGTGCGCCAGCGCAACCCGGCGCATCCGCGCGTCGCCATCCTCGGGCCGCTGGAAGCGCGGCTGCAATACGCCGATGTCATCATTCTCGGCGGGCTTAATGAGGGCGCCTGGCCGCGCGATGCGGCGATTGACCCGTTCCTGTCGCGCCCCATGCGCAGCGATCTTGGCCTGCCATCACCGGAACAACGCATCGGCCTTGCCGCCCATGACTTCGCCCAGCTGACCGCCGCGCCTGAAATCATGCTGACCCGCTCGACACGGGCGGGCGGGAAACCAACCAAGCCCTCGCGCTGGATTGTCCGCCTGAAGAATATTCTCAAAGGCGCAGACGTGATGGCGCAAATTGAACATTCTGACCGCTACAACAATCTGGCGCAGCGCCTCGACGCCGCCAGCGAAGTCAATGCCATTTCCGCGCCCGCGCCGCGCCCGCCCCTCGACGCCCGCCCGCGCGATTTCTACGTCACCCGCATCGAAAAACTTCTGCGCGATCCTTACGCCATTTACGCAACCTATATTTTGCGGCTGAAAAAACTCGATGCGCTGAATGAGCCATTTGCTTCACGCCATATCGGTAATCTCTTCCATAAAATTTTTCACGTCTTTGTCGCCGAAGGCCCGCCGACGGATACGTCAGAGCGCATGGACCGCCTCAAGGCGCTCTACGCCGACTATGCGCCGCAATTTGGACTGACCGAGGTCCACGTTCCGTTCTGGCGAGATCGCGCAGCTGAGACCTTGCACTGGTTTTCCGCTTGGGACGCGGCGCGCGCCGCCATCGGCAAGCCGATGGTGATCGAGGGCAAAGGCGCGTGGGCGTTTGAACTGGACGGCCTAGCCTTTTCGCTAAGCGCCCGGGCCGACCGCATCGACCGTCTCAATAACGGCAGCGCCTATATTATAGATTACAAATCCGGCGCGCGCCCGACCCTCACTCAGACAAAAACATTCAGCCCGCAATTGCCGCTTACCGGCCTGATTACCGTCAAGGGCGGTTTTGAAAACCTTGGCGCGGCAGAGGTCGCCGGATTTGAATATACCCTTATCGTCGGGCGGAAAGGCGACACCACTGACGATGTCAGCACCAAGAACAAAGACCCGGTGCAACTTATCACCGACGCCGAAGATGGACTTTACGCACTATTTCAGCGATTTAATAATCCGGACACGGCCTATCTGTCGCAACCGCGCCCGCAATATATGGACGACTATGGCGACTATGACCATCTCGCCCGGCGGCGCGAACGCAACGCCGCCAGCGCCAATACTGACGGGGGCGATGAATGACCCCGCTGGAACAAGCAAGCCTAAACCAAATCCTCGCCGCCGACCCTGTGCGCTCCGCCTTCGTGATGGCCAATGCCGGCTCGGGCAAGACCCGGGTTTTAACCAATCGCGTGGCGCGCCTGTTGTTAGCAAATACCCCGCCCGAAAAAATCCTCTGCATCACCTTCACCAAGGCCGCCGCCGCGGAAATGGCCGAACGGTTATTCGAAGTGCTGGGCGCATGGGCGCTCGCCGATGACGCGACACTGATCAAGGCGCTGAACGACCTTGAAGGCGAGGCCGCCAAAGAGCGCAACGCAGACGGCCTCAACAAAGTTCGCCGGCTATTTGTCCGTGCGCTGGAAACACCCGGCGGTCTAAAAATCCAGACCATCCACTCCTTTTGTGAGCAAGTGTTACGGCGCTTCCCCCTAGAAGCCGGGGCGCCGCCGGGCTTTGCGATCATTGAGGACAGTGAGGCGAGACAACTGCGCGACGCCGCGCTGAATACGGTCGCCTTGCGCACTGGCGAGGATGCGGCCATCGCCAACGCCTTCACGCGGCTCGCCCGCAGCCATAATGAAGCACAGCTCCGCGAATTGCTCCATAATGGTGCGATGAAACGGCTTGGCTTTGACGCCGCGCTCACCCGTTTTGGCGGTCTTGATGGCGTCATTCGCGGATGCGCCGCCGAGCTTGATATTGATCCTCAGACAACGGAGGAAGCGCTTCAAACGGAATTTCTCGATCAGCTCGACAAGCATGCGCTTGAGCGTGCTTATGCGGCGCTGGAAGAAAGCGGCGGCAACCCGAAAAAATTCGGCGCCGCTCCGATTAAAACCTTTCTTTCAGCAACCACCAACGTTGAACGGTGGTCGGCGCTGGTCCCAATGTTCACCAAGACGAACGGCGCCCCGCGCGATAAAATCGCCTCCAAAGCGACCGATAAAATCGACGCCTGGGTGCGGCCCTATGTCGATGACCTGCGGGAGACATTCGTCACCCAACTCGCCCGCCTGAAAGCGCTCAACATCTATCACGACACCGCCGCCTATCTCTGTCTCCTGTCGGCGCTGATTGACGCCTATGCCGATATGAAAACTGCGCGCGCCGGGCTTGATTTCGATGACCTGATCAAACGCACGCAACATTTATTGGAGAACACTGACGGCGCTTGGGTGATGTATAAGCTTGACCAGGGCATTGACCATATCCTGGTCGATGAGGCGCAAGACACCTCGCCGGCGCAATGGACGATCATCGAAGCGCTGCTCAATGAAATTAAAAGTGGCGGCGGAGCGGGAAGCGCCGCGCGAAGTTTTTTCGCCGTTGGCGATATGAAGCAGTCGATCTATTCGTTTCAGGGCGCGGATGCGGAACTGTTTGAAGAAAAAGAAATAACGCTTGGCAAGGCGCTGGAAGCTGTTGGCGAGTATGGCAATTTCGATCTGCAAGTCTCGTTTCGCTCGACAGCGCCGGTGCTGGAATTTGTCGACGCGTTGTTTGCCGCCGACGGCGCGGCTGACGGGCTCGGCCAGCGCGGCGTGCCGGCGCATGGGCTGAAACGCGAGGGCGAGGCCGGCCTTGTTGAGCTATGGCCGTTAACGCCGCGCCCGGACACGCCGAAGACCAACCCGTGGGATGCGCCGGTTGACGCGCCGGGAGCCACCGCGCCGGTCAAAGTCCTGAGCCGGAAGATCGCGGCCACGATCAAAGAGTGGATCGGCGATGAATTGCTGGAATCCCAAGGCCGCAATATCGCTCCCGGCGACATAATGATCCTTGCACAGAGCCGCGGCGTCTTGTTTGAAGAGGTTATCCGCCAGCTGGCGCAAGCCGGCGTTCGCGTTGCCGGCGCGGACCGATTGAAGCTTATTGAAGACCCGGCGGTGGAAGATCTTTTATCATTTGCAAAATTTGCGTTGCTGTCTTCCGACGACTTGTCCCTTGCCGAGGTTTTAAAGTCGCCTCTTTACGGCTTTGATGATGACGCTGACCTCTTTCCCCTCGCCCATCCGCGCGGGCCGTCGCAAAGCCTGTGGTCAGCGCTGCGAGAACGGGCGGACGAACAACCGAAATGGCGCGAGGCCGCCGATGAGATCAGCGCCGTGCGCACGCGCGGCTTGCGCCAGGGGCCTTATGCATTCTTCACGCATATTCTTGACGCCGGAACGCCCTCCGGACGGCGTCGGTTCTATACCCGCCTCAGCGAAGCCTCGCGTGATGCGATCGACGAGCTTCTGCGTCAAGCGCTAAACTATGAAAACGCCCATCCGCGCTCGCTACAAGGGTTTGTTGATTGGTTTACGGATAATGCCGGCGAAATCAAACGCGAGATGGAGCGTTCTAACGATGCGGTGCGGGTGATGACGGTGCATGGCGCCAAGGGCCTGCAGTCAAAAATCGTGTTTTTGCTAGACGCGCATCGGGGACCGAACATTCGCCGCATCGGACCGGTTATTGATCTCGCCCGCGACAGCGCGAATGCGTCCCGCCGCGATCGCCTGTCGCTGCTTGTGGCAAGCAAGGCTGCGGACGTTACAACGACTGAGGAAGCGCGCACGGAAATTAAATGTAAAGCCTATGAAGAGTATCGCCGCCAGCTCTATGTTGCCGCAACGCGAGCGGAAGACCGGCTTTACATTTGCGGCGTCGAACAGGGTAACCAAAAATCGCCCGGCGACAAACCGGTCACGGAAAAAACCTGGCATGCATTGACCGAGGACGCTTTCGATCACCTTGGCGGCGCGATCTATGAGGCTGACGCGCCGTTTTGGCCCGACAGCGATGGCGTATTGCGGCGCTATGCCTGCGCGCAGACGGCGGCGATCAAAAAACCAGACAGCCAGGAGGCGCCACTAGAGGTCGCTTCGCCAACGTGGTTGTTTGCGCCAGCAAAAACCGAGGCCGCGCCGTTAAGCCTTGCGCCTTCGCACCTTGCCGACGAAGAAGAGGCGGCAGCCAGTGACGTTGAGACTGCGGCCGCCCAATCCCCAGCCCAATCCCCAGCCCAGTCACCGACTTCTGGCGACCGGTATTTCCGTGGGCGGACGCTTCACCGCCTGCTCGAACTGCTGCCCGATGTTGATGCCGGTGAACGCAACGCCGCCGGCGACCGGCTGCTGGCTCGTATCGCGCCGCAAATTGAAATCAACGAACGCGCACGCTGGCGTGATGAAATTCTTACGGTTTTAAACGACCCGCAATTTGCAGCCGTCTTTGGCGCCGACTCACGCGCCGAAGTCGCCATCGCCGGCGCGCCGAAAGGCGCCAAGCCCGGCTTGATAATATCGGGACAAATTGACCGGCTGGTTGTTGGGGCGGGTGAAATTCTCGTTATCGATTATAAAACCAATCGCCCACCACCAAAGGAGGTTGCCGACGCATCTCCCGCCTATGTCGCGCAAATGGCCGCCTATCGCGCGCTGCTTCAGGAAATCTATCCGGACCATAAGATCAAATCGGCTTTGCTGTGGACCTTTGAGGCGCGGCTTATGGCGCTTCCCGATACGATGCTCGATCACGCTTTCGCGCGCTATCTTGCCGCGGGTTGATCTTCGCGCCGGCTACCCTATCTTTCTCCTCTAGTCTGCGTTCACTTTTTGTCGAATCGGGAACGCAGTCTAGATTTTTTAGTTGTCGCGTGTTCGAACCCAAAAACCGCCTACACTTTTTGTGAACACGCTCTAGTTTCAATCCACCGCGTTCC
The DNA here is from genome assembly GCA_021776375.1 of Hyphococcus sp. Taxonomy (GTDB): domain Bacteria; phylum Pseudomonadota; class Alphaproteobacteria; order Caulobacterales; family Parvularculaceae; genus Hyphococcus. Next base: position 4,915 of record JAJFGA010000078.1, on the reverse strand, counting down.
CACGCCGCCAATCAGGAGTTCAGACCCATGGCCACCAAACCCGTTACCGACGCCAGTTTTCCAGCCGACGTCTTGCAATCCGGCGAGCCTGTGCTTGTCGACTTTTGGGCGGAATGGTGCGGCCCCTGTAAGCAGATTGGCCCGGCGCTGGAAGAGATTGCCGGCGAATATGCCGGCAAGCTGACGATTGCAAAAATCAATATTGATGACAATCCGGAAGTACCGGGAAAATACGGCGTACGCGGAATACCGACGCTGATGATTTTCCATAAGGGTGAGTTGATCTCAACCGAGGTTGGCGCCAAGCCGAAGGGGCAGTTGACCGCCTGGATCGATGGCGTCCTTAAAAAAGCCGCTGCTTAAATTTTTAACGGTGATCACGAAGGATTTCGCCGGCAAGATATAATGAGCCGCTGAGAAGAATTCTCGGCGGTTCATTTTTTTTGCCCGCCAGCGCCAGCCGCATCGCCTCTTCGAGCGAGGCGCAAGCCTTCGCGTTAAGCCCGGCGGCGTTGGCGGCGACCTCCACCTCCTCGGCCGTTGCAACGCCGTCCTGGCGCGCGGCAACAGCAAACAGCGCCGCCGCCAACCCGGCGAAAGGCGCAAAATAGCCAACCGCATCTTTGTTGGCCTGCATTCCGGAAATCATCACCAGCGGTTTGGGGCTGCGCTGCTCAATATCGGCGATCGCCTGCGCAATCGCATGGCCCGCATGAGGGTTATGCCCGCCATCAAGCCATATCTCCGGCGCCGCACCGAGCAGATCGCGCGCCAAATCAACCAGTGGCCCTGCGGTGAGACGTTGCATGCGCGCCGGCCAGTTGGCGGCGGCGAGCCCTTTGGAAATATCATCATCGCTAGCCTCAAGATTTGCAGCGCGTATCGCGGCGACGGCGAGGCCGGCATTTTCAAGCTGATGGGCGCCGACAAGGCGCGGCGCGGCAAGGTCGCAAAGACCGTTCTCGTCTTGATAGATCAGCCGCCCGTGCTCGCTATGGCAACTCCATTGCTGGCCGAAGGCAAAAACTGGCGCGCCGGCCTCTTCTGCGCGCGCCTGCAAAACCGCCATCGCCGCAGGCGTTTGTGCACCGATCACCGCCGGGGCGCCGCGCCGGAAGATGCCCGCCTTTTCCATTGCCACAAGCGCGATGGTCTCGCCAAGAAATTGCTCATGATCAAGCGCCACCGGGCTCACCACGCTTGCAATCGGCCGATCGATCACATTGGTGGCGTCAAGTCGGCCGCCGAGACCGACTTCAAGAAGGAGACAATCCGCCGGCGTCTCGGAGAAGGCGAGGAACGCCGCACATGTCGTGGTTTCAAAATAGGTGAGCTTGTCATCGCCGGCGGCCGCGTCGCAACGCTCAAGCGCATCAATTAGTTTTGCATCAGAGATTTCAACGCCGCCCAAGACGATGCGCTCGTTAAACCGCACCAGATGCGGCGAGGTATAGACGTGGACGGACTTTCCCGCCGCCTCTAAAGCCGCCCGCAAAAAAGCGATTGTCGAGCCTTTGCCATTGGTGCCGGCAACATGGATGACGGGCGGGAGTTTTTTGTGTGGATCGCCAAGGCGCGCCAGAACTATGTGCACGCGGTCAAGCGACAGATCTATAAGTCGGGGCCGCCTGGCCGCAACACGCGCCAGAACCGTTTCAATATCGCTCAAGGCGTCAGACTTCCTGTTGCGGCGTGCTTATTCGGCCGCTTTGTCGAGCGGGGTCGGCGTTGCCGGCGGCGCTTTTGGCGGCTCAAGCACGGCGACATTTGTTGCCGGCGCGGCGCGGCGGCGCTCCTTGATGAGAACACGCACAAGTTTCGATAGCGTCTTCTTTAACTCGCGGCGATGGACGACCATATCGACCATGCCTTTTTCCTGAAGAAACTCCGCACGCTGAAAACCTTCGGGAAGCTTTTCGCGGATGGTTTGCTCAATCACCCGCGCGCCTGCAAAACCAATGAGCGCGCCAGGCTCCGCCAGGTGAACATCGCCCAACATCGCGTAAGATGCGGTGACGCCGCCAGTGGTCGGGTGGGTGAGGACAACGATATAGGGAAGCCCCGCCTCCTTCACCATCTGAACGGCGATGGTGGTGCGCGGCATCTGCATCAAAGCGAGAATGCCTTCCTGCATGCGCGCGCCACCCGATGCGGCAAACACAATCAACGCCGCCTTGCGTGCGATTGCCTCTTCGGCCGCCTTCAACATCGCCTCGCCAAGCGCCAGCCCCATAGAGCCGCCCATAAATTTGAAATTTTGGATTGCAATAACAACCGGCGCGCCGTCAATCGCGCCCGTCGTCACCTGCATTGCATCCTGGTCGCCAGTTTTTTTACGGTAGTCTTTCAGCCTGTCTGTATATTTTTTTTCGTCGCGAAATTTCAACGGATCTTGAACCGATTCCGGGACGTCTATTTTTTGATATTCGCCGTTGTCATAAACCAGCGCGAGACGCGCAGCGGGCTTCAGCGGCAGATGATAATTGCATGACGGGCAAACCTGATTGGCCGCGTCCAGATCGCGCTGGAAAATCATCTCCCCGCAGCCGCCGCATTTGGTCCACAGCGTGCTGCTGCCGTCATCTTCTTTCTTGAAAATGTTTTTGATGCCTGGCGGAATGTTGGAAAGCCAATTCATGATATGAAAATCTACTCCTTACGCGCAGCACGAACCGCGGTTGAAATATCCGTCGCGAGCCTCAATACCGCGTTAACGCCACTATCGCCCTGGCGGGGCTCGGCATCAAGGGCCGGATCGCTCTGCGCCCCAGTTTCGTCAGACCGGGCAAATTCCTCAACCAGGGCCGATCCGACCACGACGGCGTCAGCAAATCTGGCGAAATCTGCGGCTTTTTCAGGGGTTTTGACCCCGAAACCGACCGCGACCGGCAGCCCCGACGCGCTTTTGATGCGCGCCACCGCCGCCCGGGCCGCGCCGCCAGCGCCGACGCCCTTGCCGGTAATGCCGGCGACGGAGACGTAATAAACAAAGCCGGAGGTGTTTTTAATCACATCGGGAAGCCGCTCATCATCCGTCGTCGGGGTGGCGAGGCGGATGAAATCGATCCCCGCTTCGCGCGCCGGCAGGCACAGCTCAGCGTCTTCTTCCGGCGGTAAATCGACAATGATCAGCCCGTCAACGCCGGCTTTTTTTGCGTCGGCAAGAAAAGCCTCAACCCCATAAGCGTAGAACGGATTGTAATAGCCCATCAAAATGATCGGCGTTTGATCGTCCCCGGCGCGGAAGGCGCGCACCATCTCAAGCGTCTTGTGCAAGGTCTGACCGGCATCGAGCGCGCGTCTTCCCGCAGCCTGGATTACCGGGCCGTCGGCCATGGGGTCGGTAAAGGCAACCCCAAGCTCGATGATATCGGCGCCGGCGGCGGGGAGTTTTTTCAAAAGCTCAAGCGAGCGGTCCATGTCAGGATCGCCGGCCATGATAAACGCGATGAAGGCGGCGCGATCTTCACCAGCGAGCTTTTCAAAACAGGGCTTGATCCGGGACATAATAACTCCGGCGGCCTGACTAGCGCAGCCATCAGGAATTGCAACAGGCGCGACAATAACACGTAGCATGATGAGGCGGCTGCATCGCCCAGTTCGCCCTAGTCCTCAGACGGCGGGCGCTTGCGGCGTTGTTTCAACACACCCTGACGACGCTTATTCTCCAGGCGCTTGCGCTTTTGCGATGGCGGCGTGCGGGTGGGTTTGCGTCGCTTCGGCGGCGTGGCGGCGCGCTCGATCAACGCGCTGAGCCGGGCGCGCGCATCCACCCGGTTGCGCTCGCGTTCGCGGAAGCGCTTTGCCTCGATAATGATAACCCCGTCCTTGGTCATCCGCCGCCCAGCGATGGCCTTAAGCCGCGCTTTGACCGCATCATCAAGCGACGGCGAGGCCAGCGCATCAAAACGCAACTGCACCGCGGTCTCAACCTTATTGACATTCTGCCCGCCGGGCCCGGAAGCGCGGATGAAGGTTTCGGTGAGTTCCCAGTCGGCAATCTCGATCTTTGGTGTAACGATAAGCGGCATTGAAGCGCTTTAGCATAGATGACAAATTTTCGCTAAAAGCAGACATTGCAGTTTCAGCTTGTGGGTGGCAGCTTTGGCCGACATCAATGCTATTCACTGTTCAATTCGACCTCAACAACATTCGGCTAGTGATAGATATGGGCTAACTGACCAATGATAAAGTTTTCTAGATTCATTCTCTTTATTTTCGCGGCTGTGTTTGTGACGCACGCCTGCTCCAAAGTTGATAATAAGGGTGAAGATTCACCATACTCCAGCGGTGCGTTTCAGCTAGTTTCCTTTCCTACGCGCATTGATACTAGGGTGTGGACTCATTTGATCCAGCATCTGATAGCGAACAGATGTATCATGGCCATGAAGTTCCGGCCAAGTTTTTCGAACCTTGTCGCCAGTCTGCGCATGTCTTTCATTTTACAAAAGAACCGCTCAACGATGTTGCGTTGCGCGTAAAGATTGACATCATGCGGGATCGGCTTTCGTGCATTGCTCTTCGATGGAATGACAGCAAGCGCGCCTTCATCAGCGATTTGGCGCCTGATCCGAGCGCTGCCATAAGCTTTGTCGGCGACAATAGCGACTGGCGGTCTGTCCCACTCAAGAAAGGCGTGCATGACCTGGCTGTCGTGAACATGGCCGCCGGTAATGGTGAGCCGCAAAGGGCGGCCTTTGGCGTCTACGGCCGCATGAACTTTACTTGTGCGACCACCGCGTGAGCGGCCAATACCTTGCTCCAGTTCCCCCCTTTTGCACCGCTCGCTGAGCGATGGGCTTTAACAATGGAGGCGTCTATGAAGACGAGAGCGTCATCGCATTCTTGCGCGAGCGCATCAAATATGCCTTTCCAGACGCCACGCTCACCCCATCTCGCATAGCGATTGTAAACG